>JAEWRI010000022.1 GCA_023460085.1 Bacillota bacterium | reverse complement strand
ATTCATGGTGCAGCAATGGCTCCTTTCGGTAATGTTTTGTCTTGCAACTCAACAATACCCCACGAGTCCGTTCCTGCATCTTCTATTTTCAAGGTTCAGTGTCCAATATGTATTGTAGTCCTACAATAATAACAATGAAAATTAATAATTAAGGCTTGCCTTGCCACTATTTTTTTGGTAGAATAGTCGAGCGTGATAAGCCTCCTTGGTCAAGCGGTCAAGACACCGCCCTCTCACGGCGGTAACAGGGGTTCGATTCCCCTAGGAGGTACCAATAAAGAGTAGTTAGTTATAAAAGCTAACTACTCTTTTTTTCGTTGAAAACGCCTATTTAAAGCCTTTCTGACGGTTCTGCTAGTTGTTTTGCCGTACTTAAATCATATAAAAAATTCTCAAATAAGATAAAATAATATGCCATTTTAAAAAGAAATATGCCATAAAATATGCCACAAACTATTGATTATTTGCGGCATTATGTTAAAATTAACTTATTAAGAGAAGGGAAGTAACTAAAGATGGCAACTAAAGTTGAGAAACTAAGTAGCGGAAACTATCGTATTAGAACTTCTTATGTAGATGAAACAGGTAAACAACGCTTCAAAAGCTTTACTGCCGAAACTCCAAAAGAAGCCAAACTTCTTGCTTCACAATTTGAAGTTGAGAGAAAGCATAAATCAAAGCCAGAGAATATAACGCTTTTAGACGCCATAGAACGCTATATAAGCAATCGAGAATATATTCTTAGTCCTTCTACTATTGTTGGCTACAATCAGCTTAAAAAGAACGCCTACAGTTCTATAATCGATATGAGGATAGGCTATATAACCAAAGAGGATATACAGAAGGCTATTAACGATTATGCCAAAGAACATTCACCTAAGAGTGTTAGAAATGCTTTAGGTTTGCTTTCAGTAACCTTAAAAGAACTTTACCCTTCACTTGATGTTAATGGGGTTAAACTGCCGCAAAAGAGAAAGATAGAAGTTGCTATTCCAACAACAGATGAAGTTATGATGATGTTGGAAGCCGCTAAAGGAAAAGAAATGTATTTGCCGCTTTTAGCCGCTATTCAAACTGGCATGAGAAAAAGTGAGTTATTCGCTTTAACTTGGAAGGATATAGACTTTGAAAAGAAAACAATAAATATAGATAAGGCTATAGTTAGAAATATAGATGGTGTTTATGTAGAAAAGCCTACAAAGACAACTAACAGCACAAGAATTATCCCCCTTCCTAAAGTAGTTGAAGAGGAATTAGAAATAAGACGGAAGGAAGGGAAAGAAACATTGTTTGATATACCGCTAGAAACCTTTGATAACCGCTATAAGCTGATGATAGCTAGGTTAGGGTTAAAGTATAACTTCCATGCTATGCGGCACTATTACGCTTCTATACTCCATATGCTTAATGTTCCAGACCAATATGTAATGAAGCTAATGGGTCATGCTACAGATATAATGCTTAAACGAGTATACCAACATACCCTTAGAGATGAAGAAAAGATAATAGCGGTAAGGATAATGGAATTCTTTAATAAGTAAAAAGAAAGAAGACGTTTAAGCCTTCTTTTTATACTACAGCCAGTATTTCTTCTTGGGTAAACTTTAGCTTGTAGAACAGTATTTGAATTTCTGAATAAGTAAAGGTGTTTGGCTTGTTTAGCTTCTTATAGAGAGTTGAAAGCGATATGCCTAACAACTTAGCTAATTCTTCTTTCCTGTAGCCGCACTTGATTAAGTTAATGGCTATCAGTTTATTCAATTTATCATACTTAGCCTTGTTAGGCATACCGCCTTCCCCTTTCTACTTAAATTTCATAGTAGGCCGCTGTTTAATTGCCGCCTTTTTCTCTGTTCTTCCGCAGTGTTTCAAGCAAAGATTCTTTAGGCTTATACTTCTTTTCGGAAACCAGCGAAGGGAAGAACTTTCTAACGAATTCAGTGCGGAACGCCGCAAAGTATTCTTTATTGCCTTTTACAACGCCTTTTTCCTTAATGGCTTTTTCCAAAGCCGCTTCAATGTGGGATTCAATCCAAAGCTGTTCTTCTCTACCGGCTGTAGCATGGAAATCCTCAACAAACTTTCTGCTAATTGCTACTACCTTTGTAGGTGCTAATGACTTAATGGGAATTAACATTTCCTTCTGTTCACTCATATTAGTTACACCTTCATTGTTATTATTATTAGTCATTATATTTACTCGCTTTCTGCCTTGCGGCTGTTAATTTTTATTGGTGTTAATTGTTGCAACTCTTAACTACAATCTTAGTTTATCATACCCAAATAATAGATTCAATAGCACTTCTTAGATGCCAAAACTAGTGTTTAGAGTAGCTAAAATGGCTTTAAACAGGGGTTTTAAGGTGATTGGATTAACTAAAGTCCGACTCAAAAGTATTTAAAATTTCTGCTGAAAAACCTATAGGAAATAACCCTTCTTAGCACTATATCTATGTAGGGAGTAATCCTTATAGGTAATGGAAAGGCTTTTGTAGCCATAGCCTTTCCTTCCTTCTTCTTATAGGCTGACAAGTTGACTAAGATGGTAATTTGTGGTATAATAAGAGAGAAGTAAAAAATAATTAAGTTTACTGGAAAGTAAGACGGATAGAGAGTAGCTACTCTATCTTATGCGGCTATACCACCAGCCGCAGTCTTACTTATTTTATTTAGGTGGTAAATAATATTAGGGTGGTAATTATTATGACAACAGTAGCAAACCAGAAAGTTATACATATTTGCAAAAGCAAGTGTGTAAAAGACTTTCTTCAAATTAAAAATAATGAGTGGTTAGAAGCTCAGGCAATTTTAACGCCTTCAGCCTTTGTTCTGTATTTATACTTATCGAGTAATGCAGATGGCTTCGATTTAGCACTTAGCCAAAAGGCTTTTGAAGATGCAACAGGAATTAAAAAAACTACATACCATAAAGCTGTAGCACTATTAGTTGATGAAGGCTATCTACAATTAAAACAAGGCAATATTTATAATTTTTTTACTAATCCAGTTCCCAAAAGCGAACTAAATAAAAGTGACCTTGTTCCCAAAAACGAACAAAGTTGTTCCCAAAAAGGATATACAGGGTTCCTAAAAGTGAACAAAGTAGTTCCCAAAAGTGATAGAGAAATAGATAAACATATAATAACATATAAGATAGATAGTCCTTCCTCAAATGAGAAGGGAGAAAAACAGAAGGCAATAGAACAGCTTGCGGCAAAAGGCTTTGCTGAAGAATGGATTGATGCCGCACTTAACGGCAAACCGCAAACAACTTGGGATAGATATGGTTATGGCCTACTTTTTAATGCTGATTACCAAAAAGAGATTACTGAAAGCCTAAACAAGCTAAAGGCCAATAAAGATAGAATTGCTCAACAATTTGCTTCTATTCAAAATCAGAAAGTAATGGCAGTGACTATCAATCCTAATAAGAATAAACCTAAGAAACAGCTAATGGATTTAACAGAATTATATGATGATATTGCTGAAGCATAATCACTTCTCAATAACCATGGTTTTAATACCATGTTCTAAGATGATGTTGATAATCTCATTGCGTGAATAGTTGTTTTCTTTGGCTATTCTATCAAGACTCTCTAAGATGCCTTCTTTAATACGAACGGTAATAACCTTATTACCATCTTCACCACGCTTCTTTATAATAAGCGGCTGGTCTTTATCTTTTAACTCACTCACAATATCACACCTCATTTCACTATTACTATTATTGTAGTTTGACACAAGATAGTAAAATATATTACAATGTGATAGCAAAGATGATATTAATTATAATATCAAATTAAATGGAGGGCGTGAAATGAAAAAGGGTTGGATTGTGGTAATAATCATTGTAATCATTGTTTTAATCGCTATGGCTAATGGTGATAATAGCGGTGGATTGAGTAGTTTAAACTATGGCAAAAGTCACTATTATAATAGTAATAGTGGACAAGTAGAAAGTATACCTTGAAAGTAAAGGTAAGGCGGCAATCGTAAAGGCTGCCGCTTAATTCTTTATTAGTATATAATCTATACTAATTTTCCTACCTTTTAGAAGCAAATAAGGTATAGTTTTTAGCCTTCTCTATTATTTATACTGAAGGCTAAATTCCTATGGTTGAATTGCCGCTGATTTTAGAAAATTTATTTGAGATTTAGTTTATAGGGATTAAATAATTCAACGATATCTTTATTTATTTCATAAAGAAAAACTGCTTGTCTTTGATGACTTTCTATTGGCGAAATAAGCAAATTCTTTATTCCTTCATCAATTTGATTTATATCGAAACTTGGGAACTCTTTATTTAGGAGAACTTGTTGTATAGAACTAATTTTACATTTAAGTTTATACTTTAAATCATTATCGAATAAGAAATCTATTAAAAATCCTAGTTTAGTTAATCTTGTAAAACTATTATTAAAATTAATAAATAGTTCTTCGAAATTAAAAAAATCCGGATTGGCTAAATCGCAAGTAAAGAAAAAATATACTTCTTGAATTAATTCAAAAGTAGAAACTTTTATTTCTAAGGCACGCATTTTCTTTTCATGCTCAATTGACTTTTTATTTTGATTTAAACTGATGAACGTTAAAGCTATTACTGCTAAACCAAGAATACCAGATACAATAATGTTTGCAAGTTCCATTATGATTACTCCTTACTGACCATTAATTAATTCAAAGGGTGCAATTTCTTCAAAGTCTGCAATCATTTCATCACAGACCGCTAAGTATTTTGCACAGTCCATAACCACCTTTTGTTTATCTCTACGATACATACCAAAAAGACATTCAAGTTGATAATATTGTTTTGGTGATAAGTTTGCTTTAGCGGCATTTAAACTAATAATAAGAAAAACTATTTGACGTTTTGAGAGTTTAGCTTGACCACCATTTTTTATTCGCTGAACTTCTGTTAATCCAAACATAAGAAACTCCTTATATTTATATTAATATAGATTATTATAACACAAAAAGTAAAAATTCCGCAGAAAAATCTATATTACCTACCCATAGTTGCCACTAACCCAGTGAAGGGAGAAAACAAAAACCCTATCACTTAATAGGAGTAACTAAAAACTATGGGAAACTACAATAATTTTAGTGCGGCACTTGCGGCAGGAAGAAAAGGCGAAGCTTTAGCCGCAACCTTCTTAGAACAGCAAGGTTACATTATAGAAGATGTTTCAGACAGCAAACAATACCAACTACAAGATATTGACCTTATAGCACAGCAGGAAGATAGATTGGCCTTAACTATAGAAGTCAAAGCAGATAGCCGTATAGCCGACACTGGCAACATATGCGTTGAAACAATAACCAATAAATCAGCTAAGAAGAAAGGCTGGTTTTTTTATACTAAAGCATTATTTATCTTCTTTGTTGATATTCAGCAAGAAGTTATCCATTGCGTAAGAACAAATGAACTTAGAGAGTTATATAACAATAATTCTTTTAAGCATATAGAAACAAAACAATTTGAGTGCGGCGAGTACCTAAAGCTTGGGGAAATTGCATTAATCCCATTAAATAAAATTGAGAAACTGCCGCACTACAAAAATATTAGTGCTTAACAGCACTGATACAAACAATTGGAGGAAATACGATTATGATTATTACTACAAAAAAGTGGCATGAAATAAATAATGCCGGTGCTAAATTTCTTGTTTGTAAAGAAAAAGGTGATTGCACTATTCACGACTTTGGAACACAACGCCAAATAAGATGGGGTGCTTTCGATAAGGAAGAAGCCATTCAACTACAAGGAGTATTGAATAAAACAGGCATTATTGAAGCTGATTTACAACAAGTTGCTGACAATATTTATGTTGTATATGCAACGATATTTATTCTTTAATTGGAGGAACAGCAAATGGAGGAAAAGCAAACAGTTACTTATTATGAGAACTTAGAGAAATACCCACTAACAGGCTATAAAGATACTGAACTAAGAATTCTGTATAGCCGCATGTTGATAGCTGAAAAGCAGTTTAACGAAGCTAAAGAACTGTATGAAGCAATTATAGCTGAAGGTGATAGTGATGGATAAGAGAATTTACAGCCTTAACCTTATCACCTATATCTACATGGCTACCGATTTACTGCCAACTATAGATACTGAAGATGGACAAGTGTATTATGCGGTTTTTCCTATTTGTCATGGTGTATCAATCGCTATTAAGCAGTTTAGAAAAACCAATACTGTAGTTGAACTACACAAATTTCTTGCTTCTTACAGAGATATAAGAAGCCTAATTAGAGATAAGAGAGGTGAAGGCTATGTTGAGTGAAAAACAAGAAGAAGCTATTCGCCTTTTAGTCTATGAGAATAAGAAGCAAAAAGAAGTAGCTGATATACTTGGAGTGCATGAAACTACAGTTTCACGATGGAAGCATGATGAAATATATGCTAAGAAATTTCAAGAAGAAATTGAAAACAAGTTTAGTTCTTTAGTTTCTAAAGCAATCAGCAGAATGGAAAATGTATTAGATAATGATGATAGCCTTTCTGCCGCCTTAAATGCGGCAAAGTACATTCTTGATTACTCTGGCTTTAAGGCAACTGAAAAGATTGAACAAATAGGTGAAAGAACCATTGTAGTAGATATTATCGAAGATTAATAAGCGGTGATACTATGAAAATTGGAATTAAACGCCGCTTCTTTAATGATGCTTACTTTCCTTATGTTTTTGACTATTCGCATAATACAGAAGTCTATTATGGTTCTGCCGGTTCTGGTAAGTCATACTTCATAGCACAGAAGCTACTTATCAAGGCATTAAACGATAAGAGAAAGATATTGGTTATTAGAAAGGTAGGCCGCACTATAAAAGATAGTGTGTTTCAGCTTTTCTTAGATATGCTTTCTCTTTTTCAAATTAAACAAGATTGTAAGATTAACCTATCTATATTTTCAATTGAATTGCCTAATGGCAGTATCATTCTTTTTAAAGGCCTTGATGATAGCGAAAAGATAAAGTCAATAACTGATATTACTGATATATGGGTTGAAGAAGCTACTGAAATAAATGAAGAAGAATTTACGCAATTAAACTTACGTTTAAGAGTTAAGAAGCAGAACTTACAGGTTATTGTTTCTTTTAACCCTATATCTAAAGTAAATTGGGTTTACAAGTATTTTGGCTTTAACACAGGCACGCCGCCTATAAACACCATAATAATTAAAACAACTTACTTGGATAATATAACGCACCTTAAACAAAACTTCATTGACTATCTGGAACATATGAAGAAGATTAACCCTTCATACTATAAGGTTTATGCTTTAGGTGAGTTTGCCAGCTTAGATAAGCTGGTTTTTTACAACTGGACAATTTCAGACATACAGCCGCCTTCAACCGCTAAGTTAATGTGCGGCCTTGACTTTGGCTATGTGAATGATGCTACAGCCTTTATAGCCGCCTATCTGGATGAAGAAGATAAGAAGATATATATAACTGATGAACACTATCAACACGCTATGTTGAATGACGCTATAGCCAACACTATCAAGTATAAAGGCTATGGCAAAGAACTAATCATTGCTGATAGTGCTGAACAGAAATCTATTGAAGAAATCAAGCGACAAGGCGTAACACGCATAAAGGCCGCAACTAAAGGCAAAGGTTCAGTGCTTCAAGGTATTCAGAAGCTACAGCAATATGAAATACTGGTTAATCAAAAGTGCCAGAACCTTATAACTGAATTCCAGAATTATTCTTGGAAAAAAGACAAAGCCACAAATGAATACATTAACGAACCTAACGATGATTTTAACCACTGCATTGATGCTTTGCGTTACTCGTTACAGTGCGTTGAAAACATTAGAAAGGTAGGCACGCTGAATAAGGCGGCACTTGGTTTATAGAGGTGACTAAATGAAATACAGATTAAAGAAAGATAGCGTGCTTACACCAGAACTAATTCTGAAGTATATAGAAGATAACGCTGGTGAAGCCGCAAATAGAAAGAAGTTAGCTGATTACTACATAGGAAATCAAGCTATTCTAAGCCGCACTATGGTAGACGCTACTAAGCCAAACAACAAGGTAGTTAACCCTTATGCCAACTACATAACTGACATTATGGTTGGCTATTTCATGGGTGAACCTGTAAGCTACAACAGTGAAGAAATAGAGTTGCTTAATTCCTTAACTGCTATCTATAACTACAATGATGAAGCCGCAGAGAATTCAGAACTGGCTAAAGATGCTTCTATCTATGGTACAGCCTATGAACTTCTTTACTTAGATGATAATGCGGATATTCGCTTTAAGAAGGTTAGTGCTGAAGGCTGTATTCCTGTCTATGATAATACGGTTGAAGAAGATTTACTTTTCTTTATCCGCTACTATGATGAAAAGGATATTCTGACTGGCAACACTAAAACCTTTGTTGAAGTCTACAGTAAAACCTATATTCAGCAATGGGAAAAGAGTATAGCCGGTATGCTGTTGCTTGATGAACAGCAACACCAGTTTAACGCAGTTCCTATTATTGTTTACTGCAATAATGAAGAAGAATTAGGTGATTATGAAACAGTAATTCCCCTTATTGACGCTTACGACAAAATACAAAGTGATAGCGTTAATGATATGGAATACTTTGCAGATGCTTATTTGGCCTTAACTGGTGTTGATGGCTTAGAAGCAGATGATGTAGCCAACATGAAGGAAAACAGAGTAATTACCCTTCCAGAAGGTTCTGCCGCACAGTGGCTAATAAAGACCATTAATGATACCTATGTTGAGAACCTAAAGAACCGCATAGATAGTGATATTCACAAGTTCAGCAAAACGCCGCCAATGACTGATGAAAACTTTGCGGCAAATGCTTCTGGTGTTGCTATGAAGTATAAGCTGATGGGGTTAGAAAACACCACTTCTAAAAAGGAACGTAGCTTTAAAAAAGGCCTACAACGCCGCATTGAACTTATCTGCAATATGCTTTCTATTATGGGTTCTGAATATGACTATCGTGCAATCAACCTAACATTCAAGCGTAACATACCAGCTAACTTAGTTGAAATGGCTGATGTAGTGAATAAGGTTGGACACCTATTAAGCAAAGAAACACAGGTTGGCCTACTGCCTATTGATGTTGATTATGAAGCAGAAAAGAAACGAATAGAGGAAGAAGAAGCGGCTGGTTACTCAATAGATTTTGCTGGTGAAGAAGATGGACAAGGAACAGAAGAACCAGTATTGGAGTGAACGCACTAGACAGAGTGAGGAAAAAGCACAACGCCTAGCCGCCAACTATTCTAAGAAGCAGGAACGTCTATATCAGCAGACCTACCGAAAAATAGACACTCAAATTAATTCTCTATTCGCACAAATCAATAGTGCCGGTGCTGAAACCTTAACCAGAACGCAGTTATGGCAGTATTCAAAATATACGCAACTGCGAGATATTATACAGCAAGAACTAACTGGTGTTGGAAACAGACAACTAACCATAATGGATGAAGTAATAAGTAAAGTATTTAACAACACGCTAGAAACAACATTAAAAGAACTATACCCAGATGATAGAATATTTACTTTTCTAAGAAATACCCAAACTACACAATATCTCAATAGTGCTTGGAGTGGAAAAAATTATAGTAACAGAGTGTGGGATAACACTAACCATCTAGCAAGCCAACTGAACAAGCACATTGAAGATATGATTACTTTGGGTAAGATGCCAGACCAAATAAAGGCACAGATAATGGCTGATATGAACGTTGGCTATAGTGTGGCTGATAGGCTGGTAAGAACTGAAGCCAGTTATGCTTACAACACAGCAAGCATAACCAGTTACAAACTAGCAGGTGTGAAAGAAGTAGAATACATTCCAGAAGATGATGAAGATTTATGTGATGAATGTGAAGCAAACGCCGCCGCAAATGGCGGTATTTATTTGCTTGGAACTGAACCACAACTGCCGGTTCATCCTAACTGCCGCTGTTGCTATGCACCAGTGGTAGAACTATAAAGCTTTTCAAGGGGTTTTAGCTTAGTAAAACAACTTGCCTTTTGTAATGGGGGTTAGGCGTAAAAGAAACAATCAAATACTTTCAAAAAGGGGATGGCGGCAAGCCATAATCTTTAAGGAGTTCAATAATGGACAATCAAAATACCAATCAAGAAAATATCAACGTTGATGGACAGGAAGAAGTTAAGACCTATACACAAGATGAAGTAATGGCCTTGCTTCAAACTGAAGCTGATAAAAGAGTTAATGCGGCTTTGGATAAGCAGAAGAAGAAATATGAGAAACAGCTTTCTTTGAGTGGCTTAGATGAAGTACAGCGAACAACCGCTGAAAAGGATATGAAGATTCAAGAGTTGCAGGAACAGCTAAAAGAATTCAATATCCTTCAAACAAAAAATGAAGTTGTTAAGGTTCTTTCCGCAAGGAACTTAAATCCTGCTTTTGCTGATGTTATAGCCATTGGTGAAGATGTTGAAGAAGCACAGGCCAAGATTGAAACGCTAGATAAGCTATTTAAGCAAGCGGTTCAAGATGAAGTAAAGAAGAAGCTTAACACAGGTGCACCTAAAGTAGGTAGTTCTTCTACAGAGGAACTAACCAAAGACCAATTCAAAAAACTAACTCTGGCACAACAAAGTGAACTATTTAAGAGTAATCCAGAGTTATACAAAAAATTATCGCAAAGATAAGGAGATTATAAATAATGGCAAACACAGTTTATGAAAATGTAGTTTTAGAATCTAAAGCTACTGATTTACTTACTACTTCAGTCAATGCACGTAGCTTAATGACTGTTGATACCAGCTTAGAACAAAGTGCTGGAATGACTAAAACAGTTAATACTTACACCTATACAGGCACAGCAGAGGAAGTAGCTGAAGGTGCTGGTAATACTGTTACTGGTTCTTCAGCTTGTGTTGGTATTGACTATACAGTTGGAACTATTCAGCAAGTATTCAGCTACACTGATGAAGATGCTATGAAAGACCCACAGATTGTTGATGTAAGCATGAAGGGTGCAACACAGGTTATGACTAACAAGCTTACAACTGATTTCTATGCGGCTTTGGCAACAGAGAACGCAGGAAGTATTTTAATTAAGACTTCAGAATTTGAAAATGGTACAACTATTGGCTATGAAGCTATTGTTGATGCTATTGCAGAAATGAATGTTGAGGATGAAAGCCAGCTATTCTTGCTTATTTCACCTTCTATGAAGGCTGATATTCGTAAAGATGCAGATTATAAGGCCGCACAAATGGGTGAAGTAATCTACAATGGCATGATTGGTACTATTGCCGGTATTCCTGTAATCGTGACTAAGGCTTTAAGTACCTATGCTATCTTAGCAACTAAGGAAGCGGTTTATTGCTACATGAAGAAAGATGTAGCTGTAGAACAAGAACGTGATGCAAATAAACGCACAAACAAAGTATACTTACGCACTGTTTATGTTGTGGCTTTGAAAGACGCTACTAAGGCGTGCAAGATTAGTGAAGCTGCTGAAGCTTGATTGACTGAATAACGACTTGGGGAAGGATAAAACCTTCCTTCCCCTTTTATAGGGGGATAAAATGACACAGTTAGAAACAATCAAGGTATTGCTACAGTTAGATAGTGATACTAAAGATACTTTAATTAACGTGCTTATCGAACAAGCACAATCTGAATTTCTGAATTATTGTAATCGTGATGAAGTGCCGGATAATGCGGCTGGTGTAATCAATGATATGGTGCTGGTTAACTATTCTAAATTGGGTACTGAAGGATTAGCGGCACAAAGCTTTAGCGGCATTAGTGATAGCTTTATAGACGGTTATCCATCTAACTTAATTAAGGCTTTGAACCGATATAGGAAGGCTCAATTCCTATGATGAACCATATCAAGCTATATGAAGTATATAGTTTACCAACTGCACTGAATGAATACAATGAAGCAGTAACCACAACTTCAACCTTTGTAACCACTATTGAAATGGCGGTAAGCCTTCTAACAGGAAGCACAATCAATTCTAATAACGTGAATACTGTTAATTCAACTCATATTGGTATCACAGATTATAAAGCCTTAGAAAAGGCACAGGAACTTAGAAACGGCAGTGATATTTACACCATTGACTTCATTAATGGTGAAGGCCGCAAGGTTCTTGTTTACTTAAAAAAGGTAACTGCCAATGAGTAAGGTTCTATCAGTAGATACCAGTGAAGTTCAAGCTAACCTAAAGAAGTTCATAGAACAGCAATTACCGCAAGGTTTAGCTGAAGCTATGGAGAAGGCCGCACTGAAGGTAGAAGCAGACAGCAAAAAGAACTGTCCTGCCGGAGATAAGGGAACTTTGCGAATGAGTATAACCCATATGGTTGAAGCTGATGAAACTGGCGTTAATGGTTATGTAGGTTCTAATCTGGAATATGCACCTTATGTTCATCAAGGCACTGGTATTTACGCTATAGAGGGAAACGGCAGAAAAGAAGTTCCCTGGTCTTATCAAGATGCTAAAGGTGAATGGCATACTACAGAAGGCATAGAACCAACACCATTCGTTCAAGATGCGGTTGATGCTAACAGAGATGCTATTTTAGCTATGTTTAAGGGGGTGTTGGGTAATGGTTGAGGTATTAAACATTTTAAAGGATGACAGCCAACTAATCAGCTATATAGGCACTGCCGCCAACATTTACCCTATGGAAACCAGCTATACCGGCGAGTGCATGATATATGAGATAGTGCCGCTTTCAGATGATAAGATTACACAGAAAAACAGAATTCAGATTCACGTTATAACAAATACGATGGCTAAAGCCATTGATATAGAAAAACGAGTAAAACAGCTAATTCTAACTTTGGCTGATACTCCACTAACAACCAATGTATTAAAGGTTGTTCAAAACGGTGGTGGCACTCTTTACGATAGTGAAAGAAAGAAACACCACAGACTACTATACTTTGAAATACTATCAAGGAGTGAATAAACTATGGCAACAGAAAATGTTATTTTAGGTTCTGGTGATTTATATATTGTAGCTTTCAGTGGAACTTTACCAGCCGATGATGTTATTGAACTAGCGGCTAATAAAGTTGGACACATTCAAGGCGGTGCTTCACTAGAATATAAGCCTAATGAATATGAAGTATCAAGTGATACTGGTGAAGTGCTAAAACGCTTTGTAATAAGTGAGGAAATCAACTTTAAAAGCGGTGTACTTACTTGGAACTTAGAAACACTTGCTAATCTAATTGCAAGTTGTTCTTATGAAGATGATACTGTAAACGGTAAACGCACTGTTACAATTGGCGGCAAGGGTGCACGTGAAATGAGTGAATTTGTAATTCATTTTGTGCATACTGAAGCCGATGGTAATAAGTTCAGAGTTACCTTAGTAGGAACTGCTTCTAATGGATTTAGTCTAGCTTTCGCACCAGACAAGGAAACTGTTATTGATGCTGAATTCAAGGCTATTGCACATGATGGAGATGGCACACAAGTTATTCTTACTGAAGAATACAGTGTTGCTTAATTAACACAACAATAAAAATAAGCTAATAGAGGAAGGCGGCAAGCCTTCCTCTTACTTTTAGGAGGATTTTATAATGGCTAATGCACTGGATTTATCAGTTTTTAATAAAAAGACTTTTGATATTACTATGGAGGATGGCACAAAAATTAATATTAAAAAGCCTTCACAACAGTTAGTAATTGATATGATGTTGATGGAAAATTTAGATAAGGGTAATCCTATCGAGATTATGGAAGGATTAGCTTCTATAGTTTTAAAAATTCTCAACAATAACACAAACACTATAGAATTCACATTAGAACAGGTTAAGAAAATGGATTTATTTATGCTTCAAGCAATTGTTAAATCTTACGGTGAATTCATTAATGAACTTCAGAACAACCCAAACTAAAACCGCCTTCACTACCTGCCTTTGATGATGATGATAGCGAAGGTGAAGCAGAAATAATGCCAGCTTTAAGGCGAGTAATGGCATATTCCAACCTAAATTATCACGAAGTTTTACAACTTGATTATGATGTTTTTCTATCAATGAATAAAAACGCAATTATAGAAGAATTGAATGAAACACAAGAAGGGCGTGATTATTTAGAAAAATGCAAACGACTTAACACAACAAGTATAGATAGAAAGGCGTTTCGCAAGAAAACAAAATAGAAACGCCTTTTATTTTTCCTTGTTTATTTGCGAGGTGAATTAATATGGCAAGCCTTGATTTAGGCACTTTGAAAATCGCAATTGGAGTAGATAATACAGAAGCAAATAAACAAATAGGAGAAACAGAAGAACAGGTTAAGAAGGCTGGAAGTGGTATTGGTGATACTGTAAAAGGTATTGGAAAAGGTATAGCAACAGCTACTACTGCCATTGTTGGCTTTACTACAACAGTAGTTGCCGGTGTTTGGAAAATGGCAACTCAAACAGCAGATGCCGCAGGTGAAATATATGATGCTTCACAAAGAATGGGCATTAGTGCTGAATCAGTTCAAGAACTAGGTTATGCGGCAAGTCAATCTGGTGTTGATATGGAAACACTAGAACAAGCGGCTAAGAACCTTCAGAAAAGCGGTTCAGATTTAAACTTAGAACAAGCCTTAACACAAATAGCTGGTATCACTGATGAAAGTGAACGTGCCGCCGCCGCACAAGAACTGTTTGGCAAGGCCGCATATGACTTAACACCTTTATTAAATGAGGGTGTAACCGGCATAGACGCACTAAAACAGGAAGCTGTAGATATTGGTGCTGTTATGTCAAATGATGCTGTTGCCGGTGCTGAATCCTTTGGTGATAGCTTAGAAAAGCTGAAAGCTTCTTTTACTGGCTTTCAGAATGAAGTAATGAGTGCCTTATTACCTTCAATGGGTAATATTTTAGAAGGGTTAACAGGCATTATAACTGGTGCTGATGGTGCTGAGGAAAAGCTAAGTACAGGTATTAATAACTTTGTAAATATGCTTTTACAATCAATACCTAAGATACTTCAAGTAGCACAAACAATTATTCCTACTTTAATTAAAGGGATTGTTGATAACTTACCCACTTTAATTAAAACAGCGATAACCATTATATTGCAGTTGGTAAATGAAATTATCAATATGTTACCAACCATATTAGAAGCTGGTATTCAAATTCTTCTAGCAATCATTAATGGTATAGCTGAAGCCTTACCAGAACTAATACCAACAATAGTTAATGTTCTTTTAACAATGGTGCAAATAATCATTGATAATTTACCTTTAATTATTGATGCGGCTATTCAGATTATATTAGCTTTGGTAAAAGGGTTATTGGAAGCAATTCCTAGTATTATTGATGCAATACCAGAAATCATTGATTCAATTATAACAACATTGATTGATGCTATTCCATTAATTATTGATGCTGGAATTCAGTTAATAACCGCATTGGTTGAAAATTTGCCGGCAATTATATCATCAATAGTTAAGGCCATACCAAAAATAATTACTTCAATTCTTGATAAGATTGATACTTTAATTCCAATGTTGATTGATGCAGGTATTCAGCTATTTATTGCTTTAGTAGAAAACCTTCCAACAATCATAATTGAGATAGTAAAAGCAATACCGCAAATTATAACAGGTATTGTTAATGCTTTCGGTTCATTCTTTTCTAAGATGGCTGAAACAGGCTTGAACTTAATTAAAGGTATCTGGCAGGGTATTAGTGATGCCGCAACTTGGTTATGGAACAAGGTTAAAGGCTGGTGCAATAACTTAGTTGATAAGATTAAAGAATTCTTTGGAATTCACTCACCTTCAACAGTGTTTGCTTCTTTTGGCGAAAACATGACACAAGGATTAGCCAATGGCCTAACCGACACAGCAGATTTAGCTATTGATGCAATGGGTGATATAGCTAGAGAAGTAGAAAACGCTTTTAATCCTAGCTTAGATATGCCTAGTATTGATGCTTCACTATATGGTTCAAGTAATTCTACTAGTTCTCAATTAGCGAAAGCGACACAAAGTAGCAATCCTGCTTATTCTGGCAACCAAAACAATTCAATAACTCAAAATATCACTCTTTCCGCAAAAGCCTTAACACCATATGAACAACAAATTCAAGTAAGGCGTTTAAGTAAAGAGTTAGCGGAGGCTTTCGCATAATGGAGAGATTTATATTTAAAAATGCTTTAGGAAACACTACTACCATTGATTATGATGGTAGTTATATTCTAAGTAAGTATGACGGTTTAACAGC
Source organism: Bacillota bacterium (assembly GCA_023460085.1). Lineage (GTDB taxonomy): Bacteria > Bacillota > Clostridia > Christensenellales > SZUA-584 > JAEWCC01. The sequence continues at coordinate 184,785 of JAEWRI010000022.1, read as the reverse complement.
TAGTGAGATTATACCAATAACTACTAGTGGCTATAAGCAGAATGGTTCAACCTTCATTTCTTCAAACTTGGGTATAAGAATTATCAATATATCCTTTGGCTACATTACTGAAAACGCATTAGATATGTATACTGCAAGACGTAATTTAGCCAGTATATTTAATCCTCTTTTGGGTGAAGGCACTCTTACCTATATTAATGATTTTATAAGCAAGTCAATTAAGGTAGTGGTAACTGCCGCACCAACACCAGCCGCAAAACGTGGCACGATTCAATATTACAATGTTGAACTTACTGCTAATAATCCTCTTTGGTTTGACAATGCGGAAAGTGCGGTTAAGCTTGGTGACTTTACAGGCGGTTTAGTTTATCCGCTTGAATTTGATGAAGAAGGCGTGAATTTTGCACAGAAAGGTGATGTAGCAACTATTGAAATAGTTGGGGATGTTCCTTCACCAATTCGTGCAGAATTCAAAAACACTTCTGTAAATCCAAATTTAGAACTAATTAATACAGGGGAATTCATAAAAGTAGAAACCAGTATTGATGATGGGGAAAGCCTTATCATTAAGACTGAATACGGTAAAAAGACAGTAAACAAAGTAAATCTTGATGGCAGTATAGAAAGTGCTTTTCACCTTATTTCACTAAATTCAACCTTCTTTTCTTTACCTAAAGGAACTAATCAATTGAGTTTTAGCGGTGACGCTGGCACACCAGAAGTTTTTATTTACTGGCGTAATTACTATGTTGGGGTGTAACGGATGGCAGAAGTAAAATGTTATAAATTAACTGAAGATGGTTTAAAGTTGGTTGGTGTAGTTGATGACTACACCAGCTTTACTTTTACCAGAAAATATAGTGATGTTGGTGATTGGCAATTAGTTTTAAATGCTTTAAGTGATAATGCAAAGCTGATTAGCGGCTTTGAATTCATTTCTAATGGTGATGGAGTAGCCGGAATAGTTAAAAAAGTGGTAACAAGTATTGGTAATGAAAATACTATAACCTATTCTGGTACAGAACTAAAAGGTATATTAAATCAAAGAATTGTAATGCCGCCTACAGATGCGGCTTACCAATCGTATTCATCAACAGCACCAGAAACAGTAATAGCTAATATTATTGATAAGCAACTGATTAATTGTGATGCGGCACAACGACAAATACCACATATAACAATTGCTGATTATTATGTGATAGAAGGCCGCACAATTGATTATAGCGGCAGATTCGGCAATGCCTACGATGATGTTACAACCATAGCTACAACCAATAATATTGGCTGGTATGCGGATATACAGCCTATTGAAGGTAATGAACAATACGCTGAAATTGTATTCCATATCTACAATGGATTAGACCGAAGTATTAACCAATCAACCAACAGCCGCCTTATTCTTTCTTATGAAAATGACAGCCTTGCAAGCACAGTATTAGAAAACAATAAAGGTGTGCCGACAACAGCTATTATTGCTGGACAGGGTGAAGGCGTTGATAGAAGTGTTGTAAAAATTAATGATGCTACTAGCGGATTAGGAAGAAATGAATTATTCGTTGATGCCAGAGATATTGAGGATGATAGCTTACTACCACAAAGAGGACAGGAAGCACTAGCTGAATATGGTGATACCGCAAATTATCAAATTACCTTTAATCAACTATTAATTGAAAGATATAGAGTAGATTTTGATTTAGGTGATATTGGAACTATTGAAGATAGTGTAATTGAAAGCACTATTGATTTTAGACTTACTGAAATAACTGAAGTTTGTGATAGTAATGGATATGGAATAGATGTTGTCTTTGGCTATGATAAGCAAACTTTAGGTGATGCCTTACGCCGCAGTAGTAGTAGCACGCAATCACTATTAAAGGTGGAAGGCGTTACTGGTAGTGGCAGTGGTAACATTGATGCCAGTACTTTAGAAAGTAAAACAATTTCAGATATATTACTAATGATATATCCAATTGGTGCTATCTACACTTCAGTAAATTCAGCTTCACCAGCCACGTTATTTGGCGGCACTTGGGAAACCTTTGCTAAAGGAAGAACCTTAATTGGTGTTGATGAAGAAGATGAAGATTTTGATGCGGTTGAACAGGCTGGCGGTGAAAAAACACATACATTAAGTATTGAAGAAATGCCTTCCCATACCCATATTCAAGATAGCCACAATCACTCACAGAACAGCCATACACATACACAGGATAGCCATTCACACTCAATAGGTGAACATTCTCACACTATAAACCATGACCATTCAGACGCAACAGCGGCAAGTAATGGTGCACATACTCACCAGCTTTGGTATCCATCAAATGGTAAGTTTGTATCACTATCAACTTCTAATGGTGGTGGTACTGCTGTATCTGGTTATTCAACAGGTTATTCAAGCAACACAATCTATGACCAATCTTTTATGGCTAAAGAAAATGGTGCACATACACACACTGTTGATATTCCTGCCTATTCTGGTTCTTCTGGAAGTGCAACACCTTCATGTAGTTCAACCACAGCTACTAACCAAAGCACAACAGCAACAAATAACGCTACAACCGCAACTAACCAAAACACAGGTGGAGGACAAGCACACAATAATTTACAGCCATATATCACAGTGTATATGTGGAAAAGAACAGCATGATAGGAGGTAAACTACATGGCAAACTTAGATTTTTATGGAATGTTTGATTTTGCTGAAGGCGATTCAGATATATACCAATACTCTAGTGCTGAATTTGCAGAACTGGTTAAGGGGTTAGCCGGTAATGGAGTTAGTCAAAATGTTGGTGATAGTTTTGCTATTACTGCAAATGGCTTAGAACTGACAGTGGGAAATGGTAACTGCTTTATTAATGGAAGATTCGGTTTTAATGAAGATAGTTCAACTATTACCTTAGACGCAGAAACAGCTTCACTACAAAGAATTGATAGAGTAATAATTCAGCTTGATACCGCAAATAGAAAGATGGAATTACTTACTGTTAAGGGTACTGCCGCAAGCACAGCAACAGCACCAGACTTAACACAGAACGACTTAATTTATCAACTGCCGCTATATCGTGCTTTAATTACAAACGGTAGTACAGTAACCTTAACTGATGAAAGAACTTTAACTTATTCAGCCGCAGAGATACAGAACCAGCTAAACACTATTGTTAGCACACTGGCTAATAAATCGGATATTGGACATACTCACGCACAGTATTCTTTGACTACTCACACTCACGTTATAGCCAATATAACCGATTTACAGGCGGCTTTGGATGGCAAAGCAAGTTCTTCACACACTCATTCAATCAGTGATGTAACAGGCCTTCAGACAGCTTTAGATGGTAAGGCCGCAGCTTCACATACTCACAGTATAGCTAATGTAACCAGCCTACAAACTACATTGGATGGCAAGGCCGCAACCAGCCATACACATAGTATTTATGCGGCACTTAGCCACACACACGCTATTTCAGAGGTTACGAACTTACAAGCTACACTTGACGCAAAACAAAAACAAATTACTTCTGGTACAGCTTCACCTTCAGGCGGTAGTTCGGGTGATATTTATTTGAAGTATAGTTGAGGTGAGTTGATATGATAACAACTACACATCAACTTAACTTAGCAAGTAGAGCATATAACTATTGGTATAATGGAAGTAACAAAGGAATTAAAACTGATGTTTCTGATACCTTCAAGCAATTAGCCTATAGTTCATATACTTCAAGCTATTATACGAGTTATTGGAAGTTTGATGCAGATGCCACTTATGGAAGTATCGGCACAATCAACACTAACTACTATCCTGCTTCAATCACAATTACATTAACCAGACAAGATGGTAATGGTTCTTGGGGTTCAGTAAGAACAGGCTTTCTTAGCGTTACCAATACCAGCGTTATTGATGGTGATGGTGATGTAAATACATCATATATGAATAGCTTATCTATTCAACCTGTAGCTTCTGGTGCGGTTAATTATTCTCTATCCAATATTGAAGGAATAATTAATGCTTTAGCCGCTGGTTACTATATGACAATCGGCTATGCGACAAAGCCAACAAGTAGCACTGTTCCAGCAGATATAACTAACTACATGGGTTTAGTGTGCGGCAGTGCAACAGATATTGTTTTAACTATCCAATGGGAAAGCAGAAGTTCACTTTACCTTAATGTTGGTGGAGTTTGGAAGCAAGCAACGCCTTATGTAAATGTGGGTGGAGTTTGGAAACAGGCAACCGCCTTTGCTAATGTAGGTGGAGTTTGGAAGCAAGGAATATAGCGGAGGTAAAAGGATGAAGAAGATTGATAAGTTAATTACTAACTTTCTAACAAAATTACTATATGCAATAAATGGGATAATGTAAACGCATTATCCCATTTACTATGAGGTACAGCAAATGGATTGGACAGCAATAATTATAGCTTTTGTAGGTGCTTTGTTTGGTTCTACCGGAATTGTAACTATCTATCTAAAAAGCAGATTAAGCAAGGCAGAAAAGAATAATGCACAAATAAAGAAAATTGATGCAGATATATATGTTCAAAAAGCTTCATGCGAACGATACGAATTGATTTATGATGATTTACTTTGCCGCAAGGTTAATGGTGAACAAATGAATGGAGAGTTGAAACAGGCCTTTACAGAGTATAGAAAGCAATGTGAGGAATTACAGAAGCTTTATGATGAACGTGCCGCAGTATTGCGACAACAATAGGAGGGAAGGAGATGTTAAAAGAATTTATTGAACTATTAGAACTGGAAGTAAAAAACCATTCTATCTATGTTTGGGGTGCACAAGGCCAAACAAAACCAACTATTACAGAAGCTTGGATTAAGAAATGTGCTAAGACCACTTCAACCGGCAACAGTGCTGTAGCTTATTGGAAGAAACAAGTTGAAGCTGGTTTTGGTGAGATGTTAAAAGCCTTTGATTGTAGCGGCTTGGGTATCTACAGCTTGCAGAAGCTAGGTATTATCAAGGTTGATATGAACGCAAACGGCCTTAAAGGTAAATGCACAATTCTTTCTAAGGCAGAACTAAAGAAAGGTGATTGGGTATTTAAAACCTATAAGACCGGCACTAAGAAGGGTAAAGCCTATCATATTGGTTATGTGGTTGACGATGCTTTAAATGTAATTGAAGCTAGGGGTAGTGCCTATGGTGTTGTAAAACGTCCTTTAAGTCAAGGCGGCTGGAACACTTACGGCAGACCAACTTACTTTAAAGATGAAATTGAAGCTACTGCCGCAGTTATCTTTAATCGAGTATTGAAGAAGCTTTCACCACAGATGGAAGGTGAAGATATTAGATTGCTTCAAAAAACCCTAAATAAGCTTGGGTATAGTTGCGGTGCTGAAGATGGTATTTTTGGCAGTAAGACAGAAGCAGGAGTTTTAGCTTTTCAGAAAGCTAAGAAGATTAAGGTTGATGGCAAAGCAGGAAAGCAAACTATAACCACTATGGGTTATAAATGGGAGGGTTAAAAGGAATGGAAATGTTAACTTTAATCATTGGGTTATCAATGGTTATGTGGTATGTTATTGATAGATTTAAGCCGCTTTGGGTGGATTTAAGCTTTGGTAAGTATATCACTATTGGTTTAGCGGCTGTATTCGCCTTTGTGCTGGCTTTTGGCTTTGGATTAGATTTAGTATCAGCGATTGGCCTATATCAAGCTGTAACGCCGCTTGGAATGGCTACTACAGGCTTTGTATTAATGTCTGGTAGTTCTGCTGTATCAGAAGTAATTAGTAAGATTAAAGCATAAATTTAAAAGGAAGGCCGCAAGCCTTCCTTTTTTTTATTACTCAATTTCTATATTGCGGATAGCCTTTTCAATAATGATATTCATAACTTCATTGCGGGAACGCTTAGTTTCAGTGGCTATTACATCAACCTGATTAAGTAAATCTTCTTTAATGCGAAGGGAAACTATTTTATATCCATCTTCGCCTTTTTTCGTAATTTTTATTTTACTGTCCATTGTAGTTACTCCTAATATCTATTAATATTTCTATTCTATATTGACAGTAGAAGCTAAAATATATTAATATTTATAGTGGTCTGTAACTATTAATTATATTCAAAAGGAGAAAGAAGAATGGGTACTAAAGCGGCAGAAAAGAATAGTGACTTATTATTAAGGAAAGGCGGCTTTTTTAACAAGTTAGGATTAAGAGTAATGCTAATTGCAATTATCGTTTTTGTACTTGATATAATTAGTGTTGCTATTAGTTCAAGCAGTTGGGGTGATGGCACTTTTGCAGAAAATATAATTGACAACCTACCAATTAGTGCACTATTATTTAGCATTGCGGTGTTAGGTTTATTCAGTTATTTGTTTGGGCTATTATTTTTAGGAATAGGGCAGATAGCTAAGAACACAGATAAATAATAATTTAATAGAATAAAATATGCCACGAAATATGCCAAAAAGCCAGTATTGTTGAATATTAAAGGCATAACTAGTGGTTCGATTCCCCTAGGAGGTACCAAATAACAAAGCTTATTGTTGAGAAATGATAAGCTTTTTTCTTTATTAACAAACGAAGTCCAATCTATTTATCATATAGGCCTCGAGATTCAGCTTCGATCTTGCAGATAGATAGTCCTCGAAGCGGCTTTCATGCTTTGGGTAAACTGCGCAGGGCAAACCTGCCCATGGGGTACCATTGCCGCGGTAGATTCACACATCGGGATGATGTTCGGAGGTAAGCAGGCGAAGTCTGGGTTTCTATATCAGGAAGTATGGTGCGCATACATCTGAAGCTTATACTATCTTATTTGTCCAATTCTCCACATTCCAGACATGGGTTACCCAGCTTTCATAAAACTCTGGTTCATGACAAACCAGCAAAACAGTTCCTTTAAATTCGATAATGGCTTTTTGAAGCGCTTCCTTTGCGTCAGTATCAAGATGATTTGTAGGTTCGTCCAGCACCAAGAAGTTCACATCCTTAAGCATCAACTTGCAAATGCGGACCTTTGCATTTTCTCCCCCCGACAGTACTTTCATCTGACTGGTGATATGATTTGTGGTCAGCCCGCACCTGGCAAGCGCGGCCCGAACCTCTGCGTTTGTCAAACTCGGGAATTCAGCCCATATTTCATCGAGCGCAGTCCTATCGCTTAACACCTCTTCTTGTTCGAAATAACCTGGATGTACATATGGGTCAAGCTCACATTCGCCCGAAACCGGAGGTATCATGCCCAGTAACGTTTTTAACAATGTGGATTTGCCGAGCCCGTTAACGCCTTTGATAGCCACCTTCTGGCTCCTCTCCAGCATGATGTTGATGGGTTTTGTCAAAGGCTCACCATAACCCAAAACCAAATCCTGCGCGCTCACTATCATTTTTCCCGGTGTTCTCGCTTCGGAAAACTTGAAGGTTGGCTTTATTTTTTCTTTTACGCGCTCGATGATTTCCATCTTGTCCAGCTTCTTCTGACGGCTTTTGGCCATATTGGAAGTAGCCACGCGCGCCTTGTTGCGTGCTATGAAATCTTCCAATTGGCCAATCTCTTTTTGCTGGCGTTCATACGCTTTTTCCAACTGAAGCTTTTTCAGGTTGTACATTTCTTGAAACTGCTCATAATTTCCTGTATATCGTGTAAACTGGGCGTTTTCGACGTGATATATAACATTTACGACATCATTTAAAAAAGATACATCATGCGATACCACTATGAAGGCATTTTCGTACTCCTGCAAATAGTTTTTCAACCATACAATGTGGTTTTCATCTAAAAAATTCGTCGGCTCGTCCAAAATGAGTATCATCGGGTTTTGAAGCAGCAGCTTGGTAAGTAATACTTTTACACGTTGACCTCCGCTAAGGTCTGTAACATCGCGATCTAACCCGATATCACAAAGACCAAGCCCGTTCGCAATCTCCTCGATTTTAAAGTCAATGGTGTAGTAACCATTATGCTCAAGGTTGTGTTGTATGTCACCGGCTTCTTCTAAGAGCAAGGTCATCTCATCTTCGCTGCAGGATGCCATACGGTCGTACATCGCATTCATTTCGGTTTCAAGGTCGACCATATATTGAAAGGCTTCACGCAGGACCTCACGGATTGTCTTTCCCTTGGTCAGGGTCGTGTACTGATCAAGGTAACCAGTCGTCACACGATTACACCACTCAACCGTGCCTTGGTCTGGCATAAGCCTGCCGGTAATGATATTTAAAAATGTGGATTTTCCTTCGCCATTGGCGCCGACCAGTCCAACATGTTCGCCCTTTAAAAGGCGGAAAGATGCATCTTCTAAAATGCACCTGGCTCCAAAGCCATGGGTTACATGTTCGACGTTTAATATACTCATAAATCCTCCGCATAATTTGACAAAATAAAAGGCTTTTGAAGTGATCTTCAAGCCCTTCATAACGATAAAAAACTTTTATTATTATACCCCACAAAACCTTAAATGCCAACTCCAAACATTTAGGGGGATATACATTTATCCCTGTTGCGCTGGCATCATCGGCAATTCAAGATGCCATTGTCTCAGTCATGCAGATGTTCAGCAGTTCCGGTATCGCGGTAGGTGCGCGGCGTAATCCCCTCGAATTTTTTGAAAACACGGATAAAGGTATTGCTGTTGATAAAACCGCATGCCGTGGCGATAGCGCCAACCCCGCATTTTGTATGGATGAGCATGGACTTGGCTTTATCCAGGCGCACCTGATTGATATATTCCGGCAGACCGCCACCCGTCAGACTCTTGAATTTCTTGGACAGGTAAGAAGGCGTCAGATTAAAATGCCCGGCGATCATTGTAATGCTCAGATTGACGTCTGAATAATGCTTCTGTACAAATATCTGAGTCTCCGAAAGGAAGCTGTGCGAGGAGCAGCCCTGTCCCTTATGATTGCAGAGCGCTGCCATCACATGCTTCGCTTCTTCATATATTTCCGTTACAGAATGGCAGGAAAGCATCAGATCGATGGAATTCGAGATTTCCGATTCTTCTTCCATGATATCAAGCTCATAGACGGTCTTCAACATCGTGCTTGTCAAATTGAACATGAAGCACTTCATAATGGGCTGCGGCAATGAGAGCTCTTCAAAATTAACACGGAAGAATTCGTCCAGTATGTGCTTCGCTCCCGCGTAATCTCCGCACTTAATCAAGTTCGTCATCTGTATCTCAAGCTGCAGAGGATAGTAGTAATGGTAGGTCTCGGTATTAAGCTGTCCGTAGCGGATATCCTCGCTGAAATGCAGACCGATTAAGCCCATAATCACACAGTACTCCATACCAGTGAAGACTTCCTTGTACGCGCCGCTCAAATCCGTGAGCGACAGGAAGGGGGAACTGGCGGTTACCGTCACTGTGGTATCACAGGTGTTCTGCAGGAATTCAAGGCATTCCTCTGTGACATGCAGTATATCATCCCGTATTTCGCGGTTAGTCGCGTTATTGGGAAAGTTCCATACGGCCACCTGCATTTCATCAACGTTTATTACAAACCCATCATGGTTCTTGTTGATGAACTCCTCGAAAACACTGGCGACAATGGATTTGCTCTCCTTCTCTCTGGGATCTCTGCGGCTTCCCGGAGGTTTCCCATATACCCCTTTAATACTAATAAGCAGCAGGGCGAATTTTTCAAAACGGAAATTGATGTCGCAAGCTTTCAGCATATCGTCCATTGTAAGCTCGGCATCCAATTCATTCTTCATAATGCCTGCAAAGTATCCGGAGCGCAGCCGTATGAGCTGATTTTTATATGCGCTTTTTTGCGCTTCCTTTTCCGCGAGGGCGGAGGTAACGGCGGTTTGCAAATATTGAAACTCGTTTACACCGCCGCCAAACGCAATACCCGCGTCGCTCTCCACGGATTTCATCAGTATTTTCAGCGGCAGATAATTTCTGCGCGCAAGGAAAATGGAGGCGACGAATCCAAGCGCAAGTGTAATAATGAGGCTTTCAAGGAAAAACCGCTGAACGTTCCTGACATCTTGTATCATTACTTCGGTAGGGAGAATGACAATATATTTCCATGTGTTCACTTCTGATGTCGCTTGAAGCACAGTGTGTTCTTCCCCATTCAACTTAATATCGAATCTGTCCGGGCTGCCTTCCAGCATATCGTAGCTTACTACTCCGTCAAGGTCGACTGCGGAATTGGCGGCTATAATGTTGTTGCCGCTATCCATCACTATGATATGGCTGCCATCGTACCAGATGTCAGCACTGAGGGACGCAAGCAGGGAGGAGCTGTCCATCACCAGCATCAGCGTACCATCTACGCGCTTGGTCGTGTTCGCGGGCAGAGACTGCAGATAGGTTACAACAGAAGAGGAGGAGGAGGGCCGTTCATATTCAATCATGGACAGAAAATCACCGTAATGGGGCGCGCGAATGACGTCAGAAATATCCTCACCGTCCGCAAGGGAATATTGCGAAAGCAGTTGTTCACGATAAGCGGAATCCCGAACGAAAGTAGTAGATATAACATTATCTGTGTTGTCGGGAAATACGTATATATACTTGATAAAACTGTTGGCCACCTGATAGCTGCGTAACTCGGTTATAAAGCTGTTGTAATCGATGGCAGTAGTACTTCCGTTATTGTCGCTCAGCAATCGATTCAGATTTGAGTTGGCCCCAATCAGGTGGGCGGTTTTCTTAATATCGCGCATGCGGTCGTCCGCGTTTGCGCTGGCATGATATAATGCCTCGGCAGTATCCTTAAATATCTGTTCCTTGAAAGAGTTGGCGAAACGGTTTGTGGTAAAAAGGTTGCCCAAAACGGCAAGTACAATGATCAGCATATAGGATAAAATCCATGCCAGAATGACGCTTTTTCCATGGCTCAACAGTTTATTCATCATTTGCTCCGTTCAGTCCGGTTAAGCAGCTGTACGTTAGTTAAATCGCGTATTCCGTTCGCTGAATGATCTGATCCTGATATTCTTTGTCCAGCTCCACAAAATAGCCGCTCCAGCCCCACACGCGCACGATCATATTCCGATATCTTTCCGGGCTGTTCTGCGCGTCCAGCATCGCTTCGCGGTTAACAGCATTGATTTGCAGCTGATGGCCTCCGCGATCGATAAACAGCTTTACGAGCATTGCCACCTTCTCAAGGCTGTCAGGTGCGCGAAAAACGGTATCATGCAGCTCCAGGGTGAGGGGTCCGCCGTTTGCGGCTTGTAACAGGTGCTGCTTTGTAAACGATTTGATGACGGAGACAGGGCCGGGAGTTTTGGCAAAAAGGCTGGGCGAATAGTTGCACGGGAGCGGTTCGCCCTCTCGCCTTCCGTCAGGCGTGGCGCCCAGTTTGTTGCCGTACCACATGTAATACATTGCGGATGCCGTCCCCGCCCGGTAAATGCCGCCGCGCTCGTTCGTTTTTCCCTGCAACGCGGCAGCGAAGGTATCCAGAAGCATGACACTGATGGAATCGACGCTGCTGTCGTCGCTGCCCATTTTAGGGGCGTCATACCTCAACCGGATCATTAGTGCCTTATCCCCTTCATAATTGCGCAGAAGCGCTTGTACAAGCGTATGTGGGGAAACGGTACGGGTATCGTAAACGAAGTGTTTTATGGCTGCCATGGAGTCGGCCGCAGTGGAAAGACCGGGGCCGTGAAAGCCGATATTTCTGTATTGGCATGCGTATACCGCGTCTGTCGCGCTCTGTATACAGCCTGTCATCGTAAGCGAAAGCATAGGGGAGGGGATCATATATAATTTCGACGCTTTCTCAATCATATCCTCCGTCTCGGCGCGCAGTTCCGCTTGAACGGCGGCTTCGAATTCTTCGTAGGTGTCGCACGATTCCAACTTTTCCAGCGCCGCGGAGCGCACCACCTTCGCAAAGGAAAGCGCGTCCGCGTTCGGAATATCCGCGCCCTTCCCGGGGATGATGAGTTCCCAGCAGGCTGCGACGGAATAATTACAGGCGTCGGCCCGGTCGTACCCCCAGCGAATCAACGCAGGGATGTTGATATCGTCGTTCATGTATTGCGGAAAACCAAGACCCTGGCGTGTCATTTTGGTGGCTTCTATGAATCGGCTGAGCGGCGTTTTGGAACTGACGCGCAGGTTGACCTTCGGGTCTATCAGCCGCAGTTCCAGACTGGCTGTAAGCATGAGCTCGGAGAGATCGTTGAAGCTGTCCGAGCCATCTTCATTTAAACCGCCGAGAACCAGCGTCTGGCCGTTATCGCCCTGCTGCACACCGTCATACAGGTCGCTGTCGCGGTTAAAGGAGAGAAAGAACTCTTCAACCAATTCAAGCATTTCTTCTCTTGTGTACCTGCCGCTGGCCATATCGCTGACGTAATACGGATAGAGGTATTGATCTGCACGGCCTATCGTTACCTGATAGTTGTTGGCGCACCACATGCCGTAATGCAGCAGCCGGAAGAACTGCATGGCTTCCAGCAGGGTTTCCGCAGGGCGGGCGGGAATCCGCGAGAACGTGTTTGCGACGGTTATGTTTCCAACTTCCTGCGCCTTCGCCTGATATTTATCTGCCAGTTCCTGCATGAGGCTCAGCATTTCTTCCATCGCCGAGAGAAACCGCTGTTTTTGGGCATCTTCGGAAAACCGCAGACGCGATTTTTCGATTTCCGCCTTTGCCCCTTCGAATCCCAGACCGATCAACAGCATATAGTCGGGCGTGATGTTGTTTAAATCTCCCGACTCGTGAAGCCAGTGCCGGGCACGCAGTGTTTGTTCTTCTTGGTCCGTAAAGAGATGCTGCGTTTCGGGTACGGTGCGCATCAGGGCAATTTTCTCAAAAGGAAATACGACGGGCTTTTCCTTGCGGAGCATATACTGAACACGGAGAACGGCTCTTTCCAAATCGCTGAGATTGTCCATTTGCGCCTGTTCGGCGAGAAAAAAGGGATCTGTACGTTCCTGTCTGTAAGAATGGTGCTCTTTATTCACAATAAAGAAATCGCGCATTGCGGAAATTCTGTCATTCATTGCTGCCTGCTTTCCGGGAAACGCAAAAAAAACGTTTCACCAACCGAATACCAATATGACTGACGCTGTCGAGCATGGCATATCATTATTTTACTGTCAATATAAAATAATTTCTATACCGTTTTTATGGAATATGTTGATGTCGGCGTTGACTGATTGCTCCGTATTAAAAGCCGGCGCATATTTCCGGCCCAGCAAGGCATATTTGGCACCCGCAAGCCGGTTGTAGGGGAGAAGCTCTGCGCGCTGAAGCGACTTAGCGCCTTTCAGCAGCGCCGCGCAAGCCCGCAGATTTCCGGGGTCATCATTGACACCCGGGATAAGCGGGATGCGGACGATAAATGCCTTTGTGCCGGCTTTCAGCAGTTCCAGATTGTTCAGTATCATTTGGTTGCTGACGCCGGTATACCGCTTGTGAAGCAGCGGATCCGCCAGCTTGATGTCCAGCATGATGAGATCGGCTTCTTCCATGATTTCAGAAAAAATTTCTTCCGATGCGTAACCGCACGTTTCAACCGCGCGGTGATATCCCCGCAGCAGCTTCAGGGTTTCCAACAGAAACAAAGGCTGCATCAAAGGCTCTCCGCCGGAGAAGGTGACACCGCCCTGCATTCCGGCGTAAATTTCAGCGTCTTTGGCAAGCCGGGCCGCCAGTTCGAGGGAGGAGAGTGTCTCGCCGCAAACGGAGCGCAGTCTCAACGGGCAAACGGACACGCAGTCTCCGCAGGCGATGCATGGGTCGTGCGTGCATACGCTTTTGCACATGCCGCAGTGCACGCACTCGGTGTATCGAACCAGCAATTGCGGGGCCTGCTCCAGTCCTTCCGGGTTGTGGCACCAGGCACACCGAAGCGGACAGCCCTTGAAAAAAACGGTCTGCCGGACACCGGGGCCATCGTTGACCGAAAACTCCTTGATATCGAATATGACGCCTGATGCCATAACTTCCATGTCCCAATCCGCGGGTATGCGCGGCTCAAAGTTCTTTCAGGATTTCCATGTAGTAATCCTTCATGTATCCAATCTGTTCCTCCAGCAGCGCGTCGTGTCCAGCGCTTTGTTCAAGCTTTTTCAGCATCGCTACCGCGTCTTCCAGAGCAGGGAAGTCGGCTTCCCATATCAGCGTATTGGTCGCTTCTCTGCCAAATACCGGTACATATCGCTTGCCCTTTACCAGGGTTGGATCGGTATGCTCCAGTTCAATGAATTTTTTCTCAATTGCCAGAAAGGCTTCCTGATCTGCTTTGTTGAAAATCTGGGTAAATTTCAGTTTGTAAGCCATTCTTGTTCTCCTTTCAGTGGCGACTACACCCAAGCAGTCTTGCCGGCAGAAGGATTCCATGCCGGCAAGATGATGTGGGGCGGTGGTTAATTCGGGCTATCCCTTCACCGCGCCGGAAGACAGACCCGAAATGATGTATTTCTGGAAGATGAGCGCAACCAGTACGGGAGGCAGGCTGGCGATGACGCCTGCTGTGCTGGTCAGCACAAAGTTCGGCCCGAACTTGCTGGAGAACTCCGTCAGAAGCACCGGAAGCGTTTTGGAATCCAACGTTTGTGTAAAGTTTACCGCGTAGAAGAATTCGTTCCAGGAAAGTATGAACGCGAAGATGACGGTCGCCGCAAGTCCCGTGGCTGCTACGGGAAGGATGATGCGTACGAACGCTTTGAGTCTGCTGCAGCCGTCTATCATCGCCGATTCCTCCAGTTCCACCGGTATGCCGTCGATATATCCCTTCATAATCCATACGATGTAAGGCATAACAAAGGAGAGGTATGCGATGATGAGCCCGGTCAGCGTATCAATCAAATCAGTTCGTATGAGTATGATGTAAATGGGGATGATGAGCGCAACCGCGGGGATCATCCTCGTAAACATCGTGAGGTTCATCAGCGTATTTTTCCCGCGGAAACGGAAACGCGAATAGGCATATGCGGCCAGCAAACCGACAATCAGGGAAACTGCGGTGACGATTGCCGCTACAATCAGACTGTTCAGCATGGCGTGCATAAATTGGGACGCGGCGTCCGTGGTATTGCCGGACGTCCCGAAAAGCATCGCTTTGTAGTTTTCCAGCGTTGGCTGATCCGGAAACCACTTCAGCGGCCGTGTAATCAGATCTTTTTTGTTGGAAATGCTCGCAATGATCAGCCACGCAAATGGCGCTATAGTCCAAACCACAATAATGAGTACAAGCGCGTACAGTATGGTCCTTCCGATTTTTTTCTTCGTCCGGATTTTCATATGACGGCCCTCCTCTTTCTGCGCTCGGATAATGACGGTTTTCTTTTCTTGCGCGTCCTGTCGATGGCGGCTTGATCATCTCCCATAAAGAATTTGATGTAGATGTACGTGAGAATAAAGCATACGACAGAGAGTATATAACTCATCGATGACGCGGAACCGAAATCATTATATTTGATGGCCGTTCGCTGGATGAGCAGCGTGATGAATTCCGTCGCGTTGACGGGCCCGCCCGCTGTCATGATATAGATAAGGTCATAGGTCTGCAACGCCCAAATCACCTTGGTAATGACCAGCACAATCACGACAGATTTGATTTGAGGAAGCGTTATTTTCCAGAAGGATCTCCAGCCGCCCGCGCCGTCAATGGAGGAGGCTTCGTACAGATCCTTTGAGATGGTCGCTAGCGCCGCTATCGTCAGCAGAACAACGTAAGGCGTCTCCTTCCAGAGATCCGCGAATACCACGCAGAAGAACGCGGATACCGGCTGCCCCAGCCAGAGCTGGTAATTGTCCGTAATGCCGGTCTGTGTCAGGAATGCGTTGAGAGGTCCGTAATTGGCGTTGAATATCCACTTCCACATGATGGCGTTGACGACACCGGGCAGGGCCCAGGGCAGTATCATAAGGCCGCGCACAAATCCGCGCCCTTTAAATTCCTTGTTTAATACAAGCGCAATGGCGATGCCGAGCGCGATTTCAAGAAATACCGTAATGACGGTGAACGCCAGCGTGATCCCCATAGAGGAAAGGAATCGGCTGTCTGTAAAGAGATCAGCATAGTTGTCGATACCGACAAAGGTCATGCTTTGGTCGGAAAGATTGAGTTTGGAAAAACTGAGTATCAGAGAATAGATTATCGGGACGGCCATTACGCCCAGTATGACGATGAGGCTGGGCGCTGACAGCGCCTGCGGAAAGTGGTGATCCAGCCAGCTCCCGCCAATCTTGATGTCCTTGGGCCTTGAAGGCGTTCTTCGTTTTCTGTCTGCCATTGTGTACTCCCCCTGAGGATAATACACAGGCGGGCAGTATTGCCGCCCGCCTGTGTTCTGCAAAGATGATTTTTAGGAATTCTCTTCCTTCAGTTCAAGGCATTGATTCTGAATATTCTGGAGTCCTTCATCCACGGAGATTTGTCCCAGAAGCATCTTCTGCGTCTCTGTCATCAATACGTTGGAGTACTCGTCGTACCAGGTCAGGTTCGGCAGACCGGTAGAGGATGCGATCTGGCCCGCGAAATTAGCCCAGTAAGGATACTTCGCAAGCAGTTCCTCATCGGAGAACAAGTCCGTCCAGATGGGCAGCGCGCCGATGGTCATGGCTCTCTGCTTGTCAAATTCCTTGCTGGACATGTACTGGATGTACTGCCATGCAGCATCCTTGTGCTGAGAGGTTTTCGGTATTGCCATAGCTTCGGGCAGCGTCAGAACCACCTGATCCTCACCGTCCGCGTGGATAGCCGAATTTGCGACCGCAATCTGATCCACGATGGAGGAGGATTCGGGGTCGTTCGCCAGCGAGTAAACGCCCGGCCAGGCCTGAAGTATGAATGCCGAACCGCCGGTGCAGAATACGTTGGCAACCGTCTCGTAGTCCGCTGTCAGAGAAGCCGGATCCGCCACTTTGTCGGTATTCATCGCGTTCACGAGGAATTCGAAGGCCGCCTTCGTTTTGGGATCGCTTGCCATCACCGGGTTGCCCTCTTCGTCAAAGAGCTGTCCGCCGAAGGAGTAAACCAGGTATGTGATCTCGTTGCTTCCGGTCTGCTGGTTCATGTACGAGTCGATGAAGCCATACGGTAAGCCATTCGCCTGCATCGTCTTGGACATCTCCACGAGTTCGGTCCAGGTTTCCGGGGGAGCGTCGTAACCGGCATCCGTAAGCATCTGCGCGTTGTACATGAAGAAACGCGTATCATTGTTCCAGGCGATACCGTAAAGGTTGCCGTCCACAGAGAACTTGTCGATGAGACCGGGCAGCATGCCGTTCATGATTTCGTCCGAGGCGTAGCTGTTGAGCGGTTCCAGCCAGTCGTTCTCATAGAACTTCTGAACCCACGCGTTGTCAAACTCAATCACATCATAGGTTCCGCCGCCCGATGTCAGGTCGGTCATGATGCTGTCGGCAACGTTTTCCCAGCTCTCGTTGATGAGCTCCACCTCAATGCCGGTTTCCTGTTCGAACTTGCGTGTCATCTCCTCATGAAAACCTACGGTATCCATCTCATGCTTGGGCAGAATGACAGTGATCTTCTCTCCGGTCTTTTCAACCGAAGAACTGCCGCTGCTTTGGGCGTCTTCCTTGCTGCCGCAAGCAGAGAACATCATTGGGAACGACAACAAAAGAATACCCGCGAGCACAATAGCCAACAATTTTTTCTTCATGGTCATACCTCCTTTTACCGTTAGCATATACCCGAAGTGGTGCCCGCTCAATCTTCATTTTCCGATATTCATACACAAAAGTGTTGATTTTTCTATACAGATAACATGAACAAAGCATGAATAACGAGTGAGAAGCATAAATTTACGCCCGGTATGATCTTACGCCGAATAGCAGCCATCAATGATATATGAGCTCAATTAACCAGCTCAACATAATGCCGACGGAAGCTGCGGCCTATAATAAAAGGCCAGGTGTTGCGCAATGGCAAACCCGGCCCGGCAAGACAGATGAAGCTACAGAGTATATTCGGCGTGAGCCTTGTATCCGGTTGCGTACAGATAGTCGTCTATGCAGTCCGTAATGCGGGCGCAGGCGAGGTCCGAGGCGCTGTAAGGCGCTTTCAGCCCGTTGTTTCGGAGACGGGCGTATGCGGACGGGAGATACTGCGAAAGCAATGACACCGGTACGCGCGCCGAATCGATGTTGCGGTACAGCTTTGCGAGCGCCGCCTTTATATCCGGATGGGGGAAGTAATACCGGCTTCTGTCAGACAGGCTGTACTGCCGTTTGAATTTCAGCTCGGCTTCTTTTCCGCGGTAGTACTTTGCCCAGTCCTTCGGCTCCGCCAGCATCAGATTTTCAAGCACCGATTTAAAGTTTGACGAATCCGGGAGGTTCAGCTCCTGTTCGATATCCGCCAGCGCGAATACGGCCTCGCGAAAATAGAACGTCAGCGCCGGGCCGACCTTGAGTATCGCAATACCGTCTTCCACCATCTCCCGAAGCTTTTGCGGGGGCTGATAGTCGGTCGAGTGTCCCTCGAAGACGATCCCGGAGTACCGGGGTTTGGACAGCGTGCCGGTAAGCGCCTTTGCCGCCGGGCGATCATATTCCAGCACCACGTCGTCGCCGAACTCAACGCCGGGCTGCACGACGACGCCCGTAACGCGGGAGAATGCGTCATCCAGGCCGGCAGTGTGGAAGGCCGCACGGAACGCGTCGAAGGTCGCCTCAAAATCGGCCGGGGTGGTGACGGCTACGCCGTCTTCCTCTTCCTGTGCGCCGCCAGGAATCGGCACCTCGCTGCCGATGACATAGACAGGATAATTGTGGTTCTTTTCAGCTTCGCGCTCGCAAACCAGCGCCAGTTTTGCGGCGCGGGCGGCGATGACCTTGTCCGGAAGACGCTTGGTTTTATCGTCGTCCGCGAGGCGCATGCTGGTATCCAAGTGGATTTTCGTAAAGCCTGCCGCAACGTACTGTCGTACCAGCTCGCAGGCCTTGTCCATCGCGACGCCTTCCGCGTCGCCTGTCCATGTCAGCGGGCCCAGGTGATCGCCGCCAAGGATGAGCAGAGAAGGATCGCATCCCGCCTTTTCCGAGATGCCGTGGATGAAACGAACATAGTCGGCGGGCGTCATGCCGGTGTAGCCGCCAAACTGATTACACTGATTCGCCGTGGCCTCCACCAACGCGGGGATGCCGTAGTTTTTGCTCGCAGCCATCACTGCGGCCAGCACCTGCTCTGAAGCGGTGCATGCGGAATAGATTCCGACGGGATGGCCGTTCTTTCGAGTCTCTATCATCTGCAATATGGGATGTTTCATGAAGTTCCTCCGTAATTGTCCGCTGTAAACGATGCCGCTGCTTTCCGGAACACGGCAGTGATTCGGCGAAATAGAATGCGTTCCGGCGGCCTTGTAACATAAGACTTGCCCGCATACAACACGCAGCGGGCAAGTCAATGCAAATTGCTTCAGGATACGGGGGTTCAATCGTTCAGCAGATTGAGTCCGCTTTCCTTGTCGAACAGGTGAACCAGCTTGCCGGGCATCATAATGGACAAATCCAGGCCATTACGGATGTGGCCACCCGTCTCCTCCGGAAGGGAAGAGGTGGGGATCCGGATGATAACGTCGTTGCCCTGATCGCTCACGTGGATGTAAACCTCGCTGCCCATCATTTCGGAAACGTCTACCTTGACACTGATGGAATTCGGCGTGCCGGTGTTTACCACGGTGATATGCTCCGGCCTGATGCCCAGCGTGATTTCTCCGCCGTCTTTGCCCGAGGCTTTGAGCTGCTGCTGCATTTCCTCCGGAAGCTCTACATTCGTGCCGGAAACACGGACATGATAGCTGCCCGCATCTTTAATGAGCTCCGCAGGGAAGAAGTTCATCTGCGGGGTGCCGATGAAGCCTGCCACAAACAGGTTGCTGGGATGGTTGAAAACCTGCTCGGGCGTGCCTATCTGCTGAATATATCCATCCTTCATAATGACAATGCGGTCGCCCAGCGTCATGGCTTCGGTCTGGTCGTGGGTGACATAGATGAAGGTGGTATCGATGCGCTGACGAAGCTTGATGATCTCCGCGCGCATCTGGTTTCTCAGTTTGGCGTCGAGGTTGGAAAGCGGTTCGTCCATCAGAAATACCTTCGGTTCGCGCACGATGGCGCGGCCGATGGCGACGCGCTGGCGCTGGCCGCCGGACAAGGCCTTGGGCTTTCTCTCCAGCAAATCCGTAATGCTGAGTATCTCCGCAGCCTCATGTACCTTTTGCTTGATGATTTCTTTTTTGACTTTGCGAAGCTGCAGGGAGAACGCCATGTTGTCGAACACCGACATGTGGGGGTACAGGGCGTAGTTCTGGAATACCATCGCGATGTCGCGATCCTTGGGCGGCACCTCGTTGACCAGTCTGTCGCCGATGTAGAGCTCACCCTCGGTAATCTCCTCCAACCCCGCTACCATGCGCAGCGTGGTGGACTTGCCGCAGCCCGACGGGCCGACGAGCACCACAAACTCTTTGTCTTCGATTTCCAGATTGAAATCGTCGACCGCGACCACATCCTTCGCGTAGACCTTCCTGATGTTTTTGAGCAAAATCTTTGCCATACCTCTTTGCTTTGAATCGTTCGACTCCTCTCCCGATTCTCACTTCCGGCTGAAAAAGATGCCGGAAGCATTCATCGCAGGTCTCCACACTGCGACACCGCAAGCAATAGCGGAAAATCACAACCTCCTTCTTTATACAATGTACGCCTATGTTGTGGAGTAGACGCACACGTTTTTTTACGGCATCCACAGATGCCGCGCTGCCCGCTTGAAGCAGCAACAACAGTATACCGTAATTTCGTGTAGAATCCAATAACCTTATTCATACTTTGCTGATAATGAATATAAACTCGGGAAATTGATGAGAGCGGATTACATGGCAGGCACAGCATTGCTGCAGCATTATATCGAAGTGTGATTAAAATGGGTACTGAAAATAACCATACGAAACGGGGTATGAATGTCAGAAAAAATCATAGCGGACATTATTCCAGAATACGCTGGAAACAGAGAGGTAAAGGAGGATGTCCGATGGGTGTTTATGTGTTCGTGGAACCGAAGGTCAAAATATACGTGGAGGATCTGAATCCCGAGGGAAGCCCTACGGTTTTGCTGGTGCATGGCTGGCCGGGCAACCATAACCTTTTTGAGTATCAGCTGGATGTGCTGCCAAAGCAGGGGATACGGTGCGTCGCCATTGACTATCGCGGCTTCGGGCAATCCGACAAGCCCTGGAGCGGATACGATTACAACCGGCTGGCAGATGATTTACGGGCCGTGATCGATGTGATGAAGCTTCACGACGTGGCGTTGGGAGGGCATTCCACGGGCGGCGCAATCTGCGTGCGGTACATGGCGAGGCATGCGGGGTACGGCGTCACCAGGCTGGGGTTGTTTGCGGCGGCGGCGCCCAGCCTGATTCAGCGCCCGTATTTTCCGCATGGCCTCCCGCGCAAGGCGGTCACCGACATCATTCAGGGTACGCTCGAAGACCGCCCGACGATGCTTCGTGGTTTCGGAGATATGATATTTTACAAGCCGGTGTCGGAACCGCTGTCGGACTGGATATTCTGGCTGGGTTTGCAGGCTGCGGGATGGTCTACGGCGGCGGTTGCCAACACGTGGCTGGATGAGGAAGGGCTTTTCGGCGACCTTCGCAAAATTACGGTGCCTACGCTGATACTGCACGGAAGGCACGACCGGGTGTGCCTTTTCCCGCTTGCCATTGCCCAGCGGGATAGTATACCCAACGCCCGGCTGGTGCCGTTCGAGGACAGCGGCCATTTCCTGTTTATTGACGAACGGGAGAAATTTAATACGGAGCTGATTCGCTGGATTAAGGGATAGCACGCTGCATCTGGCCTTGGGTAACGGGCGGCGGAGAAATCTGCTGTCCGTTTTTTCGTTATACGGGCGGAATATAATACTGGAGATATCCGAACATACTATTTACAGAACACGTGTTCTATTGTATGATGGAGTCAGGGAGTGTGAGCGGATTGGATCTGTTTGAAAAGCTGAAAATTCTCTCCGACGCGGCCAAGTACGATGTGGCGTGCACGTCCAGCGGAGTGCGGCGAAAGTCGGATCCGGGCGGTATCGGCAGCGCGGCGGCTTGCGGCATCTGTCACAGCTTTGCCGCCGACGGTCGGTGCATTTCGCTGCTGAAGGTGCTGATGACCAACGTCTGCGTTTTCGATTGCGCTTATTGCGTGAACCGGAGAACGAGCGATATGCCCCGCGCCGTATTCGAGCCGCGCGAGCTTGCGGAGCTGACCATCGCCTTCTACCGGCGCAACTACATTGAAGGATTGTTTCTGAGTTCCTCCGTCATCGTCAGCCCGGACTTTACCGTGGAGCGCATGATAGCCACGCTGCGGCTGCTGCGGGAGGAATACCGTTTTGGCGGCTATATTCACGCAAAGGCCATTCCCGGCGCGGACAAGGTACTGCTGGCGCAGTTAGGGCTGTTGGCCGATCGGCTCAGCGTCAATATTGAGCTGCCCTCCTCAGCCAGCCTGCAGCTGCTTGCACCGGAGAAAACGCGCAAGACCATACTCGGGCCGATGGGGCAGATTCGCGATGGTATTTCGCAGAGCAAACAAGAGCGCGCGCTGTGCCGCAAAGCGCCGCGCTTTGCTCCGGCGGGGCAGAGCACGCAGATGATCGTCGGCGCGTCGGGTGAAAGCGATATGAAGATATTGGGCCTGACGGAGGGGCTGTACCAGAATTATCGGCTTAAACGTGTTTTCTTTTCCGCGTATGTTCCCACGGTGGAGAGCTCGCTGCTGCCTTCGCTGGATACCAAGCCGCCCCTGCTTCGGGAGCATCGGCTGTACCAGGCGGACTGGCTGCTGCGCTTTTACGGCTTTTCCGCGTCAGAGCTGCTGGACGAAAAGAATCCCAACTTCAACCCGTATCTGGACCCGAAGTGCAACTGGGCGTTGCGCCATCCGGAGCTTTTTCCGGTGGATGTCAACCGCGCGCCCTACGAGACGCTGCTGCGCATACCGGGCGTGGGTGTCCGCAGTGCACAGCGCATCGTTGCGGCCCGGCGTACTGGCAGCCTCGACTATGCCGGGCTGAAAAAGCTGGGCGTGGTGCTGAAGCGCGCGCAGTACTTTTTAACTTGCTCCGGCAAGCGCGCGGATTATTTTGACACCGCGCAGGACGCGCTGCTGGCAGCGCTGGTTTCCGAACAGGCACGGGGCAGGATGGAACCCGCACTGTCGTGCATGGACGCGGGCAGGCCGCGTCAGATATCGATGTTCGAGCAGCCTGCGTTGGCGAGGGAGGAGTTTGCCAAATGCCTGAGCGGAGAGATGTAGCGCCGTCAATTGAAAGCGGTCCTGTCGTCTACGCCTATGACGGCAGCTTCGACGGGCTGTTGTGCTGTGTGTATGAAAGCTATGAGCGGCGCGAGATGCCATCGGATGTGCTGCCTGACGACGGCGCGCTGCCGCTGCTGCTGCGCGTTAAAACGATTGAAAGCGACGAGGAGCGCGCGCGCAGGGTGCTGCGCGCCATTCCGGACAGTATGGGAGTGAGAACGCTGCGCTTCGTGCGGCGCGCGTTTCTGACATGCTTGCCGAACAAGGGCCTGCTGATACTGAAGTTTCTGCGGATGGGTTTCCGGTACGGGCCGTCGGTAATGGACAGGCTGACAGACGAAACCGTTCATACGCTTTCCGTGGCGGTCACACAGCTGAACCGCGAAACGGATCATTACGCCGGGTTTGTGCGCTTCTCCGATTCGGGCGGCGTGCTGACAGCGCAGATAGAACCTAAAAACCTCATACTGCCCATGATTGCGCGCCACTTCGCGGCACGGTATCCGCGCGAGCGGTTTCTGATTTACGACCGAACGAACCGGATGGTGCTGCTGCATCAGGGCGATATGCTGCGTATCTGCGGCGCTGACGGATATGAGCCTCCTGTGCCGGGTGCGGAGGAACTGGAGTTTCGCGCGCTGTGGCGGCTTTTTTACGATACCATCGGCATCAAGGAACGCTATAATCCGCGCTGCCGCATGACGCACATGCCGAAGCGCTATTGGCGCTGTATGACGGAGTTTATGCAAACGGAAAAGCGCAGCGAAGCCCTCGTGCCAATGGACGGCTCCGAGGGCTTCCAAGAATTTGATGAGGGATAATCGGCGGTTTCTATACGACGCGGCGCAATGCGCGAAACGAATTGGCGATTGCGAGCACCATGACGCCTACGTCCGCGAATACCGCCAGCCAGATGTTTGCGAAACCCAGCGCGCCCAGTATAAGTACCACGCCCTTAACGCCCAGCGCGAAAACGATATTCTGATGGGCGATGCGCATCGTACGGCGGGAGAGTCCGATGGCCGCGGCCAGCTTGGAAAGCTTGTCGTCCATCAGTACCACGTCCGCGGCTTCGAGCGCCGCGTCGCTGCCCAGCGCACCCATCGCGATGCCCACGTCGGCGCGCGTAAGCACCGGTGCGTCGTTTACGCCGTCGCCTACGAATGCGAGGCGCGCGCGCGGGGGCTTCTCCGAGAGCAGTGCTTCCACTTCGGATACCTTCTGATCCGGCAGCAGCTCGCTGTGGATTTCATCAATGCCCAGTTCCTGTCCTACGGCTTCCGCTGTCTTACGGTTATCGCCGCTCAGCATGACCGTTTTGTCTACGCCCAGCCGCTTCAGCGAAGCGATGGCCTGCGCCGCGTCGGGTTTTATCTCATCCGACACAACGATGTGGCCCATGTACACGTTGTTTACCGAGATATGTACCACCGAACCCGTCGCGGTGGTGCACTCATGCCAGTCCGCTCCCACCCGGGCCATCAGCTTTCCGTTTCCCGCGTGCACGGTATTGCCATCGATCACGGCCTGTATTCCAAGACCCGGAAGCTCCGTTACCTCACCGATGCGTGATTTGTCGATATGTCCTCCGTGCGCGCGGATGATGGAATCGGCGATGGGGTGGTTGGAATGGCTTTCCGCGGCGGCGGTGATATCCAGAAGCTCCGCCTCCGATACCTGCTGCGGATGAACGGCGACGACGCTTAGCGTACCCTTTGTCAGCGTACCGGTTTTGTCGAATACGACGACGCGCACGGCGGAGAGTGTTTCAATATCGTTCGCGCCCTTTACGAGTATGCCCGCGCGGGACGCCCCGCCGATGCCGCTGAAGAATGTCAGTGGGACGGAGATCACGAGCGCGCAGGGGCAGGACACGACGAGGAAGATGAGCGCCCGGTTGATCCATACACTGAAATCCTGCGAGAGTATCAGCGGGGGCAGAACGGCGAGCAGCAACGCGCTGATCACGACGCAGGGCGTGTAGTAGCGCGCAAAGCGTGTGATGAATCGTTCGGCGCGCGCTTTTTTCGCGGCGGAGTTCTCCACCAGCTCCAGTATGCGTGCCGCCGTGCTGTTCGCGTATTCGGTGGAAACGCGCACCTTGATGAGACCGCTGATATTGACGGAACCGCTCACGACGCTGTCGCTGATGCCCTTGTCGGCGGGCAGGGATTCCCCTGTAAGCGCGGCGGTATTGACGGCGGTCGTACCCTCCAGTATTACGCCGTCCAGTGGTATGCGCTCTCCGGGGCGAATGACGACGACCTCTCCTGCGGCGACTTCTTCGGGGGGTACTACCTGCTCTGCACCGTCGCGCAGCACCGTGGCGCTATCGGGACGGATGTCCATGAGCGCCGATATGGAACGGCGGCTTCTGCCCACCGCAATATGCTGAAACAGTTCGCCGATTTGGTAGAACAGCATTACCGCAACGGCTTCCGGGTATTCGCCGATGACCAGCGCACCCACTGTCGCCAGTGCCATCAGGAAGTTCTCGTCAAATACCTGTCCGCGCAGTATGCCGCGTATCGCGGAGAAGAGTATGTCGTATCCTATCAGCGCATAGGGGACCAGGAAAGCGAGAAACCGCGGAATGCCCTCCAACGGGAGAACCCACACCAAAGCAAGCAGCGCCGCGGAAAGGATGATGCGCAGCAGCATCTTTTTTTGCGCCCTGCTCATAACGCTTTCCCGTTCCAGATTACGCGGCAGTCCGGTTCTGTTTTCTTGCATATCGCGGCAATTTTGGCAGCCATCGCATCCCAGTCGGCCGGCTCCGCTTCAATGGTAATACGCTGGGTCATGAAACTGACGCTGGCAGACGAGACGCCTTCCAGCTTGGCGATAGCGGTTTCCATTTTTGCCGCGCACTGTGCGCAGTCCAGATTCTCAATTCTCAGCACCTTTTTCATGTTGTCAAACCTCCCTTAAATGCTCGTAGCCCTGACCGATGATGGAGCGCACGTGGTCGTCGGCCAGAAAATACATGATGGTCTTGCCTTCGCGGCGGTTATCGACGAGGCGGGCATCCTTCAGCACCTTCAGCTGGTGGGAGATGGCGGACTGCGTCATTCCCAACACCTCGGCAATGGCGCAGACGCACATCTCCGATTCGAACAATGAATACAGTATACGCACCCGCGTTGTGTCCCCAAAAACCTTGAACAGATCGCCCAGGTCACACAGAAGCTCTTCGGGCGGCATTTCTGCGCACACCGCCTTCACCATTGCGGTATGATCATGTCTTGTTTCTCCAGACATATGAACGTCCTTTCATATGAAGATATAATCATATGATAGACCGCTCATATGTAATTGTCAATACGGCCAGAGCACAATTTGAAAAAAAACATGACTGAGACTATTGTATGCGCGGAACGGAAAGATGCGACTGCAGGCGCGAAAGGGAAATCAGATGTGGTTTCCTAAGCGTGGCCTTCTGTAAAATGGGCGGATAAAAAGGCGGTTTTGACAGTCAATTATGCGAAGCAATTAGAATGGAGCCAAAAGTACGGTACAATCATCACAAAACAAGGGGGCGATACGGTTGAGGGTATAAGAAAACAAGAGGGAAGAGTTTGCAGTTTACATGGAATTTTCTGATTAAATGCTGGGTTTAATATTTACATTGTTAAAGAACTTTTATATGATAATGTAGATTATCAGCGCAGCAGAAAACAGACGCCCAAGAGGTTGCAACCAGACTCATATGAATCAAATCGAGCGCAGTATACAGTATGCCGGCCGCCTTTTTACAGAGTTTCCATGGCGGGCAGACACGCTGGCAGAACTGAAAAAGCAAAGAAATGATATCGCGGAAAAGCATGCGGATACCACGCTGAAGCTGGCGGTTATTGGCGACTTCAGCTCGGGAAAAAGCACGCTGATCAACGCGCTCTGCGGATATGACTGTCTGAAAACCGGAATCATGGCAACCACGGCAATTCCCACGTACATTCAAGGCGGGCCTTATGAAACCGCCGAACTGCATATTGAACTCAACGACGGAAAGCGGTATCACTTGAATGATGCGCAGGAGGCGCAGTCCTTTTGCGAAGTGTGCAATATCACACTTGGCAGTGATTTTAAGGAAAACCTCAATACAGTAACTACTCGTGAATCCGTAGCGCACCGCACCGCGCGGGTGGATGTGCTCCTGCCGGACAGCGGCGCGCTGGGCAATCTGTGCATTATCGATACCCCCGGAGTCAATCCCGGTCAGGAGAATTCCGAGCTGCATGTAACGCGCACCAAGCAGGTGCTTGAACATGCGGCGGACTCTGTAATCATCCTTTTTCCCGCTACGCAGGCTTATACATACAGCTTTGAACTGTTTCTGAAGGAAAACGCCGAAAGGTTTATGAACCATGCGGTGTTTGTGCTCACTATGATGGACAGGGTGGAGGAGGACGAGCGGGAAGAACTGGAGCAGTACGTTCGAGAAAATATACAGGAAAAGCTGGGAATTCGGGATCCGCTGCTGGTTTCCTGCTCGGCGTATCTTGCGGGCAAGGACGAAGTGTGGGCGCGCAGGTTGAACGCACTGCGGGAGGCACTTTTTACGCATCTGCGGGAGCAGCGGGAGTTCATACTGAGCTGCCGTATGGCAGAGCTGCTGAGACAGATGCTGGGTGTGATGAAGGATGGCGTTGCGCAGCAGACGCAGGCGCTTCAGTCCAGCCTTAAGGTGCTGGAAGAAAACGCGCCGCCGCAGCTGGCCAAAAAGCTGGCCGACATTAAGGTACAGGAGAGCAACCGGCTGTGGGAAATGCGCGGCGTATATAAGGAAAATGAACGAGTGACACGGAGAGAGATGGAGAGCTATATGCTGCAGGCGGTGGAATACCGTGTCTCCGCGTTCAGCAGCCATGCCGATTTTAAAGTATACGCCTCGCGGACGGACGGTCTTGCAGGCGATATTGCCAATCAGACGCCCGCGTACTATCGATACAGCCAGCAGGTGGCAGACTCTGCGCAAGGTCTGGTAAACTGGACAGGGGATCATATGCAGCGGGAACTGGAAACCTGCTATGGACGCATTGGCAACGCGGCGCTGCTTCAGAATGCGGCGTCCTCGGCGATGACTCAACCCCTCCAAGAGAAGATTGGGAGCTCGCTGGCGCAGGTGCGTGAAAGCTACGCAAAAGTAGAAACGCAGAATACCGTGCTGACAAGCGGGGGCGCAGCGGCCATCGGCCTGATATTGGGAGGGCCGATAGGCGCGGTTGTGGGGGGAATCGTCGGGTACCTCGGCAAGGACAAACTGTTTATGAAAAAGGCGCGGGCAGATTTTGTACAGCAAGTACGTTTGCAGCTGCCCACGATCTCGGATAGAATATCCGGCGAGTGTATACCTATGACGGTGCAATGCATTGATAAGAGCATCACGCGACTGGAAGAGATGTCAAGACACTATATGGCTATCTATTCGCAGCTGTACAATGACGCGCTGAAGATGTATGAAGAAAAGAAGATGCGGCTGAACCGCGAAATAGCGGATAACGGCCGTTATACGAAGGAAATAGAAGAGCAGATACAGAATTTAAAACTGTTTTCAGTAAGGAGAGAATTGGCATGTTAATACCTGAGGATATGTTCAGCAAACTGACGTCGCTTGCCGCGGAGATTGGCAGCGGGGATATTGCGAGTCGATACAACGGAAAACGCGACGAAGTCCGGTGCAAGCATGGCAAAGTATTTGCGGTGCTGGGCGATACCAACTCCGGAAAAAGCACAGTGGCAAATATGATTTTGGGCAGCGCGACAATGCCGGTATCAATGGTATCGTCCACGCATGATTCCAAGCTTTCAGCGGAAGTTCCCGGCACAGAGATTACCTGCGCGGAGATCGCCATTGAGGAGTATGAAAACATACAGCCGGGAGACGCCGACTGTGTGCTTTGGGGGGTAGACGCGGCATTGTTCCTGCTGTCCGCCGCCGCTCCGCTTTCCGCGAGAGATGTCGCCGCTATACGCACTTGCATTACCTATGGTATCCCTTGCACCATTGCCCTCAATAAAATGGAGCTGCTGAATGACGAAGATAAGGCGGAAGCAGAGGATTACGTAAAGACGCAGCTGAGCGCGCTCTTCGGTACCGACGAACTGGCGCTGATTCGCAAGGACGACAAGGGCATGGGCAAGGCACTGCTCAGCATGCTCTGTGCGCACGAAAGCGTGGAAGATGTTAAAGAGATGCTGCTTTGCATGGGGTTCGCCTCGGCGGTAAAGAACCGTATTTCCGCCTTGCAGCAGCAGGCAAAGCAGGCGCTGAATGATTGTGCTAAAACCCGTGAGAGCGGAAAGGTGCGCGCGCAAATCAATGAAACGCAATGGCAGGAAATCGAGCTGCGCGTCAAGAAAAAAAATAACGAAGCGCTGGCTGAGATCAACCGGATCCGGGAGAAGGCCGTAGCGGAGATAGGTGACAGTCTGGTAATGAAGATGTCGCTGGCGTCTTCGAAAAAGGACTGGTGGAACCGGCAGCTGGAACACGACATGGCGGTGGAGCTGCAGAAGATTTCAGGCAGCGTCAACCGTGCCCTCAGCGAACGGATCGTTGAAGACCGTAAAACGCTGATATCGGACGTCGAGCAGGCATTTGGTGTGAAACTGAACACATTGCCGGGTTACGAAGCATCCGCGTTCGGCAGCCCCGGAGCGCCGGAGCCAAAGAGCAGCGACCCCGAGAAGATGAAGCGTATGGCGTTCACCGGGTTGGTGTTCTCCTCTGCCGCGCTGGCAGCCAGCATACTTTTCGCGCCGGTTTTCATCATCAACGGCATCGCGATTTTCTCGGCAACTATGCTGGCGGGAGGCGCTACCGTCGCCACCGGTTTTTGGTCCATTGTCGAGCATGGCAACAACAAGGACAGAATGAAGGAGCTGGAAGCGGAAGTCCGCCGGTATGTTGTCAAATGCGTGGGCAGTAACTTCGAAGCGTTCTCAAAGAATGTGGACTATATCTATGCTTCGCTGCTGCTGGCAGTTAAGGATGCGCAGCTGGCCGCAAGCGTCCAGAAGGGCAGCGGTGAGGGCGAAGAGGAAAGAAAAATGGGAGAAGCATTTAAACGCTATTCCGTGCTGGCAATGGAGTGCGACGCGATACTGAACGAGTTCATGGCGGAGGAATAAGGGTTTAATCGAAATTTAAATATACGGTGAGGAGCAAAAGATGAATATCAAGTCTTACCAGAATGCTGCGGAAGCCATCGACCGGCAGCTGGATATGCAAAAACAAATTATCGATACGGTGGGCACACGGGATGATCTGATCCAGATGATCATGACCAGCAAGGAAAAGATCGCCGACAAGACTTTCCGCATACTGATCATGGGGCAGTTCAGCTCCGGAAAATCCTCTATGATTAATGCGTTTTTAGGCGAACCCATACTCCCCACCAAGGTGATGCCTGCCACCGCGCTGATCACGGAGATCAAATACGCGCAGGACAAGCGTGTGGTGGTGTACCCCGTGCCGGGCAAGTGGGAAGGTGGCGACGAACCTTTTGACGTGCCCATCGACAGGATACGCGACTATTGCCTCATCGATCACAAGCAGGGCGCGGCGAACTACAAGGAAGGCAACGTCATTGAGTCCCCTTTCAGAAAGATGGAGGTATACTGGCCGCTGGAAATGCTGAAGGACGGCGTAGAGGTAGTGGATTCCCCGGGACTCAACGACCCCAACAGCCACGATACCATCACGCTGGAATACCTGCCCTCCGCGGATGCCATCATATATTGCCTGAACGGAGTGCAGCCCTACACGAAGCTGGATGTGGATACTATCGCCGATATCAACCTGCGTGGGTACAATACGCCGATATTTGTCGTTACCCGCTTCGATAACATCAAGGATGAATCGCCTTCGGCGGCGGATGTGGAAGAAGCCATCGATACCATCAACCGCAACCTGAAGAAGAGCACTCGGCTGATGCAGCCTGAATATACGGAGAAGCTGGGCGGAAACGGCGTATTCTTCGTATCCTCGCTGCAGGCAATCAAGGCGAAGCGCGACAAAAACAAGGAACTCCTGCTGGAGTCCGGATACCTGAAGATGGAGAAATACCTGGAAGAATTTCTGGTAAAGTGCAAGGGCGATGAGAAACTGAGCGCCATTGCCGCGCAGATGGAGATTATCAGCAGGGAAGGCGCGCAGACCATACGCGAGCACTTGAATACGGTGGATCTCCCGCTGGCCGAGTTTGAGGCGCGCATCAGCAGCGTCAGCGAAAAGATGGAGCTGGCCAAAAAGAAGGCGGAGCTGTTCGCCAGCGAATTTAACATTGAGCTGGACAAGTCGCTGGAGGGCGTTAAGCCTGTCATCAGCACGCTGACCACGGAAGCCGCCAAGAATCTGAATCAGTGGCAAAGCGAGTACGTATGCTCTGTGACGACGGAACTGATGCATTTGAAGCGCACGGCGAAAGCGATTTCTGATGAATACAGCAGCTATCTGCAGAATAAATTCAATACCTTCTCGATACAGTGGACGAAGGAAACGCTGCTGCCAAAATTGAACGAAGGGATACAGGGCGTGGCGAAAAAACTGGAATCGCGTGCGGCGGAGCTCTCCAGCGTGATCACGGATATCAAGGTGGACCTGAATTTCCGGCACAGCGCGGAAACGGAGAAACTGTCCTCCGATGCCACAAAGGTTGCCTCTGTGGTTTACGCGCTTTTCACGGGGGATATACTGACCGCGCTGGTGGGCGGTGTGCTGGGCAAGGAAGCAATGTTCCGCACATTGGGGCTTCAGCTGGCAACGGGAATCGCGCTGGGCATCGCGGCATGCTTTACACCCATCGGCCTTGGCGCCATTGTGGTGGGTACGCTGCTGTCCACTGTGGTGGGAATCGGATGGACGCTCTCCAAATTGCAGAATTCGATTACCAACAAGGTGACGAAGGAATACCGTACGATGCTGAACGATTCAGCGCGCACCATGGAGCTCAACGATAAAATCTTCAACCAGATCAACGGCAAGATAAAGGACCTCAGGGACACCGTGGGTGAGTGCGCGTTTGCCGATATCAAACAGATTGAGACGGATATCCAGAGCATTCTGGAGGAAAAACGCAAGGGTGAAGAGGAAGTAACGCGCAGGAAAGCCAGCCTGGAGAAGGCTGCAGCGAACATATCAGACGTTCCGCAGCAGGTACAAATTATACTGTCCGGGGCGCGCGCGTAAATCGTCAGAGCAAAAGGAAAGTGAAACAGGGATTATGAGGATACGGATCTGCATATACCTGCGTGAGCTGGAAGCCGCCAAGAGCCTGCAGCGGCTCATCGCGGATACGGTGTTTCAGCAGGATCACCGCGCGATCATAACGGCTTATCTGCGCAGAGGGCTACTGGAGGAAGCGCTGGAGCAGGAGGAATACAATCTCGACCTGCTCGTGCTCCCGGCGGACGGCGAGGGGCTATCAATCGGAGAAAAGGTGAGGGAGAATAACCGGGACTGCACGATAGTGTATATCGACGGATCGGACGATACGGTGCTGCAGGCATTCTATACGCTGCCCATTGCTTATGTGCTGCGGGATGCCGGCGCCGAGAATTTCATCGATGCGCTGAGAAAAGCCTTATCTTGGATGGAAGGCGGGCAATCCTGCTTCAGCTATGAATCCAAGGCGGAGATACTGCGTCTGCCTTATGCGGACATCGACTACTTTGAGAGCGACTACCGGATCGTGCATGTGCATATGAACGACAATCAGACGCAGACGTTTACCGCAAAGCTGGACGACGTGCAGCATACCTTGCCATCGGGCGTGTTCTGCCGCTGCCATAAGAGCTATCTGGTCAATCTGTCGCATATCGCCCATGTGGATAAAAGCACCAAAGCGATCACACTGAAATCCGGAAAAACGCTTTTCGCAAGCAAGGCGGGCTATCCCGTGCTGTTGCGAATGCTGACGGGAGGTGACGACCGTGCCGCCGTTTGATGAAATTCCGGGCAAGGGTTTCGAGCCGCGTGACGGAATTCAAAATGAGGTTTCAGAAAAAGCGCGGTTTGCTTCTGAGGTGCTGAGAGTTAATGAAACCGGAGAACCGGAAGTGTTGCGCGTGACCATGGAAGGGTTTGATCCGAAGGACGTGGCAGATATTCAGCCGGAGGCATGGCGGTTTACCGAAAGCCAGGCGGAGGCAGCATCCATGACACTGCGCGATGTGATGACTGAGCAGACGGGCTTTGCGTGGGCAGAAGGCTTGAATACCGCGCCGGGTATGCTGGACGCTGTGGAGCTGCTGGAAAAGGAATGCTACGTGCAGGTTTCCCGTTTTTCGGAGGCCAACATCGCCGCCTGCCTGCGAGCCGACGGATCGGTGATGGCTTATGTACCCGACCAGCTCTGGCGGCAGGTGACGGCGCAGCCGGATGATTCCGGTTATGAGGTCCCCGGGCTGCACACGGTCCAAGTGGTTGCCGCCGACAGAGAAGGGGTTGTGGTATCGGATCATTCCATGGAGGGCGGGCAATGGATATCGCTCAATAAGGACGCGGTTGCGATGATCTCGCAGAACGGATGGATACTGGAGGTGTACAAGTGAAAACCGAAGAGTTTTTTAACTGGCTTCACGATCTCCGGTATTCCCGCATGATATGCCTGCTGCTTCCTTCCGCTGCCGTGATGGGATATCCTATCCCTGTAATAAAGAGCGGAGACCGTGCGCTGCTGCTGCCTTTCTTCGAACCGCTGCCGGACGGCGGATATCGTCCCTGCGGCATGGTCGGCGTACCGTTTGGCGGCACACGGATTCTGGCATACAGCGCTGCCCAGTGGCTGCAGAGCGAAACAGGGAGCGATACGCCGCTGTATTCCGGAGATGCGCAGCGAATGGACAACTATTATTCCCGTCTGGCGGCCTGGGATTCGGCGGATGCGGCGCAATGCGAATTGCTGCAGCTGCAGCTGCTGGACATGCTGCCCCCGGGAACCCGGCAATTCTACCAGAGTATAATCCCTGAAAAGGCGGGACTGAAATGAAGCGGATAGAGATCACCGTAAGCCCCTTCCGGAGAGAAGGACAGCTGACGCGCCTCGTCATCGACGGCATGAATGTAGAGAGCAACGAAAACCGATTAACCGCTTTCGTTGTCAGAAAAAACTTCTATGAGTGGCTTTATCCTTACAGCCGGGGTTTTCAGAAATGGCAGGGGATACTTCCGGAGCTTGTGCGCGAACTGAACGACGATACCTTTGTCATTACATTTCATGGGCGGGAAAGGGATTTTCAGACGCTGCGCGAGGTGATGGCGGCGCAGCAGGAATCGCTGGCGCGCCGCGGCATGGAGACCTCCGCACAGGTAAGTCATGTCCTGCCGGAATCTCCCAGGGGAATGGTGAAGAATATCCGTGCTGTGCTGGATGATTTTATCGATACGGTTGTACAGCGCCTGGATGGCGACGGGTACGAGGGACTGAAAAAACTCCGCGACAGGATGAGCGTATTCCCAACAGCGTTGCATGATATGGCTGGAATGCCTGAGGACCTTGACGTATCTCTGAAGGAACGAGGCGCAGCCTTGAATCGGCGGGGAATATCCGTTGTTGTATTGGATGCATCCAGGCTGCCACGCGATTTGCAGGACGATTTGCAGTCGGCCATGGAAACGGAGCGGGACGCGGGGGATTTATTCATATTATTGTGCCTGGTGGGTGACGGGACGGACGCGAACCGGACAAAGTGTTCGGCGCTCATGGAACAGCTGGATATTCCGCTCAGGCTCTGCGCCGATTGTGCGATAGCGGCAGATGCCGAAGGCATTTTGCAGGCGTTTGACCGTTACGTCAGCGAAGTATATCTTCCGTCACAGGCAGTCGGGGTTGTAGAAGAGATGGCGAAAGCCGCAGGCCAGCTCAAGAGCCGGTATGAAGACTCGTATATCTTTCAGATATGCGATCAAATCTGGGATTTGCAGGAAAGCCTGCTTTAAGGGAGGGCAACATGCAAGACAACGAAATCGATGTGTATAAGAGCAGGGCTGTGACGGAGAACAACAATCGCATTGCGCCATCTCAGCAGCGTATGATGGAATCACTCGGGATGGCGGATATCTTTGTGCGTATGCAGTATCTTTCTCAACTGGAGAATGCGCAGATAGTACCGCTGCCCCGGCAGGAGCTGGCTGCAGCGGAGCCTCGTGACCGGGTGCGCCTGCTTCATTTCTCTACGTTGAATTATGATTCCCGGGAGGATGTGCTGAGCAAGCTGTCCGGCGTTTTCAGTGCGGTTTCCGCGGTGGACTGCAGCGCTGTGTTCATTGTACATCACGATGGCGTGAAGACGGACGTGTATATGGGCACAGCCTGCACGGATACACAGGTGCTTACCAACGCGTTTGAGACGATGCGCCACGCGGTGGATGGTCATTTTCCGGGCTGTAAATCGGAGCAGCTATTTACAAGGCACAACGAGAAGCTGCTGGATACGCTGTTTGACAGCGGAGAGGTGGCAGTAGCTTCAGTTTCCAGTATGGCCTCCGTGCGCGCGGATAACGCGGGGGGTGTGTATCTGCAGGGCATCGAAAAGCTGGTGGACGGCATGCGCGGACAGCCGTTCGCATTGGTGGTGCTGGCGTCCTCCGTGGCGCATGAGACGCTGGCGCGCATGCGGAGCGGCTATGAAACACTATACACCCAGCTCACCCCGTTCTACAAATCTCAGCAGTCGCTGTCGGAGACGGATACGCTGAATTTCTCCAAAACGCTGGGGGATACGGTAACCCAGTCGGTGTCGCTGACTACGGGCACCACCACAAACCGTTCCCGCAGCACCGGTACCTCTTCGAGCGATTCCACCTCCAAAGAGGAGCATACCGACAAGAACAAAAAGGCGGAAGTACTCATTACAGCGGCAACGCTGGCAGGCATGGTGGGTTCGGCGTTTCTGCCGGGCATCGGTAATTTTGGGCCGCTGGTGGTCAGCACGTTTGGCAACAATGTTTCCAAAACGTATCAGACGCTCGCGGGCGGAAAATCGAACGTATCCCGCACCACGTCATCGCACGACGATACGAGCGAATCGGAGGGAATGAGCGATTCCAGAGGCACCAGCGACAGCACGGCACGTTCCAACAGCACCACGGAAGGCAGCGCACAGACCAAAGGCTCTACGGTGCAGTATCATTACGAAAACAAGGCTATCGGCAATATCCTCAAGGCCATCGATGTACAGCTGGATAGAATCAAGCTCTGCGAGGGCGGCGGCGCGTACCAATGTGCGGCGTATATCCTCGCGGCGGACAATGCCACAGCCCGCATGTGCGCAAGCATATACCGATCGCTGCTCACCGGGTATTCACCGGACGCCAACATATCATATATCAACGTATGGAACGAACCGCAGACGGTTTCCACGCTGACCGAATATTTAAAGCGTATGCTGCATCCCGCGTTTTCGTTCTCCGGCGGCGGGTTTGAGCTGCCGCAGGTGACGCCCGCCACGTTGTCCACCGCGCAGGAGATGTCGGTGCACGTGGCATGGCCCCGCAAGGCGCTGCCCGGCATGATGGTGGATACCCACGCAGAGTTTGCGAGGGACATCATCAAGAAGAACGACGCAGTGCAGACAGGCGTCAAAGTGGGCCGTATCGTGCACATGGGCAACACAGAAGACTTCGAGGTGGAGCTTTCGCTCGATGAACTCAGCAAACACATGTTTATCACGGGCACCACCGGATCAGGCAAATCCAATATGTGCTACGTACTGCTCAATCGCCTGCTGGAAAACGGGATTAAGTTTCTCGTAATTGAACCGGCTAAGGGCGAATATGCGCGCGTATTCGGCGGACGGGAAGACGTGCGCGTGTATGGCACAAACAAGGCGGTATCTCCGCTGCTCGGCATCAACCCGTTTGCCTTCCCGAAGGGCATTCACGTGCTGGAGCATATCGACCGGCTGCTGGGCGTATTCAACGCGAGCTGGCCGATGTACGCGGCGATGCCGGAATTTCTGAAGGAGGCCATAGAGCTTTCGTACCGCGAATGCGGGTGGGATCTGGACGAGAGCATCTGCCGGTACCCGACGGAGCGCTTCCCGACGTTTGCGACGCTGGCCGATACGCTGCCACGTGTTCTCAAACAGACGGAGTTTTCGGCGGAGGTTCAGGGTAACTATATCGGCGCTTTGGTGACGCGCGTGAAGTCGATGGCGAACGGTATCTGCGGACAGCTGTTCTGCCGCACTGAGGTGTCGGATGAAGCGCTGTTCGACAGCAACGCCATCATCGATATCAGCCGTCTGGGCTCATCCGAGACCAAGTCGCTTATCATGGGCATGCTCATCATCCGTCTGCAGGAGCATCGCGTGACACGCTGCGAGGAGATCAACAGCCGTCTGCGCCATGTTACGCTTCTGGAGGAAGCGCACCATCTGCTGAAAGCTGTGAGCGGCGCGCAGTCCATGGAAAGCGCAAACCTTCAGGGTATGTCCGTGGAGATACTTACCAACGCCATCGCGGAGATGCGCACCTACGGCGAGAGTTTTATCATAGCGGATCAGTCTCCGTCGGTTATGGATCGCTCCGTAATCCGCAATACCAATACGAAAGTGGTGTTCAAGCTGCCGGATGAGGACGACCGGCGCGCTGTAGGCAAGGCGATGGGCTTGAGTGTGGAGCAGATTGGGGAGATTGCGCGCTTGGATACCGGCGTCGCGGTGTTTCATCAGGGAAATTGGCTTTCGCCGGTGCTTTGTATGGCAGAGTATTATCCCCCGGAAAAATACGCGCCTTTTGTATATGACCGGCCTGCGGCGAGCGGTGAGACCCTGCGGCGGGCGCGCGGTACAGCGCTGGAGGTGCTGCTCTGCAACCGCACCAAGGCGGAGATAATTCCAACGGAAATACGGGAAGCCAGCCAGGATATTCTTTCTGCCAGCGGAAGTCCGGAGGACGCGGCGCTGGCTTCAGTACTCAAACGATACGGTGAAAGCGCGGTGCTTGAGGAGTGGAACGATTTCGGTACGCAGTGCAGGCTCGTTAACCTGGTGATCAAAGGCGCAGAGATTATCAAAACTCCGATGGATAATATCGCCGCCTGGAATGAAACGGCGGATGCCGCCATCGCGGCATATGCCGCGGCGGATGCCGCTGCGGTGCGCGCGATGGAAAGCCTGGTATTGATGTATTATGCAGCGGGCAATAAACAAATCCGTGCGTTCTATTATCGGTGGTACGCATACACCGCTAAAAATGCGGCTTTGGCGGCAAAAAAGGAGAAGTCTTAAAATGGGACGGCAGTACGCGCTATAATGGCGATATCAAACATAAGGAGTGAAGCGGTATGGAGATCCCGGGCCTGGTTGAACTTGTGAGAGACGGAATCGAAGAAGCGTTTGGAGAACAGCACCCGGAGCAGCTGGCCAATGATCTGGAACAGTACGAGCCGGTTATCGATGAAAACGGGGAATCGGTCGCCACGAGCGATCCGTTCTCGGTGGCGCCGCTGCTCGATTACCAGCAGGGTGACAACGCATACGGGTATCAGAGCGACTGCGGGCTGGTCAGCGTGTCCAATATTCTGCAGCTTTCGGGAATCGACGCGACGGAAGACGATGTTGTGCAGACGGCCATCGACAATGGCTGGTGCAATAACGATCCCATGCTGCCGCCGGAAGCCAGGGGCGGAGTCAACGACGAGTACCTTATCGCGCTGCTGGATCATTACGGGATTGACGCGCAGGCGTATTATCCGGGTGAGGCGGGCGGCACATATGAGGATATCGCCGCGGCGCTGGAGAATGGTCAATGCGTGACGATGGGCGTTAACGCCGGTTACTTGTGGAACGACGCAAATTATATCAATGACGGCAGCGCAAACCATCAGATTGTGGTTACCAGCGCGGCTCGGGATGCCGAGACAGGGGAGATAACGGGGTTCTACATCTGCGACAGCGGGCGCTGGGCGGATGGCGATAATTGCCGCTATGTCAGCGTGGAAGAGATGGACGCATGCTATGCAAGTATATCAGGGGCTTCCGTGGTCGTAACCGACGAAGCCACGCGCGCGGCTTGACGGGAAGGGAGAATGAGATGAAAAGTTTACAGGATATCAAATCGGCAGTGACAAAGGGCGTGCGCGCATTGGAAGGCGGCGGATATTCCGTATCGCAGCCGGTGCCGTGCATGGAGAATGGATTGCGTACGGAGCGCGTATTCTTTTATCCCAATACGTTCAACACGAAGAGAGTGCGTCCTTACGCGTGGGCCAGCATTTCCTCCGAGCACGGCAGGGTATTTTCGTTTCAATATTGCGCCGTTCGGGACTTTATGGACACGAAGCAGTATCCGCTCGAACAGATGGTGGATTACAGCGTGCCCTCCGCGAAATCTGCGAGGGAGCAGGGCGAGCTTTTAAAGCGCATGGAGGAAGCCTGCGAAGCGGTTCGCGCCTTTGCTTTCGCGGAAACGCTGGACGAAGCGCAGATGAAGCAACTCCGTGAGTTCAGCCTGCTGATGGCGCAAACGGTGCCGGCAGGGCTCATGCCCTATTATGAGGCGCTTTCGCCGGATTTCTTCCGGTGGATGAAGGCTCAGACTGCGTAAAATCGAATCGGAAGCGTCGCTTGTGCGGCGCTTTTTTTGTGCATTAAAAGGGGTTGCGGAGGAGGAAACCAAGTTTCTGATATCGATTGACTTTCAGATGGAAAAGCATCATGATGATTTTATCATCATCGATGGGATTCAATCAGTTTAAAAAAACAAATACGGAGGTGTGTATATGAAGCGCACCGGCGGAGAGATCGTCGTCGATTATTTGATTTCCCAGCGTGTACCTTACATCCTTGGCATACCGGGACATGGTGTGATGGGGCTGTTTGATGCCATACGAAAGCAAAAGGGTAATATAGGATATATTCAGGTGAAACACGAACAGGCGGCTGCCGCCATCGCGGACGGGTATTTTCGAATGCGCGGCGAACCGCTGGCGTGTTTTTCGTCTATTGGACCGGGAACGCTCAACACATGCATCGGTCTGGCGACGGCCTACGTGGACTCATCGGCTTTTCTGCTGCTCTGCGGCGATACACACGTGCATATGAAAGGCGTGGGCGTGCTGCAGGAGGTGGAGCGCTATCAGGATGGCAACATCATCCAGGCACTGGAGCCGCTTGCGAAGCGGACGTGGCGCGCCGAATCGGCAGAGCAGCTGCCGCGCATACTGCGTCGTGCGTTCGGGCAGATGCAGAATGGAAGAAGCGGGCCCTGCGCTGTAATGCTGCCGATGGATGTGCAATGTGCGGCAATCGAAGAAAAGCCGTATCAGCAGGGGGCTCAGGCAGAAGCGCGCCCATGTGCCGATTCGCATGCCATAGAGCAGGCAGTCGCTTTGATGAAACAGGCAAAGCGTCCGGTCATTCTTGCGGGGGGCGGCGCACTGCGATCCCGGGCAGGCGAACAAATTGAGAAGCTTGCCGAACGGTGGGGCGCGGCGGTGATCACCACGCTGGCTGCAAAAGGTACGGTGAGGGAGACCCACCCGCAATACGGTTTTCATACCGGATCCAAGGGAACGCCGATAGGCCTTGAGCTGTGCCGCTGTGCAGATGTCATCCTCGCAGTGGGCACGCGCTTTGCGGATGAAACCACCTGTTCTTACCGCAAAGGTGTCAGCTTCAATTTCCCGGATACAAAACTGATCCATATCGATATTGACGCTGCAGAAATCGGAAAGAATTATGCCGCGGATGTAGGTATTGCCGCGGATTTGACCGACACGCTGGAGAGACTGCACGAGGCATACGGAAAAGCATCGGAGCGCCGGGAATACCTTGCGGAAATTGCACAGCGCCGTGCTGATTGGGCGGAAAGGCTGGCGGATGTTCGCGCTGCAGCAACCGAAAAGGTCACCATATCGCAGTTGATAGGCGAGCTCAACACGCATCTGCCGGAGGATACGATAATCGTCACCTCGTCAGGCAATACGCAGGCGCAGCTCTTTCAGGAATACTGTTATGCACAGCGCGGCTGTAACCTTACAACAGGCGGCTTCTCTACAATGGGCTGGGCATTTCCGGCGGCGCTGGGTGCAAAGCTGGCCTGCCCGGATCGGCCGGTGGTGGCGCTGCTGGGAGACGGGGATTTCCTGATGGTGATACAGGAGCTTTCCACTATGGCACAATACAATATTCCGGTTGTGGTGGTGCTGGCGGACAATTCGGGATGGATGGCCATCAAGGATCTTCAGATGGATGTGCTGGGTAAGGAAGGTGTGTTCGGCAACGATTTTGTACGCGGTGAAGCGCCGTACTCCCCCGATTTTGTGAAAGCAGCGCAGGCGTTCGGTATCGCGGCGGAACGCATATCGAAGCGAGAGGAGTGCGCAGCTGCGCTGCAGCGGGCGCTGTCATCCGGAAAGCCATATCTTATCCATGCGGATGTTTGCCGTGATTACCCTTATAGCGGCGGCAGTGCGTTTGGCTGGTGGGATGTGCCGATACCAGAGTATGACACAAAGCGGCGTGCCGCTTACGAGTCGGCGCGCGCCGAAGAGACGATATAAGGAGGTTCAGCCATGGCGGGGAAGCTGAAATTCGTTATTGTTGGCTGTGGCCGTATCGCGACGCTGCACGTGCCGGGCTACAAGGATCATCCGGACGCCGGGCTTTATGGCATCTGCGATAAAAATGTGAAACGGGCGGAAGAATTTGCGCGAGAGCACGGTATCGCAAAGGTCTATTCCCGCTACGAGGAGGTGCTTGCGGATTCGGAGGTGGATGCCGTGGAGCTGCTGGTGCCGCATCATCTGCACTGCGAGATGACTATTGCGGCATGCAATGCAAAAAAACACGTTTCCGTGCAAAAGCCCATGGCACTGAATATCGCCGAGTGCGACGCGATGATAGAAGCGGCGCGCATCAACGGTGTGAAACTTAAGGTCTTTGAGAACTTCGTGTTCTATCCGCCCTACCAGCTTGCCAAAAAGATGTTGGATTCCGGGGAGATAGGCGAGCCCGTATCCATCCGGTACAAGATGAACAACGGAGGGTTATGCTCTGCGAATCGCCCGGGCGCGGAGGCGCGTACGAAGCAGGCGGTAAAACAGACCGGAGAGGCCTTAACGCAGACCGGTTGGGAGGTGGACCCCGCGTCGTGGCTTTGGAGATTGAACGATACTTTGGCGGGAGGCGGCCCGCTCGTTTTCGATGACGGGTACCATAAGTTTTCCATCATCATGCACATGATGGGGGACGTGGAGAAAGTTTCGGCGTGGATAGACAGCTCGCCGGTGCTTCCCGGCGTCTATCAGGACTGCCCGGCAATGGTGATGTGGAAGCACAAAGGCGGGAAACGGTATGGCGTGATGGATATCGTGGACTCGCCCGAGATGTACGTGCAGAGCAAATATTACACATGTGATGAACGTATGGAGCTGACCGGAACACGAGGCGTCCTCTGGGTGACGCGATGCACGGCGTCCATGCTGCCGATGGTAGCGCCGGTGGTCATGTATCGCGACGGCAGGCTGCACGAGTACTGCGACATGGCGTGTGACTGGGGCGATTCATTCAAAAATTCTACGCTGGACTTCATCGAAGCGATCAAGAATGATCGGGAGCCGATGTTGGATGGGAATCGCGGACGCGAGGTACTCAAGTTCTCGCTGGCAGCCATCGACTCGTCACAGCTGAAAAAGGAAATCTATCTCGATGACTACGAAGACAAAGCACCGCGAAAGCGGCGCAGCATACTCGGCATATTCGGAAAGCGAAGCTGAGATGAATATCGATCGCATGAAAAACGCCGCGGCGGAGATTCGTAAGCTCACGATCCGCGCGATGGCAACAGCGGGCTACGGGCACATCGGCGGCAGCATGTCCATCTGCGAACTGCTTGGTGTTCTGTACGAGGGCGTGCTGCGCGTGGATCCGTCAAGGCCTGATTGGGAAGAACGCGACTGGGTGGTATTAAGCAAGGGACACTGCGGCCCGGCGCTGTAC
This sequence comes from Bacillota bacterium, assembly GCA_023460085.1. Lineage (GTDB taxonomy): Bacteria > Bacillota > Clostridia > Christensenellales > SZUA-584 > JAEWCC01. The sequence continues at coordinate 141,588 of JAEWRI010000022.1, read as the reverse complement.
GCAGCGCTTGCGTACAAAGGCTATTTTGATAAGGCGCTGCTGAACACGCTGAACGAGGGCGGTACATCTCTGCCCAGCCACTGCGACAGGCTGAAGACGCCCGGCATCGATCTCAGCACCGGATCGCTGGGGCAGGGCGTTTCACTGGGAATCGGCGCGGCGCTGGGCAACCGCATGAAGGGCATTGCCAGCACAGTATTTATTATCACCGGAGACGGCGAAATTCAGGAAGGACAGGTTTGGGAGGGGGTGCAGTTTGCTGCCCACCGACGCATGGACAACGTCGTATTGATTGTGGATGCCAATAAGCGTCAGCTGGACGGTTATGTGCGGGACATTTGCGGCGGGTCCGAAATAGCGGGGCGTTTTGCCGCGTTTGGCTGGGAGGCCATATGCGCCGATGGCAAGGACTGCGGTGCGATATATGACGCACTGGTTAAAGCAAAAGGGAGCGGGAAGCCCGCGGCCGTCATATTGGATACAGAAAAAGGGCAGGGATGCAGTTTTTCGGAGAAAGCCGCGTTCAACCACTACATGGTCATCACGGAGGACATGGCAGATGAAGCCTGCGCCGAAGTGGACAGGCGGCTGGCGGAGGATAGACGATGAGGGAGTCGGCATACGCTTTGGATGATGTCGAAATGCGGGCGCATTACTGCAACGCGCTGATAGCGGCGGCGGAAGCAGACGCGCGCGTGATGGTACTCGATGTGGATACCAGCGTATCAATGGGTACTGTGCCGTTTTACAAGCGGTTTCCCGGACGCGCCGTCGATTGCGGAATTATGGAGGCGCACGCTGTGGGCATGGCGGCAGGTCTTTCCGCGACGGGCTTCGTGCCGTTTCTGCAGGCGTTTGGCGTATTTGCTTCCCGGCGTGCCTATGATCAGGTCTTTCTGTCATGCGCGTATCAGGATCTCAACGTGAAGCTGGTAGGGGCGGACGCGGGTGTAACCGCGGCGATTAACGGCGGCACGCATATGCCGCTGGAGGATATGGGTATCATGCGCAACATTCCCGGCATGACGGTGCTGGAACCGGCGGACGGCGTTTCACTGCGTTCGCTGGTAGACAGTATGGCAAAGAAATATGGGAACTGCTATATGCGATTTGGGCGTAAACAGATGAGAAAAATTTACGCAGCAGACGAATCGCTAGAGATTGGGAAAGCCAGGCGGCTTCGGGAAGGAAATGACGCTGCGGTATTTGCGTGCGGTATCATGGTATACGAAGCGCTGTGCGCGGCGGAAACGCTGTCTTCGGAAGGCATTGATATCGACGTATTCGATATGTATACCGTGAAACCCATCGATCGTGAGGCTGTGGCGGAAGCTGCGCAGCGGTGCGGCGCAGTTGTCACTGCGGAGAATCATAACATCATCGGCGGGTTGGGCAGCGCGGTGGCGGAGGTGCTGGGGGAATACTGTCCCGCGCCGCTGGAACGCATTGGAGTCAGAGACAGGTTCGGCGAGGTGGGTTCGCAGGAATACCTGATGAAGAAATTCGGCCTTACCGCAGCAGACATCTGTGCAGCGGTAAAAAGGGCTGTCTCAAGGAGGAGAGGATAATGCGTATCGCGGTGGTTAATGAGGTATCGGCGCGCGATAAAAACAAGGATATAGTAAGTGCGCTGCAGGCGTGTGAACAGACAGTACTGAACGTAGGAATGACAGCCGCGGAAGGCGGAGTTGAGCTGACCTATATTCATACCGGGCTGATAGCGGCTGCGATGCTGAATACGGGCGCGGCGGACATGGCGATAGGCGGCTGCGGCACCGGACAGGGTTTCCTATGCTCGGTGATGCAATATCCGGGGGTATTCTGCGGGCTGGTGCTGAGCCCGCTGGACGCTTTTCTTTTCTCTCAAATCAATGCGGGAAACTGCATCTCGCTGGCGCTCAACAAGGGCTACGGCTGGGCGGGAGATCTCAACTTGACGTATATATTCGAGAAGCTGTTTCTCAGTCCGCCGGGCGGCGGGTATCCGCCGCACCGAAGCGAGAGCCAGGCGCAGAGCCGCGAACGGCTTCGCCGCATATCCCAGATTACACACAGACCGTTTGGGGATATCGTGCGTTCGCTTGATCGGGATATCGTGAATACGGTGCTCTCGCACGCACCCTTCCGGGAGGCAATGTCGCAGCATGGCTTTCTGTACTTTGAGGACTATATGGAGGCCGGGAAATGATACAGTCGCTGGAGCGTGGTATTGCGGCGTTGGTGTTTCTGTCAAAGCGAAGAACCGCAGGCGTCACCGAGGTCGCGGAGGAACTGGGAGTCAACAAAAGTACGGCATACCGCATACTCGAAACCCTGATTGAAACCAACATGGTGGAGCAGGACAAAGAGACGGCGAAGTATAAGCTGGGGCCGGGGATACTGCGCCTGTCCGACAGGCTCGTCAGGAACCTGAATGTCATGTCCGTTGCGAAGCCGTTTATGGCGAAGCTCGTAGAAGCGACGGGAGAGTCGGCACACCTTTGCATGCTCAGCAATGACAGCGCCGTCGTCATCGAACAGGCGATGACTGATTCGCGCCTCGCGGTCCATGCGAAGATAGGCAACGCAGAGCCTGTACATTGCTCCTCCGTAGGCAAATGCCTGCTGGCTTTCTGCGAGGAAGATAAGCGTGAGAGCATACTTTCAAGGCTGGACTTTAAAGCTTTTACAAAGAAAACCATCACCGACGCTGCCGCGCTGCGCAGCGAGCTGCAAGAGGTAGCCTCACAGGGATTCGCCATTGACGACGGTGAGGTCAGCGAGGATATCATGTGCATCGCAGCCCCTGTGTTCAATAATGCGGGGAATGTGCCGTACAGCGTTGGCATATCATGCCCCAAAAGCCGCGTCAAGGGAGACGTGAAGGTAGCGTCGCTCGTGAAGGAAGTGGCGAAAACCGCCCGAAAGCTGTCCGAGCAGCTGGGATATTTCAGAGAGCAGCTGCCGGAGCAATAAATAACAGGTGAAAGGGGTGTACGGTTTGAAAAAAAAGCTGGGATACGCTTGCGGCGACATCTACGGCGGGGGTGCTTTCCTGATATTCAGCATGCTCTTTATGAACTTCCTCGTCATCGTGGAAGGCATGTCTGTTGTGCTGGCCACCACCATCATTTTTGTGGGTAAGCTGTGGGACGCCATTACAGACCCAATTGTAGGAAATCTGTCTGATAAAACGCGATCCCGTTACGGCAGGCGGCGCATCTACTTTCTTATTGGCATCGTGCCTGTGCTTGCTTCGTTTATCATGATGTGGTACTCATTCGGTATCCAAAGCGAGATGGGCAAGTTCTTCTATTATATGTTCGCGTATATGTTTTTCGGCACCGCCTTTACCATCGTGATGGTGCCATATAACGCGATATTGCCGGACATCACCAGCGAGTATAACGAGCGCACGAGCTTTACCACCGCACGTATGGCGTTTTCTGCCGGCACCGCGATACTGGCAGCGGTGGTGCCGATGATGCTTATCAAAGGGTTTGGCGGTGAAACCAACGGACCGGCGCAAAAACAAGGATACCTGATGATGGCGGTGGTGTTCGGGTTGCTGTTTGCGCTCTGCTGGCTGTTTACTTTCCTTGGAACGAAGGAGAAGAAGGATCTTCCGGCACCGGAGCCATTCTCCATCAGGCAATGGTTTACCGTGTTTCGCAATAGAACATATCGCATCTACCTCGGAGTATTCATTTTCGTTCAGGTTGCCATAGACCTGCTGCTGGCATTATTCGTGTTCTACATTGATATCGTGGTGCTGCGATTTGCCAGTTATGAATTGATAATGGGCGTGCTGCTGGTATTTCAGCTGGCGTTTATGTTCCTCCATAACGCGATTGCGCAGAAAAAAGGGAAGGTCTATCCGCTGTATATCGGAATACCGGTGTGGGTGGCTGCTTCCGTCGGGTTCATATTTGTAACCAGCGTGACGCCTGTATGGGTAATCTGCGTGCTGGCGGTAATGGTGGCAATGGGAGCGGCAGCAGGCAACCTTGCTACATGGTCCATGCTGTCAGATACCTGCGATGTAGACGAGTTGATAACAGGGAAACGCAGGGAGGGAATTTACAGCGGTTTTACCACATTTGCACGGAAGTTTTCCAGTGGAATCGCGGTACTGATGCTCGGCTTTGGGCTCAAGTTTGCGGGCTTTGACCAAAACGCGTACAATCTGGCGCGCAGCAATATTTCAACATTCAACCCGCAGGAATGGGCGACATCCAGCGTGGGAGGTACGATAAAATGGATGTTTGTAATCATACCGGTGGTATTCCTGGGTGTGGCATTTCTGTTTGCGCTTCGATACAAGCTGGACGGCAGACGGTTCAGTTGTGTGGTGAACGGGGTGCATCGCCTGAAAGAAGGACAGTGTATAAAGGACTTCTCTGAAGAGGAGTGTAAAGATTTTGAACTTCTGACCGGGGAAAAAGCTGATAAACTCTGGAACGTGGAGGGCAATGCACCTTCTGCAATACATAGCGGCACAACCGAAATATCGGATTAGGGTACCGGTGCTTATTCATGCGGAGGATGTCAAAAACGCGAATGGAAAAACTTTGGGCGCCGCTGCTGCGGCGCTTGTCTTTTTGCCTGCAGGAAAGAAAGGAGTGCGATAAACGCTGATCCGAAACCGGTTTGCGCTGTGATAAAGGCAGTTATTTAAATCGGCGGTGTTTTCATGTGCGCAAGGCGTCCGCCGTTCTTAACAAGGAGTATTTCGCTGATAATGGAAACCGCAATCTCTGCGGGCTGACCTCCGCCCAGCGCAATCCCGATCGGGGTATAAACGGTGTCCAGCTTCTCCTGCGGAATGCCCTTCTCTCTGAGGCTGGACATCATTACGGCTACCTTGTTGCGGCTTCCGATCACGCCAATATACCTGGGATCTTTCTGGACCATGTGATAGAGGGCGACCTCGTCACATTTGTGCCCGCGGGTTGCGATAACGACGTAGGTGGTGGCGGGTGATATTGAAAGCTTTTCGCACTCCTTGCCAATGTCTCCTATCCGGATGCTCCGTGCGTTCGGATAATGCTCGCGAGTTGCCACCTCTTCCCGATCGTCAATGACTGCAACGTCATATCCCAGCGTTTCCGCAATCTTATACAGGGCTTGTCCGATATGGCCGGCGCCCACCAATACAAGTTGTATCGCGGGGCTGTAAACCTTGATGAATATGTCCGCTTCACCGCCGCATTCCATTCCAAGGTCTTTCTTCAAATCAAAGTGGACAGTGACACTTTGGTTTCGCTCAATGCATTCCTGTGCTTTTTTGATCGATATAAACTCCAAATTGCCGCCGCCGACCGTGCCGCCGATGTTGCCGGAGGCATCCACCAGCATTTCTTTTCCCACCTCCGCGGGCGTGGAACCGCTGGCAGAGGTAACCGTAACCAGCGCCACCGATCTATTCTGGGCTATCAATTCCGGAATGCGTTCAATGAGCATGGCTGTCTCCTTGTAAAAATCGTAAAGCAAAAGCCTCAAACCAGTTTACAGCATATCCCGTTATCATAACGGGGTAAGGGGAGCGGCATACGATTTCGTCCACCTGAAGCTGTATCTTTTCATCTATTGTATCGCACTTATTCAAAAAGACAACCCTTGGAATGGAAGCGGGGGCATGCCGGAATAATCCTTCCGAATGGCTGATCAGCCTGAGAATATGCTGCGCGGTAACCGGCTCGTCAAAAGAGGCCTGCGTGACGCCCGCAAAAAGCGCGGCGCGATGCACATTCTGATCGTTTACAGGCAGTCCAATGCAATCCAGCCCGATGACGCCGATGATTAAATCAGCCGCAGGATAAACGGGCTCCGTCTCATTCGGGGCTTTCACCGGCTTGCGCGCTGCTCCATCCGCTTCGACGATGATATCTTCGAACAATCCGGTACTTGCGATAGCGTCGATTTCATCAGGACAGTAACCTGTCAGTTTTCCGCTGCTCAGCACCTCTTTGGAGGCAGTCATAAAAGCACCCAGAGGACGGATGGCTTCCGCTGCGCCGAGATACACAGGCGTATTCGCCGGCATAAAGATTTTTGTTGTGGTGGTGAACAGCACGCGGCGGTTCATATTGGCAAGGCTTTTGCCAATAAAATTACCAAGCGTCGTTTTCCCCCCGGCTCCTACTACGGCGATAATCATATGAAGCTTCCTTGAAATTGTTACCGATAGTATTGTATAGGAAATCCAGCTGAGCGACAATGGCGGCAGCAAAAATGGTTAATGCGCGAAAATAGAATGCCTGCAGACGAAACACACGTTGACAACCGTGGGTGGCCGTGATAAAGTCAAGATATAAAAAATATTTAGGCGATTAAAAATATTTTGTATTAAAGAGCATAGCAAATGCAAACGAAACTAATTTGTACGCCGAATAAACGATACCATATCCACGTGAGATAGGGCAATGTTGAAATTGCCCTTTTGTAATATTGTAAGAGAATGAAAGGAACGGTAAAATGGATTTTTCGTTAATTAAAAAAGCGGCGGGCGGATATGAAGCGTCCATGACAAAGTTTTTGCGGGATCTTATCGCGATCCCCGGTGAGAGTGCAGGCGAGGAGAAAGTAATTGCGCGCATCAGACAGGAGATGGAGGCCGTTGGCTTTGATAAAGTTGAAGTCGACAAGATGGGCAACATCCTTGGATGGATGGGCGACGGCGAGAATATCATCGCTTACGACGCTCACATCGACACCGTGGGCATCGGCAACATTGCCAACTGGACGTTCGACCCTTACCAGGGTTTTGAAACGGACGAGGAGATAGGCGGGCGCGGCGCTTCCGACCAGTTGGGTGGCATCGTGAGCGCGGTGTACGGCGCGAAGATCATGAAGGAGCAGGGACTGCTTGCCGGGTACAAGGTGCTTGTAACGGGTACTGTTCAGGAGGAAGACTGTGACGGCCTGTGCTGGCAGTATATTATTAACGAAGACAAGGTGAAACCGGAGTTCGTGGTTATTACCGAACCGACGGACGGCCGCATCTACCGCGGGCAGCGCGGACGCATGGAGATCCGTGTAGATGTGAAGGGCGTCTCGTGCCATGGCAGCGCTCCGGAGCGCGGCGACAATGCCATCTACAAGATGGGTGAGATACTGGCGGAAGTCAAGGAACTCAACAACCGCCTGCACTATGATCCGTTCCTTGGCAAAGGTACACTGGCTGTTTCGGAAATATTCTTCACCTCCCCGTCTCGCTGCGCGGTGGCGGATAGCTGTGCCATTTCCATCGACCGGCGGCTGACGGACGGCGAGACATACCAGATGGCGCTGGAGGAGATTCGCGCGCTGCCCTCCGTACAGAAGTACGAAGCCGTGGTGTCCATGTATAAGTACGACCGCCCGGCTTACACCGGCCTTGTATACCCGACGGACTGCTACTTCCCGACGTGGGTATCTCCGGCGGAACATATCACCACCACGTCGATGGTGGAAGCGTACGAAGGCATGTATGGCACACCCGTAGTGGACAAATGGACGTTCTCGACCAACGGCGTTTCCATCATGGGCCGCTTCGGCATCCCGTGCATCGGCTTCGGCCCCGGAAAAGAGGCACAGGCGCACGCACCTAACGAGAAGACCTGGAAGGCAGATCTGGTGAAATGCGCGGCGGTATACGCGGCGCTTCCCGAATGCTATAAAAAAAGAGACCATCAATAATTGCGGAGGAAACCACAACGATGAAGAAGATGATAGAGAGAATCAACGGCCTGAACCTGAAAGATATGTACCTGAACGACTTTTTCCTGACATGGGAGAAGTCTGACGATGAAATCGAAGGTGTCTTCGAGGTGGCGGAGCTGCTGCGCAAAATGCGGGAGAACAACATTTCCACACGCATATTCGACAGCGGCCTCGGCATATCCCTGTTCCGTGACAACTCCACGCGCACGCGCTTCAGCTTTGCCAGCGCCTGCAACCTGCTGGGCCTCACCGTGCAGGATTTGGACGAAGGCAAATCTCAGATCGCCCACGGCGAAACGGTGCGCGAGACGGCCAACATGATATCGTTCATGGCAGACGTCATCGGAATCCGCGATGACATGTATATCGGCAAAGGCAACACCTATATGCGCAACGTGGCGAACTACGTGCAGCAGGGCTTCGACGACGGTGTGCTGGAGCAGCGCCCCACACTGGTCAACCTGCAGTGCGATATCGACCATCCCACACAGGCCATGGCCGACATGCTGCACATTATCAAGCACTTCGGCGGAGTGGAAAACCTCAAGGGCAAGAAAATCGCGATGACATGGGCATATTCGCCGTCGTATGGCAAGCCGCTGTCGGTGCCGCAGGGCGTGATCGGCCTGATGTCCCGCTTTGGCATGGACGTGACGCTGGCGCATCCGGAAGGCTACGAAGTGATGGGCGAGGTTGAAGAAGTGGCGAAGAAGAACGCCGCGGCCTCGGGCGGCAGCTTCACGAAGACTAACAGCATGAGCGAAGCGTTCAAGGACGCGGACATCGTGTATCCCAAGAGCTGGGCGCCGTTTGCGGCGATGGAAAAGCGCACGGATATGTACGGCAACGGTGACTTCGATGGCATCAAAGCGCTGGAGAAGGAACTGCTGGCCCACAACGCGCAGCACAAGGATTGGGAATGTACCGAAGAAATGATGAGCCTGACCAAGAACAAAGAGGCGCTGTACCTGCACTGTCTGCCAGCGGACATCACCGGCGTGTCGTGTGAGCGGGGCGAAGTGGCAGAGTCCGTATTCGACCGGTATCGTGAACCGCTGTACAAGCAGGCGGGCAACAAGCCGTACATTATTGCCGCGATGATACTATTAAGCAAAGTCGAGAATCCGGGCGCCGTGCTTCAGGGACTGATTGACAGGGCGTATCCGCGATGGATAGGATGATGACGTCATGAAAAAGCGAATCGTAATCGCCCTGGGCGGCAACGCGCTGGGGGAGACCCTGTCGGAGCAGATGGTGGCTATCCGCAACACGAGCAAGAAAATCGTTGAGCTCGTGAAGGAAGGCTACCAGATTGTGCTTACCCACGGCAACGGCCCTCAGGTAGGGCTGATGACCGATTGCTTTGATACCTACAAGATTGACCACAACATCGACCGCTTCACGATGTCGGTCTGCGTCAGCATTACGCAGGGATATATCGGTTACGATTTGCAGAACATGCTGCGCGAGGAGCTTTTGAATCAGGGACTGAATATTCCGGTGTCCACGGTGATTACGCAGGTCGTCGTGGACCCGGAAGACCCGGCATTTGCCGAACCCACCAAACCCATCGGCCTGTACCTCAACGACGAGCAGGCCGAGAAGCGACGCCAGATGGGTGAAGCGATGGTGAAGTTTCCGCGCGGCTGGCGGCAGGTGGTCGCCTCGCCCGAGCCGCAGCACATTGTGGAGCTGGAGACCATACGCGTGCTGCTGGAAGCGGGACAGGTGGCGATTGCGTGCGGCGGCGGCGGTATTCCGGTAAAACAGATTGGCAACCGCCTCAAAGGCGTGGAAGCCATCATCGACAAGGATTTTACCAGCGCCAAGCTCGCTCATTTGATTGACGCGGACTATTTTGTTATACTGACGGCAGTGGAGCAGGTGGCGCTGAATTACGGCAAAGAGAACGAACAGTGGCTGAGCAGTCTGACGATGGACGAAGCGCAGCGCTATATCGACGAAGGCCACTTCGGCAAGGGCTCCATGCTGCCCAAGGTGAAGGCGGCGATGCGTGTGGTGCAGGAAAAGCCGTCCTGCAAGACGCTGATTACATCGCTTGACAAGCTGATGGACGGTCTTGAGGGCAAAACCGGTACGGTGATTGTGCCGTAAACCGGAAGAAAGGGGAATGCGATGATATTGATTGGCAACGGGGTATTGATTACCCAGAACGCCGCGAAACCGGTCATTCATGACGGGTGCGTGGCGGTTAATGGAACGACGATCGCAGACTTTGGCACCACCGCCGAAATGAAGGAGAAATACCCGGCGCATGAGTTTACTGACGCGCGGGGCGGCGTGATCATGCCGGGGCTGATCAATACGCACGGACATATCTACAGCGCGATGGCGCGCGGCATGAGCCTGAAAAACAGCGAGGTGTCCAAAAACTTCACGCAGATACTGGAGAACCTGTGGTGGCGCGTGGATAGGGCGCTGGAGCTGCCGGAGATCGAGTACAGCGCGTACACCACGTACATCGACGGTATCAAAAACGGCGTGACCACGGTGTTTGACCACCACGCCAGCGCCGGATGCGTGAAGGACAGCCTGTTCACCATCGCGGAGGTGGCTGAGAACTTGGGCGTTCGCACCTCGCTTTGCTACGAAGTGTCTGACCGGGACGGCGAGAAGGTGGCCGACGAGGGCATCAAGGAAAACGCGGACTTCATCGCGTACGCCAACAAACAGAGCAGCGATATGGTGAAGGGCCTGTTCGGCCTGCACGCCTCGTTTACGCTGTCGGAAGCGACGCTGGACAAGTGCGTGACTGCGGCGAACGGCGCGGGCTTCCACGTCCACACGGCGGAGGGCATCGACGATCTGTACGACAGCCTGAAGAAATACGGCAAGCGCGTGGTGGAGCGTCTGAACGATGCCGCCATCTTAGGGCCGCAGAGCCTCGCCGTGCACTGCATCCACATCAACGCGCGCGAGATGGACATACTCAAAGATACGGATACCGTCGTGGTGCACAACCCGGAGTCTAACATGGGCAACGCGGTGGGCTGCTCGGCGGCTCTGCACATGATGGAGAAGGGCTTAACTGTGGGACTCGGCACGGACGGTTACACCACCGACATGCTGGAATCCTTCAAGGTGGCCAACATCATTCACAAGCATAACCTTGGCGACCCCAGCGTGGGCTGGGGCGAAAGCGCGCAGATGCTGCTGCAGAACAACGGCAAAATTTGTGCCCGCTATTTTAATAAACCGCTGGGCGTGATTGAGAAGGGCGCCTTTGCGGACATCATCGTGGTGGACTACGATTCACCCACGCCCATCACGGGGGGCAACACGTCGTCGCACATACTGTTTGGTATGATGGGCCGCAGTGTGCGTTCCACGATGATAAACGGACGTTTTGTGATGAAGGACAGGGAGCTGCTGACGGCGGACGAAAGCGAAGTCTACAGCAAATCACGCGAGCTGGCGGAGAAGTTCTGGGACAGGGCATAGAATCATTTCGGGGTCCCCGAAAAGACGTAAGACTTTTTGGGGTGAAAGATAAGGGGGAGCGCAATGAGTGAGATCATGACTCCGATGCCTTTTGAACAGCTGATGCGGTGGATGATGGCGGAATACCGCGGCAGGAACAGCGTGTTCGGCGTGCATAAGTCTAGGTTCTATCGCAACAAATCCGGCCGCATGGCGCCGGTGCTGGGACAGGAGCTGGGCAGCTCTTTAGGCCCGGCGGCAGGCCCCAACACGCAGCTGGCGCAAAACCTGCTCGCATCCTACGTGGGCGGGCTGCGCTTCATGGAGCTGAAAACGGTGCAGACGATGGACGGCGAAGACCTTCGCAAGTGCATCGCGCGCCCGTGCATCAATGCCGAGGACGAGGGCTACAACGTCGAATGGTCCACCGAACTCACCGTGCAGGAGGCCTTTGAGGAATACGTCAAGGGCTGGTTCGCCATCCATGTGGCGATGAAGGAATTCGGCCTTGCGGAAAAGCCGGAAGTGATGTTCAACATGAGCGTCGGCTACGATTTTGAGGGCATTACCTCCGGGAAGATTGACACTTACATTAATAACCTGCGGGACGCGAGCGGCACGGAGGTTTTCAAGACCTGCCGCGCGTGGCTGCTGGATAACTTGAGTCTGTTCGAGAACGTGACGGCGGCGGACATCGAGGCGATTCCCGCCTGTGTGTCATCGTCCATCACGCTGTCCACGCTGCACGGCTGCCCGCCCGAGGAGATAGAGAAAATCGCGCATTACTTCCTCGCCGTGAAGAAGTTGGACACCTTCGTGAAGGTGAACCCCACCCTGCTCGGCTACGACTTTGTGCGCGAGATATTGAACAAGCTGGGCTACGGTTACGTGGCTTTCGACACGCGGCATTTCGAGCAGGACCTGAAAATGCACGACGCGGTAGCGCTGATTGGGCGGCTGTTGGACACGGCGAAGCCCCTGGGGCTAAGCTTCGGCGTCAAGGTGTCCAATACGTTCCCGGTGATGATTAAAAACGAGGAGCTGTCCGGAGAGTTCATGTATATGTCCGGGCGCGCGCTGTTTCCGCTCAGCATCAACGTGGCGCGGCAGCTCAGCAACCACTTTGAAGGTAAGCTGCCCATCTCGTATTCGGGCGGCACGGACGCGTTCAACGTGGAGCGCATGCTGAAAACGGGCATCAAGCCGGTGACATTCGCGACCACACTGCTGAAGCCGGGCGGCTACGCGCGCGGCAAGCAGCTCAGCGAAAAGGCCGAGAAGGCGCTCTATGAAGGAGCCGGCATCGACGTGGCGGCGCTGAACGTGCTGGCCGATAGCGTGCTCACGGATAAGCATATCGCCAAAGATGCGCGCGAGGTGAAGTCCCGCAAGACGGACTCCAAGCTGCCGCTGTTCGACTGCTTCAAAGCGCCGTGCAAGCAGGGCGGCTGTCCCATCGGGCAGCAGATACCCGAGTATCTGCAGTGCGTCGCGCGCGGTGACTACGACAAGGCGTTTGAAATCATCGCGATTGACAACGCCGTGCCCGCGGTGACGGGCGAGATATGCAGCCATGCGTGTCAGACCAAATGCACGCGCATCGACTACGACGAACCGCTGCAGATTCGGCAGGCCAAGAGACTGGCCTCGCAGAATGCGCAGCAGACATACATAGACGGCATCGTGCCCGCATTGCTGCGGACGGATAAGAAGGTCGCGGTAATCGGCGCAGGCCCCGGCGGCATCGCGGCGGGCGTGTACCTGCGGCGCAACGGCGTGGACGTGACGGTGTTCGACAAGCGCGAAAAACCGATGGGCGTGGTGCAGTACCTGATTCCCGAATTCCGCGTGTCGCAGGCCGCGATCGACCTCGACTATCAGCTGGCCGTGAAGACGGGCGTGCGGTTCCGTTTCGGCGTTCAGGACACCGACGTGGCGCGGCTGAAGCAGGAATATGACTACGTCATCATCGCGACGGGTGCGTGGAAGGAAGGCGCTTGCCCCGTGGAGCGCGGCGGCGAGTATACCATCGACGCGCTGGACTTTCTCGAACGCTCCAAAAACGCGAACTGCGCGTTGGACCTCGGCAAAACGGTGGCGGTCATCGGCGGCGGCGACGTGGCGATGGACTGCGCCCGTGCGGCGCTGCGCGCCCACGGCTCGCCTAAGGTGAGTATCGTTTACCGGCGCACACGCGCGTTTATGCCCGCGGAGCCGGAGGAGCTGCGTTTGGCGCTGGAGGACGGCGTGGAATTTCTGGAGCTGCTGGCTCCCGTAGCCTATGAGAATGGCCTGCTGACCGTAGAGGTCATGAAGCTGGGTGAAAAGGGCGCAGACGGACGCCGCGGCGTGGAGCCGACGGGAGAAACGAAGCAGCTGGCCTTCGATACGGTAATCAGCGCGGTGGGCGCGCGCGTGGACACGGAGTTTTTCACGTACAGCGCCATCAGCCAGAACAAGCGCGGGTACGCCGCCGTCAACGAGAACTGTCAGACCAGCCTCGAAGGCGTGTATGTCGCGGGCGACTGCCGCCGGGGCGCGTCCACCATCGTGGAAGCCATGGCGGACAGCAAGCGCATTACCAAGGACATATTGGGCAGGCTGGGTCTCTCGCACGACTTCGTGCGCGTGTCCCGTCCGGCGGACCCGGAGAATATTCGCGGCAGCCGTGGGATATTGGCGGACAGCTTGGACGATTTCAACGACGCTGCTCGTTGCCTGAACTGCGACGCGGTATGCGAGGTGTGCTGCGAGGTATGTCCCAACCGGGCCAACGTGAGCGTGCTGGTGGACGGACGCCCGCAGATCGTGCATGTGGATGGCATGTGCAACGAATGCGGCAATTGCGGCATCTTCTGTCCGCATGCGGGGCTGCCTTATCAGGACAAGTTCACGCTGTTCTGGAGCGAAGAGGGCTTCCGGGACAGCGCCAACAGGGGCGTACTGTTTGAGACGGAGAATACCGTTCTTGTCCGCGACGAGAGCGGTGCCGAATATCGATGCGGGACGGACGACGCACGGCTGTCCGATGAGTACAGAGCGGTCATCAAAACGATTCGGGAGGGTTTCCGGTACCTGATACCGTAAGGAGAGTACAATGGTCACATTCGAACTCAACGGAATATGGGTGCAAACGGACGCTGATAAGAATCTGCTCACTTTCCTGCGCAAGGATATGGGTATCAAATCCGTAAAGGACGGCTGCAGCGAGGGCGCTTGCGGTACCTGCAGCGTGCTTGTGGACGGCGTTTCCCGGCGCGCCTGCACACAAGCCGTTCAGAAACTGGATGGCAGGCGCGTGACCACGGTGGAAGGGTTGTCGGAACACGAGAAGCAGGTGTACGCGTACTGCTTTGCCAAAGCGGGCGCGGTGCAGTGCGGCTTTTGTATCCCCGGCATGGTCATCGGCGCGAAAGCACTGCTGGATAAAAACCTTACGCCAACCAGGAAAGAAATCGGACAGGCGCTGCTGGGTAACATCTGCCGCTGCACCGGTTACAAAAAGATATTTGATGCCATAGAAATGGCGGCGGAGTTTTTCCGCGAGAATAGAGCGGTGCCGGAGTACCCGTCTACAGGCCGTATCGCCGAAGACGTGTTCCGCATTGACGCGTACGCGAAGACACTGGGCACCGGTGAATACGTGGACGATATGGAACTGCCGGAAATGGTGTTTGCCAGCGCCGTGCGCAGCGCGTATCCGCGCGCCGTGGTGGAGGATATCGACATCACGGATGCGTCAAGCCATCCCGGCGTGATTCAGGTGATTACGGCGGCGGATATTCCCGGGCATAACAAGCACGGGCATATCGTGAAGGACTGGGATGTGCTGATAGCCAGAGGCGATACCACGCGCTACGTCGGTGACGCCATCGTACTGGTGGTGGCCGCGACGGAGGAAGCGCTGGAGCAAGCCAAGGCGCTGGTGAAAATCCGCTATACGCCGCTTATCCCCATCAGTTCGCCCCGTATGGCGCTGGAGGAAGACGCGCCGTTGCTGCACCCCTCGGGCAATGTGCTGCGGCACGACCGGGTAAAACGCGGCGGCGATGCGGACGAGGTGTTCGCGAACTCCAAATACGTGGTAAGCCACGTATACCAAACGCCGTTTACCGAGCACGCGTTTATGGAGCCGGAATGCGCGGTTTGCCGAAACGACGGGGAGGACGGGCTGACGCTGTATACCGCCAGCCAGAATATATTCGACGAACTGCGCGAGATATCGCACATATTGAACCTGCCTGCGGAGAAGATCCATATCATCAGCAAGCTGGTGGGCGGCGGCTTCGGCGGCAAAGAGGACATGAGCGTTCAGCATCACGCCGCGCTGGCATCCTTCGTCACAGGACGCAATGTGAAGGTGAGGCTGTCGCGTCAGGAGAGCATCCTCGTGCATCCCAAGCGCCACGCGATGGAAATTGAGATGACAACGGCTTGCGACGAAAACGGTATGCTGACCGGAATGCGGGCGCGTATCCTTGCCGACACGGGAGCATACGCCTCTCTGGGCGGCCCGGTGGTGCAGCGGGCGTGTACGCACGCGGCGGGGCCTTATCAGTATCCGTGCGTGGACATCGAGGGCAAGGCGGTATACACCAACAATCCTCCGGCAGGCGCGTATCGCGGCTTCGGCGTGACGCAGAGCACGTTCGCGACGGAGTGCAATCTTACAGAGCTTGCATCGCTAGCAGGGATTTCGCCATGGGAGATACGCTTCCGCAACGCAATCGTGCCGGACGGCATACTGCCCAACGGCCAGATTGCGGATAAAACGACCGCCTACCGGGAGTGTCTGCAGGCGGTAAAAGAAGACTACGAGCGCCATACCGTCGCGGGCATTGCCGGTTCCATAAAGAACACCGGCCTTGGCGTGGGCGTGCCGGATACAGGCCGCTGCATCATATCCGTCGAAGGCGGCAAGGTGCATGTGCGCACCGGCGCGGCGAGAATCGGGCAGGGCCTTGATACCGTAGTATTACAGGTCGCCTGCCATACGCTGAATCTGGCGCCGGCATATATGGTGATAGAGACGCCGGATACCAGGCGCACCCCCAATTCGGGCACGACGACCGCTTCACGGCAAACCATGTTCACCGGTCAGGCAGTTCGCAAAGCATGCGAGGAGTTGAAACAGGCGCTGGACGAGGGCGATACGCTGACGGATTTGGAAGGCCGTGAGTTCTACGGGGAGTTTACCTGCGTGACCGACCCCATCACCACGGACAAGGAACACCCGTACAGCCACGCGGCTTATACCTATGGCGTACAGGTGGTGGTGCTGGGCGAGGACGCCAAAGTCGAAAAGGTATATGCCGTTTACGACGCGGGACAGGTAATCAACCGGAAGAGCGCCGAAGGACAGGTGGAAGGCGGCGTGGTCATGAGCCTCGGGTACGCGCTGACGGAGGATTATCCGCTCGTGAACTGTGTGCCGCAGACGCGTTACGCAAAGCTCGGTTTATTCCGCGCCAACGCCGTGCCGGATATCGACGTTAAATTTGTGTGTGCGCCGGTGAAAGCCGATACGGCTTATGGTGCGAAGGGCATCGGAGAGATTGCCTCGATTCCGACCGCGCCCGCGGTAGCCGGAGCGTATTTCAAGCTGGACGGCAAGCATCGGACGAGCCTGCCGCTGGAGGATACGCCCTACAGAAAGCAGGGGAAATAGCAGTGGTCATTCAGAACGGATACGTGGTGACGGAAACCGAAACCGTCAAAGCGGATGTACGCATTGAAAACGGCGTTGTCGCGGAGATAGGGGAGAGCCTGCCAGGCGGCGAGACCATAGACGCTGCGGGCATGTATGTGCTGCCAGGCGGCATTGACGTCCATACCCACTTCTGTCTGGACGTGGGTATCGCGGTCGCACAGGATGATTTCTTCACCGGTACCGTTGCAGCGGCTTGCGGCGGCACGACCACCATCGTGGACCATCCGGGCTTCGGGCCGAAGGGCTGCGGTCTTGACCATCAGATTAGATTGTACCATACGCTGGCAAAGGACATGGCGGTGATTGACTACAGCTTCCACGGCGTAATGCAGCATGTGGACGAGGGCGTTCTGACCATGATGGAAACGCTCGCAGGCGAGGGCATCACCAGCTATAAGATTTACATGACGTATCCGTACAAAATGGCCGACGAGGATATCTACGCTGTGATGAAGCGCGCCAAAGCGCTGGGTGTGATGATCACGGTGCATCCGGAGAACGACGGCCTTGTCAACACGCGGCGTCGCGAGTTGTCCGAAAGCGGATACACAGCGCCCCAATACCACGCCGTCAGCCGTCCGGAGCCGTGCGAAGCCGAAGCCATCAGCCGTATGACGCACATCTCCGCCGTGGCTGGGGATGCACCGCTGTACATCGTGCACCTCTCCAATCATCTGGGGATGCAATACATCACCCTCGCAAAGCAGAATGGCCTCAGAAATATATTCGTGGAAACCTGTCCGCAGTATCTGCTGCTGAACGATTCGTATTACGAGCGGGGGGATGGGCTGAAATACATCTTAAGCCCGCCGCTGCGTGATAAAGCCAACAACGCCCTGCTCTGGGAGGACATCCGAAAAGGCGATATCGATACCGTTGCAACCGACCATTGTCCGTTTGACTACACGCTGAAGCAGCGGCTGGGCGGCGCGGACTTTACCAAATGCCCGAACGGTATGCCAGGAGTAGAGTTGCGCGTGCCGCTGATGTTCTCGGAGGGCGTGCTGAAGGGGCGCATATCGCCGGTGCAGTTTGCCAAGCTATGCGCGACCCATCCTGCGAAACTGTTCGGCATGTATCCGAAGAAGGGTGCTGTCCGTGTGGGGAGTGATGCGGATATCGTCCTCATGAATTTGAAGGGCTATAGGGTATCTCACAGCAGGCTGCATGAAAACGTAGACTACACGCCCTATGAGGGTTGTGAGATGGAGTGCAGTGTGGACTGCGTTCTGTCTCGCGGAGAGGTGATTGTCCGGAACAACCAGTTTCTTGGGCAAAAGGGCAGAGGGCAGTTCATCAAGCGCGATAAACCGACGCTGAGCGTCGATTAGATTAAGTTTAGAAAGATGAAGGAGACAATCATGAGCAAGTATAAGCTGATTGATTTAAACGTTGACAAAGCACGGCTGAAAAGAGCGGTGCAGCGCGCGAAGGAACGCAATATTGTCATTCCAACGTTCGCGCAGATGAAGAACCCCGCGCTTATCAGCGACAGCGTTAAAGCGCAGCTGAAAAACGTAGGTCTTTGGGACGTGAATCCGCTCAATCTGTACCGCATCAACTGGCATAACGAGGCGAAGGAAATGGGCGGCGGCTTCGGCGGCGTCAACTATATCGAGTTTCCCGAGGCGATTACTGGCGTGAAGGCCAAGATCGTGGCCATCAGCGGCAAGTGGTTCCCCACGGGCGCGCACAAGGTGGGCGCGGCGTTCTCGTGCCTCGTACCCCGGTTGGTGACGGGCCAGTTTGACCCCACCACGCAGAAGGCTGTCTGGCCGTCCACCGGCAACTACTGCCGCGGCGGCGCGTACGACTCGGCGCTGCTTGGCTGCGATTCCATCGCGATACTGCCCGAGGGCATGAGCAAGGAGCGCTTTGAATGGCTGAAGACGGTGGCGGGCGAGACCATCAAGACGCCGGGTACCGAGAGCAACGTCAAAGAGATATTCGACAAGTGCTGGGAGCTGCGCAAGTCCGGCCAGGACTTGATGATATTCAACCAGTTTGAGGAATTTGGCAACTACCTGTGGCATTATGAGGTGACAGGCAGCGCCATCGAAGAGGTGCTGAACAAAGTCGGCGGAAACCCGCATGGTTATATCAGCTGCACCGGCTCCGCGGGCACCATCGCGGCGGGCGATTACCTGAAGAAGATATTTCCCAAGAGCCGTATCGCGGCGTCCGAGGCGCTGCAGTGCCCCACGATATACAACAACGGTTTCGGCGCGCACCGCATCGAGGGAATCGGTGACAAGCACATCCCGTGGATACACAACGTGAAGAACACCGACGTGGCTGTGGCGGTGGACGATGAGATCCCGATGCAGTGGATTCGTATGTTCAACGAACCCGAGGGCCTCAAGCTGCTGCGTGAAAAGGGCGTATCGGAAGACGTCATCAGCCGCCTGAATTGGGTGGGTATCTCCGGCGCGGCCAACCTCATTGCGGCCATCAAGTACGCCAAGTACTTCGAGCTCAAGGAAGACGACGTGGTGGTCACGATACTGACCGACTCCATCTCGATGTACGAGAGCCGCCTCACAGAGCTGACCGAAGAGCGCGGCGCGTTTGACGCGTTTGCGGCGCACGCGGTGAACGCCCGGTATTTCGATGGCATCAACATTGACTACTTGAAGGAACTGAACTACTACGACCGCAAAGCTGTGCACAACCTCAAGTATTACACTTGGGTGGAGCAGCAAGGCAAGACGTATAACGAAATACTGGCCCAGTGGGACGACGACAGCTACTGGACTGATATCGTGACGCATACGGAAGAGTTGGATGAACTCATCAAAGCGTTCAACCATCAAGTGGCTGAGGCTTAATTGCGTATGGAGAGGGTCAAATTCGTTCCCAACCGCAAAAAGAACGGCGTCTGTACCCGCGAGACAGCATTGTTCTCAGAAGCCGAAGTGGCAAAGGTCTATCGATTCCACCGCTCGATGGGCGACAAATACAACCAGACGCCGCTGGCCCGGCTGGACGCGCTTGCCGCGTCTCTGGGGCTGGGCGGGTTGTTCGTGAAGGACGAGTCCCAGCGCGGCAACCTGAAGGCGTTCAAACTGTTGGGCGGCGCGTACGCGGTGGGCAGCAGTATCTGCCGCAAGCTGGGCGTGGACATTGCCGACGTGGATTTTGACTATCTGAAATCCGACGAGGTGAAGCGTCAGCTTGGCGACCTCACCTTCGCGGCGGCGTCCGACGGCAACCACGGCAAGTCCGTGGCGTGGGCGGCGCATGAGTTCAACCAGAAGGCTATCGTTTATATGCCCAAGGGGACAGTGCAGGATCGCATTGACGCCATTGAGCGGTTCGGCGGCACGGTGGTGGTGTCGGATTTCACCTACGACTGGTGCGTGCGCGAGGTGAACCGCCTTGCGGCGGAAAAGGGCTGGGAAGTGGTGCTGGACACGGCCAGCGAAGGCGACGTTCAGGTGGCCACCTGGGTGATGCAGGGCTACGCCACGATGGGCGTAGAAGCCATCGAGCAACTGGGGGACACGTTACCTACGCACATGTTTTTACAGGCGGGAGTGGGCTCTATGGCGGCCGCGATGGCAGGCGTATTCGTCAACCACTACGGCGACAAGTGCCCGAAAATATACATCGTGGAGCCGCAT
Source organism: Bacillota bacterium (assembly GCA_023460085.1). GTDB lineage: Bacteria > Bacillota > Clostridia > Christensenellales > SZUA-584 > JAEWCC01. Next base: position 121,131 of record JAEWRI010000022.1, on the reverse strand, counting down.
CAGGCAGCCTGCTACTATGACTCCGGCGTGGCAGGCGACGGAACCGCACACAGCGTGGAAGGGGATATGGACAGCATCATGGCGGGACTATCCTGCGGTGTACCCAACCCCATCTCGTGGGAGATCATCCGCAACTTTGCGGATGGATTCTTCTCGTGTGACGATGTGCTGACCGCCAACGGCATGCGCATACTCGGCAACCCGCTGGGGAACGATCCGCGCGTGGTGGCGGGAGAATCCGGCGCGGTGGGCACGGGTCTGGTGGACGAAATCATGAAGCGCCGCCCCGACATCGTAAAAGAAATCGGACTGGACGCATCCTCCCGTATCATCATGTTTTGCACCGAGGGGGACACGGATACGAAGAATTACCGCGATATTGTGTGGTACGGCAAGTATCCGAGAGATTGATTTCTGTGCGCGCGGGAAGCCCGCTGCTCACCGAATATGATTAGTGGGCGGGCTGAGAAGCGTCTGAACCGCGATGAGGTCCTCGCGGGTATCAACATCGCATAGCTGGGAAGCGTCGGCGAGATGGAACAGGCGAAGAAGGTCTTCGTGACGGCAAGCGACCGTCTTGCCGGACTCCTCGCCATACAGGCTGCTCAGCTCCCCATACAGTGCGGAGGGATAGATGACCGGGTTACCGCTCTGCCCGTCGTGCGAAACCATCAGCACTGTACCGGGCTCGTATACATCCAGCATTCCCGCAAGCGTTTCCCGCCGGAGCAGCGGTTGATCCCCGACGCAGAACATGCAGGCATCGGTGTCCGCCGTCAATTCGAGTCCCATGCGAATGCTCCGGCTGACGCCGAGCTCAGGGCGATCGTTGAACGCGAGCTCAAAGCCGTGGCGTTGCGCCGCGTCGATAACAGACGGGTCGGCGCTGACCACCGCTACCCGGCTGAAAAGGCGGGCAGGCAGGCTGGTGAGAATATAATCAATGATGGGGCTGCCATTGACAGGGGCAGCCAGCTTGTTTCCGCCGAAACGGGAGCCTGCCCCGGCAGCAAGAACTACGCAGCCGAAAGTCATTTCCATTTTCCTTTGTTTTTTGATATTATACCATTATCGGGTGCGGTCATACAACGTCAGCAAAAGCATGGAAGGAAGAACACGCGGAGACCTGATGATGCAGCAGGGAAAAGGAGGTGCGCATATGGACAAGGCATTCTATCAGCCATTCTGGATACAGCTCGCAAAGGGGATTAGCGGACACTTCGGTGAAAACTGTGAGGTCGTGATTCACGATTTAACGGAGGATGAGGAGCATACCATCATCTATATTGAAAACGGGCATGTAACCGGAAGGAAAGTGGGCGACGGGCCTTCGCATATCGTATTGGAGTCAAGAAACAGGAAGCCGGAAGAGCTGAAAGACAGGGTTAACTACCTGACCCAGACGGAAGACGGCCGTATGTTGAAATCCACAACGATTTATATCCGAGATAACGACGGCAAAGTAGTGGGCATATTCGCAATCAATTATGACATCACCAATTACATTATGATGGATTATTCGCTGAAGAGCCTCATCGGAACCAATGATGAAAAGCCCGAACGCATCACCAAGGATGTGAACAGCCTGCTGGACGATCTGATTGAACAGTCCGTGAAACTGGTCAATAAGCCGGTGTCGCAGATGAACCGGGAAGACAAAATAAAAGCAGTCAAGTTCCTGCAGGACAAGGGAGCATTTCTCATTACAAAATCCGGCGATAAGGTATCCAGATTCTTTGGGATTTCCAAGTTTACGCTGTATAACTACATCGACGTAAAGGAAAATGGAAAAGAATAGGCGGCATCTGCCGTTAAAAAGTTCAAGCGCACTCGCTTTTTTGCGCAACGGGCTTGAAACCGGCAGGCATAACGCTGACCGCTAATGACACATCGGCTTACATCTCCGGCGATCCATGATGCGCCCATATACGTCTGGCCATGAGACTGAGTCTCCATGACTCGGCGCGTGACAGCATATCGGTTTTCTTATGTTCCGACTGCCGCTTCAGCAATCAGAAATAGGCAGGGACTCTATGCTTCCACAGGAATGAAGCTGAACTTGTTCACGTCAAACAGTCCCATATCCGTCAGCTTCAGCTCCGGAATGACCGGTAGCGCCATAAAACAAAGCGTCATTACCGGCTCAAAAGTATCGTGCACTCCGAGTACGTCCACCGCGGCCCGATGGATTCGGGTCAGCTTTTCATCCACCCACTCACCGCTCTGGTCGCTCATCAGGCCGGCGATAGGCATGGGCAGGCTTTCAATGATACGCTGACTGTCGGCAAGCACAATGCCGCCGTTCTGTTCAATCAGTTTTTGCACCGCAAAATCCATATCGTCATCACTGACGCCTACGACAATGATATTGTGGGAGTCATGGGCGATGGAAAGGGCGATGGCTCCCCGCTTGATCCCATATCCCTTAAGCAGCGCAACGGCCACGTTTCCCGTATTATGATGGCGCTCTATGACGGCGATTTTAACGATATCTTTGGAAGGGTCAAATATAAAATCACCTTTTTCATCGCGGGAGATTTCAGAGACTTCGTTGCGGGTGACAACCCCTCCGGGTATCATGGTGATGACGTGAGCCTTCTCTGAGCGAATGGTGAGCTTTAACCTGTCCCTAGAAAAATCCTTAACGCGAAATCTTCCGCGGGTTGGAGAGATGTCCTGACGGGAAACCGGCAAGGCGTAACGGCCGTCAGCCGCCGCTTCGTCTCCGGCGATGAAAACCTTCATTACATTGAAACCCGTAAGGCTGTCCAGCAAAACGATGTCCGCTCTTAAGCCTGGCGCGATGGCGCCTCTGTCCTTGATGCCAAAGCACTCGGCGGCGTTAATGCTGGCCATCTGAATGGCCATAATCGGATCGATCCCCGCGTTAACGCAGATGCGCAGATGATTTTCAAGATGTCCGACGCTGAAAATGGTTTTGGGCTGACAGTCATCCGAGCAAAGCAGACAGCGTCTGCTGTTAAACGGCGTAACCGCTTTCAGCAATGCTTTGAGATTGTGGCAGGCTGAACCCTGACGCATCAGCACATACATGCCGCGGGATAAACGATCGGTCATTTCCGCAACCGTAGAGCATTCGTGGTCGGTTCGGATGCCGGCGGACGCGTAAGCGTTCAACCCGTTCCCGCATAATCCAGGGCTGTGCCCGTCGATGTGCTTGCGATGCCGGATTGCTACCAGCAGCTTATCCAGTACGCCTTCATCCGCGTTGACGACCCCGGGGTAATTCATGAACTCTCCAAGCCCCAGAATTTCATCACGGTCCATGACCTGCTCCATATCCGCCGCCGCAACGGAGGCTCCGGAATGCTCGAATGGAGTCGCGGGGACACAGGATGGCAGCATCCATTTAATATCAAGCGCGGAGCGCTTTGAAGCCTCAATCATATATTCCAAGCCTGAAAGCCCGCAGACGTTTGTGATCTCATGAGGATCCGCAATGATTGTTGTCGTTCCATGGGGAACGAGCAGCCGGCCCAGCTCTTCCGGACTCACATACGCCGATTCAATGTGGATATGGCTGTCGATAAAACCGGGCGCGGCATATTGTCCGTTCGCATCAATTTCCCGGCGGCCCTCGTATTGGCCGACCCCTGCAATCAGTCCGTCACAGATTGCGATATCGCCCTCGATTACGCAGCCGTTAAAAACGTCTACTGTTTTACAGTCTTTGATCACGATATCGGCGGGCACTCTGCCCGCGGCTACATCGATAAGCTTATTCAATCTTTTTTTATCCATTTTAGCTCACCATCCTTCGGAAATTTTAAATCCACGATTGCACTATCTGTGAAGTAGATTATTGACAGAGATATAAAAAATTTTTTAATTTATGGTATCATATTTTTATACAATTATAAACCCTTTGTTTTGATATATTGACCTTCTACCCAATATAAAGCTGCTGGAATATGTAAGGCATACAATATAGCAAAACTCAAGCGCCAACTTGACAAAACTCCATAAAAGAGGTATATTAAAAAAAATTGAAACCACAATTACAACGGCGTAAGTTTCATTTGAGGACGTACGCCGTTTTCTCTAAAAAGCTTAAGCCTCAGAGGAGTTGGGAACTGCGTAACTTGTAGGCGCGAATCATTGAATTTCATATTGGATTGAGCTCTTGTCTCGTGGTTGACAGGCTGGCGATGGAACGAGATAAGGGGATCCGATTTATATCAGAGTGCATAATTTGCATATGCAAAATTTAATAACAAAAACGGAGGATAAAAAATGAAGAAATTTGTTGTAATGCTTCTGGCGCTTTCGCTCGTATTTGCGTTCGCTGCCTGCGGCACACCGGGCGCATCTTCAAGCCCTTCCGCTTCGGAAGAAGAATCTGTGTCTGCAACGGATTCTGCGGCTCCCGAAACGTCGGATGCTGAAGCTGCTGTCAAGATCGGCGTCATTCTGGTGCATGATGAGAACACCGGCTATGACTTCGCTCACATTTCCGGCATCAAGGCAGCGGCTGCTGCGGTTGGCTTCATCGATGACCAGATCGTCTGGAAGTACAACATTCCCGAGAACGAAGAGTGCTACGATATGGCGACGGACCTTGTTGAGCAGGGCTGCACCTACATCTTCTCGGACAGCTACGGCCATCAGACCCCGATGCAGCAGGCTGCCGAAGAGAATCCGGAAGTTACCTTCATTTCCATGACGGGTGACGGAGCGGCTCTTTCCGGTCTGCCGAACTTCAAAAACGCGTTCAACGACACGTATCAGTCCCGTTATGTTTCCGGCGTTGTCGCGGGCATGAAGCTTGCTGAACTGGTGGCGGATGGCAAGGTTGCCGCTTCCAACATGGATGCGGATGGCAACATCAAGCTGGGTTATGTCGGCGCTTTCCCGTATGCGGAAGTGGTCTCCGGCTACACCGGCTTCTACCTCGGCGTAAAGTCAATCGTCAGCAACGTGGTGATGAGCGTGCAGTACACGAACTCATGGTATGACCCGACTGCTGAAGGCGAAGCCGCGAATGCGCTGGTTGCGGCCGGCTGCATCATCATCAGTCAGCATGCGGACTCCACGGGCGCTCCCGCTGCTTGCGAGACGCTGCTGAATGGCGGAACCACCGTTTACTGCGTGGGCTACAACGTAGATATGCTTGCCGTTGCTCCTAACGCGGCGCTGACCAGCGCTCAGAACGACTGGAGCGTCTACTACACCTATGCGTTCAACTGCATCAAGAACGGCGAGGAAATCGCGACGGATTGGGCGGAAGGCTATAACGAAGGCGCCGTGATGATTTCTGCGCTGGGTCAGAGCTGTGTCGACGGCACCGCCGAGAAGGTCGCGGAAATTGAAGCTGCGTTGAAGGACGGCACCCTGAATGTGTTCGATACCTCTAAGTTTACGGTTGGCGGCGCGACGGTTACCAGCTATCTGGCAATTGATACCGACGGCGACTGGACAGGCGATACTGGCGAAGCCATTTCTGACGGCGTGTTCCATGAGTCTACGCTGCGCAGCGCCCCGTACTTTGGTCTGCGTATAGACGGCATTACCGAACTCAACGCTCAGTAATTACGCTCTGGATATCGATGGAAAGAGCCACAAAAGTGGCTCTTTCCATAATTTATTAAGAGACCTTGAGAGCGCGGCTTTTGAGGTGTGGTTAAGGGGGTAATCTGCTATGCAAAGCGCAGATGCGGCCGTCCGCATGCGCGATATTACCAAGACTTTTGGTTCGGTTGTTGCCAATGACCGGGTCTGTCTTGATATATTCAGAGGAGAAATACTGGCCCTGCTCGGGGAAAACGGCAGCGGCAAAACAACGCTGATGAATATGCTTTCCGGCATTTATTATCCCGATGCCGGACATATTTTGGTTGATGGACACGAGGTTTCGATCCGCAGCCCCAAAGACGCTTTTGATCTGGGCATCGGAATGATCCATCAGCATTTCAAGCTTGTAGATGTGCTCACTGCCGCGGAAAACATTATCCTGGGAATGCCGGGCAAGGATCGTCTCAACCTGAAGGCCGTAGGTGACAAGATACGTGATATCTGTAAGCTTTACGGCTTTGAAGTTGATCCGGAGCAGAAAATATATGATATGTCCGTTTCACAGAAACAGACGGTGGAAATCGTCAAAGTGCTGTATCGGGGTGCAAGTATCCTGATTCTTGATGAGCCTACTGCTGTATTAACACCGCAGGAAACGGAAAAGCTGTTTGCTGTTTTGCGCAATATGCGGGACGACAACAAGGCAATTATTATCATTACACATAAACTGCACGAAGTCGAAGAAATATCGGATCGTGTTGTAGTACTAAGGCGCGGTCAGTTCGTCGGAGGCCTTAACACAAAGGATACAAACGCAGCGGAGATGACCAACATGATGGTTGGGCGTCCCGTATCCCTGAATATCGACAGACCTGAACCGGAAGACCCGAAGCCAAGGATCGTCGTTGAGGGGCTTACCGTTCGCGATAAGGATGGGGTGACGAAGCTCTCCGATGTTTCTTTCACCGCGTATTCAGGGGAAATCCTCGGCGTGGCAGGGATTTCGGGATGCGGGCAAAAGGAACTGCTCGAATCAATCGCGGGCTTACAGCCGTTTGAATCAGGAAGCATACTGTACGTTGACCCCAATACCGGCGAGGAAATTCAGCTTGTAGGCAAGGATCCGCGCGAAATCTTTGCTCTGGGCGTTTCGCTTTCTTTTGTTCCGGAAGACAGGCTTGGTATGGGGTTGGTCGGCAGCATGGATCTGACTGACAACATGATGCTGCGTTCTTTTCGAAACGGACGGACCGTATTTGCGGACAGAAAGACGCCGCGCGGTCTCGCGCAGCGTGTTGTAAACGAGCTGGCAGTGAATACGCCGGGCTTGTCCACTCCGGTACGCAGGCTTTCCGGAGGCAACGTACAAAAGGTGTTGGTCGGGCGGGAGATTTCATCGTCTCCGACTGTTCTGATGACGGCTTATGCGGTTCGCGGGCTCGATATTAACTCGTCCTATACCATTTACGATTTGATCAATCAGCAGAAGAAAAGAGGAGTTGCCGTTATTTTTGTCGGCGAGGATCTGGATGTTCTGCTGGAATTCTGTGATAGAATACTTGTCCTTTGCGGAGGAAAGACCAGCGGCATCGTGCCCGGCAAAGGCGCTGACAAGCGCGAGGTCGGCATGATGATGACGAAGCTGGGAGGGGAGTGCAAGAATGCATCACGTGACTAAGGAGCCTCTTGCGCGCATAGTCCGGCGCGACTCAATTTCACTGTGGCACAGCTGGCTTATCCGGCTTATCGGCCTTGTGCTCGCACTTTCGGTCAGCGCTATCGTCATATATGCCATTGTCAAGCTGAACCCGCTGAAGGTTTACAGCGCCATGTTTGAAGGCAATTTCGGCACAGAAAAGCGGACATGGGTGACAATGCGCGATATGGTGATGTTGCTCTGCATTGGTATTGGTCTGGCGCCCGCGTTTAAGATGCGATTTTGGAATATCGGCGCGGAAGGACAGATACTGGCGGGCGGCATTGCGACCGCGGCAGTGATGATCTATTTCGGTAAATCCATGCCGACGTGGGGTCTGCTGCTGGTTTCGCTTGCGGCAAGTCTTGTGGCAGGTGCGATATGGGGCTTTATCCCCGCTATCTTCAAAGCGCGATACGGCACGAACGAAACGCTCTTTACCCTGATGATGAATTATGTGGCGATACAGCTGACATCCTATTTCGTTGCCCTGTGGGAAAATCCTTTCGGTTCCAATACAGTCGGAATTATTAATCAGAAGACCAAGGCCGGGTGGTTTCCACCGTTATTTGAGCATCAATACCTGCTGAATATCGTGCTGGTTTTGGCGCTGACGATATTTATGTTCATTTATCTTCGGTACTCCAAACAGGGTTATGAGATTTCAGTGGTTGGTGAATCGGAACGCACCGCCCGATATATCGGAATTCAGGTAAAGAACGTGGTGGTGCGCACCATGATGATTTCGGGCGCTATCTGCGGTCTGGCAGGCTATATCGCGGTAGCGGGCGCATCGCATACGATTTCTACGAGTACTGCCGGAGGGAGCGGATTTACAGCCATCATCGTAGCATGGTTAGCCAAATTCAACACGTTTACGATGATATTTGTGGCTGCGATGCTGGTATTCCTGGAAAAAGGCGCAATACAGATTGCATCTCAGTTTAACCTCAACGATTTCGCATCCCAGATGATAACAGGTATTATTCTGTTTTTCATTCTTGGCAGCGAGTTCTTTATCAACTACCGGCTGATTTTCCGGGGCGCGAAGGAGGCTAAATAAATGGCACAGATTTTGTCATTATTGCAGGCTGCCATTGTATTCGGTACGGTCATCCTGTTTGGCTCCATGGGTGAGATTTTAACGGAGAAGTCCGGCAATTTGAACCTTGGGGTTCCCGGCATCATGTACCTCGGCGGCATCGCCGGTCTTGCCGGTGCTTTCTGGTATGAAACAAACTTTGCATCACCTCTGCCATGGCTGGGACTTATCATTGCGTTGGTATGTGCAATAGCCGCCTCCGTTTTGGCGGGTCTTATCTACAGCTTTCTTACCATTACGCTGCGTGCGAACCAGAACGTTACCGGACTGACGCTGACTATTTTCGGTTCGGGCGTGGCAAATTTCTTTGGCGGCGCGATGAACACCATGGCAGGCGGGGTGGGCCAGATTTCTGTTGCTGTAACCAGCGGTGCCTATCGTGCAACGCTGCCATTTCTCTCGGAAGTGGGGGTACTCTCTGCGCTGGGCTTTATGGTGTATCTTGCAATCATTCTGGCTTTTATCACAAGCTGGTTTTTGAACAAAACCCGAAAGGGCTTAAACCTGCGCGCGGTAGGCGAGAACCCTGCTACGGCGGATGCAGCGGGTATCAGCGTTACAAAATATAAATATTTGTCAACCTGTATTGGCGCAGCTATTACAGGCCTTGGCGGTTTGTATTATACCATGGACTATATCAAGGGAACATGGGCGAACGATGGCGGCATCGAAAAGCTGGGCTGGCTTGCGGTCGCACTCGTTATTTTTGCCCGATGGAAGCCTAAACACGCGATCTGGGGTTCGTATCTCTTTGGTGTTTTATTCTGGCTCTTCTTCTATATACCGGGACTGACACGCTCGTCTCAGGAGCTTTTCAAGATGCTGCCTTATGTGGTTACGATTGTGGTGCTTGTAATCGTGTCGATGCGCAGGAAGCGGGAGAATCAACCGCCGGCCAGTCTGGGGCTTCCTTATTTCCGAGAAGACAGATAATCTCTCTAACAAACTGATTACATGAATGGACTTGAGGAGACAAATTGGTTTTGATTTGTCTCCTCTTTGTCTCACTTGACACGTATTGAATGTGTGATAAAATTAAACTGAAAACTGAATACTTCGCTGTGGCAATGGTTTTACAGCGAAAAAGCTCTTGTATAAGTCCATTAATTGGTGTGGATGTCTCTACAGGCAACCGTAAATTGCCCCAGGCTACAGGAGATACAGATTGAGCAATCTTGCTGTGATCCATGTAATGGACGTCCCAGTCGGATTCGCCAAGTGTATCTTTTGGGCCGGGGGTTTTATTTTTGGGCTCATCAGGCGCATAATGGTGCGAGGAGACGCACAACAGGAGAACTTAAAGATAGCGTTTGAAGGATGGAAGGCGGATGTTTAATCTGGTGATCGTTCGCGGAGGCGGGGACCTTGCGACCGGAACGGTATATAGACTGGTGCGATGCGGATTCCATGTGGTGATACTGGAAACCGCACAGCCAACAGTCATTCGAAGGACAGTATCGTTTGCTCAGGCGGTTTTTGACGGTTCTGTCACAGTGGAAGACTTGACGGCGGTAAAAGCGGAGACTGCCGGGGAGTGTCTTGGATTGCTGCAGGACGGAAAAATTCCTGTACTGATCGACCCGGACTGTACATCGCTTGAGGAATTACAGCCGGAGATAGTCGTAGACGCCATCATCGCGAAGAGGAATATTGGCGGTACAAGCAAGGATATCGCGCCCATCGTTATTGGTTTAGGCCCCGGCTTTTTTGCAGGGAAAGACGTTCACGCGGTGGTTGAAACCAACAGAGGACACAATCTTGGCAGGGTAATTATGGAAGGAGAAGCGGAGCCGAACACGGGAACGCCCGGAAGCATTGGAGGCTACAGCACCGAAAGGATCGTTCGTGCTCCTGCCGCAGGGGTTATCACCAACATCGCCGGTATTGGTGACAGTGTGGAAAAAGGGCAGCTTATCGCACGGGTTGAAGCCGTTCCGGTATACTCTCCGCTGAGCGGCATGCTGCGAGGAATGATACAGACCGGCATCCGTGTGGATGAGAACATGAAAATAGGCGATGTGGATCCAAGAAATAAACGGGAGAATTGTTTTACGATATCGGATAAATCGCGTGCGATTGCCGGGGGAGTACTGGAAGCGGTATTGTTATTAAGGAGAAAGTTTTCCGAAGGTTCATAATTTAAAGAAAAGTTTTGCCTTGTTGAAAAGGGATAATGTTGAGAGAGAATCGAAGTGAGGGGGGAAGCGTTGTGAGCAATGTCGGAAAAAGCGTCGCGAGGGTGGATGCATTTGATAAAGCAACCGGACGTGCCAAATATACCGATGATCTATGTGAAAAAAATGCGTTGGTTATCGTGGTTGTGCGCTCCACAATTGCGCACGGATATGTAAAATCAGTGGATACTGCCGAGGCAAAAAAGATACCCGGTGTGGTTGAAATATTCACGTGTTTCGACGTGCCAGATATCAAATTTCCTACCGCCGGGCATCCGTGGTCTACAGACCTCGGTCATCAGGACGTCGCTGACAGACGTCTGCTGAACCGCCATGTACGCTATTACGGAGACGATGTTGCCGCGGTGGTGGCGGAGAACGAGGTAGCCGCAGCGCAGGCGGCCCGCGCCGTTAAAGTGGAATATGATGCGTTGCCTTTTGTGCTGGATCCTCAGGAGGCCATGAAGGAAGGCGCTCCTTTGCTTCACAAGGAATACGCGAATAATATTCTTAAGCATTCAGCTATTAATATTGGCAGTTATGAAGATGCCATCAAGGAGCCTGGACTAATCTGCGTGGACAAATGGTATGATACGCAGGTTGTTCAGCACTGCCATATCGAGAACTTTATTGCCTACGCTTATGGAGAGGGCGGCAGGCTCGTGGTGGTATCGTCCACCCAGATACCGCATATCGTCCGGCGTACGGTAGGGCAGGCGCTGGGCATTCCGTGGGGCAAGGTACGCATTATTAAGCCGTACATTGGCGGAGGTTTCGGAAACAAGCAGGATACGCTCTATGAGCCGCTGGCAGCGTACGTTTCTCAGCAGCTCGGCGGAAGACTGGTTAAAATCGATGTGCCCCGGGAGGATACCTTCGTCAGCAACCGCACACGGCACGCCATTCGTTCTCACATCGTCTCATGGGTGCGCCCCGATGGTACGTATGCCGCGCGCAAACTGGAGGTGTTCTCCGACCAAGGGGCGTATGCCTCCCACGGACATTCGATTGCGGCGAAGGGCATGGGCGCTTTTCCGCAGATGTATCCGTGCCCGAACGTACAGTGCGACGCCTATACCGTTTACACCAACAAATCTACCGCAGGCGCAATGCGCGGCTACGGCATCCCGCAGGCAATGTTTGCTGTGGAAAGTCATACAGACGACGTTTGTAAGGCGCTGGGCATGGACCCGGAAGTCTTTCGGCGCAAGAATCTGATGCCAGTAGGATATAAGGACAATTTCTCAAAGAATGAGAACTACTTTGACTCCTATAATCAATGCCTGGATAAGGCGATGGAGTATATGGATTACCGCAGTAAGACCGAAGAATATAAAAATCAGACAGGCCCGGTACGCCGGGGTCTCGGAATTTCGTGCTTCTGGTATAATACGGGTGTATGGCCGATTTCTTTAGAACACTCATCCTGCCGCATGGTTCTCAATGAGGACGGTTCACTGCAGATGCAGATGGGCGAGACGGAGATAGGACAGGGCGCGGATACCGCCTTCGCGCAGATGGCTGCCGATGTAGTGGGCATCAAAGATTATCGCGATGTGCATGTGGTCTCAAACCAGGACACGGATATTACGCCATACGGTCTTGGGGCATATGCCTCGCGCCAGACATATGTCTGCAGCTTTTCGATTACGGAGGCAGGACAAAAATTAAAAGAAAAGATCATAAAGCATGCCAACGAATTGACACGCGTAACGGCATCCGATCTGGACGTCGTTGACAGCAATATCATTCGCAAAACTGACGGCAGGGTGCTCATGTCACTGGCGGATTTGGCAACTGAAGTGGTATACAGTCTTACCCACAGTGAGCACATCACCTCAGAATCGAGTTTTCAGATAAAGAACAATGCCTACTCTTTCGGGTGCTGCATTGCGGAAGTGGAAGTGGATGTTCCGCTGTGTAAGGCTACAGTGGTAAGGATTATCAATGTGCATGATTGCGGGAAGCTGATAAATCCCGCTCTGGCGGCCGCGCAGGTACATGGCGGCATGTCCATGGGCATCGGCTACGGGCTCAGCGAGCAGCTGCTGTTCGACCCCAAAAGCGGTAAGGCGCTTAATAATAATCTGCTGGATTACAAGCTCTCCACGATGATGGATCATCCCCATCTGGAAGCGCAGTTTGTGGAAAACGCCGAGCCCACCAGCCCCTTTGGTACGAAGGCGTTGGGCGAGCCTCCGGCGACGCCCGTGGCTCCGGCCATCCGCAACGCCATAATGAATGCTACCGGAGTGGCGGTAGACACGCTGCCGATGAATCCGCATACCCTGTTCCGGCGTTTCAGCGAGGAAGGGCTCATACAGGACCCCTTAAAAGAGGAGGAGAAATAAGCCATGTACGATATAAAGGAATTGTATGAGGCACAGAACGTGGAGGATGCAATCCGACTAAGGGCAGAGCATCCTGATGCGCATATCATTGCGGGTGGATCCGATGTGTTGATTCAAATGCGGGAAGGAAAGCGCGCGGGTGCCGAACTGATATCCATCTATACGATTGATACGTTGCGGGGTGTGAGTATTGATAACGAAGAGGCAATCCGCATCGGTTCGCTGACCAGCTTCTCACATATCACGAAAGACCCGATTATACAGAAGTATATTAATGTATTGGGAGAAGCGGTCGATATGGTGGGCGGGCCGCAGATTCGAAATATCGGGACGATCGGAGGCAATACCTGCAACGGTGTGACCTCCGCGGATTCCGCTTCTACGCTGCACGCATGGGAAGCGATTGTGGAACTAACCGGGCCTGAGGGAGTACGGCGTGTTCCCATCAAGGAGTTCTATGTCAAGGCGGGCATCGTGGATATACGCCCCGGCGAGATACAGACCGCCATCATTATACCAAAGGCAAGTTACGAGAACACCTTCGGGAGCTATCACAAATACGCCATGCGAAACGCGATGGATATTGCAACGCTGGGCTGCTCTGTCAACGTCCGCCTGTCGGCGGACAGGAAGACTTTCGAGCGCGTACGCATCGCCTATGGCGTGGCGGGTCCGGTACCCATGCGCGCGCTCTCAGCGGAAGCCGCGGCGAATGGCATGCCTGTTTCGATGGCAACGGCGGAGGTTTTCAGTATAAGCGTGTTGAAGGACATCAACCCCCGTGATTCCTGGCGCGCGGCGAAAGCTTTCCGTCAGCATATCGCTGTCGAATTGGCCAAGCGCGCGATTATTGAGTCGGTTAAACGCTGCGGAGGTGAAATCGGATGAAGGAACAATTCCGTCTTGTGGAATTCAATCTGAACGGGAAGGACGTAGCCTGCATGGTGGACGCGCGCGCTTCGCTGACCGATATGCTGCGCAACGATTACCAGATGACCTCGGTGAAGAAAGGCTGCGAAGTGGGCGAATGCGGTGCCTGCAATGTGATCATCGATGGCGAGTGTTATAACTCCTGCATCTATCTCGCGGTATGGACACGGGGCAAGAAGGTGCGTACGCTGGAAAGCTTGCTAGGGCCGAACGGCGAACTGAGCGATATTCAGCAGGCGTTCATTGATGAATCGGCCATTCAGTGCGGGTTCTGTACGCCCGGCTTCATCATGTCCGCGCTAGAGATACTGGAGAGCGGCAAGGAATATACGGACGAAGGGCTGCGTAAGCTGATGAGCGGACATCTTTGCCGCTGCACCGGTTACGAGAATATACTTCGCGCCGTCAGGAAGACGATGTATAAGCGACTTGGAAAGGAAATGCCCGCAGAATAACAGCGCAAATACTGTTTGCACGATAGGGTGATAACCGATGTCTTTAAACAGAATACTGATTATAAAAGGAAACGTACTGTACACGGAATCGCCGCGGCAGCTGACGACAGTGGAAAACGGGTATATCGTCAGCGAAGACGGCGTTGTGACAGGCGTATTCGCGCAGCTTCCGGCACGGTATCAGAGTGTGGAAGTCACTGATTTCGGCAGCAGTCTCATCATTCCGGGACTTGTGGATCTGCACCTGCACGCGCCGCAATTCGCGATCCGGGGTATGGGAATGGATCTGGAGTTGATTCCATGGCTGAATCAGTATGCCTTCCCAGAAGAGGCGCATTACGCCGACATTGAATATGCTGAGATTGCCTATGGCGCTTTTTGTGATGCCTTGAAAACCGGTGTGACGACCAGAGCGTCCGTTTACGCATCGCTGCATGCGCCTGCCGCGGAACTTCTCATGCGGATGCTGGAGGACGCGGGGCTGATTACATTTGTCGGCAAGGTTAATATGGACCGAAACACTCCGGATTATCTCGTAGAAACGACAGAAGGTTCTATCCGCGATACGGAGGAGTGGATACGCCGTACGCAGAGGACATATCCGAATACGAAACCCAGTATCACGCCGCGGTTTGTGCCTACCTGCACAGCAGAACTGATGTCGGCACTGGGCAGGCTGGCCTGGGAATATGGCGTGCCTGTACAGTCACACCTGTCTGAAAACCGACATGAAATTGAATGGGTAAGGGAGCTTCATCCGGACTGTGAAACCTACAGCGCTGTGTATGACCGTTTCGGACTGTTCGGCCAACAGCCAACCATTATGGCGCATTGCGTATATCTTTCTGAAGCCGAGATGGATTTAATTCGTGAGCGTGGCGTATGGGTTGCGCATTGCCCGGAGTCCAACATCAACATTTCCAGCGGAATTGCGCCTGTACGACAGATGCTGAATAAAGGGCTTCGCGTCGGCTTGGGAACAGATGTCGCGGGAGGATTCTCCATCTCGATGTTCCGCGCCATCTCAGACGCCATACAGGCCTCAAAGATGTACTCTCTTTTGATTGACCGCAGCAGGGCACCGCTGACGCTGAATGAGGCGTTCTATATGGCCACCAAAGGCGGCGGCAGCTTCTGGGGCAGCGTGGGCAGCTTCGAGCCGGGCTTTGAGATGGATGCAGTGGTGATTGACGACAGCGCCATCAACAGTCTGTTACCAATGACGTTGGCCCAGCGGCTGGAACGCGTCGTGCACCTGTCGGACGATCGGCACATTAAGGCAAAGTATGTACGGGGAGAGGCGGTACGGTTGCGGTGAAAACAAAACTGATAAAAAACGCGAAGGCAATTGTAACTGTCGACGATAACGATACCATACTTCGAAACGCGAATATTTTGATTGAAGGCTGTGAAATTAAGTATATCGGTGCGGATAGCCGGGACGCGGAAATAATCATCGACGCCTCAGGCTGTTTCGTTTATCCGGGGCTTGTAAACACGCACCATCACCTCTATCAGACATTTACGCGCAACCTGCCCGCAGTACAAAAAATGGATCTTTTTCCATGGCTGGTAACACTCTATGAGATATGGCGAAATCTCGACGACAATTGCGTGTACTACAGCTCGCTCACGGGAATGGGAGAGCTTCTTAAATACGGCTGTACTACCACGATGGATCATCACTATGTGTTTCCGCGACAAGGCTCGCAGCGCTTTATTGACGAGCAGTTTCGCGCAGCTCGAGATATCGGGATGCGCTTCCACGCGTCGCGCGGCAGCATGTCTCGGGGAAGAAGCAACGGAGGACTGCCACCCGACGATTTGGTGCAGGATACCGATGCGATATTAAAGGATAGCGAACGGCTTATCGCGCAGTATCACGACGCGTCCCGGTTTTCGATGAAACAAATGGTCCTCGCGCCCTGTTCTCCATTCAGCGTCACAACAGAACTGCTGAAACAGTCCGCCGATTTGGCGCGGCGCAGGGGAGTGCGGCTGCATACACATCTCTGTGAAACCAAAGATGAAGAAGCGTACTGCCTGCACGAAGTGGGTATGCGGCCGCTGGAGTACATGGACTCGTGCGGCTGGACAGGCAGCGATGTCTGGTTCGCGCACGGCATTCATTTTAACAACGAAGAGCTCGCCTTTTTGGCTAAAACCGGAACGGGTGTTGCGCATTGCCCAGTCTCCAACATGAAGCTTTCTTCCGGCGTTTGCCGCATTCCAGATATGCTGCGGATGGGTGTGCCGGTGGGCCTCGCGGTGGACGGCAGCGCGAGCAACGACGGCTCAAACCTGATGGCGGAAATTCGCACCGCCTACCTGCTGCACCGCTTGAACTGGAGCGCCGACGCGCCGACAGGCTACGATCTGCTGAAGATAGCCACGCGCGGCAGTGCCGCCCTTTTGGGACGTGATGACATTGGCAGCCTGGAAGTCGGAAAGGCTGCAGATCTCTTTATGATTGACGTTTCATTGTTGGAACTTGTGGGCACGGGAAGGGACCCCGGCTGTCTGTTCGGCACGGTCGGCTATTCCCGTCCGGCGAAGCTGGTGATGGTGAACGGCAGGGTAGTCTCAGAGGACGGATATCTGAGTACTGTCGATGAACTGCCGGTGAGGGAGCGAGCTGAGGCACTTGCAGGGAGAATGCTGCAGAATGCCGGAGCAAAAGACTGATATCTTTCTTTCTGAATCAGGTTGCGGGATAAACTGTTGTCCAATCGGAGCAAAGCGGCCTTTTTGGAGTAGCGAGCAAAGAGGTCATCTATATAATGGAGATAGGCTTGTGATTAATCCTATTTCCATTTTTATGTGCGCGGAGATAACTTGGGCGGGAGATGAATAACTCAATCTTGACAGCCAGATAAAGCTATGTTATATATAAGTAAACGTTGTAAGCTAACGTAGTTAACTTATATATTCAAGGAGATCATCCGGTGCCCAGAGATAAAACGGACACATTAAAAAGAATCATACCCGTTGCCCGTCAGGAGTTTTTGGAAAAAGGCTTTGAAAAGGCGTCTTTGCGCGATATTGCCAAGGGCGCGGGCATTACGGCAGCTGGGCTTTATCGCCATTTCGCCGATAAAGAGGCCATGTTTGCATCGTTAGTGGAACCGGCGGCTACGGAACTGATGCAGCTCTATTTGAAGATGCATCAGGAATTTGAAGCGCTTCCCAAGGATGAACAGCTCGATAGCGTGTTCAACCACGATTCCGATTCCATCGAGCAATTCGTGGCCTATATATACGACCACTTTGATGCGTTTAAGCTGCTTATCACCTGTGCTGAAGGAACAAAGTATGCGGGCTATATGGATGAGCTGGTGCGTATTGAGGTGGAATCGACACTCAAGTTTGTTGAAGTCACCGGTAATACCGCAGTCTCGTCCGGCAAAATGTCGTCTGAGCTGCTGCACATCATATCGAACGCGCTGATGTCCGCAATTTTTGAGGTGGTGCGGCACGACATGCCCCGCAAAGCCGCTGAAGGGTACATTCAGAGTTTGCGGCTGTTTTTCACGGCAGGATGGAGAGAACTGCTGGCGGATTAAACGCGAATATAACCGTTAAATTGAGGCTGAAATAGCCTCAAAAAAATATCATCAAAGTTAGCGTTAACTAACTAAGAGGAGGCAGTATGAGTGAAGTTTCAAAAAAGGACAAACAAAAACACATGATTCTGCAGGATAACATGTGGAAGGTGATGTGGCGGGTATCGTGGCCGGCTATTATTGCCATGGTGCTGTACGGGCTCAACTCCGTATTCGACGCCATATTCGTCGGTGGCTATGTGGGGGAGACGGCGCTGGCAGGCGTGTCACTCGCGTATCCGCTGTCGCAGATGACTCTCGGCATCGGTTCGCTGATTGGCGTAGGTGCGGGCAGTGCGCTGTCCATTGCGCTCGGTGCCAACGATAAGGGAACGCAGAACCGGATACTCGGAAACGTCAATTACCTGTCGCTCATCACCAGCGTGGTGTTCGGTGTGCTGGCCTATATCTTCGCCGAGCCGCTGGTGCGGTTCATGGGCGGCGAGGGAGAGGCGCTGGCGCAGGGCACCGACTATTTCAGAGTGACCGTCATCGGCAGCCTGTTCTGGGTACATGGCTTGGCCTGTAATATGGTGGTGCGCGCAGAGGGCCGGATGAAGGCCGCCGCGGTCATGATGGGCGCAGGGCTGGCCGTCAACATACTCGCGAATTACATTCTGGTTGGGCTGATGCAGCTGGGTGTGGCCGGTGCGGCGTGGGGCACCAACCTCGGCATGCTGGTCTATACGATATCGGGGATTATCTATTTCAAACGCGGCAACGCGTCGTTTGAGGGGCATCCGTTTACGATACATCGCGATAAAAAGATTATTAAGGCGATCATGTCGATGGGTATGTCGTCACTCATCATGTCCGTCATGTCGCTGGTGCAGGCCATCGTGGTGTTTAACGCGCTGTCCGGCGTGGGTACAACCGCGGATATCGCATTTTACGGCGTGGCCTACCGCATATTCACACTGATGCTGACACCGCTGTTCGGCCTGATGCGCGCGCTGCAGCCGGTAGCGGGCATCAACTACGGCGCACAGCAGCATGAGCGCGTCATCAAGAGCGCGAAGGTGTTCATTTTGTGCGGCACGATACTGATGCTGCCGTTCTGGCTGGTGATGATGATCTATCCGCAGGGACTGCTCGCCTCCATGCTGCCGGGTGCCGTGTTTGACGCCGTCAGCCTTTCAAACTTCCGCATATTCATGGCGCTGCTGCCGCTGCTGCCGGTTGTGTTCATGGCGATGACCTTTTTCCCGGCCATCAACAGGGGCAAGGCGGCCAGTATCATGGGCATATTACGCCAGCTTGTACTGTATGTGCCGGTGATGCTGGTGCTGCCAAAAATGCTGGGTGTCAATTGGGTCTACTACGGATCAACGGCCATCGATATTTTAATCTCTCTGGCGGCGTTTCTGATGTTTTCGAGCACATTTAAATCGTTGCGCGCAAAAAAACAGGAACCGGTTAACACGGAGGCTGTGTTGGAAGCAGATTGAGGGAGTATTTTTTGCCCATCAAGTTAGCAATAGCTAATACTTCTAGTGTCAATTAATAAATATTTGAGAGGAGAAAGGACGTCTTATGGAAAAACAGACGAAACAAAAAACAGGAATGGCTAGGCTGCTGGAGCTGGCGGCCACCAAAAAGCCGCTGGTTATCGGCTCGGCACTGCTGTCCGGGATGGCCGCGGTGGCCTCGTTCGTTCCTTATGTCGCGATATATTATGTCGTGACGGAGATAATGGGCAGCTACCCAGACTTTGGCTCGTTGGATATCCAGCGGGTGGTCAGCTTTGGGTGGTTAGCGTTCGGCGGCATACTGCTCAACATCCTGCTGTACTTTGCCGCACTGATGTGCTCACATTTGGCAGCGTTCGGCACGCTGTATCAGCTCAAGGTCAATTTTGCATCCCACCTCGCGCGGGTGCCGCTGGGCTTTCACGTGCTGGCGGGCAGCGGCAAGCTGCGCAAAATCATGGACGAGAACATCGAGAAGATCGAGGGCTTCATCGCCCATCAGCTGCCGGATATCGTGGCATCGTTCGTCGCGCCGGTGGTCATGGTGGTACTGCTGATGATCGTCGATTGGCGGCTGGGGCTTGCCGCTATGGTGGGCATTGCGGTGGCACTGTTCATACAGTTCAGGGCTTACGGCAACGAAGGCGCCAAAAAGATGATGGATCAATACAATGACGCGCTGGAGGACATGAACAACGCCTCGGTTGAATATGTGCGCGGCATTACCGTGGTGAAGGCGTTCGGGCAGACGGTCTACTCGCTGCGGCGCATGCACGACGCCATCAAGGCGTATACCAAGATGGTCATCCCGTACACACTCAGCTGGGAAAACATGATGTCGGCCTTTACCACCATCATCAACAACATCTATCTATTCCTCATTCCGGTGGGTATATTGATCGGACTTTCCACAACGAACTACGCGGGCTATGCGTCTACGTTCATCTTCTACCTGATATTCGTGCCTTCAATCGCCACGATACTGATGAAGCTGATGTATGTATCCTCCAGCGGCATGCAGATATATGGCGGGGTGGAGCGCATGGACGAGATTATGTCCGAGCCGGAGCTGCCTCAGCCGCAAAAACCGAAGCGGTTTGACGCGCATGATATCGCCTTCGATCATGTCACCTTCTCGTATAAGGGGCAGGAGAGCAAAGCGCTTTCCGATGTATCCTTCCGCGCGGAGCAGGGGCAGATCACGGCCATCGTGGGGCCGTCGGGCGGCGGAAAGACGACCATCGCGCACCTCATCCCGCGCTTCTTCGACGTGAAGGAGGGCAGCATTAAAATCGGCAATGTGGACGTGCGCGACATGAGCAGCGCATACCTGATGGAGAAAGTGAGCTTTGTGTTTCAGGATGTGTTCCTGTTTAAGCAAAGTATTATGGAGAATATCCGCCTCGGAGATCAGAACGCCACAGACGCGCAGGTGATCGCCGCGGCAAGGGCAGCGCAGTGCCACGAGTTCGTGGAGAAGCTGCCGGATAAGTACCACACCGTGATTGGCACGCAGGGCGTTCACCTGTCGGGAGGAGAAAGGCAGCGCATTGCCATCGCGCGAGCCATCGTCAAAAACGCGCCTATCATCATACTCGATGAGGCAACCGCTTTCTCTGACCCGGAAAATGAGCATCTGATCCAGCGCGCGTTTGAGAAGCTGATGCACGGCAAAACCGTGGTCATGATCGCCCATCGGCTGTCCACCGTGCGCGGTGCCAACAAGATCATTGTGATGGACGAAGGGCATATTGTGGAGCAGGGCACTCACGAGGAGCTTCTGGCAGCGAAGGGCAAGTATTATGACATGTGGGATATGTATACCAGAAGCCTGACTTGGAAGATGGAACGGAAGGAGGCGCTATCTCATGCGTAAACTTAAAGAACTGCTTATGTTGACGGACAAGGGCTATTCGGATTTAAAGAAGGCTGTGTTTGCCTGTACCCTGACCAACCTCTCGCTGATGCTGCCCTTTGGTGTCACAATCCAGCTGATTGCCGAGCTGCTCAAGCCCTTGATGGGGCAGGAGCTTGTAATGGGCAACCTGTGGCTGCTCCTGGGGCTGGGCATTGTGGGGGGCGTGCTGGTGTTCATTGCCAGCAAGCATGACTACAAGAAGACCTATGTGACCTCGTATATGGAAGCTGAAAGCTCGCGCATCGGCGTAGCCGAAAAGGTGCGAAAGCTGCCGATGAGCTTCTTTAACAACAAGGATCTGTCCGAGCTGACCACCAACATTATGGGGGATTGCGCGACGTTGGAGCATGTGCTGAGTCATATCATACCGCAGCTGCTGGCCAACGCAATTTCCATTACGCTGGTATGCGCCATGATGGCGATATTCGACTGGCGAATGGCGCTCGCGGTGTTCGGTACGGTGCCGCTCTCGCTGGCGGTCATACTGATCAGCAAGAAGAGGCAGAACCGTCTGAGCGAAAAGATGGTTTCCTCCAAGCTTAAGGCGTCGGATCAGGTGCAGGAATATCTGGAGGGCATCAAGGTCATCAAGGCGTGCGGACTCGACGGTTCGAAGTTCTCAGCGCTCGATAAGGCGCTGCATGCCATGATGAAGATGGCGATTAAGCTGGAATTCGGTACAGGTGTATTTGTAACCGGCGCGCAGATGCTGCTGCAGGCAGGCGTGGGGCTTGTCGTGTTCGTCGGCGCATATCTATTGACGGGAAACCTGATTGAGCTGATCCCGCTGCTGATGTTCTTCGTCATCGTGGTGCGTATCTATGGCCCGATTGTTGTCGAGTTCACACTACTGCCTGAACTGTTCTTTCACCGTACCGCCACCAAACGGATGAGGACGCTGATGGAAACGCCTGTGATGACGGGCGACGCGGAGACCCCGCTGGAGCGGTATAACATCGACTTTGAACACGCATCGTTCCGCTATAACGAAGCCAGCGACGAAGCGGTCATTGACGACCTGACCGTTTCCATTCCGGCAGACGCGATTACGGCGTTGGTGGGGCCCTCCGGCTGCGGCAAGAGTACTATCTCGCGGCTGATTGCGAGGTTTTGGGATGTCAACAGCGGCTGCGTGAAAATCGGCGGTGTGAACGTGAAGACGATGGATCCCGAGCACCTGATGCGATACATGTCCTTTGTATTTCAGGATGTGGTGCTGTTCAACGACACGGTGTATAACAACATTAGAATCGGCAACCTTGAAGCGACGGAGCAACAGGTGATGGCGGCGGCCAAGGCGGCTTGCTGCGGCGAGTTTGTGCAGAAGATGCCGGACGGCTATCAAAGCATGCTGGGGGAAAACGGCTACACGCTCTCCGGTGGCGAGCGGCAGCGTATCTCCATTGCGCGTGCGCTGCTCAAGGACGCGCCGATTGTGCTGCTGGACGAAGCCACGGCGTCGCTCGACCCCGAAAACGAAGTACTGATTCAGCAGGCGATCTCGAAGCTCATCCGGGGGAAAACGGTGATCGTGATTGCGCATCGGTTAAGAACGGTGGAAGGGGCGGACAAGATTATCGTGCTGGATGACGGCAAGCTGGTGGAGGAAGGAACACACGACGTGCTGATGCGAAACAAGGGGCTGTACGCGCGGCTCTACAGCATTCAGCAGGAGAGTATGGGCTGGAGTGTGTAACGCAAAGCATGAGACAGGAAACATTTTATAAATGTTTCGAAGATGGTTTTACTTACTAACGTTTGTAAAACCATCTTTTCTTATCGCGAATAGAGTATAAGAACGATAAGCAGAAGGAGAATAATAATACGCCGCATACAGCACACCTAAGGAGGTGATATTGTGGAACATCAAAAGAACTACCCAATAGATTAATCAATGAATCCTCCCCCTATCTTCTTCAGCACGCCCACAACCCCGTAGACTGGTATCCGTGGGGGGATGAAGCCTTTGAGAAAGCGCGTACGGAGATAAGCCAGTGTTTCTCTCCATCGGCTATTCTACCTGTTCTTGGTGACATGTTGCGAAATAGAGCCAAGTAAATTAGTTTGACAAGCTATTAGAATTCTGTGGTATAATATTACTATTAAGATAGCAATTGAGGATATATATTATGCCTTGGAAAATGGCGGAACATGTAAGGAATATACCCATAATTAATCAAACAATAAGTGATATTGATGCAAAAAATCTTCTTTTTCCGATAATGGCCGAAAACATTATGGAAATTTACTTAGAAAACGACATTGATAATACAGTGATACCATATACAGACAATAGATTACTAAAAGCAATAGATGCACGTGCAAAAAAAGGGGATTCAATAATCATTTCATTTATACCAAAGACATGTAGTAATATTCTTTTAAAATTAGTTATGAAGGACATATATAGCTACTCAGGTAATGAGAACTATGATAGCAAAAACTTTCGACATAGCTTGGGGAGCGCCCAAATTAGTATAACCACTGGTGGAGAAACTCCGTCATGTATACCTCCCGCAAAATATCATATAACACAACCTTGGATAGAGTTCATTTCAGTGTATGCCAATACCGTTTATATATCAGAAGTGAAATACATTAGTTAAAACTAACTTCTATACATCGGCTAAACTATCTGTTACTAAATAAAAGTTTCAATTAGAATATCTATTAGCCATAGTGTAAAAAGCTTAATTATAAAAAATTGGAAAACAGGGCACTCTAATCGTGATATACTACTCTTGGAGTGATGATTATGACGACAAATACCGCCCATACCAACCGCCTCATACACGAACAGTCCGGCTATCTTCTTCAGCATGCCCATAACCCGGTAAACTGGTGCCCTTGGGGAGAGGAAGCTTTTATAAAAGCCAGATCCGAGAATAAGCCTATATTTCTTTCTATCGGATATTCCACATGCCATTGGTGTCATGTGATGGCGCACGAAAGCTTTGAGAATGAAGAGACTGCGGCACTTCTTAATGCGCATTTCGTATCCGTCAAAGTCGACCGCGAGGAACGCCCCGACATCGATGAGGTGTACATGGGCGTCTGCCAGGCACTGACGGGCAGCGGTGGCTGGCCGCTGTCTATTTTTATGACTCCCGATAAAAAGCCATTTTACGCGGGTACCTACTTCCCTCCGCACGGGGTTTATGGCAGAATGGGTTTTCCGGAAATACTGGAACGCATTGCGGAAGCCTGGAAAACAAAGCGGGATGTACTGGTTGCACAGAGCGATGAAATTTGCAAACTGCTGCTGGGAAAAGCGCCCAGAGTAGAGGTGGATTATGATGCAGCTGACCTGATCGAAAAAGGGGTGCGTGCATTACAACGAATGTTTGATGATGTTCACGGCGGCTTTTCTCAAGCACCAAAGTTCCCGATGCCGCATTACATTTCGTTTCTGCTGATGTACGACCATGCATACAAGAGCAAACGGGCGGTGGAGATGGCGCTATTTACACTGAAAAAAATGGTTCGCGGGGGCATATTCGATCATGTAGGGTATGGCTTTTCCCGGTATTCAACGGATGAAACTTGGCTGGTTCCGCATTTTGAAAAAATGCTTTACGATAACGCGCTGCTCCTTAAAGCTTACAGCGAAGGATACGCGGTGACAGGCGGTACGCTGTGTCGCGATGCCGCTCAAAAGATTGCGGCGTATGTGCTGAGGGAGATGCGTTCGCCGGAGGGAGCTTTTTTCAGCGCGCAGGACGCAGACTCCGAGGGAGTTGAAGGGAAGTATTATGTTTGGTCGTATGATGAATTGGAGCGCGTGTTGACCCCGGGAGAGTTGAGCCTGCTGGAAACTGAATATGGTTTAACACAAAGCGGAAATTTTGAAGGGCAGAATATACTTCATCGCAGTGCGGAAGGTTTGGCGGACGCTGCGGCGGAGGCGGTACTGCAGAAGCTGTATGAAATACGAAGCAGCCGGGTTCCGCCTTTTAAAGATACCAAGATATCTGCATCCTGGAACGGGTTAATGATTGAGGCGCTTTCGGAAGCGGGAATGCTGTTGTCGCGGGATGATTATATTGAAGCGGCGTGCAGGGCCGCGGATTTTATGTTGGACAAAATGATTTCATCTGAGGGAAATGTCATTGGCATTTATAAAAAACCAGACGCGGGGTTTCTGGCGGATTATGCCAACACCGCATGTGCGCTGCACAGGCTCTATTCAGCAACGCGGAATATTCGGTATCTTCAGTATGCGCTTTCTATAGTGGATGCCATGACAGATCGTTTCTTCGATCCGGGCGACGGACGCTTCTATATGGCGGGACGAAGCGAAGAACTCTTCATCCGTCCTCGGGACGAATACGACGGCGCAATGCCGTCGGGCGCAGCCTCTGCGCTTACGGCGCTTTCCGGGCTTTATCATCTGAGCGGAAAAGATTCGCTAAAAAAGATACTGGATACCGCTATAGACGCGTTTTTACCTGAAGCGGAAACGTCCCCGGTTTCTCATGTGCATTTCCTGTCCGCGATTTTGACAAGGACTGTACCCCATCGGCAGATTGTCATTGCGGCGGGGCCTGAGGATGGTGAAGCTTTACGCGTCTATCGCAGCACCAACGCGCACTACGCACCATTCACCACGGTACTGCATTACGATGGGAGTCAGGAAATGCGGGATGCTGTACCGGAGCTTGAGAATTATAATATGTCAGGATCCTTTACCGCATTTGTCTGTGAGGATTTTACTTGCGGACGTCCGCTGTATTCCGCAGAAGCCCTCATGGAACGCCTGGGGTTTTAGCCGCCTTTTCATTGACGCACGGCGTTTGATATTGTTATAATGCCCTTGGGCGCTTGTACCAGCGACGACAAATGAGGGGGCTATCAATGACCGATACGAATACCGACGCCAAACGCAATGCCATATCCCGCAAGATCGTGTCGAAATGGCTTTTTCGGGTGCTGCAGGGGGCGCTCATCGGAGGCGGCGCGATACTGCCGGGCATCAGCGGCGGTGTTCTTTGTGCGGTATTTGGTATTTATCAGCCTATGATGGCGCTGCTTGCTCATCCCATCCGAACGTTTAAAAAATACTTTTTTTTGCTGCTGCCCGTACTGATTGGCTGGGGAATAGGCTTTTATTTGTTCGCTAAAGTACTCAGCAGGTTATTTGAGAATTCCTATATGTCCAGCATGGGGACATGGTTATTTTTTGGGTTGATTATGGGAATGATGCCGCAGCTTTTCCGGGAAGCAGGAAAGCAGGGGCGCACATATAAATCGTGGATTTCGCTGGGCGTCAGCATGGTGCTTATACTTTCGCTGCTTGTGTTTCTCCAGTACGGTGCCCGCATCAGCAATATACAGCCAAATCTCTGGTGGTACCTGCTCTGCGGGGTGTTGTGGGGATTGAGCCTCGTGATACCCGGCCTAAGTTCATCATCGATACTGCTGTTTTTAGGGTTGTATCAGACCATGACGGATGGCATTTCTCACTTTTCGCTGGAAGTATTGGCACCTATGGCAGTAGGGATAGCGCTTGTAATCCTGTTGACGGCGCGCTCCATCAACTATATGTTTGACAAGCATTATTCCTCCGCATACCATGCCGTGCTGGGTTTTGTCATCGCGTCTACGATTGGCATTATTCTTCCGGCTTCGGGGAACCTTGGCGCAAGCGGCGAAGTCGTGGGCATTGTCTATACCAGCGATGTTACGACCATACTGTTATGGGCCGGATGCTTCGTGATTGGGTTTATTATTGCATGGATGATGGACAGGGTAGGAAAAAGAGTACTTACGCGACAATCGGCAGAAGCCGCAGAGTAGAATGTTTTCAAGCTTACTGAATATAGTTCATCAAAGGAGTTGAGTTCATTGGCAGATTGCGAGAATTGCCCGTCAAAAGGCCGGTGCAAATCCCAGGACAGCTGCACCATTAAAAACAACCCGTTTAACAATGTGAGGCACGTGGTGGGGGTAATGAGCGGGAAAGGCGGCGTCGGTAAGTCTACAGTTACCGCACTCCTCGCGCGTCAGCTTCGACATATGGGATTCTCGGTAGGCGTAATGGACGCGGATATTACCGGCCCCAGTATGCCACGGATGTTGGGCGTCAGAAATGCGCGCGTAGAACAGAATGAGATGGGACTGATACCTCCGGAAACGCGCGAAGGCATCACCGTGATGTCTCTCAACCTGCTTCTTGAGGATGAAAACCAGCCTGTAATATGGCGCGGCCCCATTATATCCGGAACGGTTAAACAGTTCTGGGAGGATGTATTTTGGGGTGAATTGGACTATCTGTTGATTGATATGCCGCCGGGTACTGGTGATGTCGCGCTGACGGTAATGCAATCGATTCCAATCACGGGAATGGTCATCGTCAGTGTGCCGCAGGACATGGTTTCGATGATCGTTACAAAGGCAGTCAACATGATACGCGCGCTGAAAATCAGACTGCTGGGGGTCGTACAGAATATGAGCTATGTGGTATGCCCTGATTGCGGCAAGGTCATTCATATTTTCGGCGAGGCGCAGGACAGCACGCTGGGGTTGCCTGTGCTGGGAGAGCTGCCTATGAAGGCGTCTTTGGCCACGATAGGAGAGGACGGGATCATTCCGGCCGATGCGGAAGTGCAGCATATCATCGAAGGCGTCGCGGAAAATGTGATTAAATCGGTAGAAGAGGGTTGAAGGGCCAGCCCGCTGGAAATAAACAGGGAGACAATATGAAACAAGACGCGGTCGGACAATGGCTGCGTTTTATTTATATTTTGGCAGTGGAGAGCTGCATAAGAGGGTAGACATAACTGTTTAGAACTCGGTATTATGTTTTGAAGATATAGCCGTATCCCCATACGGTTTCGATAAAATGATGATACGGCTTTATATTCTCGCGAAGCATTTTGATATGTGTATCCACTGTACGGTCCGTTCCAAAAAAATCTTCCCCCCACACTTCATTCAATATAATCTCCCGGGAAAATGCTTTGTCCGGGTTTTGCGCAAGGAAGCACAGCAGACTGAACTCACGCGGAGTAAGCGTAACGGAATCTCCGTCAATATATACAGAGCGCGAAACGCTGTCGATGCAAAGTCCGCTGTGGACGATCCGGCGCTGCGCAAAGTCGCCATGCGCGCTGTGGCGCAGCATCACGCGGATTCGAGCCAGCAATTCCTTTCCGGATAAAGGCTTAGCAACAAAATCATCAATCCCGATATCGAAAAAGGAAAGCCGTTCCTCTTCGGTTGCATTGGCGGAAATCATAATGATGGGTGTGGCAGAAGTTTTTCGTATTTGACGACAGACATGCCACGCGTCGAGCTCCGGCAGGGCGGAGTCCATAATCACAACATGGTATATGTTGCGACGCAGTAATTTGAGCGCCATAATACCGTCGGCGGCTTCGTCGACAGCAAAACCTTCGATGGCTGAGTAGGTTTTAATGATCGCTCTGTCTTCGGCTTTCGGATCAGCAACCAACAGATGAACATTTTCCATTGCATGTCCCCTGAGGTGTTATTGAAAACCCGGCTGTGAACGTCTTAACAAGTACTTTAATTCTAATTGAAAATGGGCTTTTTTGCAAGCAATCATGAATAAAATGTGACGATGCAGATTAAATTGTGATGGAAATGTGAAAATCGATATAAAAAACTCCCTTAAATACATTGCAGGGGATTAACATCATCGTATTTTATGAGCGGATTGTCATTCTTCTATAACAACTGTCTGTTATTATTTTTATGTGGGAACATTTACCCAACCGCGTACCAATAAAGTTTGGAGGTAAGCGACATGCCTGTATCAGAGAAAAACCCAGCCCGCTGCAAGGAATGCGGCAAGTACGGGGAGATTGACAGCATCATTGACCTTTACAAGAACAAGGAGGGCAGCCTTATTAAAGTACTCCACCTGGCGCAGGAGATTTACGGCTACCTTCCGCTGGACCTGCAACGCCACATCGCTGAAGGAATGGGCAAGCCCCTTTCCGAAGTATCCGGTGTCGTCACATTTTACTCCTTCTTTTCCACTCAGCCGCGCGGCAAGCACACCATCCGCGTTTGTCTGGGTACTGCCTGCTATGTACGAGGCGGAAAGAAAATCGTGGAAGCGCTACAGGAGAAGCTGCACATCGGCATTGGAGACACCACAGAAGATGGCAAGTTCACCTTCGAGGTGGCGCGCTGTATCGGTGCATGCGGGCTAGCCCCGGCGATGATGATAGACGGCGTGGTCTATAAGCAGGTAAATGTCAATAAGCTGGATTCAATACTTTCGAAGTATAACGAATAGGAGGTGGGCCGGGTGAAGAAGCAAATAAGAACTGTAGAGCAGCTGCATGATATTAAGAGACAATACAACGAAGAGCAGAGCAAATACCAGTATCGCATTTATGTATGCAGCGGAGCAGGCTGCGTATCGTCCGGGTGCGGGTTGATTCGCGACGCGGTAAAGAGCGAAATCGAAAAAATAGGCATGAAAGAAAAGGTTAAAGTATACGAGACGGGCTGTATGGGTACCTGCGCAGTCGGCCCCGTAATGCTCGTTATGCCTGACAAGATTTTTTATACGGAGCTTACTCCCGCCAAAGCGCAGGAAATTGTCCGAGCACACATTAAAGGTGGAAAGGTTATTGAGAATTATACATTTCTGGATCAATCCCTGCACCGCCACGTTCCCAATATTGAAGATATCAATTTCTTCAAGCATCAGGTAAAAATTGCGCTGCGCAACTGCGGCGCCATCGAGTATGACGACGTGCGGGCTTACATCGCGAACGAAGGGTATTTTGCAGCGTATAAAGCGCTCTGCGAAATGAAACCGGCGGAAGTCGTGGCAGAAGTAAAGCAGTCCGGCATTAAAGGCCGCGGAGGCGCAGGTTTTCCCACGGGCGTGAAGTGGGAAGCGGCGCTGAAGCAGCCGGGCGAACAAAAGTACATCGTCTGCAACGCTGATGAAGGTGACCCGGGCGCTTTCATGGATCGGAGCATCATCGAGGGTGATCCGCATACCGTTATCGAAGGCATGCTCATCGGGGGTTATGGGATTGGCGCGACGCAGGGGTATATCTATGTGCGCGCAGAGTATCCCATCGCTGTGGAAAGGATGACGGCAGCTCTGGAGGATGCCCGCGCGGCCGGTCTGCTGGGAGAGGATATTTTCGGCAGCGGCTTTGACTTTGATATAGAGCTGCGCATCGGCGCGGGCGCGTTTGTCTGCGGCGAGGAAACCGCGCTTCTGGCTTCCATTGAAGGCGAACGCGGCGAGCCCAAGCAGAAGCCGCCGTTCCCGTTCCAAAAGGGCCTGTTCGGCAAACCGACAATTATCAATAATGTCGAGACGTTCGCCAGTATCCCCGTGATACTGGAGCGCGGCGCGGAATGGTACACCCAGTTTGGTACCAGTGAAAGCAAAGGAACCAAGGTATTCGCGCTGGCGGGCGATGTCGTCAACACGGGTATTGTGGAAGTGCCCATCGGCATGCCTTTAGGGGA
The DNA here is from genome assembly GCA_023460085.1 of Bacillota bacterium. Classification (GTDB taxonomy): domain Bacteria; phylum Bacillota; class Clostridia; order Christensenellales; family SZUA-584; genus JAEWCC01. The sequence continues at coordinate 90,434 of JAEWRI010000022.1, read as the reverse complement.
CATCATATTTGAAATCGGCGGCGGCACCGGAGAGAAAAAGAAATTCAAGTCGGCACAGATAGGGGGCCCTTCGGGCGGCTGCGTAACCGCCGAGAATCTGAATGTCGCTACAGACTATGAGACACTGAAGCGGGTTGGCGCTATCATGGGATCCGGCGGGCTCATCGTCATGAATGAGGACACCTGCATGGTGGATACGGCTCGCTTCTTCATGGACTTTATCAAAGACGAGTCCTGCGGGAAATGTGTGGCATGCCGCATCGGCACCAAGCGCATGCTGGAAATACTTGAGCGCATTACGCGGGGCGAGGGCGAGGAAGGCGACGTAGAGCTTCTGATAGAGCTGGGAGAGACCATTAAGGAAACCGCCATGTGCGGCCTCGGCCAAACCGCGCCCAACCCGGTGCTGTCTACGATACAGTATTTCCGCGAGGAATACGACGAGCATATCCGCAACCGGTACTGCCGCGCGGGCGTATGCTCCGGCTTGTTCATATCACCGTGCGAGAATACGTGCCCTGCGAACGTGAATGTGCCGGGGTATATGTCGCTTGTCGCTTCCGGGCGCTTTATCGACGCCTATAATCTCATACGCCAGGAGAATCCGTTTCCGGCGGTCTGCGGACGCATTTGTACGCGGCCCTGCGAGAAAAAATGCCGCCGCCGCAGCGTGGATGAGGCGCTCGCCATCTGCGACATCAAACGCTTTGTGGCAGATTACGCGCTGCAGAACGAGAAGACCTACAAGCACGACATCGTGTTTCCAAAGAACGGCAAGACCGTGGCGATACTCGGCGCGGGCGCTTCGGGGCTTACCTGCGGTTACTACCTTGCGCGCATCGGCTATGAAGTGGATGTGTTTGAGTCGCATGACACCGCAGGTGGCGTGCTTGCTTACGGCATCCCGGAATACCGGTTGCCTAAGGATGTGCTGGAACATGAGGTCAAGCTGATTGAACAGACCGGTGTCAAAATACACCTGAATACCGAGGTGGGCAAGGATATCTCGTTTAAGGACTTAAAGGCAAAGTACGATTGCATTTATATTGCGACCGGAACGCAGCTGCCGCAAAAGGTTAATATCCCGGGAGAGAGCCTGCCGGGTGTGATGCATGGTATCCGCTTCCTGAAGAAAGCCAATACGCATAAGCCCATCGAGATGGGCGATAATGTGGCGGTGATTGGAGGAGGAAATACGGCCATCGACTCCGCGCGTACTGCGCTTCGTCTTGGAGCCAAGAAGGTGACGATACTGTACCGCCGCACGATGGAATCCATGCCTGCGCTGGAAGGCGAAATACATGAAGCCATCGAGGAAGGCATTGAGATCATCCCGCTCGTTGCGCCAGTGCGTTTCATTGCGGGTGCGGACGGCCATGTCGCCAAGGTGGAATGCGTAAACATGGAACTGGGTGAATTCGACAGCTCGGGGCGTCGCAAATCGGTGCTTGTCGAAGGCTCCAATCATCTGATGGATTTTGATATGGTGATACCGGCTGTCAGCCAGTACGCCGACTTCCCGTTCATCAGCAAGGATGAAATAGGCCTTACGCCGTGGGGCACCTTCCTGCTTCAGGATGATACGCAGATGACCACCATGGAGGGCGTGTTTGCAGGCGGTGACGTGGTACGCGGTCCGGATACGGTTATACAGGCGATTGCGGATGGCAAGAAAGCTGCCGTATCCATCGACAAATACCTGGGCGGAAAAGGCAAACTGAACAAAGGCGAACCTATCGATATCCCGGAGATTTCGGACGAAGATGAGATCATCGCGCACAAGCGCTTCCCGCTTGAAAAGCTGGATTCCGAGGCGCGAAGGTATTCTTTCGACGAGGTGGTACAAGGATACCACAAGCTCAACGCGATGGCGGAAGCCATGCGTTGTCTGCATTGCGAAAGGAGGTAGCGGAGCATGGTCAATCTGACGATAAACGGTATTGCCATAACGGTGCCGGAGGATACCACCATCATGGAAGCTGCTAAAAGCGCAGGAATCCAAATCCCCAATCTGTGCTATCTGAGCGGAGTACACCAATTCGGTTCTTGCCGCATCTGCGTGGTGGAGGTGGAGGGCGCCAAAACCTTGCAAGCGTCGTGCCTTGCCAAGGTGTCCGAAGGCATGGTGGTGCATACCAATACCAAGAAAGTGCGCGATGCGCGGCGGGTGCTGTATGAACTGCTGCTCTCCGATCATGACAAGGACTGCCTCTCGTGCGTGCGTAACCAGACCTGCGAGCTGCAGGAGCTGGGCAAGACCCTTGGGGTGGAAAAGACCCGCTTCGAAGGGGAGCACAACGATCGCGGTCTGGATGTTTCCGTTTCCATTACGCGAAACATGAGCAAATGCGTTCTTTGCAGGCGCTGTGTGACCGTATGCAACCAGATACAGGGCACCGGCGTACTGAATGCCCAGCATCGCGGCTTCAAAACCGTTATCGCACCGCCGATGGAATTACCGCTGGGATCGGTGAACTGTGTGTTCTGCGGGCAATGCACAGTGGTATGCCCGGTGGGAGCACTTCGATACACCAGCCATATCGACAGGGTGTGGAGCGCGCTCAGTGACAAGTCCAAGCGCTGTGTAGTACAGGTAGCGCCTGCCATACGTGTCGCTATCGGCGAGGAATTTGGAATGGAGCCCGGCTCTCAGGTGACGGGCAGGTTGGCGATGGCGCTGAAGACGCTTGGCTTCGACGATGTGTTCGACACCGATTTTACCGCGGATCTCACGATTATGGAGGAAGGCACCGAATTTCTTTCCAGAGCGAAGGCGGCGCTGACGGGCGGAAAGGCAACATTGCCCATGATCACCTCGTGCAGTCCTGGCTGGATAAAGTATATTGAGCATACCTACCCGGATCTGCTGGAGCACCTGTCGACCTGTAAATCTCCGCATACGATGCTGGGAGCGCTGGCAAAGTCATTCTATGCCGAGGAAATCAAGGTGGACCCGAAGGATATGTATGTTGTATCCGTCATGCCGTGTACCGCCAAAAAGTTTGAAATCGGCCGGCACGAAATGAAGAACAACGGTGTTCCCAACGTAGATGCGGTATTGACGACGCGAGAGTTGGGCCAGATGATACGCGAGGCCGGTATCGACTTCGAAGCACTTCCTGACCGTGAATTCGATAATCCTCTGGGGCTCTCCACGGGTGCGGCGGACATATTCGGCGTAACGGGCGGCGTCATGGAAGCCGCGCTGCGCACGGTATATGAAATCGTTACGGGCCGCGAGCTGCCCTTTGAAGGGCTGCATGTCACACCCATCGTCGGGTTGGAGCAAATCAAAGAAGCGGATATCAAAATTGAGAAGCCGTTGCCTGAATACAAATTCCTGGACGGCTTTGTGGTCAAGGTGGCGGTAACCTCCGGCTTGGCGGGCGCAAAGATATTGATGGACCAGGTTAAGGAAGGGAAGTCCCCATATCATTTCATCGAGATTATGGGCTGTCCGAACGGGTGCATTATGGGCGGAGGGCAGCCGCGCTCCAAAGATCCTGACGTGCGCATTAAGCGCATGAAGGGGATTTATCAGGAAGATGAAGGCAAAGTCCTGCGAAAATCTCATGAAAATCCCTCGGTGAAAAAACTGTACGAAAGTTTTCTCGAGCATCCAAACAGTCATATTTCACATGAGCTGCTGCATACTCACTATGTGAAACGCGGCAAGTATAATGAGTATCTGGACAATCAATATCTTGAAGAAGAGGTGATACCGATGGACAGTCGTGCTTCCGATGGGAAAGGAGCGCGCCAAAAAAAAAATACGGACAATGTAAAGCCCATTAAGCGGGTGCCGGATGATATGGAGTCGGTAAGAGTGATGGCGCTGGAAGCGGAGGTCAGCCGGTTAAAACAGGAGCTCGCCGATTCACAGGAAACCGTAGAAATTCTGAAGGATGTCATGAGCGATTATGCCAAAAAACCGAGGCAGAAGGATTAGCCTGACAGACAATAAAATGGCGGGGCAACGCTGAGTTGTCCCGCCGTTCCTTTTTGATGCCAGATCAGACCTGTGGTCTGGGGAAATCATCATCGGTAATTTGTCTGCAATTATCTCCGTCCACCCAAAGCCGTTCCAGGTCATAAAACTCCCGCTCTTTTTTGTGGAAAATGTGGACCAGTATATCGCCATAGTCGATTACGATCCACCGTCCTTCACGGTAACCCTCGATCCGCAGCTGGGGTTTGCCGTGCTCAGACATAAACTTCTGGATCTCTTCGCACAGAGATTTCACATGGACATCCGAGCGGCCGCTTGCGATGATAAAGTAATCCGCTATGATGGTAATGTTCGATACGTTCAGTATCCGAACATCCTCCGCCTTTTTCATAAACAGCTGCTTTGCAGCCTCCAACACATCTTCGCGATATTCCAAGCTCTACTGTTTCCTCCTGTCGAGTAAATATTGATACGCCTCCACGCTTTTGGGATGTAGCGTAAATCCATTGCACTGTACGAACGCAATGGTCTTTTCCAAAGCAAAGATCATCGCTTCGTCGACGTTATGCGGCGCCAGCGCGCGAACACGCTCCACGCCTTCGAATGCTCTCCCCGGTTCTATTATATCCGCGAGATATATGATTTTGTCAAGCAACGTCATATTGGCTTTACCCGTAGTATGACAGGTAATCGCGGAGAGTATTTCGTCATCATCGACACCAAGGTCGGCTTTAACCATGGCTGCACCAATGCGGCCGTGCGCAAGTTCCGGGTTCATTGTCTCGATAGCATCCAGTTCAATCCCGTACCGAGCCGCATCACAGGCGTGGCCTTTGCCGACATCATGCAGCAACCCTGCCATCCGTGCCTTTTTTCTGTCCGCGCCAAGCGCTTTAGCAAGGGTTTCCGCTTCGGACGCAGTCGCAATGGAATGAAGAAATCTCTTATGATTGATTTGCGATTGCACGTACTCCGCGGCGCGATCCTCGTTTATCATTTATACCCCTTGCGAATAGATGTGGTTTTTGCGGATATATTCTGCTACGGCTTTGGGCAGAAGACCGGAAGGGAGATGTCCCTCCGCTGCCATATCACGAATCAGTGTGGAGGAGATATCCGGACCTCTGTCGCGCGCAAGACTGATCCTCTGACCATATTTTGCGTTAACCGCTTCCGCGTAAATGCGCGCGTCTGTATCATCCACGCCCGGGCGAAGCACACAAATAAAGCGCACCAGCTCTATCACGCGCTCAAAGCGTCTCCATCCTTTCAACTCATAGAGAGTGTCCGCTCCGATGATATAGTAATATTCCGTTTGAGTATGGGCGATGCAAAGCGCTTCCAGAGTATCTACGGTATAGGTAAACCCGGAGCGATTCAGTTCAATGGTATCCACGGAAAACCTTGGCTCACCCTGTGTTGCCAGACGCAGCATGCTAAGGCGGTGCTCTGCCGGGGCGATAGCTTCGTTTCGCTTGTGCGGCGGCAATCCCAGCGGAATAAAAACGACCTCGCCCAGCGCAAATTCGTAGAGCGCAATGTATGCCATTCCAATATGGCCGTTGTGTATCGGATTAAACGTACCCCCAAGAAGCCCCACACGGTTTCGCCGGGGTTGAAGGCACAATGAATCCAGCTGTGAAAATTCGGCCGCGCCGTCCAACCTTGCAGTCTTCATAATGCCATTATATCACCCCGGCATCAGCAGTGGCAAGTTGATGGACGTACACAAAATGGATGTATACAAAAAGATGATATGGAAACAATAATAGCGGAGAGGGGGTATGGCTATGGACGCCCGGTTAAGAAGATACTATCGCAAAAAGATGAGCGGAGGCCGCTCAATCATCGCGCGTATTATTGACTTCCTGCTGATTCGTGTGTCAATGCTCATTGTGCTGTTTTTGCTGATGCTTCAGTGGAGTCATTCGCTGGCGGTGGCTATTCCGGTTGCGGTACTCGTTACGCTGGCTGCGGGAATTGCGATGCATGCATACGGAAACAGGAAAGCAGAGAAGTATTTTAAAAAGGATTTGCAGCGTATCCGTGAAAAATGTCTGCTCGAGACGCTGACGCTGATGAACCTGCACGAATATGTTGGGTACATGGAAAAGCTGTTCGGCAGTCTCAGCGACGTAGAGGCGATTCAGGGAGGCTTTCTTGCGGAACGCAAAGGTATGCGTATGGTTGTGCTGCACAATCATCCCAGCGGCAGCCTGACCGCTCAGAAAACGGTGGAAGCATACCGGCTGTGCAAAGAAGATAAAACTGCGGCAGTGGTGTCGCTTTCAGAGTTCGATGCGGATGCAAAGAAATTTGCGGAGGGCGTAGGGCTGATTCTGGTATCCGGCAGAGATGTATTGCGCATTGCGCAGGAGAAAAGCATGCTGCCTGATGAGGACAGCGCAGAGGAGAGGGCAAAACAGGAGATGGAGGAGACCATTATTTCGATGGAGCGTATTAAGCGCTCTGCATTCAGCAGAACTAAAATACGAGCGTACATCTTTTATGGCATTATCGCGATGCTTTGGCCGCTGCTGGGAGGATGGCGGTTTTATTATCCCATCATTGCTCTGCTCTGTTTTGTAATGGCTTTCGTTTCATATAAAAGAGGAAAACAAATCCAAGAAAGCCCTGATATCGACCTAACATGACTTGACAAACCCATGAGATGATCATAGAATTAACTGGGGTTTCTAATAAGGATTTCTGTGCTTTTTTTTTATAGATTGTACTGTTGGAGCCCCATGCATTAAAGACAATCAGCTTTTTTAGTCGCATGATTGATAATGCAGCGCAGATACAGGATATTATCTGCATAAAAATTAAATAGAGGAGGTGCAGCAGCCAAGTGGGTTATCTGTACGTCGTTCTGCCCGTTGTCGGCATTTTGGTTGGAATCCTTGGGGGATATCTATACCGCAAGAGGATTGCCGAAGCCAAGGTAGGACGTGCCGAGGAATCCGTGAAGCGCTTGGTGACCGACGCTCAGAAGAAAGCGGAGGCCGTCAAGAAGGAAACGATTCTCGAGGCCAAAGAAGAAATCCACGCCATGAGGAGCGATTTTGAGAAGGAAAGCAAAGAAAGACGAAATGAGATCCTGAGAACGGAGAGAAGGCTGGCCCAGCGAGAAGAAACGGTAGACAAGAAAATGGCTGGCCTGGAAGCCAAGGACGAGCAGGTAAACAAGCGGCTTAAGGAGATCACCAAACGCAAGGAAGAGATCGACGAGGCCTTAAAACAACAGCTTGAACAGCTCGAAAAGGTATCCGGACTGACTACTGAGGAAGCAAAGCAGATTCTGCTGGATAAGGTTGAGCAGGAGACACGGCGCGATATGGCGGTCTATGTCCGCGAAATCGAGTCGAAGGCCAAAGAGGAAGCGGACAAAAAGTCACGCGAGATCATTGCCAACGCGATACAGAAATACGCGGCAGACCAGGTAGCGGAGAATACCGTTTCCGTAGTGGCGCTGCCAAGCGACGAGATGAAGGGCCGAATCATCGGCAGGGAAGGCCGCAACATCCGTGCACTGGAAACCGCAACCGGCATTGACCTCATTATCGACGATACACCGGAAGCAGTGATACTGTCCGGTTTTGACCCGATACGCCGGGAAGTCGCGCGAATCGCTTTGGAAAAGCTCATCATCGACGGCAGAATTCATCCGGCCCGCATCGAAGAGATGGTCAAGAAGGCGCGCAAAGAAGTAGACAAAGAGATCCACGATGCAGGAGAGCAGGCGGCTTTTGAAGCCGGCATACATAATCTGCATCCCGAGATCATCAAGCTGCTTGGACGGCTCAAGTACCGCACAAGCTACGGTCAGAATGTGCTCAAGCATTCGCTTGAGGTGGCACATCTGGCGGCGGTAATGGCGGCGGAGCTGGGCGCGAATGTCAAGCTGGCCAAGCGCGGGGGGTTGCTCCATGATATCGGCAAGGCGGTCGACCACGAGGTGGAAGGCCCGCATATCCAGATAGGTGCCGATCTCGCGAGAAAATACCGTGAAAGCAACGACGTGATACACTGTATACAGGCGCATCACGGCGATATCGAAGCGGAAACTGTGGAAGCGGTGCTTGTACAGTCTGCCGACGCAATATCGGCTGCAAGGCCGGGCGCGCGTCGTGAAACTCTGGAAAACTATATCAAACGTCTGGAAGCTTTGGAGGAAATCGCAAACTCGTTTGCGGGAGTTGAAAAATGCTACGCCATACAGGCAGGACGTGAAGTCCGCATTTTGGTCAAACCCGAGGACGTGGACGATGCAGGAATGCATCTGATGGCAAAGGATATTGTGAAAAAGATTGAAAAGGATTTGGATTATCCCGGACAGATCAAGGTCAATGTTATCCGGGAGACTCGCTCAATCGAATTTGCAAAATAGGAAGGAGCCGGACAACCCGGCTCTTTCTTTTTTTCTCTGATGGTCATTGGTTGAAAGGACGGGGCCTATGCGCATTGCGGATTCGCATTCGGATTACCTCGGATACAGCGTGCTTGGCGCTGAAAGCGGACACGTATATGATCAGGGCGGGGTAGAGAGACTTCTGCAGGGCGGCGTGGCGTTGCAAAACCTTGCCATATGGACCCCGGCTGAAGATCCGGCTCCGGTAGAATGCAGCCGAAAGCAGGTGGCCGCACTGCGCCAGATGCTGAACGATCATCCTGAAGAAGTTCACCTTTGCACCCATCCGGAGGATCTGGATGCGCCGGGCATCGGTGTCGTGCTTTCAGTGGAAAGCGGTGAGAGTATGGGCTGCCGTACAGAATTCATCGGAGAGTTTTACAGCGATGGTGCCCGCATGCTCAGCCTGACATGGAATTTCGAGAATGCGTTCGGCAGCGGATGTCTCAGCGAAGGCGGTCTGAAGAGACGGGGCTTAGAAGCGCTGAAACTGATGAATTCGCTTCATATGGCGTTGGATGTATCGCATCTCAACGAGCAGGGCTTCTGGGAGGCGCTGGACGCCTTTGAGGAAGCTCCCTGTGCGTCCCATTCTTGCGTGTGGGAGCTGCACGCAAACCCGCGCAATCTTAAAAAGAACCAGGTGGAAGCGATTGCCGAGCGAAAAGGTTACATCGGGCTGAATTTCTTTCCGGAGTTTCTCGCGGAGGGAAAGGCCTCTGTGGAGGACATCATGCGGCATTTGGAAGCGCTGCTGCGTTTTGGCGGAGAGGATACTGTCGGGCTCGGCTCCGACTTTTGCGGAATATCCTCTGTGCCGGCAGGGCTGGAAACCGCAGCGGATTTTCAGCGAATACCGGAAGCACTGCTGCGCCGCGGGTATTCCCGTACGCTGGCCGAGAAAATTTGCTATGGCAATTTCGCCCGATATATATTACAATTTCTAAAATACGATACGGATGAATGCATATGAATGATACCTATGAAAACCCGTTGATCACCCGATACGCCTCACACGGCATGGCCCGCCTTTTCTCAGACGCGTTCAAGTTCCGCACGTGGCGCAGAATTTGGGTGGCGCTGGCGCAAAGCGAACAGGAGCTGGGACTGCCCATCGCGGACGAACAGATCGCAGAATTAATTCGTTTTCAGGATGACGTCAATTTTGATGTGGCCGCGGAACGGGAGAAGATCGTACGCCACGATGTGATGGCGCACGTCTATGCCTATGGCGAACAATGTCCTAAGGCCAGACCGATCATTCACCTCGGCGCAACAAGCTGCGATGTGGGAGACAATGCGGATCTCATTTCGTTTTATGAAGCGCTAAAGCTCGTCGAAACGATGCTCGTCAACGTGGTTGACAGCCTTTCCCGCTTTGCGATGCAGTATAAAGGTCTGCCGACGATGGGCTTTACCCATTATCAGCCCGCACAGCTTACCACGGTAGGCAAGCGCGCTACGCTGTGGATACAGGATTTTTTGGCCGATTTGGAGCAGCTTCAGTCTATACTCAAAGGGTTCAAGCTGCGCGGAATTCGTGGCGCTACCGGTACGGGTGCAAGCTTTCTGTCGCTGTTTGACGGGGACGCCGAAAAAGTCCGTGCGCTTGACGAAGCTGTATGCCGGCGATTGGGATTTGAGTCCGCCTTCGCGGTGACAGGACAGACCTATCCGCGTAAGTTGGATACCATCATACTCAACGTGCTGGCATTGATAGCACAGAGCGCCTACAAGTTCAGCAACGATCTCCGTTTGTTGCAAAATCTCAAAGAGGTTGAAGAACCCTTTGAAACGGAGCAAATCGGGTCCTCCGCGATGGCCTACAAACGCAATCCCATGCGCAGCGAACGCATCGGTTCACTGTGCCGCTATGTGATTTCCTTGCCCGTGAATGCGGCTGTAACGGCCTCTACGCAGTGGTTTGAACGTACCCTCGACGATTCCGCCAATCGGCGCATTGTGCTGCCGCAGGGATTCCTCGCCGTGGACGCGATATTGAACCTATGCCTGAACGTTTCCTCCGGGCTGGTGGTATACGAAAATGGCATTCGCCGCCGCATTGAAACGGAGCTGCCGTTTATGGCCACGGAGACCATATTGATGGAAGCCGTCAAACGCGGCGGCGATCGTCAGGAACTGCATGAGCGCATCCGCCGGTACTCGATGGAAGCCGCCAAACGGGTAAAAATGATGGGGGAGAGCAACGATCTGCTTGATCGAATTAAATCGGATGAGTCATTTCGTATGACTCCCGAGGAGATTGACGCACTGATGGAACCTGTTAAGTTCACGGGCTGCGCTGAGATACAGACGGAGCATTTCATCGAAGCGTGCGTAACCCCGGTGCTGTCGGCGTACGCATCCAGATTGGGTGCAAAAGGCGAAGTGCGCGTGTAATCTGAGCTATGAAAAAGGCGCCCGCTGAAAGCAGACGCCTTTGGGGTCTCCGAAAGGTGGAGCTTTCGGAGGACAATCCCTGAGATGTGTACATATGGATGACACATCCTTTGGCAGGGGAGACGCGACTCGAACACGCAACCCTCGGTTTTGGAGACCGATGCTCTACCATTGAGCCACTCCCCTTCAATGGGGACAGCAGTTATTATAAAACAATTTGTAGCTTTCCGTCAATAGCAGGAGGTTTTTAAATGAGTGAAACTAAGCTGGGTTTTATCGGCGCAGGGAATATGGCCGGTGCAATTATTCGCGGCGCGGTGGAGAATGACGCACTGGCTCCGAACCATGTGATTGTATACGACGTCGACGCGGACAAGGTGAAGGCGCTGCAAGACGAGCTGGGCGTCCATGGCGTTTCTTCGCTGGAAGCGCTGTGTGCAGCGAGCAGCATGCTGCTTGCCGCTGTGAAACCCAATATCCTTGGCGATGTGCTCAAGGCGCTGACCCATGTTGAGCTGCCGATGGTTTCCATCGCTGCGGGGTGGAGCGGAGAGCATATTAAGGAATTATATGGTAATCACAAAAGGGTGCTTCGTGTGATGCCCAATACGCCGCTGATGGTGGGGGAGGGTATGAGCGTGTTTGAGACGCCCAGCAGCTTTACAGAGCATGAAATGACCTTTGCCAAGAAGCTTTTCGGTACGATGGGGAAAGTATCGTTTGCGCAGTGCAAGCAGATGGATGCGGTAACGGCCGTATCGGGAAGCGGCCCCGCTTACGTTTTTATGTTCATCGAAGCGCTGGCTGACGGCGGCGTGCTCTGCGGCCTGCCGCGCGCTCAGGCGCAGACGCTGGCTGCGCAGACGGTGCTGGGCGCAGCAAAGATGATTATGGAAACGGGAACGCATCCGGGGGCGCTGAAGGATGCCGTATGCTCCCCGGGCGGTACCACCATTGAAGCGGTAAAATCTCTGGAGCAAAGCGGGCTTCGCGGGGCGGTTATCGAAGCGGTGGAAGTATGCGCAAAAAAATCCGCGGCGATGGGGAAATAGATGAAGCAAGTAATCATTTACACCGACGGCGCATGTTCAAAAAATCCGGGGCCGGGAGGCTGGGCAGCCGTGCTGCGGTATAAGAGCGCCCAGAAAGAGCTTTCCGGCTTTGAAGCCGATACCACCAACAACCGCATGGAACTGATGGCGGCTATCAAGGCACTCGAAGCGCTCAAAGAGTCCTGTGAAGTGGAATTGCATACGGACAGTGCATATATTCACAATGCGTTCACGCAGCGCTGGCTGGACCGATGGCAGCAAAACGGCTGGCGCACTGCGTCAAAAGATCCCGTGGAAAATGTAGACCTCTGGAAACAGCTTTTGAATGCCGCGGGCTCGCATCATGTCGTATGGAAAAAAGTAAAGGGTCATGCGAACGACGAGCTTAACAACCTCTGTGATAAGCTCGCGCGGCAGCAGATACTCGACAATCGGAAACAAAGGGCAGCGGGAGAAGCTGTTCAGGAGGGATGAAGAGCGTAAAAGAGGCGATGTTAAACTATGCGTAAAATTCATGTTTTGCGCATAGTTGTTGATTATTTGGGATGCTTGTGCTATTGTTGAACCTATAAAAGGTCGAGGTTAAAGAATGTCCAAACAGAGTAAGCTTGAACTGACCATTCAGAAAACGGAAAAGCTGCGTGTTGTTCTGAAGACGCTTCCGCCGTTTTGTCTGGATTTCTTTCGTGCAATTGAACCGCGTACTTCATTGCTTACTCGTATCAACTATGCGTATGATTTGCGGCTGTTTTTTTTATTTCTGGAGAACGAGCGCGGCCTTAAGCCGATGCTCTGGCAGGCGAAAGACTTGGAAGGCCTCTCCATGGCTGATTTTGAACTGTTTGTTGACTATCTGAGGTTTTACTATAAAGATGATGATACCATCATGGAAAACGGTGAAAAAGGGATTGCGCGGAAGCTTTGCGCTCTCCGTTCGCTGTATAAATATTACTATAAAAAAGAAGTAATTCATCAAAACATTACTGCGCGGCTAGAAACACCTAAGCTGCACGAAAAGCCCATTCTGCGCCTTGACGCGGACGAAGCGAACGCTTTGTTGCATGTTGCCGATACAGGCGCTGGCTTATCCGAACGCCAGACAGCGTACAATCTGAAAACACGCATACGCGATTCGGCCATACTGACGCTGTTTCTGACCACCGGCATTCGGATCAGCGAGCTCTGTGCATTAGACGTATCTGATTTTGATTTTAAAAATAACGCATTCCGCGTATTGCGCAAAGGCGGCAACGAGGCGTTGCTTTTCTTCGGCGAGGAAGCAAAGGAAGCGCTGAATATTTATCTGGAGCAACGAAAAACCGCTGCAAACTACAACGAGGCCTCCCCCATGTTCCTCTCGCTGCAAAAGAAGCGGATGAGCGTTCGTGCGGTGCAGATGCTTGTAGAGAAATATGCACAGGTGTCTGTGCCGCTGAAGCATATTTCTCCACATAAGCTGCGCAGTACCTATGGTACAATGCTGTATCAGCAGACAGGAGACATTTACCTTGTAGCGGATGTGTTGGGCCATAAGGATGTTAATACGACGCGCAAACACTATGCCGCAATGGATGAGCAGCGGCGAAAGCTCGCCGCAAAGGCAGTTACCCTTAAGGAGCCTACAGAACCTCAAAAATAAGAACATTTGTTTGATTTTAATTGACATATGCATTCCCTTTTGATATGATGCTGTGGAGGTGAGCATGATGGATGATTTAACCAGACGGCAGCGCGAAGTACTGGAGTATCTGAGAACGTATATCCACACGAATGGCTATGCGCCCTGCGTACGGGATATCTGCTCGGCGCTTGATCTCAAGTCTACGTCTACCGCGCACGCACATCTGACCAAATTGGAAAAGAAAGGCTACATTTCCCGCGATCCGGCTAAGCCGCGTACCATCATGGTGCTGGGTGACCGTCCGGCGGATGAACGATTTGTGTCCGTTCCTATCGTCGGCAAGGTTGCTGCCGGTATTCCCATTACCGCGGTGGAGAACATTGAAGAATATATATCGCTGCCGTACTCGCTGTTAGGGTCGGATGACGTGTTTATATTAAACGTGCAGGGCGACAGCATGATGAACGCCGGAATATATAACCGCGACAGGATCATTGCACAGCGTCAGGATTACGCCCAAAACGGAGACATCGTCGTTGCGCTGCTGGAAGACGAAGCGACGGTGAAGCGCTTTTTTATCGAGGAAGGCCGCGTGCGGCTTCAGCCTGAAAACGACAACTATATGCCGATTTATGCCGAGAACGTGGACGTGCTGGGTAAGGTTATCGGCGTGCTGCGCATGTTCCGTTAATCGGCGCACAACCCCATTTCAGAGAGTGCCATCATCAGGCCCAGCTTCATGTGAGCATACGTCAGTCCACCCTGGGCATAAACGATGTAAGGCGGTTTCACCGGCGCATCAGCCGAAAGCTCTATAGATGCTCCCTGTACAAAAGTACCTGCCGCCATCACGATAGGATCGTCGTACCCCGGCATATCCCACGGCTCCGGGATCGCACGGCTGTCCACCGGGGCGGCTTTCTGTATGCCCCTTGTGTACGCAAGCAGCAGCTTTTCATCGTTCAGCCGGATGGACTGTGTAATATCAAAACGCGGAGCATCCGACGCGGGGTAGACGTCATATCCCAGCATCTCAAACGCCTTCGCGGAAAGCATGCTTCCTTTAATCGCTTCGCATACTACGTGCGGGGCCAGAAAAAGTCCCTGAAAAAAGCCGCGATAGGAAGCCTCGTAGGAGCCCACCTCCGCGCCGAGTCCGGGACACGTAAGCCGGTTTTCGGCCAACGCTACCAGATCTCCGCGCCCGGCGATGTAGCCGCCTGTGGGCGCGATGCCGCCGCCGGGGTTTTTGATCATCGAGCCCGCGATGAGGTCTGCGCCGCTGTCCGTGGGTTCCTGAGTTTCGCAGAACTCCCCATAACAGTTATCCACTATCACAACCGTTTTGGGAAAACGCGCTTTCACACGCTCCGCAAAAGCGCCGATCTCCCCCGCCGAAATCGCCCTGCGCCAGGCGTAGCCGCGAGAACGCTGCACAAATACCGCCTTTGGGCATTCGCATTGAGAGAGCGTGCGCATTACGGCTTCCTCATCGATATTGCCCTCCGGCGTCAACTCTACCTGCCGATATTTCACCAGCAGATCTGCAAGCGAACCGGTTCCCTCCCCCGCCGATTTCCCAATCACGTGATTCAGGGTATCGTAGGGGCGCCCCGTAGCACTGACGAGTGTATCATGGGGCCGCAGCACCGCGTAAAGCGCAAGCGAGATGGCGTGTGTGCCCGACGCGATATGCGGGCTTAGAATGGCCTTCTGTGCCCCCACGATGCGCGCAAACAGCCGCGACAGCGCATCTCGGCCCTCGTCCGAGTAACCATAGCCTGTAGTGCCCGCGAAATGGCGAGCGGATATGTTTTCCTCACGAAAAGCGTGTGCCGCTTTATATTGGTTAAATTCTGCAATTTCTTCGGCGGCTTTAAACGCACCTAAAAGCAGCGACTCCGCCTCCTTTACGAAGGTCTGGACGCCGCCGCTGATGCCCAATTGATTTAAAATCGTCATGATTCCTCGGTTGTTTCCTTCTGCTTGTCAGAGAATGTAAAGAACACGGTCTTGGCGGGCGATATGGTGGAAACGGCATGCTTATAGATCATAAGCTGCTTTCCATCGCTGTCGAGTATTATGGTAAAGTTATCGAAGCCCTTGACGATACCCTTAATTTGATATCCGTTTGTCAAATGAATGGTAACGGGTACCCTCTCTTTGCGTACCTGATTCAGAAAAACATCCTGTAAAATAATAACTGGTTTCTGCATACTAAAACCCCTTTCGCGTGATATCACTCATTATATCTTGGCACATATCTTCTATACATGGATACTGCGAAACATCATACCAGCGAATGCGGCCGTCGCGTCTGAACCATGTGAGCTGTCGCTTGGCATACCTCCTCGTGTTCTGTTTGATGCGCCTGATCGCTTCATCCAGTGTGCCATTGCCGGTAAAGTAATCCGCGAATTCCTTATAGCCGATTGCCTGAAGCGCCCTGGCTTGTCCAAATTGATTATATAGCATGCGCGCTTCTTCAACAAGACCGGATTCTACCATTTCATCCACGCGGGCTTCAATCCGGCGATAGAGCATTTCCCGAGGCATGGTGAGACCCACCATCGCCACATCGATATCATCGCGCGGCTTTTGAAACTCGTACGCTTCCTGACCGGAGGTTTCCAGAATTTCAAGCCTCCGGATGACGCGCTTTCTGTCGGAGGGTGAGATGATGGCTGCGTATGCCGGATCCCTCTCGCTGAGCATATTATACAGTGTTGCCAAACCCTTGTCATCAGCGAGTTGTGTCAGCTTTTGTCGAAGCTCCGGATTCCCTGCGGAACCACTGAAGCGGATGTCGTAGACGAGCGAATGAATGTACAGCCCTGTGCCGCCCGCAACGATGGGAGTTACGCCGCATACATTGAGATTGTCGATCTGCGCAAACGCGTCCCGCTGAAAATCAGCGGCGGTATAGTCTTCGTCGGGGTCGACGATATCAATCATGTGATGGCGTACGCCGCCCGTCTCATCGTGCGTTGCTTTGGCGGTGCCGATATCAAGCCCGCGGTAGATTTGCATACTGTCCGCGGAAATGATCTCGCTGCCAAGCTGCTTCGCAATATAGACTGCCGTGCGCGTTTTGCCCGAGGCCGTAGGGCCTGCTATTACGATGAACCTTCTCATACAATGCGCTTGAAGCTTTTCTCAACGGATTTTTTGCTGAGAACAGAGATTACCGGACGCCCGTGCGGACAGGTAGGCATCACATTGGTAGCAAGGAAGTTTTCGACGATGCTGCGCAGTTCGGCATCGGACAGCTTATCTCCCGCCTTGACTGCGCTGCGGCACGCCGCACGGATGATGCTGTCTCGGCGCATCAACACGTCTCCGCCACCCTTGCGCGCTTCATCAAGGGCCTCTCCGACAAGTTCTTCTACACTTGTGCCGAAAGCCACCGAAGGAACGGCGCTTACCTTCAGCTGCAGCGCACCGAATGGCTCGATATCAAATCCCAGAGACGCGAGCAGCTCGCCTTCATTCTCGATGAGATTCATCTGCTCGTGAGATACAGAAAGTACCCGGGGCATCAGCAGCGGCTGGGACAGGGGTACTGTGCCGTTTTTAAAACGCTCGTAGAGCAGGCGCTCATGGGCCGCGTGCTGGTCTATGATGAGCAGGTTTTCTCCCTGTTCCACCAGGATGTACGTGTCCGCAAAGCTCCCGATGAGCCGGTATCCGGCAGGCGGTGCGATCGTGGCCGAAGGTGTATCATAGACGGTGGCTTCAGGCGCGCTGCTTGCTTCAGGCGCGGCATCATCCGTAACCTGTTCGGCGGTTGCGGTATCCGTCTGCGTGTTGCTATGGGAATATAATGGATCGGACGGAACGGAGATTGCCTCGGTTTCTCGCATCACCGCAGGCTTAAAACCGGAAAACAGCTGCGTCTGTATGATCTCCGGGCTGCTTTCCATCGCAACGCGCGTACGCTGGGGCAGCGGCTGCGTTTCGCTGGGAAGGCGGACTTCCCCGCGCACCTCGGCGGATGCCTGCGAGATGGCCTCTTTCATGACATATTCTACCGCGGCGGCATCGCGGAAGCGCACCTGCAGCTTGTTGGGATGTACGTTGACGTCCACCGACGAGGAAGGCATGTCAATAAAGAGCACATAGAAGGGTGTTTCACCCTTGACGACGGTTTCGCCATAGGCGCTTCGCACGGTGGCCGCGAAGGATACGTTGCGCACATACCGGCGGTTGACGAACACAGAACCGATGCGCCCCGATTTCATGCTTGTACCGGGACGGGAAACAAGCCCGCTGACACGGATGTCATTGACGTTTGCGGTCACTTCGCACAGCGAGTCCAGCACATCGCCGTATACGCTATATACCGCATGGCGCAGGTTGCCGTCTCCGGAACTGTGATAGACCGCCTTATCCTGGGATATGTAATGGAACGATATCTCCGGGTAACAGAGTATATACCGAGAAACCAGGTCTGATATCAAGGCGGCTTCCTGCGATTCGCTCTTCAGAAACTTCAGTCGCGCGGGCACATTGAAGAAAAGATTCGATACCGTTACCGTGGTGCCATCCGGTATACCCACGGCCGCGGCTTCTCCCGGCTGACCGCCCGATATGCGGATACGGGTGCCGACGTCCTCGTCGCGGCGCTTTGTCTTCATCTCCGCAATGGATACCGCCGCAATGCTGGAAAGCGCTTCGCCACGGAAGCCCTGCGTATGAATACGATCAAGATCGTGGATGGTGGATATCTTGCTCGTCGCGTGCTTCTCGAACGCAAGGGCAACATCCTCGGCGCGAATGCCGCTGCCGTTATCGGTAACCACCATGCTGCGAACGCCGCCGCCGGATATGGTGATGCTGATGGCGCTGGCGTCCGCGTCAATCGCGTTTTCGACGAGCTCCTTGATGACGCTGACGGGACGCTCTACCACTTCGCCGGCGGCTATCTTATCATATACGGTTTTTTCAAGCCTGCGGATCTCCCCCATGCGGCCTCCCTATAATCTGTGCTTGATCTCGCTGAGCAGCTTCAGCGAATCAAGCGGTGTAATGTTATCGAGATTCACGTCCTCCAGTATATTCAGCAGCTCATCGCGCTGCAGGGGCTTTGCATCGCGGCTGCGCTTGCCCAGTATGCTGTCGTCGTTTTCCGTCAGCGCGCGCATCACTTCCTTGGCCCGGTCGGTGACGTCAGCGGGTACGCCCGCCAGCTTGGCAACCTCGATACCAAAGCTCCGGTCGGTGCCGCCGCGTACGATCTTGTGCAGGAATATTACGGTGTCATCCATCTCCTTCACGGTAACGGAGTAGTTGGAGACACCCGGCACCACACCCTCCAGTTCCGAAAGCTCATGGAAGTGAGTCGCGAAAAGCGTCTTGGCCTGTATTTGATGGCTGATGTGCTCCACGACGGACCACGCGATGGACAACCCGTCCAGCGTGCTGGTTCCCCGGCCGATTTCATCGAGTATCAGCAGGCTGCGCGGTGTGGCATTATGAAGTATGTTGGCCACCTCAATCATCTCCACCATGAACGTGCTCTGCCCGGAAGCCAGATTGTCCGAGGCGCCTACACGCGTGAAGATCTTATCTACGATGCAGATTTGCGCGCTGTCGGCGGGCACAAAGCTGCCCATATGCGCCATCAATACAATCAGCGCAACCTGACGCATGTAAGTTGATTTTCCGGCCATGTTGGGGCCAGTCAGTATCATGATGCGCTCATCGTCATCAAGCAGCGTATCATTCCTGACAAAGGACTGCTTGACGAAGGTTTCAATTACCGGATGGCGTCCGCCTGTGATATGAATGCTGCCGTTCTGTACCATGGAAGGCCTCACGTATCGGTGCTCAAACGCGGCGGCAGCAAAGCTTCGCAGCATATCCAGCATCGCAACGGTACGCGCGGCGCTCTGAAAGCGTGTGATATTCTCTGCCAGACGGCCGCGGATCCGGATGAAGCATTCATATTCAAGCGCGACGCACTTCTCCTCCGCGCCCAGCAGCTTTTCTTCCATTTCCTTGAGCTCAGGCGTTACAAATCTTTCGCAGTTGGCCAACGTCTGTTTGCGGAGATAACGATACGGTACAAGCTCCATGTATGATTTCGTAACTTCTATGTAGTACCCAAAAACCTTGTTATACCCGATTTTCAGGTTCTTGATTCCGGTGGAGGCGCGCTCCGAGGCCTCCAGGGAAGCGATCCATTCCATGCCTTCCTTAGAGGCGGATTTAAGTTCATCAATCTGCGCCTCATACCCCTGCTTGATAAAGCCGCCCTCCGTGATACCCGCGGGCGCGTTTTCGTCTATCGAAACGTCCAGCAGATCCTGAATGTCTTCCATGCAATCCAGCCCATCTCGGAGTTGCGTGATAAGCGGAGATACGCACCCGCTCAGCGCGTTTTTCAGTTCCGGAAGCATGGCCAGCGAACGCCGGATGGCCAGACAGCCCCGCGCGTCCAGCGTGGAATACGCGATGCGGGAGATCAGCCGCTCCAGATCGAACACGCCATCGAGGGCGGCGGCGACGCTGTCCAGCAACGGCGGGGAGTCCTTAAGCTCCTGTACGGCATCTAGCCGATTATCAATTTCGCGGATGCTCTGCAGCGGTTCGCCGATGCTGCGTTTTAGCAGCCGGGCTCCCATCGCTGTTTTGGTATAGTCTAGGACGCCAAAAAGGGAGCCGCGAACCTTGCCTTCGCGCAGCGTTTTGGTCAGTTCCAGATTGCTTCGCGTAAACATGTCCAGCGCCATATACTCGCTCTGGCTGCTTGTGCGGATCGCGTTGATGTGTGATAACGTGTTTTTCTGTGTTTCCTTGAGATAATCCAGCAGCGCGCCCGCGGCGCAGACAGCAGGACCGCTCTCGTCTACGCCGAAGCCCGAAAGACCCGCAAGCTTAAAGTGATCCCGCAGCGTTTCGAGCGCAAGTGCGCGCTCAAATGCGAATGCAGGGTACTCGCTGGTATATACGCTCAGCTCCTTGAGCCATATCGAAAGCCTGTCCAGCAGAGGCTTATCCTGCGCTGAATAAATGATTTCGCTGGGCTGTACGCGGGAAATCTCGCTGTAGAGCCCGGCGAGCGCTTCATCAGCGGTACACTCCGCAACAGAGAACGCGCCCGTGGACACATCGCAGTAGGAGATGCCGATGTGATCGCCCTGCGAGAACAGCGCGAGTATGTAATTGTTGTCGTTTTCGCTGAGGCTGCTGCCCTCCGTTACCGTGCCGGGTGTTACGACACGGATGACATCGCGCTCTACGAGGCCTTTGGAAAGCGCCGGGTCAGAAAGCTGCTCGCAGATGGCCACTTTATAGCCCTTTTTGACCAGCTTGTCCAGATAGCCCTGAAGCGCGTGATGAGGAACACCGCACATCGGCGCGCGCTGTTCCAGCCCGCAGTCCCTTCCGGTAAGCACGATTTCCAGTTCCCGCGAGGCCACCAAAGCGTCCTCAAAAAACATCTCATAAAAATCGCCCAGCCGGTACATCAGCAGACAATCTTTGTATTTTTCTTTAAGCTCAATATATTGCTGCATCATCGGCGTCAATTGCTGCATTCCCGTTTTACCCCCACTCTGTTCTCAATTATTATAGCATAAAACAGGGCTGTTGTTGAAAAAAGGCCGGATGTAGGCTATAATTTTTTCAAATGTGTCCGGAGGATATTATGAAGAAATGCCTTTTCGCGCTGCTGCTTGTGCCCGTACTGCTGCTTTCCGCCTGCGCGACTGCGCAGGTTTCCTATAAACTGGGTAACGATTATTCCGTTACCGTGGATTACTTGATTGAGCTGCAGCCCGGAGACGCGGACGCTATACAATACTCAAACGCAATCAGCCAGTATTGGAGCGACATGGGTTTTGATGTACAACTGGATGGAACAGACGGCGCTTTCTCGCTGAACGGCACCAAACATGACACCTATGACTCTGCCGAAGCCGCCGTGCAGGCATTTTCAGAACTGCTGCAGGATCAGAAATCGCTGCTGCAGAATGCCAGTTTCGTATACACTCCATCGTTCGATTCCGATAAGTACTCCCTGCAGGCTACCGCCTCACTGGAAAATGTGATCCGGCAGAGCGAGGTGCAGAACATTCCCCAGGGCGAAATTGATGCGCTGAAGGACGATGCGGATGAAGGGAGTTATACACTTTGCGTAGCGCTGCCCGGTGAGATAACCGCCACGAACGCCGACAGCGTTCAGGATGGTGTGTGTATGTGGACACTGAAGTACGGTGAAGCCAGACAAATTTCTGTAGAAACCAGCACTTCGAACAGCGAAAATCAGGAGTACTATGCTGCACTAGAAGAACAGCAGCATCGCGATGAGCAATGGCTGCTGTGGTGTTCCGTTGCGGCAGGTGCCTTAATCGCCGCGCTTGTTGTGGTTACAATACTGCGCAATCGTAAGAATCAGCCGTTAAAAGTCCGCGTAAAAAAGTTCTGAGGATTGCATGCGCCCATCGGGCAGTATCAGATATAATCGAAAATATCGGTCCTCCTTGGTAACGTCGCTTTCGAAGCCTTCGTAATGGCCATCGGTGTACACCATATATTTACCTACGCGCGCAACAGGCGTCTCATTGCCGGCCACTGTACGAATCGCGATGTGCAACGTTCCGTCCATATTGTAACACACGAGCGTGTACAGTGCGTTAGGGTCTGTGCTGGTTCTGTCCCAAGTGATTTCATAATACGAAGAACCCGGACTGGTTTTCTTCTCCATGGACAGATTAAAAACTGCAGGTTCCAAAGGCGTCAGGTCGTCAGACAGGCCTATGAAAGAGTAGAAATACTCGCGTAAACCTCCAATTTCATCCGCAAGCGGAATGTAGATATTTTCCTGCGGATACACGTTGAGGATGCCATCATCATATTTGCGCGAATAGGTGTCGCCCGCGTATTCGGTAGCCAGGTCGTAGACATCCAGATACTCTTCGGTTCGCTTGCCGGTATCGCTGCCCATGAGCTGCATATAATCCTCAGCCGCAATTTCATAGATGCTCCACTCGTGATTCGCGTAATATTCATCGACTGTGCTGAAAAAAACCGGCTTATCGTAAGAACCGAAGCCGCGCAGGAGGTAATATTCCGAAAGTTTCGCTTCGTCATCGCTCTGAAGAAAATAGAACATCGTATAATGATGACCGTATTCATGCGATATGGTCTGTGCGGCCTCAGAGATGTCGTCATACTCGTCCATATTGTAAAGCTCGATGACGCTGAGGTTCGATTTGAAGGAGTATTCCATCGTCTGCGGCAGAATGGACGGGATATCAAAGAATACCCTGTATACGCTCTGCTGCTGAGAATGAGTGCCCGCCACATTGCTGTCGGTAAGACCTAAATCCGACGGCCCGGGATAGATCATGATTTTGGAAACGTACATGATTTCGTCGCCGTGCTTGTTTTTTAGCAGCTCATCGTAGATCTCTACAAGCTTTTCCCCCGTCCACTTCTCGGATTGGCTGACGATCGAGAAACCAAGCGGGGTGACATATTCATACGTTCCCAGCGTTTCTTCCTGCCGTTCATTCAGCGCATAACCCGCGTGCTGTACAGTGGAATCCTGGATAAAGGAGATCGTCTTTTCCGAGTAATCCGATTCCACAAGGCTTGCCATGGTCCTGATTGCGATGTTCCTGTCGATGATCAGATACGCAATCGCTGCCACCGTGAGGATGATCAGCGCAAAAAGAACGCGCTTAATGACGCTCCTGCTTTGACGCCTGTAATATGCGCTGTTGTCTATTTTCATGCCGCTCCCCCTTATTCTGAAGCTGTTATGATGCCATGGAGTGTGTGATTCGAAGCTCGATCGATGCTCACACGCAAATACTCACCAATTATATCTTTAGCACCCGGGAAGCTCACCATTTTGGAACTGCGCGTACGCCCGCTAAGCTCATCAGCATTCATGCGGCTGATGTTTTCCGCCAATACCTCTACCGTTTTGCCAACATAACGGTTGCTGCTCTCCCTTACACACTGTTGTATGAGTGCGTTGAGACGCGCAAGCCTTTCGGATTTTTCCGCACGACTTATTTGTTCGAGCATGGACGCGGCTTTTGTAAGCGTGCGTTTGGAGTAAGCAAACGTGTACGCGGCGTCAAAGCGTACCTCCTGAACGAGGGAAAGCGTTTCGGAAAAGTCCTGCTCGGTTTCGCCGGGAAAGCCAACAATAAAATCAGTGGTTATCGCGATTTCCGGAATACGCGCGCGCAGCTTGTCCACGAGCCCTAAATAGTGCTCACGGGTATAGCGCCGATTCATGGCGGCGAGTATGCGGCTGCTGCCAGACTGTACAGGCAGATGAATGTGCTCACAGAGACACCTCACACTTCCGAAACAGTCTATCAGGTCGTCGGTAAGATCCTTCGGATGCGACGTCATAAACCGCAGCCGCTGAATGCCGGTTTCCCGGTCAATGCGGCGGATCAACTCCGGAAAGCGAATCTCCTCATCCGTATCTTTTCCATACGAGTTTACGTTCTGCCCCAGCAGCGTCACTTCGGTCACTCCGTCTCTGCAGAGAGCGGTAATTTCTTTCAGTATTTCATCCGAACTGCGGCTGCGTTCCCGTCCGCGTACATACGGAACAATGCAGTAGGTGCAATAGTTGTTGCAGCCATAAATAATATTGACAAATGCCGATGCACCGCTGCGCTTTACGGGCATACCTTCCACAATCGTATCATCCGGTTCGGCCATAGTGACGCGTTTGCCGTCCAGCAGGACGGAGGCCAGCATGTCCTCCAGATGATGAAGCTGATTCGTGCCGAATACGATATCCACAAATGGAAAACGTGCCGCAAGCTTCTGCGCGGCACCAGGCTGCTGCATCATGCAACCCCACACTGCGATAAGTGCTCCGGGCCGTTCCTGTTTGCGTTCCTTGAGTGCGCCGACGTTGCCGGAGAGCCGTGCTTCGGCGTGTTCCCGCACGCAGCAGGTATTATAAAGTATCAGATCGGCTTCGTTTTTTTGCTGCACAGCCAAAAAACCCAGCGCATCCAGCACGCCGGCCGCTTTCTCGCTTTCGTGCGCGTTCATCTGGCAGCCATAAGTCTCAATATAGTAAGTGAGCCCGTTTTGGGCGATATAAGCTTTCAGTTCTTCGTGCAAAGTCAGGTGCGCCTTTCATGATTCAAGTCATTCGTCAGGCATATTATACGTGCTGGAGCGGCGCATTTCAACAAAAAGCCGCGGAAGCTTTATCCGCGGCCTAAACGACACCGGTTACTGTTTGATGTGGTGGAGCTTTTCGAGCAGCTCTTTTACAACCCCGCCGTCCACCACGTGATCACGCGGCGCTCCCCGGAAACATAGCACCAGCGCACCGGGACCAGCGTGCAGGCCAAGAACGGGGGTCAGGTAATCCAGACGGAATTCGCGTACCGCGGGGATGGCTTCCTTGATTCTGTCCTGAAGACGCCGTGCCGATTCTTCATCGCCTCCGTGGGCAAGAAATGAAAAAATTGTTTTAACCGTAGCACTTGATTTCATTTTTTCAGTTAATGTCTCAATTGCCTGGCGCATACCACGGGCATTAGCAAGAAACGTGATGCGTCCTTCACTATTGATGTATAAAACAGGTTTCAGACGCAGTAACCCGCCCAGCAGCGCCTTAATATGGCTCACACGCCCTCCGCGCCGCAGATATTGAATATCCGCGACCGCAAATACAAGATTGTATTCATCAAGACTGTTCCGCACAGAATGCATGGCTTCGTCTATCGTTGCGGTCTCCTGTATCTTTGTCAGTTCCAGCGCCATGGCGGTGATGGCAAAGCAGCCGGTAAGCGTGTCAATGACTTCGATCCGACCGCCATATTCCGCCGTAAGCTCCGCCGCGGCTTGACAGGCGCTGTCATAAGAGCCGCTCACCTTGGACGATAAGGAAAGGTGCAATATGTTAAAGCCCTCCCGTAGCGGCTTTTCCCAAGTGCGCCGAAATGCGTCCGGGTTGGCTTTTGAAGACTGCGCCACTGCTCCTGCGGATAATGCATCATACAACGCTTGCTTTTGGGCATCATCTTCAAATAAATCCACATGCTCATTGCCGTCGAGCGTATAGGACAGCCGAACCATCAGGATCCCGTAATCGCTTAGTTCCTCATCGCTGAAGCAGGCGGAAGAGTCGACGCTGATCAAAAATTGCTTCATGTAATATAGCCTTCCTTTTAATCTGATTGCAATGTTATTATGCTATATTTTTAGTCAAATAAGCGCAAGCGAATCCCAGAGAGTTCTCGTTTTGTTCATTCTTTCGTAATCTAAAATTCGGGATTGTCTGGAAATCGACATTGTGTTGTAACAACCCAACCCGTGTGTACTCTTTACGTGAAAACAAAAAGCCCCGAGGAAGGGCTTTTTGGTGCCGAAGACCGGGGTCGAACCGGTACGGTGTTGCCACCGCGGGATTTTAAGTCCCGTGCGTCTGCCAGTTCCGCCACTCCGGCAAATGGATGTCTCCCAAAAAGAAGCATCGGACCTCTTTTCAGAAGTCCGACTAGAAGATTGGAGGCGCCACCCGGATTTGAACCGGGGCATAAGGGTTTTGCAGACCCTTGCCTTACCACTTGGCTATGGCGCCGTGGACATAAATCTCGGCACATAGATATCTATATGCCGAAAACTTTGGTATGATATCCAATTGGAGCGGAAGACGGGATTCGAACCCGCGACTTCGACCTTGGCAAGGTCGCACTCTACCACTGAGTCACTCCCGCGTATCGTGCGATTATTCTACCATACCGCTTCGACCTTGGCAATCGCACAAACCAAATTTTCTCCGGCTAATGGTGGGAACAATTGGGCTCGAACCAATGACCCCCTGCTTGTAAGGCAGGTGCTCTCCCAGCTGAGCTATGCTCCCAAAAACCGCCAACCACCGTGAGAAGGACGCTTGCATATTCTATAATGGGACAGTTCGCCGTGTCAAAAACGCCTGAATCATTTTGAGCCCAATTAAGCCTGCTTTTCTTCTTAATGGTGCGGATTACGCAGTTTTACGGGCATTATTATAAATAATGTAATGATGCGCTTTGGGAATTCATTGTTCTGCCATTCAAAAAAGCGGGAAAGATACGTGCGTCTCTCCCGCTTTCTTCAAATGGGCTTATTTGGCTAACCATGTCCGCTTAGACAGGCGCCATATAGACACATAAAGAACAGTATTCCCGTTCCCGCGATGATGGCAGCCATCATATAAGGCGTTACGAATGTATCGCCAAAGTAGAGGTTGATGCCATAAAGATCCGCATACCCTTTCGAGGCCTGCTCCGGAAAGCCCGCAAACGCCATTCCCATGGGGGCTGCGGTGAATATCTGGCGGAGCCAGAGCGCGCTGTATGTGAAGGGGATAAACTTCATCACGGTCACCACTGCCCCCGGGAGTATTCCCACTGGAACATAAATGCCCGTAAGAAAACCTATCATTGTGCCTGCGATGGTGCTCAGGGTGCCAAAGGCACGAGGGCTCTTCACAATGCCATGCGTTTCCACCATCTGCAGCGGCGTCAGCCATTCTCCGCCCGAAATGACGATATAGATTTCTGAAATGGCAAAGGCAACAAGGTTCTTGATAAGCGATATCAGCGCGGAGGACACCATATACCCGGCAACAAGCTGTGCGCGTTTGATGGGCGATACAAAGAAGTCCTTAATCTGTCCGCCATGAACATCTGTCTACCATGGTACCGTATGCGCCAAGGCTGACGGTGACGATGCTTATCGTGAGGATACCTGCGAATATCCACGCGTTCACCAGCCATTCCGCTCCGGGAAGCACTTGTCCGGAACCGTTCTTCAGGTTCTCTACCTGAATATCGCCGAGAAAGAGCGCGTAAAGCGCGAAAATGATAATGACAGAAAGCAGAGAAAAGAATACAGACGCCCTGTCCCTG
The DNA here is from genome assembly GCA_023460085.1 of Bacillota bacterium. Taxonomy (GTDB): domain Bacteria; phylum Bacillota; class Clostridia; order Christensenellales; family SZUA-584; genus JAEWCC01. The sequence continues at coordinate 63,109 of JAEWRI010000022.1, read as the reverse complement.
AAAAAGAGTTTAAGATTTCTGCCTGTAAGGCTTCTGATGCTGCTCATTGGTCTCCCCCCTCGCGTATCGCGTGTCCAGTAACCGCCATGAACACGTCGTCCATATTTCCGCGTACCCACCTCAAAAGCCATCACGTATTGCTCAATGGCCTTCAGCAGCGCCAGCGCGTCCATGCTGGAGCTCTGTCTGATTACAACGAGCTCGCGGTCCACTTCATATCTGACGCCCTTGCTGTCCAGCGCTTGTTTCAGCGACTTATCGTCTTTTGTCTGAAGCTTCAGATAATCGCTGCTGTAGTTGCTGCGAAGCTCCTCAGGCGTCCCCTGGGCGGCGATGCGTCCTTTGTCGATGATCGCTACCTTGTCAGCGCCCGCTGCTTCCTCCATATAGTGCATGGTCATAAACACCGTCATTCCGGTGCTTTTTTGCAGCGAAGTTACCGTATCCCATACGCGTAGCCGTGTCTGCGGGTCTAAACCGGTCGTAGGCTCGTCCAGGAAAAGAATTTTGGGCCGGTGAACAAGGCCGCGCGCCATATCCGCGCGTCTGCGCTGCCGCCCGAAAGCTGACCGTAGCGTCTTCCCAGAATCTCGGTAATAGACACCGCCTCGGCAACTTCAGCAATCCGCTTCTTGATTTCCGTCGCAGGTAAACCGTAAAGCGAAGCGCGTGTCTCAATGTTCTCGCGAACTGTCAGCAGATCGTCGAGCGCCGATTCCTGAAAGACCGTGCCAATATAGCCGCGAACTTGTGCGCTCTGTGTCACGGCGTCGTAGCCGGCTACTGTGATCTTGCCGTCCGTTATTTCTGCAGTGGTGCAGATGGCATTAATTGTGCTGGATTTCCCTGCGCCGTAGGGCCAAGAAAGGCAAAAAGCGTACCTTCGTCCACGTCAAATGAAATACCATCTACGGCCAGCACGTCGCCATATTTCTTAACGAGGTTTTCAACTTGTATCGATTTCGTCAAGCGTGTTCCTCCTTGAATAAATAATTGCACTACAACTATACCATAGATAAATTTATACTCCCATATCCATACTTGGCAATATTTATGGTACACTGTTAATGAAAAGGCACGGATTCTCCGTGCCCACAAGACGTGCTGAAACTACTTGCGTCTTTTTTCAAGCGCTGCAAACACTTCTCCGGGGGTCAGGCCTCTGTCGCAGAGCATCACAAGCAAGTGATATATAAGGTCGGCGCTCTCGTACCGGATTTCATCGGGCGCATTGTTTTTAGCCGCGATGATCACTTCAGCGCTTTCCTCGCCCACTTTCTTCAGTATTTTATCGATGCCTTTATCGAACAGGTAGTTGGTATAAGAACCTTCCTTCGGATTCTGTTTTCGGTCTTGAATGACGTCAAACAGTTCATCGATGATACCGTAGCCGCACGAATATTCGCCGCTTCCGTAAATCGAATCGCTGAAGCAAGAATAATTGCCGGTATGGCAAGCGGGGCCTTCCTGTGAAACCAGCGCGAGCAGCGTATCTCCGTCGCAGTCGAGCCTCAGCTCACGCAGCGTCTGCGTATGACCGGAAGTCTCGCCCTTGCGCCAGAGCTTCTCCCGGCTGCGGGAATAATACGTCATAGCGCCTGTTTCAAGTGTCTTCTCCAGCGCTTCGCGGTTCATCCAGGCTACCATCAGCACCGCGTTTGTTTTTACATCCTGTGTGACGACCGGAACGAGGCCTTTCTCGTTAAATTTCACATCGTCTATTGTCATAATTCCTCCGTCAGTCCAGCCGGACCGGTATGTTTTCACGACGCAGATATTCCTTCACGTCGCCTACGGTATATTCGCCATAGTGAAATATGGACGCTACGAGCACCGCATCCGCACTGGCCTGCTCGATCACATTCTTAAGGTGTTCCAGCTTTCCCGCGCCGCCCGATGCGATGACCGGGATGCGCACGCTCTCGGATACCGCTTTGGTCATTGCGATATCGTAGCCGTCCTTCGTGCCATCGGCATCCATGCTCGTAAGCAGTATTTCTCCCGCGCCACGACGCTGGGCCTCGCCAGCCCACTCCAGCAAATCCATCCCGGTGTTGACGCGTCCGCCGTGTACGTATACCTCCCAGCCTGCACCGGAGGTGCGTTTTCTTGCGTCGATGGCGCATACGACGCACTGGCTTCCGAATTTATCCGCCGCTTCTGAAATGAGCGTCGGCTCCTTCACCGCGGCGGAATTGATCGATATTTTATCGGCGCCGCGCCGCAGCATCTCGCGAAAATCCGAGACGGTTCGGATGCCGCCCCCCACCGTGAGCGGAATGAACACCTGCTCCGCAGTGCGCGCCACCACGTCGCCCATAATCTCCCGTCCGTCAGACGAGGCTGTGATGTCCAGAAACACAAGTTCATCCGCGCCCGCACGGTTAAACATCTGCGCCAGCTCCACAGGGTCTCCCGCATCGCGCAGATTGACGAAATTGACTCCTTTAACGACGCGCCCCGCATGTACATCGAGGCATGGGATTACCCGTTTGGTCAGCATGACGCCTCCTTCAGCGCATCGGAGAGCGCGATGCTGCCTTCGTAGAGGGCTTTGCCGATAATGACTCCCGCGGCTCCGGCCTGCTTCACGCTGCGCACATCCTCGATACGGCTCATGCCGCCCGAAGCAATCACTTCAAGCCCGGAACTCTGTGCCATGCTGCGTATCGCGTCTGCGTTGGGCCCCGTGAGCATGCCGTCCCTTGAGATGTCGGTGTAGACGGCGGTGCGGATGCCGCGCGATTTCATCTCCTGCGCGAGAAGCAGCGCGTTTACCTTGGTCTGCTCCGCCCAGCCGCGCGTGGCTACATTGCCGTTCTTTGCGTCGATGCCCGCAACGATTCGGCCGGGGTACTTCGCCGCGGCCTCTGCGGCCAGTTCCGGAAATTCCAGCGCCGCCGTGCCGAGTATCACGCGCGCGATGCCCATGCTAAGACGCTCCCGGATATCCGCCATGGTTCTTACGCCCCCGCCCAGCTGCACCGGAATATCGATTGTCTCCAATATTCGCCGCACGGCTTCTCTGTTGGCGAATGTACCGGAAAACGCGGCGTCAAGATCGACGATATGCAGATACTGCGCGCCCTGCTGCTGCCAGCGCCGCGCCGCCTCATGAGGCTCGCCGTATTCCGTCGCCTGATCCATGTCGCCCATTCGGAGCCGCACGCATGCGCCGTTTTTGATGTCGATTGCCGGATAGATGATCATGAAAACTCTCCAAATCGTTTCAGCATTGCCAGTCCGGCATCACCGCTCTTTTCGGGGTGGAACTGAAATCCGAACACGTTGTCTTTTCGCACTGCCGCTGTAAAGCGATAACCGTAATCCGTCTCGGCAATGATATTATCTTCCGGAACCCCCGAGGCATGATACGAATGGACGAAGTATACGTAGGGCGTGCCTGTGATGAGCGGGTTGTCACGCGCGCAGAGGTCATTCCAGCCCATATGCGGCACTTTCAGACCGGACACGTTAAAGGGCACCACTTCGCCCGGCACGAGGCTGAGACCCGCCGTGACGCCGTTCTCATAGCTTCGCTCAAAAAGAAGCTGCATGCCAAGACAGATGCCGAGAAAGGGCTTGCCTTTCGCCACCTCATTTATCACCGCACCGTCCAGTCCGCTGCGCGAAAGATTCTCCGCCGCATCGGCAAACGCCCCGACGCCCGGAAGCACGATATGCGAAGCGTCCGCAATGCGGCGCGCGTCATCGGTGACCAACGCCACAAACCCGAGATGTTCCAGTGCCTTCTGTACGCTGCGCAGGTTGCCCATGCCATAATCCACGATGGCAATCATTACAGCACTCCCTTGGTGGATGGTATGCCGCAGCATCGCGCATCCTTCTCAAGCGCAAAGCGCAGCGCGCGCCCGGCGGCCTTAAATGCCGCTTCTATCATGTGGTGCGTATTGGCGCCGTACAGCGTGGATACGTGCAGCGTCAGCTTCGCGTTGGTTGCCAGGGCCCGGAAGAACTCCTCGAACAGCTGAACCGGTACGCCTCCGACATCCGCCTCGGGACAGCCCACGGCATATTGAAGATACGCCCGGCCGGAAAAGTCCACGCTGACGAAAGCCATGGCCTCGTCCATCGGCACGAACTGAGTGCTGTAACGATTGATGCCCGCTTTGTCTCCCGATGCCTGCGCAAACGCTTCGCCGAGCGCAATGCCCACGTCCTCTATAGTGTGGTGCGCGTCGACATGCAAATCACCCTTTGCTTCGATGGTGAGATCGAACAGGCCATGCTTTGCGAACAGATCCAGCATGTGATCGAAGAAGCCCACGCCGGTGCTGATTCGGCGATTGCCTTCACCGTCGATATCAAGGGAAACGCGAACCTGCGTCTCGCTGGTATTTCTTACTACCTCCGCTGTCCTCATGGCGTACCCTCCCTGCCAAAGCGTATTGAAGCGCTGCGCGCGTGCGCGTCCAGCCCTTCTGCTTCCGCGAAGCGCGCGATATCATCATAACACGCTTTCAGCGCTTTTTCATCGTAATACACATAATTCATCGTTCGCGTAAAGCTGTCCACAGACAATGCCGAGGCAAAACGCGCCGCGCCGGATGTCGGCAGCACGTGGTTGGGCCCCGCGAGGTAGTCGCCCAGCGGTTCCGGGGAGTACTCACCGAGGAATACCGCGCCCGCGCTGCGCACCCTGCCGAGGTACCGCAGCGGTTCCGCAGTGAGTATCTCCAGGTGCTCCGGAGCGATTTCGTTGGCGACGTCGAAGGCTTGCTCCAGCGTTTCGGTTATCAGTATTGTGCCATAAGACGCTACGGATTGAGCAGCGATGCTCTGACGCGGCAGCGCGGAAAGCTGCTTCAGGATCTCCGCCTCCGCGGCTTGTGCCAATTCGCGGCTGGGCGTCAGCAGAATGCTGGCTGCCTGTTCGTCATGCTCCGCCTGAGAAAGAAAATCGGCTGCCACCCAGGCTGGATTTGCACACTCATCAGCAATGATCAGCACCTCGGACGGCCCCGCAGGCATATCGATTCCCACCATGCCGTACACTTCGCGTTTGGCCGCCGCCACATACGCGTTACCCGGCCCCGCGATGATATCCACACGCGGTACGGATTTTGTCCCGTATGCCAGCGCCGCAACCGCCTGCGCGCCGCCGATACGCAGTATGATGTCGGCGTCGGCCATATCGGCCGCGACCAGCGTGAGCGGTGTGATTTCGCCCTTTTTGCCGGGCGGCGTAACCATGACGATCTCCTCCACTCCGGCGATTTTGGCGGGGATGATGTTCATGAGTACGCTGGACGGATACGCGGCCTTGCCTCCGGGAACGTATACGCCCGCGCGCTGCACAGGCAGCACCAGACGCCCTGTCGTAGCGCCGTCCAGGTTGCGCACATAGCCCTGTCGCTTCTGCATTTCGTGAAAAACGCGGATGTTGGCAGCGCTGCGCTGCAGCGTTTCGAGGAGGGTGGCGGGAACCGCTTCATAGGCGCGACGGATTTCATCGGGCGTCACGCGAATGTTGTGTTCATTCAGCGCATACCCGTCGAAACGGCTCGTGTACCTGAACAGTGCCTCGTCGCCTTCCCGCTCGACATCCCGAAGTATTGTACGCACCGCCGCCGTGACGCCCTCGTCCGCTTCCGCTTTGCGACGAAGCAGGTTCAGCGCTTCGTCAATTTCGTTGTACTCAAAAATTCTCATGATTCCTCCGCCGCAATCCGGATGCGATCGATCAGCGGCACCAGCACATCCGCTTTTATTTTCAGGCTCGCCCGGTTTACCGCCAGACGCGCCGATACCTCGCAGACGTCCTCCAGCACCGCAAGCCCGTTCTCTACCAGCGTTCGCCCGCTTTCCACGATGTCCAATATGACGTCGGACAAACCGAGTATCGGGCCCAGCTCCACGCTGCCGGAAAGCTTGATACATTCAATGGATATGCCCTTACCCGCATAATAGCTTCTGGCCACCTCGGGATACTTCGTCGCCACGCGCAGCACGGAGGATGTCAGCGATCCGTTTTGCCTGTCGGGATAGCCCGCAATTGCCAGACGGCATTTGCCGAATTTCAGATCGGCCATCTCATACAGCGGCAGGCCCGCTTCCATCAGCGTATCCTTTCCCGCAACCCCGAGATCCGCCACGCCGTGATCTACGTAGGTGGGCACGTCGGTGGGTTTGACGAGTATGAATCGCATATCGCTGCGCTCGTCGTAGAAGATGAGCTTGCGCGTATCGGCAAGCACCTCATTGCATTCAACGCCGCATTTTTTCAGCAGCGCCATTGTTTTTTCGGCCAGCCGCCCTTTGGCCAGTGCCATTGTAATCATTGGCAGCCCTCCTGACTGACGGTGCCGTCCGATTCGATATAGACCGCCGCGCGTGCGCCGCTGCTGTGTTTCAGCGCAGTCAGCGCTTCTTTGCTGAGCCCGGGAGAAAACAACACCCGACGGCCTTCGGAGCGCAGCGCTTCGGCCCATGCGTATGCTTTACCGCCGTATGAGGAATCACACGAGACCACCGTATCCGTATCGCTGCTTCCCTTCAAAAGGCCCTGACGCTCCATCGCGATCATCACGCGCTTGATGCCGAGCGCAAATCCGGTTGCAGGCGCTGGATTGCCAAACTTGGCGAAAAGATCGTCATAGCGGCCGCCGGATACTACAGGGAAACCGATGGATGGCGTAATCCCCCGGAATATCATGCCGGAATAGTACGCAATGTCATGCAGCATGCCAAAGTCGATAGACAGCCAGGAAGCAAGGCCGTATTCGGCCAGCGTATCGTAAACGGCACGCAGGTTCTCCACCGCCGCCGCGCAGCTGCGGTTGTCGGTTAAAGACAGTGCCCTATCAAACACCTCCGGGCCGCCAAAAAGCTCCGGCAGCGCGGATATCTGTGCGCGCGCGTCCGAACCAAGCTTCAGGTCTTCCGCGATGGCTTTCACCGCGAGCAGGTCTTTGGCGTCGACCGCGTGCCGCAGCCGCTCCGCCTCAGCATCCTCCAGCCCCATGTCTGAAATCAATGCCTTGAAGTAGGCCACCTGTCCCACGTCGATGGTGAAGGTTTCGAGTCCGCAGGTTTTTAGCGCTTTAATTGCGAGCGCAATAACCTCCGCGTCCGCACTGCATCGTCCATCGCCGATGAGCTCCACACCCGCCTGCGTGAACTCACCTGCGCGACCAATCGCAGGCTGCGCTGCCGCAAAGGAATTCTGGATATAAAATAACCGTTTTACAGTATTGGGGTCCATTCGTGTGGCGGCCAGACGCGCTATCGGCACCGTGATATCGGGACGAAGCACCAGAATGCGTCCTTTGGCGTCCATAAATTTGATCATGCTCTCTTGCATATATGCGCCCACACCGCTTTGAAAAACGTCGTAGAACTCATAGGTGGGCGTTTCCACCTCATCAAAGCCGGAAGCAAAAAATACGCTCCGAAGCGCGCCCTCCATATTTCGCTTGATACGGCACTCCGCCGGCAGACAATCCTCAACGCCGTCCGGCACCTGCCGGAGATATTTATCCATCGCGTCCCCTTTAATAAAGTACTATGCTAACATGCTAATAGTGTTATATTATATGCTATTCTGTATCTTGTCAACACAAAAATAGCGCCGGAACGCTTTCCCGGCGCTATTTATCGCCTGCCTTACTTGCCGCCCATCTGGCGCTCTACCTGCTCAATCATACGCTTTACCATGTAGCCGCCAACATAACCTGCGTCCTTAGACGACAGGTCGCCGTTATAGCCCTGCTTCAGGTTAACGCCAATTTCGTTGGCGATTTCGTACTTCATATTCTGGTTGAAAGCCATTGCCTAATCCTCCATTCCGTCTTATTGCTTCATCCGCGGGCTTACTTCGTGCCCTTCGCCTGACTGATCATTCTCTTAACCATTTCGCCGCCGACGGAGCCGTTCTGCTTCGACGACAGGTCTCCGTTGTAACCCTGCTTCAGGTTCACACCCAGCGAGCTGGCCACTTCAAATTTCATCCTATCCAAACCCGCTTTTGCTTCAGGAACTAAAGAACTGTTTCTCGCCATCATTTTCACCTCCTTTAATATTTGCCTTGCTGATAATAATTTGCCCAACAAATTGTTTTATACGCTGGGAATAATATAGAGAGGTGGAAATGATTATATATGCGATGTTCTGGAAAAGGAGAGCGCAAACCGTTGTTCCGCGTATGCTTGTAAATCACGGTACAAATCAGCGTCATCCGACGGAAGCGTTTCAGCGATTTCACGCGCTTCGCTGAAAAGACGCATATCGGATATCAGATTGGCCATATAAAGATCGGATGCTCCGCTTTGACGGTTTCCCAGAAATTGCCCCGGACCGCGCTGCTTTAAGTCTTCTTCCGCGATTTTAAAGCCGTCGTTTGTTGAAACCAGCACCGACAGGCGTTCATTGTCCCGGTCGTCGGACATCAAAAAACAGTATGACGCCCTGTCGTTTCTTCCCACGCGTCCGCGCAGCTGATGCAGCTGCGCCAGCCCGAAACGCTGCGCGTCCTCTACGACCATGACGGTAGCGTCGGGAATATCGACGCCGACTTCGATGACCGTGGTGGAGACGAGCAGACGCGTCTCCCTTGCTTTGAATCGGGCCATCACTTCGTTTTTTTCATCCGGACGCATCCGACCGTGCAGAAGAGAAACGCCGAAATGAGGAAATCGGCTCGAAAGCTCTTCGTAAATTTGTTCGGAGGAACGCATGGCGCTGTCTTCGCTGTCCTCCACCAGAGGGCATACCACGAATACCTGGGCACCCTCCTCCATCTGTTTCTGCAGGAACCCGTACATATCCGAACGCTTTTTTTCAGGCACGCAGAACGTCTTGACGGGCCGTCTGCCGGGCGGCATTTCATCGATGATGGACACGTCCGCCTTGCCGAAAAGTATCAGCGCCAGTGAGCGTGGGATAGGCGTTGCGGACATAATGAGCGTATGGGGCGCTTTAGACTTGCTCTCCAGCGTTGCGCGCTGTCCGACGCCGAATCGATGCTGCTCATCCGTAATCACCAGCGCGAGGTTCGCGAACTCAACCCGGTCATATACCAGCGCATGCGTGCCGATGACGATATCCGTAAGCCCGCCCGCGATGTTCTCGTAGATTCCCCGGCGCTGCGCCGTGGGGGTGCTGCCCGTTAAAAGCTCGATATTGACGCCGGCTTCGCCCAGAATGCGCTGCGCGTTTTCATAGTGCTGACGCGCAAGTACCTCGGTAGGTGCCATCAGCGCGCACTGGCAGCCATTTTGGACGCATAGCTGCATCGCGTAAAACGCGGGCGTTGTTTTGCCGCTGCCTACGTCGCCCTGCAGCAGCCGGTTCATGGGGATATCCCTTGCCATATCATCCGCTATTTCGCGCATCACCCGCTGCTGCGCACCCGTCAGCGCATACGGAAGCCGCGCCGCAAACTGTTCCAGCGAGTCGGAAGCCTGCTTAAGCGGTATGGCTCCGCGCTGCCTCTCCTGTTCACGCTGAGTCAGCGCGATATGAAACAGCAATAGTTCTTCGAAAATCAGCCGCCGTTTCGCTGCCTCCAGCGCCTTTTGATCCGCGGGGAAATGGATATTTTGCAGCGAGAAATTTATTTCTGCAAGAGAATGGTGTTTGCGGAAGTCTGCGGGGAAAAGCTCATGAATGCTGCCGAAGGTTTGCTCCAGCGCGGATTGTACCGCGAGGCGCATCGTTTTTTGGGTCAGGCCGGAAGTCAGTGCGTACACCGGAGTGAGACCTTCACGGACTGCGCTGCCATGCTCCATGTGAGGATTGGTGAACTTCAGCCGCCCGCCCACGCGTTTGAGTTTGCCTGTAACCGTTACGGTATCGCCCTTTTTGTACAGCCTGCGAATGTAGGGCTGGTTGAAAAAAACAGCCTCAACCCTTCCTGTTGCGTCTTGCAGCGCAAACGTGGAAAAATTGAGACCGTTGTGCACCCGTTTGAAACCCGGTTCCGCCGTGATGACTGCCTCGACGCAGCAGAGCTTATCCTCTGTCAAATCCCGAATAACCGCACGTTCGCCCGGCTGATCATGCAGCCGGGGCGCGTAGTACAATAAGTCTCTGACTGTATCGATACCCAGCTTGGAAAGCAGTACCGCTTTCTTTTCGCCGATGCCCTTAAGCTTGGCTGCCGGGGAATTCAGCGATATCATTCGACCGCAAAAACGAAAGAATAAACCGGCTGTCCGCCGAATTGCAGCTCCACATCGTAGTCCTTATAACGCTGCTCCGCCATATCCGCGACCTTGCGCGCCAAATCCTCGCTGACGTCTGAGCCGTAGAATATCGTGATGATGCTGTCCTCGTCGCTCACCATGCCGTCCAGCAGTCTTTCAACCGTAAGGAAAATGTCCCCGGAATGACAGGTGATATCTCCGTCCTGTATTCCAATCAACTCGCCCTTCTGGATGACCTCGCCGTTTACTTTCGATTCACGCACGGCACTGGTCACCTGCCCCGTTTTCACGGTGGTGATGGCCTTTTCCATGCGCTTTACGTTCTCTTCAAAATCCAGATCAGGATTATAGGCGAGCACGCCTGTGATGCCCTGCGGGAACGAGCTCGTGGGAATTACATGTACATGCTTCTTGGAAAAGTTGGCTGCCTGCTCTGCAGCCAGTATGATGTTCTTGTTGTTGGGGAATACAATCACATTTTCCGAGGGCGCATGTTCAATCGCTTTGGATATGGTTTCCGCCGAGGGATTCATCGTCTGTCCGCCCTCGACGATTTCATCCACCATGAATTCTTTAAAAATATTGATAAAGCCTTTGCCTGAGGCAACAGTAACAACCGCCAGTTTCTTCTGTTCTTTAGGCTCCGAATTGGTTTCCAGCTCATTATGCTGCTCCCGCATGTTGTCAATCTTGATACGGGAAAGCTCACCAAAACGCAATGCAAACTGCAGCGCCTTGCCGGGCACGTTGGTATGGACATGCACCTTCACCAGTTGCAAATCGCCGACCACCAGTACGCAATCGCCAATATGCATGAGCTTTTCACGGAACCTGTCGATATCCTCCTGACGCACGGAATCATAGAGGTTCTTGATGAAAAATTCAGTGCAGTAACCGAACTCAATTTCCTCGTTGCTGGCAACCCCGAAATCCGCGGTGGTTTCGGGCTCTATCGTAAGGGTATCCGTAACGGTTTCGCCGTCCAGCGCCATTTTAAAGCCCCGGAAAATGACCAGCAGGCCGTTTCCGCCCGCGTCTACGACGCCCGCTTCCTTGAGTATCGGCAGCATGTCGGGGGTTTTCTTCAGCGTCTGAGCGCCCTGATCCAGCACGGCGTCCATCAGCATGAAGATGTTGTCACCGTTCCCTGAGCTGCGCAGAGCGGCTTTTGCCATCTCCCGCGCGACGGTAAGTATGGTGCCTTCCTTGGGCTTCATGACGGCCTTATATGCGGCATCCACGCCTTCCTGCATGGCGCGCGCAAAATCCTGCGGCTGCGCGTGCTCCAGTCCGGCGAGGCTTTTGGAAAAGCCCCGGAATATCTGGGACAGGATAACGCCCGAGTTGCCGCGTGCGCCCTTCAGCGCACCCAGAGAAAGCGCGTCGGCAACGGCAGAGACACGGGCCGCGTCCGCCGATTTGACTTCCTTGACGGCGGACATCATGGTCAGCGACATATTGGTGCCCGTGTCGCCATCCGGCACGGGGAAAACGTTCAGCGCATTCAGATTCTTTTTGTTGTTCTCCAGTAAGGCGGCGGCTGAAAAAATCATATCCTTAAACAGCTCACCAGTGACCTTTTGATGCATTCATGCCCCTCCTTAAACCCGGATGCCGTTGACAGTCACGTCTACCCTGTCCACAGTGAGGCCTGTGATCTTTTCAACGCGGTACTTGACGGTGTCGATGACATTCGAAGCAACCGTAGATATGGATACACCATATTCCACGATCACATAAACATGGATACGGACGGCGCCCTCCATTGTGAGGATTTCGACGCCCTTGTTTAAATTTTCACCTTTCAGCAGTTCGACGATGCCATCCATCGCCTTCTGAGAAGCCATGCCCACAATCCCGTAGCACTCCATGGTAGCTACGCCGGCAAGGTTGGACAAAAATTCGTCGGAGAATTCGATTTTCCCGAAAGAAGTCTGCTGTACGACAGCCATATATCAGCCTCCCTGTACCGTTTCACAGTTGCATTTTACTCCGGCGACATAAATCTATCGCTTTTTTAAAACATCGTCAAGCGATTTGGTAAAATTGCAACGAAAATTTAAAGATTTGACCTTGCCAATTTTGAACTGCGGTGATAAAATAGTCACTGCTTGATTTCGGCAGAGAGGTTGGTTGATATGGCGAAGTACTGTGAGATTTGCAATAAAGGGATCGCTTCGGGAAACACCGTGAGCCATTCCAATCGTAAGGCAAAGAGGACCTGGTCGCCCAACGTGCAGAAGGTTCGCGCGATCGTGGATGGCGCGCCGCAGAATATGTACGTATGCACGCGGTGCATCCGTTCGGGCAAAGTTGTCCGCGGATAAGCTCATTGCGCAGGAGCGGCCCGAAGGGCCGCTTTTTTGTGCTGCCTCAGCAAGAATGCCGGGGCGGTATGCGCAATGTGCCGCTTGTCCGGTGTGACAGCGTTCATGCTATCCGCGGGCCAGGCCCTATGTATCCTACTTGAATATCTTCTTCAGTATGCCGCGAAGCAGCCGCGGCGCTTTGAAACAATAGATCTTCATTCGAAACACCTCCGCGTTCTCGTTTCAGAACCTTCTCGCAATGACGCAACAACCCGCGCCTATCAGTATGAGCCCCAACAGTGAAAGCCACAACCAGTACGGCATGAAGCAGAGCATCATAATAATGCCCACGACTATCAGGCAAATGCCTATGATCCGTTTCGTCCAGCAACTTCCAAACATATGATCTCCCTCCGGCAGGCTGTGCATATGCGCCTGTGTTATCATACGGAGTTGCGCACGAAAATGTTACGCGTTATTCAAGATTCGGATGATAAGAGCGATGCCGCCTGATATGTGAAGCCGGGCAGTAGGCGAGAGCATGCGGTTGCTGACGCCGCGCGAGGATCCAAACGGCAAAGAGAGCTCTTCGAGCGGGTATTCCAGCCCTTCGGCCGTGACGACCAGGTTGCCGGTCAGCGGCACAATCGAAACAGTCTGGCCTGGATCGCCCTCCAGAATGCATGACTCCTCGGCCACAAAAAGCTCGTTGATATCGTCTAAAATCCGGCATGCTGAGCCGTGCCGGTGTGCGCGCAGCAGCATGCCGACGTTGGACATCGCGTGATCCATGCGTCCGCCCAGCGCCCCCAGCAGCGTGATGTTGCTGGCACCCGCATCCAGCGCGAAATCCATGGCGGCCTCGGTGTCTGTCATGTTCTTGGCTGTCGGCAGTCGTACCATTTGTGCGCCCATGGCGGCAAGTGCTTCTATAGCGAATGCCGAAGCGGTATCAAAATCACCAATCAGCGCATCAGGCTGAATGCATTCACGGTGAAGAAGATCGGCGGCACCGTCCACAGCTACGATGCGCTCAGCCATTCCGGCACATTTATGCAGTAGCACGTGGGATGGCGCTTCGCCGCCCGCGACGATTAGCCAGTTCATTTTTCCAGCCTCATCTGGCGTACTGCGGCGATGGGATCCGGAGCGTTGAATATCGCGTTTCCCGCAACGAGCACATTAACGCCCGCGTCGGTAACCTCCTTCGCGTTATGCGGGCCTAGTCCGCCGTCCATTTGGATGTCTATCTCCAAACCGCGGCTGCGTATCAATTCTCTGAGGCGCGAAGCCTTTTCAAGCGACGCCGGAATAAAGCTTTGGCCGCCGAAGCCCGGGTTTACTGACATCAGCAGCACCATGTCGACGCGTTCCAGTATATAGTCCAGCACGGTAAGCGGGGTGTGGGGATTAAGTGCCACCCCCGCTTTTTTACCCGCAGCGCGGATTGTCTGCAGCGTCCTGTCCAGATGCACGCTGGTTTCCGCATGAACCGTGATAATATCGGCGCCCGCTTCCGCAAAGTCCGAAATAAAGCGATCCGGTTTTTCTACCATCAGGTGAGCATCCAATGGCAGATGGGTGTGCTTACGAAGATCCCGGACCATGTACTGGCCAAAGGTGATGTTGGGAACGAACATGCCATCCATAATGTCACAATGAATGTAATCGGCTCCTGCCCGCTCCAATAACTCCACGGCATCCAGTATTTTTGTGAAATCCGCTGAAAGTATCGACGGCGCTATCTTAATCATACCGTTTCTCCCTCATTTCTTTCAATTCTTTTAATATTTCCAGGTACCTTTCGTACCGGGTTTGGCTGATATCCCCGTGGGCAACCGCGTCCTTGATGCCGCAGCCCGGCTCCCCTGCGTGCAGGCAGGAAGGATACCGGCAGGAGCCGCCGTAAGCGCGCATATCCTCGTAATATTCCCAGAGCGACTCGGGCGCAATATCGTCGCTTTCAAAGAAGGAGAAACCGGGCGTATCGATGACAGTGCCAAAAAAGCCTTCAGGCATCAGCAGCTCGGCATGACGGGTTGTATGCTTTCCGCGTTCTGTTTTTTTCGAAAGCCCATCGGTCTTCAGCATGATTTCCGGAAACATGGCGTTCAGCACAGAGGATTTACCCACTGCGGACTGCCCCGCAAAACAGGAACAACGACCCGAAAGGGCCTCTTTGAGGGTATCAAGGCCGCTGCCGGTATAAGCGGATACGCGGATGATTTCCGCCGCGTGGCGGTAATCGTTGCATATGGCCTCGATGGGAGCCTTCTCCGAGCTGTCGCATTTGTTGATCACGAGCAACGGGTGAATTCCCTTGCGCCTGGCGGAAAGCAGCAGCTTGTCGCAGAGCATCGGATCGATTTTGGGACTGTTTGCCGACACCACAATGACGACCGTATCCACGTTGGCAACGCGGGGGCGCTTCAGCTCACTGCGTCTTGGCAGGATGCTTTCAATATAGGCCGTATCGGGCATAAATACGACCTCATCTCCCGGCAGCGGCGTTTCATGCTCAATGCGGAATCGGCCGCAGGCCTTGCACTCGTATGGTTTTCCATCTGCGCCCTGCACGGTATAAAAACCGCCGACGCCTTTTAAAATTTTTCCGTTCATATGCGCATCAGCTGAAGCTCACCTCATAGGAGTAGGTCTCAACATTATTGATGTAAACGGTGATTGTTTTTTTACCTGCACTGAAAGCGGACAATGTCAGGCTGACACGGTAAGTAAGCATCTGATCGCTCGCCTCTCCTACTACAAATCGAATCTCGGAGCCATTCAGGTAATCGGTCAGTACAATGCGAATTTTGGACGCCGTATCCGGGAGAGTAATCGTCTGGTTGAACGTGCCCGAATATGCCTTGGTTGAAAAGCGGCTGATATAAAGTATCACTTCATCCGAATGAAATGCCTGAGCGCCTTCCACCGGGCTTTGGCTGGATACGATGCCTTCCTGCGAATCGCTGTCCTGTTCATATACCAGACAATTGGTGAATCCAGAGCCTGTCAGAAGATTGACGGCCTGATCGACAGGCATATTTTTCATTGTGGGAATTAGAGAGCTTTCTTCTGCCGATTCGCCGGAAACTGTCAGCGTAATAAGCTCGTCCGGAGTGACGTCATCGTCTGCTTCAGGCATTTGAGACACTACTTTGCCGGTTAAAACGTCTTCGCGAACCTCGTATGTAATATCAGCGGGACTTAAGCCCATGGCTTCTATCTTTGCCTGCGCTTCTTCTACATCCATACCGACGAGATCCGGCATCACAAGGCCCGCCGGGCCGCTGGATACGACCAGCAAAACCGCCGTACCCTTTACGGCCTTAGTTCCTCCTGCAACAGACTGAGAAATCACGACTCCTTCATCGACCGTTTCGCTGGATTCGTACGTAATATCTACATGAAGCCCAGACTTTTCCAGCTGCGTAAGTGCGATATCAGCCCTTAACCCCGTTACATTTCCTATATGAGTGTTCCCCGGTGAAGACTGTCCGAAGAGAAAAAAACCCAGATACACCGCGCCGCCTGCGATAAGTACAAGCGCAGCGAGCACACAAACTTTCCATACCTTATGCTTCCCGCGCAGGTGTGCCTTTGCCTCGTCGGAGAGCGCCTGTCGGGGAACATCTACAAAATTTCCGCCCGGTTCTTCCAACGCACGCTCCAAATCCGATTTTAACGCATTCGCGGAGCGATATCTGTCTTTGGGCGATTTACTCATCGCCTTGACCACAATATTGTTTACAGCGGAGGAGATGGATGGCTTTATCTGGGCAGGCGGAGTCAGTTTTTCATTAATGTGTTTCAGCGCCACCGCTACAGTCTTATCGCCCGTGTGCGGTAAGCAGCCGGTCAGCATTTCGTAAAGCACGATTCCCAGAGAATAGATATCCGTGCGCAAATCGACCTTATCCCCTCGCGCCTGTTCCGGTGAGATATAGAATACCGAACCCATCACCTGCGCGTCCTTATGCGGGGCCGTCGTAACGCTCGTCGCAATGCCGAAATCCGTAAGTTTAATGCATCCATCGTCGCGGACCAAGATGTTCTGAGGTTTGATATCCCTGTGAATGATCCCCTCGCAGTGCGCCGCTTCCAGCGCGTCGCATATCTGCATCGCGTATTCAATGGCTTCAGTTTCCCCAAGACTTCCGCTCTCGTCGATGATCGATTTGAGCGTTCGTCCTTCCACATATTCCATCACCATGTAGTAGGTGCCGTTGTCACAGCCAACATCGGTGACGTGCACAATGCCGGGATGCTCAATGGAGAATGCCGCCTCGGCCTCTTTCTTGAAGCGCTTTACATATTCTTCGTCCTGCGAAAATTCCTCCTTCAGCACCTTGACCGCAACGGTGGAATGAGTCTTTTTGCAAAATGCCTTGAATATATACGCCATGCCGCCCGAGTCCACATTTTCAAGCACAGAGTAACGCCCGCCCAGCAGCCTTCCTATCATGCGCGGTCACCGTCCTTTACAATCAGCACCACACTGACATTATCCGCGCCGCCGGCTTCCAATGCCGCCTCCACCAGTTGATCGGCAGCCGATTCAAATCCGCCGCCAAGTATTTCAGCGATTTGCGTGTCGGATATCATTACATTCAGCCCGTCCGTACACAGCAGCAGACAATCCCCATCCTTCAGCGTAACATGATAGATATCCGCTGTCATATCCTCCTCTGTGCCCACAGCGCGCGTAATAATATTTTTTTGCGGATGCTCCGCGGCCTGCTGCTCGTTGATGTAGCCAAGGTCCAGCAGCATTTGTACGTAAGAATGATCGCGGGTCAGCTGTTTCAGCAAGCCTTCGCGGAATAGATAGGCGCGTGAATCGCCTACGTGCCCTATCATCGCCGCATCGCCGTATATTACCGCCGCCGTTGCGGTAGAGCCCATGCCGCTCCTGTCGGGGTTAGCCCGCGCGTCGGCGAGCACGCGCGAATTGGCTTCGGTGAACGCGCTGCGCAGCAGTATTTCCGTCACATCGTTTGGCTTTACCGCGTTCAGCCTCTCCCGCAGCGTATCGACAACAATGCCGCTTGCAACCTCGCCTGCGTTGTGTCCTCCCATGCCGTCCGCAACGACAGCGAAATAACCGCTGCCGTAAATCATCGGCGCATAAATCGAGTCTTCGTTATTTCGGCGTACTTTGCCCTGATGGGTTTTGGCAAAATAGATCATCTTTTCTCCCGTTTCAGTTTCAGCTGCCCGCAGGCGCCTTCAATATCGCCGCCCAAAGTGCGGCGCACCGTGGCACTGAGCCCCCGTTTTTCCAGCGCAGCGGCAAAGGCTTTAGCCTGTCCCGCTAAAGGCGGCTGAAGCCCTCCTGCCGCCTCATTCAGCGGGATGACGTTGATATGGCAGGTCATACCGTGAAGCGCGTGTACGAGCGCATCAATATCCTCAGGGCCGTCATTAAAGCCGCGTATCAGTGTGTATTCCATTATAATGCGTCTTCCGGTTTTTTGGAAGTACGCATGCGCCGCGGAAAGTACGCGCTTTACAGAGAACGCCGCGGCGGCAGGGATAATTCCCCTGCGCTTCTCATCAATGGCCGAATGCAATGATATGCACAGCGTGACAGGAAGGCCCTCCGCTGTGAGGCGCTCTATGCCCGGTACAAGGCCGCACGTGGACAGGGATATATGGCGCATGCCGACGCCGTGGAGCTCGCCCAGCGCACGGATGAAGCCGATTACGTTGTCGTAATTGTCAAGAGGCTCTCCGGAGCCCATTAAAACCACGTTGGAAATCTCGCCGAACCGCTGCGCGGCAAGGAACTCGGAGCGCATCTCCCCTGCTGTCAGGCTGCGCACAAGGCCTTCCCTGCCCGACGCGCAGAAAACACAGCCCATCCGGCAGCCTACCTGCGTGGATACGCAGAGCGTATTGCCGAATTTATAGCGCATAATCACGCATTCCACCATGCCCCCGCCCGACATGGACAGAAGCAGCTTGACTGTTCCGTCGGCAGCTTCGTGCTTTTCGACGATGTCCGCAAAGCCCTCGCTGAAGCGTTGCCGCAGGGAGGCACGCAGCGGTTTCGGAAGATTCGTCATCTCCTCGAAGGGTACGCCTTTGCTGAGCCATTGCGACAACTGAGCACCCATGAAGGGCTTGCCGCCGAGGTCCGATATGATATCTTGCAGCGCGTCGCTGCCCAGCGAAAGCAGTTCTGTCATTTCATCCTCTTCATCACGGCGATATAAAAGCCGTCCGAACCATCGATGTGCGGATAGCGCGTCACCGGCGGTGTTTGGTATTCGTACGCGGCGTTTTCACGAAGAAACTGTTCGGTTACCGCCTCGTTCTCCTCGCGGTTGATGGAACAGGTGAAGTACGCCAGCCTTCCGCCCGGCTTTACGTACCGCGCGCACGCGCCGAGTATGCTTCGCTGTTTTTCTGCCAGCGCCGAAATGTCTTCCGGCTTACGGGAGTAGCGGATATCCGGGGTGGATGCCATCAGCCCCATCGCGGAGCAGGGCGCGTCGACGATCACACAATCGAACGACGTATCGTATTCCGGCATTGGCACGGTTGCGTCGTGCAGCGCCGCAGCGGCATTTCGCACGCCCAGCCGCTCATAGTTCTTCCGCGTCATTTCGACGCGGTGCGGATGTACGTCCCACGCCACGATTTCCAATTGGTTTTCAGCCAGTGCCGCCGCATAGGCGCTCTTGCCGCCGGGCGCGGCGCAGGCGTCCAGCAGATGCTCGCCGGGCTGAGGCGATGCCGCGCGCACCGCGTGCATTGCACTTTCCGATTGCAGGGCAATCCAGCCATCGCGGTACAGGGGCAGGTTTTCAATATCCGAGAGCCCCTTTACGATATATGCTTCCGGCAGGCTTGCTTTCTCATACGTGAGGTCCAGACGGTCCAGCGCCTGTTCAAGCACGTCTGCATTGATTTTTATCGTATTGACGCGCATTGTCGTGCCGCTTGCATCCCGGTAACGCAGCAGCGCCTGCGCAAAATCCCAGCCGAAGTCACGGATGTACTTCTCGCAAATCCACTGGGGATAGCTTGTCTCCACACTGAGTGCCTGTGGGGTTTGCCCCTGCGGATAGACGATAGAGTCCTTCCCGCCCGCCAGCGCGCGCAGCACTGCGTTCACGAAGCCCGCCATCTGCGGTTTTATCTGCCGCGCCAGTGCGACGCTCTCCCCCACGGCGGCGTAATCCGCCGTGTCCATGAACAGCAGCTGGCATGCGCCAAGGCGCAGTATGTTTCGCACGCTGCCGTGCACACGTCCGCGCAGAAAGCCAGAGAGCGCCCAGTCGATGCGCAGCAGGTTCTCCAATGTTGTGCGAACAAGACGCGTGGCGAAGCGTTTATCTTCGTCCTGCAGAGAAGCAGGGATATGCTCTTTCAGCGCGAGTGACGTATAAGCGCCGTCTCTGGTTATCCCTGTCAGCGCATCGTATGCGGCGCGGCGTGCCGTCATGGTGTTTTCGGTTCTTCTGCGGGCAGCTCGAAGCATTCGCCGGGCATTGCGCAGCCGCAGAAATACGCCTCCGGGGCCATCCGCTTGCCGCCCGGTGCCTGCATCTCGGTGATGCGCAGGCGGCCTTCACCTGTGCCCACCACGAGGCCGCGCTTCGTATCCGCGCAGTCTATCTTGCCCGGCTGGCCTGCGCCGTCCGCGATTTCGGCGGCCCACATCTTGACGGTATGTCCGCAAATGGTACCGAACGCGCCCGGCACAGGATTGAGCGCGCGGATCAGGTTTCGGATTTCCCGAGCAGGTTTGTTCCAGTCGATGCGGCCCAGCTCTTTGCTGAGCGGCGGGTAGTAGCTCGCCTGCGCTTCGTCCTGCGGCGTGCGTCGCGCTTTTCCGGCCTTCAGCTCGTCCAGCGTTTGGACAAGCAGCTTTGCGCCCTCTTTTGCCAGCGCTTCGTAGAGCTGTCCGCCTGTCATTGCCTCATCAATGGGCACAGCAACCGTCGAAATCATATCGCCGGTATCCAGCCCTTCGTTCATGTACATGATCGTGACGCCCGAGTTCGTCTCGCCATTCATAATCGCCCATTGTACGGGCGCGGCCCCGCGGTACCTTGGCAGCAGCGAAGCATGCACATTGAGGCAGCCCAACGGCGGAATGCTTAATATTTCCCTGGACAGTATCTGCCCAAAGGCGGCGGTCACAATCATGTCCGGTTTCGTCTGGCGCAGTGCGGCTACGCCCTCCGGCGATTTGATGCGCGCAAACTGCAGCACGGGGATGCCATGCTTCTCCGCAACCACTTTTGCGGGCGAAGGCAGCACGCGATGACCGCGTCCCCGCTCTCTGTCAGGCTGCGTCACCACCGCGGCGATGGTTTCGCCGTGGGCTATCAATGCTTCCAGATTGGGTACCGCGAACTCCGGAGTACCCATGAATACAATCCTCATTCCTGCTTTGCATCCTCCAGCATCTTATCGACAAACATGACGCCGTCAAGATGATCAATTTCGTGGCAAAACGCCCTCGCCGTAATTCCGGTTACCGTGACCTTGTGGCGTTTTCCGTGCCGGTCGGTATACTGAGCCGTAACGCTGTCGGGCCGTTTTACTAAACCCCGCACGCCGGGAATCGAAAGACAGCCCTCCTCCTCTGTCGCCTCGCCAGAGAAGTCGAGTATTTTAGGATTAATCAGCTCATAGTACTGCTCGTCGTATTCGACGACGGCGATGCGGCGCAGCACGCCGACCTGCGGCGCGGCAAGGCCTACGCCCTCCTCCGCGTGCAGCGTCTCTTTCATGTCGTCCAGCAACGTTAAAATATGCGGCGTAATCTGCCGCACCTCGCGCGATATCTTTCGGAGCGCTTGGTTCTCCGCGCCCTTGACCACATCCCTGATGGCCATACAATGCTCCCTTACATCATGCTCTGCGGGTTGATCTCCAGACCAAACACGCAGTCCTTATACTGTTTCTTGTCCATATAATCATACAGCCTGCTGCGCAGAGACGCAAGATGCGCGTCGTTGAGCACCTTTATCAGCAGCTGCCAGCGCGCGCGGCCTTGTATCTTATTGATGGGCGCTTCAGAGGCATCCACCAAAGGCAGCCGACTCAGCACGTCCGCAAATTCCAGCCGGAAGCCCTGTTCGAAATCGAGACAGGCTGCGCGAACGGCTTCCTCGTTCCGTCCGGTAAACACGACGCGGAAGTATACCGCGTACGGAGGCAGCAGCGCCGTGCGCCGAACGCCCATCTCCTCATCAAAGAAGCCCTCGAAGTCGTGATGGCAGGCGCGCTGTATGGCGTAGTGTTCCGGCGAGTATGTCTGGATGACCACGCGGCCCGGATCCTTGCGGCCCGCCCGCCCGGCGACCTGCTCCAGCAGCTGGAACGTCTTCTCCGGGCTGCGAAAGTCCGGAATGTAGAGCGCGCTGTCCGCCGAAACCACACCTACGAGGCGGACGTTTTCAAAGTCGAAGCCCTTGGCAATCATCTGCGTGCCGATCAAAATGTCCGCGCCGCCCGACTTGAACTGCGCGTACAGCTTGCGGTGAGCATCCTTGCCGCGTGTGGTGTCGAGATCCATGCGCAGCACGCGCGCATCCGGGAAACACGACTTCGTGTATGCCTCCACCTGCTGCGTGCCCACGCCGAACTGTTTTAAGTATGGCTTGCCGCATTCCGGGCAAACCGAGCGCAATGGCTTTTTCCGGCCGCAGTAGTGGCACAGCAGCGCGTCCTTGCTGGCATGGTACGTCATAGTCACGGCGCAATCGTCGCAGTATTCCACATACCCGCAGCCGCGGCACATGACGAACGTGGAGTAACCGCGCCGGTTGACGAACAACATCACCTGCTTGCCGGCGTTCAGCGCCTCCCTGATGCCATCATACAGCGCTACCGAAAATATGGTGCGGTTGCCGCGCAGAATTTCCTCGCGCATGTCGATGAGCTGCACCTCGGGCAGTCTCAGCCCAAACAACCTTTGGGGCATCGGCACCAGCGTATAGATACCGTTGCGTGCCTTGATGTAGCTCTCCACCGAGGGCGTGGCCGAGGCCAGCACCAGCGAAGCGCCCTCAATGCCGCAACGCATCCGGGCAATCTCGTGCGCGGTATAGCGCGGATGCGTATCGGAGCGGTAGCTTGTTTCATGCTCCTCGTCGATGATAACGGCGCCTATGTCTCGCAGTGGGGCAAATATGGCGCTCCGCGCACCCACGACGACGCGCGCGCGTCCGGAGACCATGCGTTTCCACTCGTCGTAGCGTTCTCCTGCGGACAGCGTGGAATGGTATACCGCTATTTCTTCGCCGATGCGCCGCTCGAACATCTCCACCAGCTGCGGGGTCAGCGATATTTCCGGCACCAACACGATGGCGCTTTTACCCCGCGCGAGGCAGTCGCGCACGATGCGGATATAGACCTCTGTCTTGCCGCTGCCCGTCGCGCCATGCAGCAGGTATTTGCCGGTCCCGGCGATGATGATGTCTACGGCGCGCTGCTGATCCTCGCTCAAGACGAAATCAGGCTCCACCTCGGCACCCCGGCGCGCAATGCGAAACGCTTCTTTCTTGTAGACGGTGACGAAGCCTTTCTGAATGAGCGTATCGCGCGCTGACGCACTGCCCGGAAGCCGCGCTTCGAGTTCCTGCGCGGAAAGTGCTCCGTTTGACAGCAACTCCAGCATCTCGCGCTGCTTCGGCGCCCTTGTCAGCGTAGTCAGCGCTGAATTGAGCAATTCCCCTTCAAGTGTACAGAAAAACTCGCGTTCAAACCGGTCTTTGACCCGCCCCCCGCGCATTTCCGCGGGAAACATCAGCCGCAGCGCGCAGGCAAGCGTCGTGTGATAATAGCGTTTGACCATTTGCGCCAGCTTGATTTGTCCGGGAGTGAGCGCGGCAAAATCGGAGATCACCGAATGCATGGGCTTTATCTGCGCGGCTTCGAATTCGCAGCTGTCCGAAAGGGACAGCACATAACCCTCTTTGAGTGTGTTTCCCCTGCCGAACGGCACGCGCACACGAAAACCCGCTTCGAGTGCCATTCCTTCCGGAACGGCGTATTCAAACACCTTATCCACTGCCGAATGAATGATATCAACGATTACCCGGGCGTACATGGCCTGCCTCAAAGTGTACGCCAACGCTGCGCCGCCCGCTCCATCAGCTGTTTGGCCAGCGTGCGTTTGTCGGCACTGCCAAGGTCCTCCGAGGTTCCGTCCCGATAGAACAGCCGCAGGTTGTTGCTGTCCGCCTCGAAGCCCTCTCCAGGGCGCGAAACGTCGTTGAGCGCTATCATATCGAGGTTCTTGCGTGCGAGCTTGTCCTTCGCGTTCTCCTCCCAGTGCTGCGTTTCGGCGGCAAAGCCCACCAGCAGCTGCTCCCGGCGTTTGGCTTCACCCAGCGACTGCAGTATGTCCTGCGTACGCACAAGCTCAAGGCTCATGTTCCCGCCTTTTTTAAGCTTCTGGTCGCTGCAGGTTTTGGACGTATAATCCGCGACTGCGGCAGCCATGATGACGATGTCGGCGTCAGCTGACAGCTTCAGCATCGCGTCTGCCATATCTGCCGCGGAAACGACGGGAACGACGCGCGCCTTGGCAGGGGCGCTGATTTCCACAGGACCGGACACCAGCGTCACGTCCGCACCCATGTCTAAGGCGGCCTGCGCCACGGCGTAGCCCATTTTACCCGAAGAGCGGTTGGACAGGAAACGCACCGGATCTACCATCTCGCGCGTGGGCCCGGCGGATATCAGCACGCGCACGCCGTGAAGGGTATGGAGGGAGGATAATACCTCGTCCATGTACGCGATGATCTCGTGCGGTTCGCGCATGCGCCCTGCGCCCACATCACCGCAGGCCAGCAGCCCTTTGCCGGTGTCCATGATGTAATAACCGCGGGCGCTGAGTATGCGGATGTTTTCCTGTGTCGCGGCGTCCTCGTACATCGCGGTGTTCATCGCGGGTGCGAAAATGACCGGACACTTCGCGGCAAGCAGCGTGGTCGTCAGCATGTCATCCGCGATGCCGGAGGCCGTTTTGGCCAGCACGTTGGCGGTTGCGGGCGCGACAATAAACACGTCCGCTTTCTGTGCCAGCGAGACGTGTTTGACGTCGAACTCCTGCGTTCTTTCAAATGTGCCGGTGACAACAGCATTACCGGAAAGCGTTTCAAACGTCAGTGCGCTTACAAACTCCAGCGCATTGGCCGTCATAATCACATGAACGTCACAGCGCTTTTTCAGAGCGCTGACGAGGGTTGCCGCCTTGTACGCCGCAATGCCACCTGAAACGCCAACAACGACGGTTTGCGGCATGCCGTTTAACCCTCCTCGGGCGCGATGTAGGTGATCTTGTCGAGAAAAATTTCCTTGGCTGCCTGCGACACAGGGTTAGCCTCCTGTGTATCGGTGAGCGGTTCTGCACCGTCTACCAGCTGACGCGCACGCTTGGCCGACTCCACGACGAGCGTATATCGGCAATCCGCCTTTTCCTTGAGTTCACTGACTCCGGGGTACATCATAACCTTGTGTTCTCCTTTATCTGAAAAAATCAATGCTTTCGTTTCTGACGCTCTGCGCATACGATGGCTTCCATCTCTTCCGCCGCGCGGGTGACGTCGTCGTTGACGATGACATAATCGTATTCTCCGGACATCGCCATCTCGTTTCTTGCTTTGCTGAGCCGGCATTGTATCTGCTCCTCGCTCTCCGTGGCGCGGCCGCGAATGCGGCGCTCCAGTTCCGGTAACGAAGGCGGCACGAGAAAGATAAAAAGTCCGTGGGGAAACGCTTCCTTTGCCTTCATTGCCCCCTGAACATCAATTTCCAGCATCACTTCGCACCCCTCGGACAGCTTCTTTGCCACAAAGCTTTTGGGTGTCCCGTAATAATTGCCGTAAACGCAGGCATATTCCAGAAATTCATCCTGCGATATCAGGTCCTGAAACTCCCGCTCACTCTTGAAGAAATAATTGATGCCTTCCTTCTCGCCCGTACGCGGAGACCTCGTCGTGCAGGAAACGGACAGTGCGATCTCGGGATGCCTTGATAAAAACGCTTTGCCTACCGTGCCTTTGCCTGCGCCGGAAGGCCCTGACAGTACGATCAGCAGTCCTTTCCCCATTCTCACTCCTCGACGTCCGTATCCTTGTCCGTGAGCCGGTGTGCCACCGTCTCCGGCTGTACTGCCGAAAGGATAACGTGGTCGCTGTCTGTAATGACCACGGCGCGCGTTCGCCTGCCGTACGTCGCGTCGATAAGGTTTCCTTTCTGCCGTGCTTCCTGAATGATACGCTTGATAGGTGCGCTCTCGGGACTCACGATGGCGATCAGCCGATTGGCCGACACGATGTTGCCGAAGCCGATGTTGATCAGCCGTATGCTCATAAACTGCCCTCCTACAATTATTCGATATTCTGTACCTGCTCGCGAATCTTCTCCACAACGCTCTTCCCCGCTATCACCGCGTTGGTAATGCTCATGCTGGAGGTTTTTGAGCCTATCGTGTTGAGTTCGCGATTCATCTCCTGCACCATAAAATCCAGCTTGCGGCCTACGGCGTCCGCGGACTTCATGGCGCTCCCGAATTGCGTGATGTGGGTTTTCAGCCGCACCAGCTCCTCTGAAATATCAGCTCTGTCGGCAATGTAAGCCACTTCGGTATTAAAACGGGTCTCATCGATGTCGCTGCCCGAAAGCAGTTCGGCGATGCGTTGCCGCAGTTTCTCCGCGTTTTCCCTGGGTACCGAATCCTTTTCCGTGTCAATTGCGGCGACAAGCGCTGAAAGCTCGCCAAGGTAGCCTTCCATGCTGTGCTGCAGCGAAGCACCTTCCCGAGCGCGCATATCCGTCAGCGCGGTAAGCGCAGAAGACAGTGCCCGGTCTACAAGGGCCAGCAAAGACTCCTCATCCTCCTGTGCGCCCTCGATGCGGATCACGTCCGGAATGCGCAGTATGTGGGAGAGCTTCACGTCATCCTCAAGCCCTGCGGCCATAGCGGCCTTCCGCGCCGCCTGAATGTATGATATGACCAGCCCGAGATCGGCCGTCGCTTTTTTTGCTTCGGCAGTCATGGCGCTGTAGCCCACATATACATCAATACGTCCGCGGGATAGCTTTTCTTTTACAGTCTTGCGGATATGCTCTTCGGCAAAACCCAGTGTAATAGGCGCGCGCACGTTGAGATCAAGATAACGCTGATTAACCGCCTTCAGTTCTATCGTTACCCTGCGCCCGTCGCGCTCCGCTTCGGCCCGGCCGAAGCCCGTCATGCTCCTTAAAATACTCATCGCCTGCCTTGCAGTTTGTTTGCCCATGATTATAGCACATCATAATTAAAAAAATAAGCATTTTCTCTAAAATGCTTAAAAAAACTGATTCATACGCTCAAATACAGGGTTTTTCATGGTAAAACGCGACGATTATACCTTGTCCAGCTCTTCCTCTGCAATTTTGTTTACTATGGCAGGGTTTGCTTTGCCGCCCATCGCCTTCATTACCTGACCTACAAAAAACGTGATTGCTTTCTTTTTACCACCCTTGTAGTCCGCTACAGGGCCGGGATTGGCCGAGATGATGCTGCAGATCATTTCGCGAATCGCTCCGGTGTCGCTGATTTGCGCAAGTCCCTTTTCTTCGACGATTTTCTCTGGAGAACCGCCACGGCGGAACACTTCCTCGAATACCGATTTTGCGACGGTAATGTTGACAATGCCTTTTTCCACGAGCTTCAGCGTTTCCAAAAGCTGCTCCGGCGACACGGGGTTATCCTCGGGCGTTACCCCGTCTTCCTTGAGCAGTCGCAGCAGATCGGTCATGATAAGGTTGCTGACCTTCTTGGCGTCGCCGCCCATGGTGATGCAGCTGTCAAAAAACTGCGCGATGCTGCGCTCAGCGGTCAGCACCCCGGCGTCGTACTCCGGCAGGCCCAACTCCGCAACGTACCTTTGCTTCTTTGCGGCAGGCAGTTCCGGCAGACTCGCCGCTATTTCGGCAATGCGCGCGTCTGTCAGCGTAATGGGCACGAGATCGGGATCGGGAAAGTATCGGTAGTCGTGCGCTTCCTCTTTGCTGCGCATGGCGTAGCTTTTGCCCTTGGCGTCGTCGAAGCGGCGGGTCTCCTGCCGAATGGTTCCGCCTTCCTCCAGCACTTCGATTTGTCGCGCACTCTCTGCTTCCACGGCGCGGTATACCGCCGAAAAACTGTTAAGGTTCTTCATCTCCGTGCGGGTGCCGAGCTTTTCCGAACCGGCTTCGCGTATCGATATGTTGACATCACAACGCAGTGACCCCTCCTGCATTTTGCAGTCGGACACTTCGGTGTATTGCATGATGGCTTTGAGTGTTTCCAGAAAAGCGCGCGTTTCCTCCGCGTTTCGCAAATCCGGCTCTGTCACGATTTCCACCAAAGGTACGCCACAGCGGTTATAGTCCACCGCCGTTCCGGCGCATGCGTCGTGCAGCAGCTTGCCCGCGTCTTCCTCCAGATGAATGCGTGTGATGCGAACGCGCTTCGCGCCGTCCTTCATTTCAATATCCACCCAGCCTTCTTTGCAGATGGGTAGATCGAATTGCGAAATCTGGTAAGCTTTGGGAAGGTCGGGATAGTAGTAGCCCTTGCGATCCATTTTGGAGAAATTCGCAATCCTGCAGTTTGTCGCGAGGCCGGCCTTGACGGCATATTCCACCGCGCGTTCGTTGAGTACGGGCAGCACCCCCGGCATGCCGATGCAAATCGGACAGCAGTGCGTGTTGGGATCGCCGCCGAACCGGTTCTCGCATCCGCAGAAGATTTTGGTGTTGGTCGCAAGCTCGACGTGTACCTCGAGCCCGATTACAGTTTCATACTTCATGCGTGCGCCTCCTTACCCGTTAAAGAGGAACCTTCTCTGAACGTCGGCTTACCCAAACTGCCGACTGCCTGTTCCAGCGCATACGCGGCGCGCAGCATCTCCGGCTCTCCCAAGGGCTTCGCGATGAGCTGCATTCCAATGGGCAATCCGCTGCTGCTTATCGCACAAGGTACAGAGACAGCCGCAAGCCCCGCGATATTGACCGGAACGGTGTAAATGTCGATCAAATACATGCTGAGCGGATCGCTCTTTTCACCCGCGATAAAAGCCGGGGTCGGTGCGGCAGGCGAAAGGATGCAGTCGTATTTTTTAAACAGCGCGTCAAAGTCGCGCTTGATCAGCGTGCGTACGCGCAGCGCTTTCAGGTAATACGCGTCGTAATAGCCCGCGCTTAGCACATAATTGCCCAGCATGATGCGGCGCTTGACTTCAGCGCCAAATCCTTCGTTCCTGGTCTGTATATACATGTCCACAAGGCCGTCGTACTGCTTTGCACGGAAACCGTATTTTACGCCGTCGAAACGCGACAGGTTGGAAGCGGCCTCCGCGGAGGACATGATATAGTAAGCCGACAGCGCGTAGTCGAACGTGGGCAGCGTAGCTTCTTCCACGACTGCGCCCGCAGCTTCCAGGGCTTTCACCGCTTTATCTACGGCGGCTTTCACTTCTGGATCAAGCCCAGCGCCGAAATATTCCTTGGGCAGGCCGATACGCATGCCGCGCACGCCCTCTCCGATGAAACGGGTATAGTCGGGATGCGGAATATCCAGAGACGTGGAATCGCGTCCGTCATGGCCGCAGATAGCGTTCAGCGCCATGGCTGCGTCCTCTACGGAACGGGTAATGGGACCAATCTGATCCAGGGATGAGGCGAAGGCTACCAGCCCGTAGCGCGATACCGCGCCGTAAGTCGGCTTCAGACCCACCACGCCGCAATAGGACGCGGGCTGACGAATGCTGCCGCCCGTATCGGAACCCAGTGCGAAGGGCGCATAGCCGGACGCGACGGCAGCCGCACTGCCGCCGGAGGAACCGCCCGGCACGCGGCGCAGCTCCCACGGGTTGGCCGTAGAATGAAATGCGCTGTTCTCCGTGGAGGAGCCCATCGCGAATTCATCCAGGTTGGATTTCGCAAGCATTACGATTCCCTGCTGTTTGAATCGCTCCATGACGTGCGCATCGTATGGCGGCACGAAATTCTCCAGTATTTTCGAGGAACATGTGGTGGCAATGCCCTTCGTACAGATATTGTCTTTAACAATGGCGGGTACGCCGTCGAATATGCCGAGCTCCTGTCCGGATGCGCGGCGCTTGTCCGACGCGTCGGCTTCTTTAAGCGCGGCTTCGGTGCAAAGCAAATTGAGGGCGCGTACTTGAGGCTCCCTTTCTTCTATCCGTTCGATCAGCGCCTGTGTTATCTCGCGTGAGGATACAGTCTTGCTTTGCAATGCCTCTGCGGTTTGCTTCAGCGTCATCTCATGCAGCAATTGTGTCATTACTCCACCACCTTGGGTACGATAAAGCAGCCGTTTTCCTTCTCGGGAGCGTTCGATGTCAGCAGCCCGTTATCCATGCTGGGTCTCACGTGGTCCGCGCGCGTTACATTCTCCTTGCCCTGTATATGGGCGGTGGGTTGTACGCTGCCGGTGTCCAGTTCCGCCAATTTTTCGGCGCTTTGCAGTATACCTTCAAGATGCTGCTGAAGCTGCGCCTTCTCGGCTTCGCTGAAGCTTAGGCGCGACAATACCGCAACCTTGTCCACCTCTGAAACAGGAACTCTCATGGCATCCTCCGTTTATTGTCCCAAATCATATTGATACGTCGCGTAGAAGCTGTTCTGCACGCCGTCGAAAAACTGTATCAGGTAAAGCACTCCCGACGGGCTTACCGCGATGTCACCACTGCTGCATTGCGCGATCAGCGAATTCTCGCCGCTGGCGACGTCATACGCATACAGCGAGAAGGGGTATCCTGCCGTTCCATCATCCTCAACGGTATAGTATACCGTCTCCCCTCCGGGTGAAAAATCAAAAGAAGCGATTTCCAGATCAGAAGCGATTACGGAGGACTTGCCCGTCACGATATCATAGCGTTTCAGGTTCGTCAATACCTGTTCGTCCTGCATGAGGCTTGTTTCCAATACCACCATCAAACTGCCGTCAGGGGAAAGCCTGAAATCCATCCCGGATGTCAATTCGGTGCGGGTTTCTCCCACCTCGTAAATGGTCCCCGCATAGCTGTCCGCAAAATAAATCCTGCCCTGGGATGCTCCCACATGACCCACTGCGCCGGGTTCTTCCTCCACCGCCCCGATTTGGAGACTGTCACCCGCTAAAAAGGAGCATGACTGCATCTGTATCGAATCCTCGTTGCCTGTCATCGCATACAGAATATTCTCCGCGTCGGACCAGGCAAAGGCAGAGGTCTGGTTGCCAAAGCCCTCTTCACCGAGGTTCCAGAAGTTGCCTGTGTCAAAATCGTAAACGTACAATATGCTGTTTTCGATGGATATATCCTGCAAACACAGATACCGTCCATCCGCCGAAAACTGTGCCGCGCCAATGCTGTAGAAGTCCGGAAGGTTCATATTTTGCACACGGCCGCCATCATAAAGCATCCATAGCTGCTCCGCGCCAAGATACGCATCCTGTTCCAGAGCGGCATCGTCAGGCCTGTATTTGCGTGAAAACGCAATGCTCCCGTCGGGAGACGTCGCGAGATACCTTCCATTCTGAAGCAGCAGCGGCAGCGTGCGGCCTTGCCCGTTTTCCATGACAACGCTTTTGCTGTCAGCGATGGAATAATCGATATCGGTGTAATCGGGCAAAACTCCGGGCGCCAGTTCAATAATGCTCAGCGAATTGCCGGGCAGCGCGCTTTGCAGCGGTATGCTTACTGAACCCATATATTCTTCAGCGTCCACTCGCGTATCGAACGGGCGCGATATCAGCATTTTATTCTGCATGTCGGTACACAGCACGGGCGTCATATCGATATTCTTGGGCCATGTGCCTTCCTGGTGCTCAAAGAAGGAGTTGGATACACAATAGAAACGGCTGGCGGTTTCGGCGGTCTGCGGTGTGAGGCGCAATATGAGATCGCCCTCATCCTCCTGCACGGTAAACTGCGCGGTACGGGAAAGCTGCAGATAGATGCTCACCGAATTGGTATCCGCAGGCGCTTCCTGAAAAAGTCCGAGCAGGAAGTCGGACGTCGCCCAAGAGCCTTTGTCCGCGTAATCACAAAAGCTGACATTCTGGAAAGTCACCATTACGCGCTGGGGCGCGGGGAGAAGCGTTACCGAGTATTCGGGCAGACTCACAATGCGCGATTCCGGGTAATCGCTGCCGCGGCTCCCGCTTAAAAGAGAGAACGTTACGACCGTATCGCTTCCGTCCGTGGTGATGGTGATGTCCTTGATATTGATGTGTTCTGCCGCAGACGCAACGCCGCCGGAAGCGGACTGTACTCCGTCCTCCGGCTCCTTGCTGGATGCACAGCCGGCGAGCAGGGCGGCTGTCAACAATATGGCCAGGGCGCGGGCAAATATTTTCATTATCAGCCTCCCCCTGCGCTGGTAATACGCTCCGCGCAACGCTGCGCGTTGGCCTTGATTTCTTCGATATCCGCAAAGGTCAGATGTCCCTTTTCGTAAAGCACCTTGCCGGCCACCATGGTGAACACAACATCCGCATCGCTGCCGCTGTATACCATGTGATTCAGCAGATCGGTGCGCGGGCAATACCGTGAACCGTTTGTGTCGAGAATGATGAGATCGGCCTGTTTGCCCGCCTCAAGGCTGCCCGTAACGGTACCTAAGCCCAGCGCGCGTGCGCCGTTGATGGTAGCCGTTCTCAGTGCGGCTTTTGCGGGAATCAGCTCCGGATTGCGCTCAGTGCCTTTCTGAAGCAGCGCCAGCAGCGTCATCTCCTCCATCATGGAGAGATTGTTGTTGCTTGCCGCGCCGTCTGTGGCGCAGCTGACATTGATGCCCGTCTGCATCATCAAAGCGGTGCGTGCGATGCCGCTGCCGAGCTTCAGGTTGCTGCCCGGGCAAGAAACGGCACTGACGCCCCGGCGAGCCATAATCTCGATATCGTCATCGGATACCCATACGCAATGCGCCGCCATTACCGGCGAGTCCAGTACGCCAAGCGAATCCAACAGCGCGATGGGTGTCTTTCCGTGGCGTTTGATGCACTCCTCGTGCTCGCCCTTCGTTTCGGATATATGCGTATGGATGCGAACGTTGTGCCGCTGCGCGAAATCTCGTACCTTTTGGAAAAGCGCGGGACTGACGGTATATTCCGCGTGCGGGGCGATGGCCGCCTGTACGAGCGGATAATCATGAACCGCTTCACACAGCGCTTCCGCCGCTTTTAATCGCTTGTCCCCGCCGTTGTCAATATCAATGACCGCAGCGCCGATGACGGCGCGAATTCCGCTTTCGTTCGCGGCGCGCGCAATCACCTCCATAAAGTTGTACATATCGGAAAAACAGGTGGTGCCGCCCGCGACCATTTCCGCGATGGCAAGCATCGTGCCCCAGTAAATCGCTTCTTCGTCAAGGTGCTCCTCGGCGGGCCAAATCTTTTCCTGCAGCCAGCGCATCAGCGGCATGTCGTCCGCGTAGCCGCGCAGCAGCGTCATGGGTACATGGGTATGGGCATTGACGAAGCCGGGCGCGATGATGCCGCCCTGCGCGTCAATCACGCGCTCTGCTTCGAAAGAAGGCGCAAGTGCCTGCGGTCCCGCGTAGAGTATGGTGTCGCCGCTGATATGCACGCAGCCGTCTGCGAAGCAGGCGTCATTGGCATCGGCGGAGATAACGAAACCGTTATCAATCCGTATTTTCATCGCTTTCTCCGTACAGGTATTTCCGCTGCGCTTCCGTCAGCGTGTCGATTCGAATGCCCGTCGCGCTCAATTTCAGCCGGGCCACGTATTCGTCAATGGCGGCAGGAACCGGATAAACGCGGTTATCCAGCTTGCCTTCGCTTTCTATGAGATGTTTTACAGACAGCGCCTGCAGCGCGAAGCTTAAATCCATAATCTCCGCGGGGTGCCCGTCTCCGGCGGCGAGGTTTACAAGGCGGCCCTCGGCCAGCAGATACAGCGTTTTACCGCCGATTTCGTACGCCATGATATTATTGCGGGCCGGATAAATGCCCGAGGCCATAGCCTCCAGTTCGGTTGCATTGATTTCCACATTGAAGTGGCCGGCGTTGGCGAGCAGTGCGCCATCCCTCATGCTTTCAAAGTGGCGCTTCGTGATCACATCTTCGCAGCCCGTAACCGTGACGAACATATCTCCGAGAGGCGCCGCTTCGTCCATCGCCAGTACGGTATGGCCGTCCATCGCGGCTTCCATCGCGCGGATGGGATCCACTTCGGTGATGATAACGCGTGCGCCCAGGCCTTTGGCCCTCAGCGCCACGCCCTTGCCGCACCAGCCGTAGCCCGCGATAACGACGGTTTTGCCCGCGACGATAAGATTCGTCGTGCGCATAATGCCGTCCCACACCGACTGTCCGGTGCCGTATCGGTTGTCGAAAAGGTGTTTGCAGTCCGCATCGTTGACAGCGATTATGGGATAACGCAGGCTGCCCTCGCGCTGCCACGCGCAGAACCGCAAGAGCCCGGTGGTGGTCTCCTCGCACGCGCCTATGACATGCGCAGCCAGATTCCGGTTTCGCGTATGAAGTGCGGCGGAGAGATCTGCGCCGTCGTCCAGCACAATGTGAGGCTCATGCGCCAGCGCCATGGTAATGTGAGCGTCGTACTCCCCGGCCGTAGCGCCATGCCATGCGTAAACCTCCATGCCGACCGACAGCGCCGCCGCGACGTCATCCTGTGTGGATAATGGATTCGAGCCCGTTACGGCCATCTGCGCGCCGCCTGCCTGCAGTACGCGGCACAGATAAGCCGTCTTTGCCTCAAGGTGAATCGACAGTGAAATGCGTTTGCCGGTGAAAGGCTTTTCACGCGCAAAGACCTTTTCCAGATCAGAAAGTACCGGCATGTTGCGCTGTACCCAGGCTATTTTCTTTTCTCCCAACGGCGCCAGAGAGATATCGCGGATTACACTCATAATTTTACTCTTTCAAAATATTGTGCAGATAACTGCGGAAACTGTCCTTTAAATCGTCTCTGCGGAGCGCGAACTCCACGGTGGCCTTCAAAAAACCCAGCTTGTCACCTACATCATACCGCTTGCCCTCGAATTCGTAAGCGTACATCCCCTGCGTTTCGCAAAGCGTGCGCAGCGCGTCGGTCAGCTGGATCTCGCCGTTCTTTCCCGGCGTCTGATGTTCGATGATGTCGAAAACCTCGGGGGTGATAATATAGCGTCCGAGGATTGCAATATCGGAGGGAGCCTCGTTCACGCTGGGTTTCTCCACCAGGTCCTTTACCTTATGCAGCCGCGTGCCGTCTCCAGCGTCCGCGGGCGCGACGATACCATATTTGTTCACTTCGGAGTGCGCCACGCGCTGTACGCCCAGCACGGTTTCCTCCTGTTTTTCGTATACCTCAATGAGCTGGCCAATCGCGGGTTTATCCGATACGACGATATCATCGCCCAGCAATACGGCAAACGGCTCGTTGCCGATGAACGCCCGTGCGCAGCCTATCGCGTGTCCGAGGCCCTTGGCTTCCTTCTGACGGACGTAGAATACATCTACCAGATGGGATATGTCCTCCACCATGCTCAGCAGCGATGATTTACCCTGGCGCTGCAGTTCCGATTCCAGTTCATAGGATTTGTCGAAATGATCCTCGATGTTGCGTTTGCCGCGGCCCGTGATGATGAGTATGCTCTCGATACCCGCGCTGATGGCTTCCTCCACAATGTACTGTATGGTGGGCTTATCGACGATGGGCAGCATCTCCTTGGGCTGCGCCTTGGTCGCCGGCAGAAAACGCGTGCCCATGCCCGCCGCCGGTATCACCGCTTTCCTGATTTTCCCCATTCGAATACCCCTTTTTTATCTGTCCGATCATTATACTATACCGAAGCCGGTTTTTGTTTACATTTTTATGAACATTCCCTCCTGAATTATGTCCGGTTTTTGACATTGACGGAACATCAGTTCGAATCATATACTGGATTTTAGAACGTTAGTTCGGAGACGTCTTATGGACAGAGTGATATTGCATTGCGACATCAATAATTTCTTTGTATCGGCATCATGCCTCGGGCACCTCGAACTCAACGATGTTCCCGTATCCGTCTGCGGCGACGCGGCGCAGCGGCACGGCATTGTGCTGGCAAAAAACCAGCTGGCCAAGCGGGCAGGTGTCAAAACTGGCCAGCCAATTCGTCAGGCTGCGCAGCTGTGTCCCGGCATGATAACGATACCGCCGGATTATCCGCGTTATATGGAACTGTCGCGCACCGTTCAGGCAATTTACGGGCGCTACACCGGGCTGATAGAGCCTTTCGGCATTGACGAGTGCTGGCTGGATATTACGCCTTTCTATCTGCGCAGCGGTTTTGCGGAGTGCACCGCCAATGAGATCCGGGAAACCGTCAAAAAGGAGACGGGGCTCACGGTGTCCGTGGGCGCTTCGTGGAACAAGATATTCGCGAAAATGGGAAGCGACTACAAAAAGCCGGATGCCGTAACCGTCATTGACCGCGATAATTATCGCCGCATCGTATGGCCGCTGCCCGCCAGCGACCTGCTCTGCATCGGTCACGCTACACGGGCACAGCTCGAGAAAACAGGTATCCGTACGATAGGCGATGTGGCGTGTGCGCCTCCGGCGCTGCTGCGGGCGCTGCTCGGTCAGAACGGGCTGCTGCTGCATGCGTTTGCTACAGGCATGGATGATTCCCCCGTCAAATCGGTAGATCACGAAAGCATTGCCAAGGGTATCGGCAACAGCATGACAACGGTACGCGATCTGACGACAGAATCGGAAGTGCGCGAAGCGTTTCTGATACTTTCGGATATGGTAGCCTCCCGTGCGCGCAAAAAAGGGGTACAGGGCAAGACGGTATGCATCTGGCTTCGGGACGGAAAACTGGAGTCTATCACGCGACAGACTATCCTGCCTCGCCCTACGTATATTGCAGATGAGATTGCACAATGCGCCTTAGCACTGTACCGGGCAAACTGGGATGCGCGAAAACGGCCCATCCGAGCCATCGGCGTGCGCATTACGACATTGTCTCCTATCGAAAAATATGTGCAGTTGAACTTTCTGGAGATGCGGCGTCAGCGCATGCAGGGCCTGGAGTTTGCCAGGGATGAGATTGCACGCCGCTTCGGTCCGGACGCGCTGGTGCGCGCGTCGTTGATGCGTCCGCAGGTGGTGGAGAGGCACGCCAAGGAGTTGCACGAGGTGCACCCCATCTCCTATTTTCATCCGTGATATGTCAGGTTGCATAAAAAAGCGGCTCCCTTCCGCCGATACCCTACTGGAAGGGAGCCGCGACCGGTGACGTTTCAAAACATCAGTGATTGCTGTCGTAGAGGTTGACTACTGGCCGGACTACACCCGGTGCGGAGATGGATTCGTCATGATCGCCTGTCGCTTTCGCAATGGCGCGGTATATGGCTTCGCTGGCACGTTTGAGCTTGTAGAGGCGCTGGCAACCCGCCTCGATGGCCAGCCGCAGCTGTTTTTCCTCTTCAGCAGCGCGCTCCAACCGCTCCTGCGCTTTTTTCTCCGCAGCACTCAGCATATTCTGCGCGGTCTCTTCCGCCCGGGTGATCGCCCCCACAATCAGCTTTTCGCTGCATTTGTATTGCTCGATGATGGAGGACATCTCCTTATTTTCTTCCCTGAGCTTGACGATCCTTTCCTTCTGCTCCTTCAGACATTTTTCATAATCGATCCTCACTTTGGACAGCAATTTGTCGACGTCTTCGGCCTTATAATGACCCAGTACGTTCTTTCTCAAATTGTGCATTAAGACCACCCTCCTTTGGGAAAGGATAACACCGCGCGCCGATATAATTTGTCGTTTGGCGCGGACAGGAGGGTCTATTTTTCACGGAAATGCGTTTATTGAAACGACCACCGATGCAGCAGCTGCTGCTTTAAGTCGAACAGCTGGCGGGACAGATCTACCTTGTATTCCTGCGGATTCACAAGACGTTTGATTTCGTCCCAGAATGTATCGAGTTCGGCTTTGGCATGCGCCTGTATTTCCATCAGAGAAGGACTTTGATATACCTGCTTGCCGTTTACAAACACAGGGATCAGCAAATCGCGTGTATAGTAATCCGTAATGGTCATGCGTTTCCATGTTTCCGTCGGATGGAATATTTCCAGCGGACTGTTAGTATCAATCTGCTCATCATCCAGCATGATTAGATCCGCAACGGCTTTATTGCTGGATTTTCCGTAAATTCGTACGAGCTTCTTATAGCCGGGATTGGTGATTTTGCCTACATTGTCGCTGACCTTTATCTTGGGAATGACGCGGCCTTCGCTCACTTCCGCCGCCAGTTTATAGACGCCGCCCAGCGCGGGGCAGCCGTCGCTCGTAATGAGTTTTGTGCCCACGCCCCATACGTCTATCTTTGCTCCCTGCAGCTTCATATCACGAATGAGCCACTCGTCGATGTCGCTGGACGCGAAAATTTTGGCTTCCGTAAATCCGGCCTTGTCGAGCATGGCACGCGCCTGCTTGCTGAGGTACGCAAGATCGCCTGAATCCAGACGGATGCCCACCGGCTTGTACCCGTCGGCGCGGAGTTCCTGAAAAACCCGGATGGCGTTGGGCACTCCGCTCCTCAGCGTGTCATAGGTGTCTACGAGCAGCAGACAGCTATCCGGAAAGATACGCGCATAGGCACGGAACGATTCCAGTTCGCTGTCGAAACTCATCACCCAGCTGTGGGCGTGCGTTCCTTTGACGGGAATGCCGTACATCTCTCCGGTCAGCACGTTTGAGGTGGATGTACAGCCTCCGATTATTGCTGCCCGCGCACCGTATATCCCCGCGTCCGGTCCCTGCGCGCGCCTCAATCCAAACTCCAGTACGTTGTCGCCCTGCGCTGCATAAACCACGCGTGACGCCTTCGTGGCAATCAGCGTCTGATGATTCACGATGTTGAGCAGCGCCGTCTCGATAAGCTGTGCCTGCATGATGGGCGCTTTTACGCGCACCAAAGGCTCGTAAGGAAATACGACCGTTCCTTCGCGCACCGCATATATTTCCCCGGTAAATTCAAACTGCTTCAGATACGAGAGAAATTCATCATTGAAAAGCCCGAGCGTGCTCAGGTAAGCGATATCGGCATCTTCAAAATGCAGATCGTTGATAAAATCGATAACCTGCTCCAGGCCTGCGGCGATCGCGTAGGCGCTTTCCCCCGCCGGTCTTCTGAAGAACATATCGAATACCGCTTCTTTGTCGGACATGCCGCTTCGATAATATCCATACATCATCGTGAGCTGGTAGAGATCCGTCATCATCGTCAAATTACGCATGTCATTACTCCTGAAAAGACAGCACTGAGGGTAAACGGACGCCCGCCGAATGGCGGGCGTTTCGTGGTGTCTTATTTATTTCTCGTCTTTCTTGCCGTCTTTTTCGGACTCTGTGTCTTCGCCGTCTTTCCCAGACTCGACTTCATATTCCTCGTCCGGATTTGACGACTCGTCTTTCTCCGGCTTACTCTTCTTTTTCATTTTCTGAGCTTCCGCTTCCTTGGCGCGCTCCTCCTCTATCCTGACCCGATCCTCCAGCATCTCAATATTGAGTTCGGCTTTTTCAAACCAGGCTTCCCGGCTCTTCTGCTCTTCTTCGAGATTGTCCTTGATCTTCTCAACGAGCAGTGCGGCTGTCTCCGACTTTTCCTGTGCTTCAAGCGCCTCTGTGCTGTCCGCATCGGTATTTTTCAGCGATTCATAGTGTTCCTTTGCCTTGTCTGCATCCCGTTGTGCAACATCAAGCTGCGCTGTGAGATTACCCTTCGCGTTGATCTTGTCCGCCTTGGCGGTCAGTGCTTCCGCCTTCTTGAGGGCTGCGGCCGCCTTCGGGTTTTCCTCGCCCAACTCCTCGCGCAGCTTGTCGGCTTTTTCATTCCAAAGCGCCGCTTTCTCCTTGATGGCGCGGTAGCGCGGGGATGTCATGCCACCCTTATGCATTATCTCTGACAGCCATTTTGCCTTGCTGAGCTCCAGCTTCGCGTTCAGCAGCGAATTTTTTCCTTTAAGCCCTTCCACCTGCTCTTCTGTAAGCCCAAGACTGTAGTAGCCGGAATACGGAGCGTATTCGCGCTTGGTGAAGTACATATAGACGAGGTACGCAATGCCGCCGAAGAACAGCAGCTCGCTGAGCCCCTGGGATACGCGCATGTTGCCCATCATGAGACTGTCCGTGCGCAGCTGCTCTATCCAGAAGCGGCCGAATCCGTACAGCGTGACGTAGAGCGCGAAAAGCCCGCCGCGTACCTTTATTTTTTTGCGAAGGAGCATCAGCACCGCGAACACAATGAGATTCCACATGGACTCATAGAAGAACGTTGCCTGATAAAAACCGGGAGCATATGTGATACCGTCGATGGTTTTTGCATTTTCGATATAAACTGAGTATGGAAACCACTGCATCGAGGGGTTTGTAACCAGATTTCCGAAGGCTTCCTGATTGGTAAAGTTGCCCCAGCGGCCAATCGCCTGACCGATAATGAGGCCGGGCGCCGCGATATCAAGCATCTCTCCCATGGAAATCCTGCGCCACTTATAGAATATCAGCGCGGCAATCGCACCGCCGATTACGCCTCCGTAAATTGCGAGGCCGCCTTCCCATACATAGAAAATATGAAGCGGATTGGCCGCGTAATCCATGTTATTCCATTCGAAAATGACATAATACAGGCGCGCGCATAGAATGCATATGGGTACAGCAATCAATATAAAATCGAGTACCAGTTCGGAACGGTACCCTCTGCGTTTGGCCTCCATAAGACCAACAAAAACCCCTGCGACGAGGCCGACTGCGATAATGATACCGTACCAGAATATTGGTTTGGCACCGATATAAAACGCGACGCCAGTCGCTGCATTCTTAGCTTCCAGCGAGGCATTCAATAAAGCATTGTTCATGGTTGTCCTCCGCAAAATAATATACTCATTATAGTGGTCTAATCCCGGACGGTCAAGGAAACATTGGGAATGCCCTGCCCTCTACGGAAGCCTATTTGAATATCACTTTCTTCTGTACAATAAAGCTGACGAAAAACATCACCAACTCAACAGGCAGCTTTGCGATATACTCATTGACATAGAGCGAAAGCCAACGTACCAGAAATGTGTTGACGATCATAATACAGACAACCAGAAGGTAGTACCCAATCAAATGGCGCTTGAGATTTTGCTTTTTGTCTTTCGCGAATATCACGTTGCGGTTGATCAGGAAATTCACCACGGAGCTGATAATGCGCGCGGCGATATAGGCAATCACCACATTGGAAATCGGCATATCCTTGGGAACAAGGGAAAGAAACAGAACATACAGGCCGTAGTCCAGCAGAAAAGAAAACAGTGAGGATCCGATAAAAAGGATTATCAATTTATAGATCCGCCAGGAATCCCTCCATGCATTGAAATGAGATCCGCGGTTGTTATCAATGTAGACCGTGTCGATCTCGATCTCTGCCAACTTGATCTCCAGCGAAGAAGCCTCCAGCAGCATATTCATCTCGTATTCGTAGCGATCGCCCGAAAGCGCCAAGAGTGCTGGC
The DNA here is from genome assembly GCA_023460085.1 of Bacillota bacterium. Classification (GTDB taxonomy): domain Bacteria; phylum Bacillota; class Clostridia; order Christensenellales; family SZUA-584; genus JAEWCC01. The sequence continues at coordinate 22,121 of JAEWRI010000022.1, read as the reverse complement.
AGCGCCGACATCGGAAACCCGCGCAGCCCGGTCTGCGTGTCGGTGATCTTCTGACCGCTGACGAAATTGAACACGCTGCGCGTGATGGTGTTGCCGCAGCGGCTTCTCAGCGGCATATCCGCGAACTTGCGTTTTCCCAATACCATGGTATTCTCAGTGGTCAGCAGCATATCAGAAATTCGAATGATGTCTTTTACCAGATGCTGACCATCCGCGTCCGCCGTGACGACCCCTCGGATGTCACAGCCGCGCGAGAGCAGATCGTTGAAACCGGTCTTCATCGCACGCCCTTTGCCCATGTTGATGGCATGAACGAGAACGCGGCAGCCCATTTTGCTGAGTTCGGTAAAAATCGGCTGATATTGCGCGCCTCCGCCATCGTCGACGATCAGTATCTCGAAAAAGTCCTGTCGGAGCAGCTCTTCGGCGAGCTTTATCAGTTTTTCATCGGGCTTGTATGCCGGTATCAATACGGCGATTTGTCGTAAATATTCCATAGATGTCCTTTATTTGCGTGAAAAGTCCACACGCAAACGGTAATACCTGGGGAATGCGCGGTTGGCCTGTCCCGCAATAAGATATCATTTTCGGTGAATAAAAGCAACCACCGCCCCCGTAAAACAATTTGCCCGCGAAGGGCGCTGGTGGTCAGCTATTTCAGCTTGGTGCCGCATTCGCCGCAGAAGCGAACACTCTGATCGTTTTCCGCACCGCAATTCGGGCAGACGTTGAGCGCGAGGTTCGCGCCGCAGTTCGTGCAGAATTTGCTCTGTCCCGCGGGTTTGCCGCAGTTCGGACAGAACGTGGCTTTTTGTTCAATCTCGCCTTTGAATACCTGCGTTTCATCCGCTTTGTCCCATATATCCCGTTTCATTTTATCCGCGCGGGCAGCGGCGATTTCGACGTTCATGCGGGGAGCGCATTCCGCACAGAGACCCACTTCATCGTTCCAGCAAGAGTCACATACCCAAAGGTGGCACTTGTTGCAGCGGTGGAAATGCTGCTTTGCTTCATTCTGAGCAGCTGCAAAAGCCTTTTCATGCTCCTTCTGCCACTCGGGAGTCATGCCGTTGAAACGCTCGGACAGCACATGCTCGCCCTGATAGGCCGCGTTATGGATGCCGCCCAATATGCCGCCGCCTCCAAATAAACTGGCGGCTGCGCCTACGCCTCTGGTAATGCCTCTGAAAAGCGTACCTTTCTTGTAGGTTTCTGACTCGAGAAAGGATGTTTTAAAGCCGTCGTGGCAGACATCACAATAAAACGTGAACTGGAAACCGGCCTCGGTGCTGTTATCCTCGTAATTGCGCGTAAATGCCTGCATCATGGTGAAAGCCTCCTTGTTATTTTATCTTTTTACCGCAAGCGGTGCATTTGGTGTTCATGAAGAACTGCGGCATGCCGCAGCGCGGATTGGCACATTGCCGCATCAGTGACGCCTTGCAGGCATCACATCGATCCGCAACGAACGTCCGCTGCCCGCAGCTGGGACAGGTGACGTAAAGCTCCCGTCCGCATGAGGGACAGCGCTGATACGTGCGTTTGATTTCAGCCGCGCATGTGGGGCATGCGTCATAGAAAGGGCTCAGCCTGCCGCATACCGGACAGAAATTGCTGTCATAGCCAATGAGTGTGCCGCACCCAATACAGGGCTTATCGTAGCCTGCCATAAAAATTCTCCCTCACTGCATATAGTGTTTGATTCTCGTCTGCCACGCATCGAAACCGCCATGCACCGCACGTCCGATAAACAACGCGCGCAGCCGGGACAACGCAGGTACGCGCCTTAGCGCATGGGCATAGCTTTCATACCTGGGTTCGCGCAGCGCCTCATCGCTCAAATAAACCGGCTCACGGCGAAAATTCACGCTCAGCATGCTGTCATTGAATTCGAGCAGGAAACGCGGCCAAGCGGAAGGGTCTGCATTCCCGTCCTCGGAAAGGCGAAATACATAAGTCGCCGATGAGGAATCGCCCAGGCTCTCCATAATCATTACATTCCGGTGAAATACCGGCGCGAGTACGATAATGCTTTCGCCCGTCAGCTCACCCATCAGCCCGCGTTTCACGCCAAAAGCGAGATCCCCGGAGAGGCTGCCGAGGTAGTCAAACTCTTTGGAAAGTTCGGAACCGGAAAGCCATTGTTCCAATGCAGCGGCAAAGCCGGGAGAAAGTGCACGCACAGCAGAAACTGGCTGCACCATACCTTCCATCAGCAGCGCTGCCAGCGCGTCATCTGCTGGCGCTATCCCGCTCAGCTTTTCCCTCGTCTCTCTCAGCAGCTCAGAATAGCGTTTGCGGTAAGCGAGAAGAAACGCGTCGGTAGAGTGGCCCATCTTGGAAAATATAAAGCTTTGGCCCAGTCTGTCGGTAAGCGTAAACCGATAGGGCTGAACATCCGTGGTCTCCACCATACAAAAGGGGATGCGCACAAGCCCGTGTGTTTCGGGCAGGGCAGCGACGCCAGTCTCGCATATGCGCAATGCGGCTCGTGCGGTTTCTCCCGACGGAGATGTGTAATACCCCTCCGTTTCTAAATGGACCTTCTCTTTCATCAGAGATTCGTTGAAAAGCACCTCGTTAAACGCCTTGATGAAACAGCGTGAAAAATCTTCATAAAGATGACCCAGCATAGAGAGCACGATCATACCGTGTGGAGAATCAACGTAAACGCGATAATCCTCCGCGCTGACGGATGAGATGCCGCAAAGCCTCAGTTCCCGCTGGAAACCGGGCGCACTGATACAAAGCTTGTCATCCCACAGCACGGCAGAAGCACGCTCATATTTCGCAGCATTTTCTGCAAAGGTCAGTACGCAATCGAAAACAGGCTGCTTGACATCTTCCTCCAAACGAACCCCCTGAAATGGCAATATAGTTGAATTTTATTATATCAGCGCCGAATAAATGAATCAATCATTTGGTAAAAAACTCAGCAATTCCCCTCGTATACATAGCGCAGATTTTTTCGTGCGGTTTCCGCCATAGCATATATATGGGGGATATCGGTCGCTGGGCGATCGGTCATATGATAGCGCGGAAAGAAGCGGGATATGTGCAGTGGAATATCCGGGCTGATGCCGGACAACCATGCGGAAAGCGCGTACATTTCTTCAAGAGAATCATTTTCGTTGGGGATGATGAGCGTGGTTATTTCTACGTGGCAGCATCCTGAAGCAATCTCTATTGCGCGCAGGACGGGTGCGATGTGACCGGAAAGCTTGCGGTAGTACGCTTCTGTAAAACCTTTTAGATCTATGTTCATTGCATCTACCAACGGCAGCAGTGCCGCGAGCGGTGCTTCGTTGATATATCCATTTGTGACCAATACAGTCTTAAGCCCTTGCTCATGTGCGATTGCAGCGCAGTCACGTACGAATTCGTAGCCGATCAAGGGTTCGTTGTAAGTAAAAGCGATCCCGATATTTCCCTGCGAAACCAAGGCTTGCGCCTTATCGATGATGGACTCAGGCGATACAGACACGGTGTGCGTGCTGTCACCGCACATGGAAATTTCATGGTTCTGACAGAAGGAACATCGAAGATTACAACCATAGCTGCCAACAGATAGCACATGGCTCCCCGGAAAGAAATGCTTAAGCGGTTTTTTCTCAATGGGATCAAGCGCCATTGCAGTAACCCGGCCGTAGTTATCATCCGCAATTTCTCCGCCGCGGTTGCTGCGAGCGCGGCAGAATCCGGCCTGCCCTTCCTCGAGCGTACAGCGGTGCGGGCAAATACTGCACTGAACTTTCATCGATGCCGGACCACCTCAAACCGTTCCAGACTGTATTTCTCCTCCGTTGAGATACCTGCTTTCTTCAACGCGATGGATACCTGTTGACGGGCAGTATCAATGCCTTCAAGATTTGGCAGCAGCAGTCCGCGGCGATATCCGTGGCTGACAATGACGCCATATCGTTTCGGATCCAGCGATTCCATTGAAGACACGGGTTCCGCGTCGCCCAGCACATCGACGCTGTAGACAAGTTCCGGCAGTTCTCCTTCGGTGACGGGGTCGAAGCGGGGATCGTCCGTGCCTGCGCTGACGGCGTTGCGGATAATTTCATCCGCGATGGAAGGCTCCGTGGCGGAAATGGTGCCAATGCATCCTCGAAGTTGTCCGTGTTTCTTCAGCGAAACGAATACCCCGGCTCGTTTGTCATTGAGTTCCGCGGGGAGCACGCCCGGACGCCTCGTCGCATGTCCGGTTTTCACATAGGTCTCCAGAGATTCCCGTGCAAGGCGAACGAAGGCATCTTCCCCGTGCTTCATCTTTTCGATTTTCAGACGCTCCTCCTCCAGATACTTTTTTTCAAACTGCCGGTTTGCGTTTTGATTGCCTGCCGTAAACGAAAAGACCGCGTAACCCACTCCGAAAGGTCCCTCATAAGACAGCATTTCGGCATTAACATCGCGCCCATCCAATGCGCCTGTCATGATGATAAACGAGCGCAGCCCGCATTCCGCAGCTTTTTCTGTAAAGCCTTCGTCGAAGCGCAACAGCCGCATGAAATCCGCTTCCCGAAGCGCTTGTGTAAGCTGTGTATCAAATTCGGGACCTTCGGGCGCATAGCCGTAAGGGCCTTCTGAAGTAAGCTTATGTGATAGATCCCCGCTGGCGACAAGCACCACGCGGCGGCCGATGCATTCCACTGCCTGACGTATGCATTTTCCAAAACGATAGTGCTCCAACGCAGAGAGCCCGGAGAGCGAGATGCGGACCACCATGTAATCGCTGAAGTACCGTTCAATAAAATAAAGCGGTATCAGCGCACCGTGATCCAACCGCTTATCCTTTTCCCCCCGCGTACCTGCGGATATTCCCGCAGCTTCGGCCTGCTCGCAAATGGCGCGTACGAGTTCAGTGTCATAGGATTTGCGCAATGACACCTGCGGTGCGCCAAAACGGCTGAGATCCCCCTCGGCGAAATCCCCTGGAGATATATGAATATAGTCGCTGTAGAGTACAGAATGAGGCGTTACAATAACAACCGTCTCCGGTGCGAGCGCGGCGATTTGTCTTCCTGCAGTCTCATACGCATCGATAGTTTGCTGTATACTATGCTGTTCTCCCCTGCCTACCTCCGGAATAATCAGCGGAGGATGAGGAACTGCAAAAGCATATTCGATTGACATATTGCCTTTCCTTTCTTACAGTTATTATACCACCCGAAAGAAAAATTTACATATAGCGCTGTATTAAAAATGGGGCGCAATGCCCCATTCATGATCTGTTTTATTCGACGCTTATTCATCATATGAAGTATTGAGAAGGTTGGCTCGCAGTTCCTCATCCTCGTACAGCATGCGTAAAAAATCCTCAACGATCTGCTTGTCGAACTGGGTGCCCGCACCCTGTATCAATTGCTCTTTCGTCTGCTCCAGCGTCAGGTGTTTTCGGTAATGCCTGTCGCTCATCATTGCGTCGAAGGCATCCGCTACGGAAATAATCCGCGCAAACAATTCGATTTCTTCACCCTTCAGCCCGTCCGGATACCCGGAGCCGTCGTAATGCTCGTGATGGTGCCGCACGATAGGAACGATATCCTGAAACATCGAAACCGCGGAAAGTATCATCGCGCCCTTTATCGGATGCTGCTTGACCTCGGCATACTCGTCCTCGCTCAACGAATAGCTCTTGAGCAGTATGTCGTCAGCCGTGCCAATTTTACCGATATCATGAAATATGCCTGCAATGCGCAGCTGCTCCAGCTCGTCGGAAGACAGCCCCATCTGCTCCCCAATGCGTGTGCTGTAGTACGCAACGCGATCCGAATGGCCGCGCGTATATTCGTCCTTTGCATCCACCGCGAGACGAAGTACTTCGATAGTGTCCATATAGCGTACCTTAAGCTGCGCATAGGTATTATTAAGTTCCTCGTTTTTGGTATTGACGAGAGAATGCAGAAACGCGTTGTTGATGGAGGATGCGGCCTGTCTCGCATAGATTTGGAGCAGTTTGATATCCTCGTCCGCATCGATGTTGCCTACGTAAATGGCACCTATGGCTATGTTTGCTTCACCGCCCAGCGGAATGATTACACCATCCGGGTGCTTGACCACCGTCATGTCGGTGCGGGCCCGGCCGATGGCTTCCAGCAGCTCGTGCCCCAGCAGCTCCGGGAATTCCTCAATATTGACATTGTACATGCCGATGCCCTTGAATATGCTTTTCTTGTTTTTGTCATCCCGGAAGGTCTCATTGGCCGGAATGTCGTCGACAAGAATAAACGCATCCATGCTGTCTACCATGGGCAGCAGTTGTATGAGTATTTCCTCTAAAATATTGCCGATGGGCTGAAGCTGATAGATTTTGGGAACAGAACCCAGAATGCTCTGCAATCCATCCCGGAACTTTTTGATCGTACGCATCTGCGAAATGGCCTTGATGCCCGATTCTATCAGCAGCTGAAGCTGATCCAGCCTGTCGCTTTTTTCGCAGTACGCTTGAATATCCAGCGATTTTATCGTGCTGATTGGGGGCGCAAGGTCCTTGTGACCTGTCAGCAGAAGTATATACATTTCAGAGTTGGTTTCACGAATTCGCTCGACGACGGTTTCACCGTGTATGGGCTGCATATAATAATCCAGAATCAACAGATCGTAATGATTGCGCTTGATTTCATCCAAGCCATCAAGAGGATTGGTAAACCCTTTGCAGGCATAACCATTTCGATTGAGCAGCGCGGAGATGCTGTCAAGAATTCCTTCCTCATCATCAATGATCATGATGCTGTATTCAGTTGACAGTTCCACGCGGCGATTCTTACGCATCCTTTGTTTCCCCGGTTTCCTCTTCAAATAAAGGCAGCTGAATATAGAACTTGGTGCCCTGGCCTAAGCTGGACTCAAACCACATATTGCCACGGAAGATGCCTTTGACGGTGCTGTGCGACATATACAGGCCAAGGCCTGTACCGTGCTTGCCTTTTGTCGTTATCATCTCCTTAAACAGCCTGTCCTTCACCTTTTCATCGATACCCTTGCCGAAATCGCATATCGTAATCAACAGCTTGTTGCCCTGGCTTGTAACCTGCAATATGATTTCGCCGCCTTTGGCATCATAAGCCTGGATTGCGTTGACGATTACATTGTCCAGAATCTGCACAAGGCTGTTTACATCACCGGGTATGCGCGTTTCTTTGGCTACACGGATATCCTGAGTAAACCTGCACTGATTCTTGACGATCTCGTGCTGCATTAATATTTTAACCCTTTTGAGCATTTCGTCAAGTGTAAACCATAAATGACTCGGATTCACGAATTTCGTAGCCTGGTCTTTCACCGTTGAAATGATATCCGACATATATCCGGCCTGCATTTTCATTTTTCCCAGCCATTGATACATGTCCTGTGCTATTTCTGCGTGATCGTCCAGCGTGACATCAGGATCTCCCACCGAAGTTTCGTATTCCTTCGTAAGGTACTGGAGTTGTTCTATACCGCCTGCGATGGACATTATAGGCGTTTTCAGGTTATGCGCGATGCCTCCGATGAGCTGTCCCAGCGAAGCAAGCCTCTCACGTTCCAGCAGTATCGCTTGATTCTCCTTGATTTTTTCCATGTCTCTTATATGCTGCGTCACATTTTTAAACAGCAATATGACTGCCCGGCATCTGTTCTGCTGAAAGATGGGCGTACATTCCACGGTGAAATATTCCGTATTGTCGTCTACTGTAAGCACGATATCCGTAATTATTGTGATGTTTTGAACACACGCTTTCTCAATGCCGTCGTGTATTCTCTGAACATCATCAAAATACCGCGCCCAGTTGCCGATAACTCGATCGAAATATCCACCTTTTCGGATTTCCGATATGTTTTTAAACGTATCCTCAAAAGTTCTGTTGTAGTCAATGATATTATAGTTGGTGTCGATTACGACGAAGCCGTCGGATATTCTGTTGATAACCGTCTGCAGCGCAATCGGTGCCACCCGTAACAGGTTGAATCGAAACATGCCCAGAAGATACATGGCAAGCGTTGCCGAAAACGCGATCGGGGTTGAATATAAATCAAATCCCGGCACTTTTAATGTAAAAAATACATTAACGATGGTTGGAACCAGACTGCCGATTAAAATGAGCACAGCCTGAACAGAAATGATCCCTGAATTTCGGATGGCAAAATAGCTCATCAAAATGAAGCCTACAAGCAGGCATACATATGAGTATGCCGCATGGATATAGAAATAGGGCCCGGGGATATTCTGAGTTCCCGCGATTTCCCAGCCATACTGTACATAGAACCATCCATGTGAGCTATTCATCCAGGCCATAATCTGTGTGATAGCCGGTACTATCAGAAGCAGCCAAAGCTTTTTGGACAGAGGCTTATCCGGTTGAGAATAAGCCATCGCCAAAAAAATCAACATGACAGGAACAAATGAAATTCCGATATAAGTGAAATTCTCCCAGAATACGACCGCGTTGTAGTTGCTAATCATCAGGCCGCGCACCATAACGGCAAGCGTCCAGATTAATACTCCTATCACCACAGATAAAAAACTGTAATGCAAGGTCGTTTTATTTTTAATGCCGATAATATAGATGGACATGACGATCAGAACGAGGCTTGTAAAAAAAGTAATATAAACCGGAACCGGGATCATTCCCCTTTGCCCCCTCCCCTATGCCTCAACCTATTGTATACTCTCAATATATCTTCTTACATATACGGTGTCAATAACTGGCCAATCATATCCCGCAGATAATAGCTGTTGTTTGGTCACATCGGCGCTCACACGAATATTTTCTTCTCCCTCTTCTATGGTAAGATCCTCAAAAAGTCCGGATAACATTGCATATTTACCACTTCTGCTCATCTTCAAAACGATTTGTTCAAACTCTTCGTCCGATACGATCGTTATCCGCTGACCCGCGGCTTCCAGATATCCCACCAGTTCGGCAATAGTCAGCGTATTGGTGTTATAGACATGGTAAACCGGCTTCATATCAGAGCGCAGGCGGGATAGCGTCACAATGGCCTGGGCGCAGGCATCCACCGGCGTCATTTCGATCCGTTTCTCCAGCATGCCCAGCGGTATGCTGCCGATGGCGCACATTGCTTTCACGCGATTCGCGAAGGCATTCTTTTCCCTGCGAATCTGGAAATGACCATCCATCGTGCTTGTCAGCACACCCACACGGAATATCCGTGCGTTCAAGCCTTCTTTCATTTCGTCCAGTACGATGCCCTCCGCCAGAAACTTGCTTCGGACATATTCGTTGTCTTCATAGTTCTGACGAATATTATAATTTGCCTCGGTAAAAATTCCCTTACGGCGCGCATCGTCAGCGTAACGCGTGCCGGATACGCTGATGGTTGAGATATGCACGAGAGATGCCCCCAGCTTCTTGGCAAGGCGCATGGCATTCCGGGTTCCATCCACGTTGATTTCGGTAAAAGTGCTGGACTGCCCAATATGGTCGGTCAGCGCGGCACTGTGCAACAACGTGTCGGCACTGCCCAAACGCTCGATAACGCTGTCATCGAAGCCAAAATTGTCTTGGGTAATGTCCCCCTGAATAATCTCGGTGCGCGCAAGAATTTCATCGCGGGATATTTCGCCGAAATAGTGCTTCAGCACACGTGCCAGATTCTTTTCGCATTCCCGGAGATCCTGGCCCCGCACAATGCACGCAATTCTGCAATCTACTTCTCGGGCCAGCAGGCCCAGAAGGTGCGCGCCGAGGTAACCGGTAGCGCCTGTTAAAAGCACCCGTTTCATCGGTATTGGCTGAATGTGCGGGAAGTCCGGAATCGCGCTCATGCCCGAACGCCCGTTTTCCTTCTTTTGAGAAGTTCCTTTGGTGCCCGCGCGCGCGCAAATGCTTCTCAGCGTTTTAAAATCATAAAAGTCCTGAGTGCGCAGCGACCAGCCATACTGGAGAGCCGCGGCCTGCACCTTAATTACCGCCAGTGAATCTCCGCCCAGCGTAAAGAAATTGTCCTCCGGACCGATATCTTTAACCTTCAGCACACGAGACCATATCTTCGCCATGCGTTTTTCGTCCGCGCTCATGCCTTCAGGGCGGCTGTGTACCCCTTGAACTGCATTTCGCTGCGGTTCCGGCAGCGCCTTGCGGTTAACCTTGCCATTCAGTGTGGTAGGCAGCACCTCCATTGGAATGAAAAACGAAGGAATCATATACAGCGGCAGCTTACGGATAATATGCGCGCGGATGGCCTCGGCATCCGTCTCGCTGTCGCCCACATAATATGCGCAAAGATACTTTTCAGCACCTTCGCCCCAGTCCTTCACCACCGCATCCTCGACGCCTTTGGCTCCGCGTATGGTAGCTTCGATTTCGCCCAGTTCGATGCGCAGACCTCGGATTTTCACCTGGTGATCGACGCGTCCGCACATCTCCATATCTCCGTCTTCAAGGAATGCGCACACGTCTCCGGTCTTGTACATCATCTGGCCTGGCCAAAAGGGATCGGGCATAAACGCTTTGCGGTTGAGATCCTCGCGGTTGATATAACCTTTCGCGACGCCAAATCCGCTGATGTACGCTTCGCCGAGTACGCCGATGGGCACCGGCTGCATATTTTTATCAAGCACGTAGAAGCGCGTGTTGAGTATCGGATGTCCAATGGTAATGCGCGTTGCCTTAGTAAGCTCCTGGAATGACGAATACACGGTCGTCTCCGTGGGCCCGTAGGCATTAATGATTCTCGCGGCCGGACAGTGCTTTCTGAGCAGTTTGACCAGCGAAAGCGGCACCATCTCTCCGCCCACCATAATCTTTTCAATATGGGCAGACATGGCGCTGCGAAAGGCTGAATCTTCTAGCATCGCCCGCATGCGCGTGGGTGTCGCTTCGATGAATTTGATATCGTGGCGGTTGATAAGCTCCGCTACCAAGTGAGGCTGGCGAAGTTCCTCCTCCGTACACAGCACGAGGGTACTGCCGTTAAGCAGCGGCAATATGGCGTCGCAGATGAATATATCAAATGAAACGGTGGTAATGGAGATGCTCGTCTGGGCTGCCTGATAATCCACCGGCCCTTTCACACCCTCGTAGAAGTTGAGCAGGCCCTTGCGATGAAGCACTGTGCCCTTGGGCAGTCCCGTTGATCCGGATGTGTACATCACATATGCGATATCGTCCATCCCGTCAACACGATCCGGGTTACTTAACACTTTATCGCTATGCATTTCTTCCATGCGGATTACCTCGCCGTCAAACGGAATGTCCGCGCTTCCGTCTGACAGCAGAATTTTCGTGCCGCAGTTGGATAGCATGTAGGAAACGCGATCCGTCGGATAGGAGATATCCAGCGGAAGGTACCCGCCCCCGGCTTTCCATACGCCCAGCATCGCCGCGATAAGATCGAGAGAACGTTTTAAGCTAAGCGCCACGATGGTATTGCGAGCTACGCCCTTTGCGCGAAGCATATGCGCAATCACGTTGGCACGGGCGTTGAGCTCGGCGAACGTCATCGATTTTCCGTCGGCAATAAGGGCAGTTTTGTCCGGCTGTAATTGTGCCTGCGCTTCGAATATGGATTGTATGGATTTGTTCGGATCGAGGGGCATGTCTGTCCGGTTAAACTCTCGGACGATACCATTCAGTTCCTGCTGAGACAGCATGTCCGCGTTGCAGAGCAGCGTATCCGGCGCTTCGGGAAGCAGCGTGGCCAGACGGACAAAATGAGCGGCAATGCGCTTGATGGTGGAACGCTTAAAAAGCCGCTTGCCGTATTCCAGATAGCATTGCAAGCCGTGGTTATGCTCATAGATCTCCAGCGTAAGGTCTAGCTTCGCAAAACCCGGTTCAAAGGGCAGCGGGCAAACGCGCGTGTCCCCCAGCGTCAGTTCTGCGTCGTCCCGCGCGACAATGAGCATCGTATCAAAGAGCGGATTCCGGCTTGCGTCACGCTGCAGCGCGATATCTGTGACCATGCGTTCCAGCGGGCAGTCCTCGTTGGAGAATGCCGCGGCGCAGGTCTTAAGGACGTCCTGATAGAAACTGAGGAAACTCTGCTCTCCGCGGGGATGGCATCGCAATGGCAGCGTGTTGATAAATACCCCAGTCATACCGCGCAGTTCCTCGCGTGTTCGGCCCGAAGTGGGGGTGCCGACAATGATATCCTCCTGCCCGGTGTACTTCATCAGCAACACGTTATAAACCGCGAGCACTGTCATAAAAAAAGTACCGCCATGACGCTGCGCAAAAGAACGCAATGCCTTTGCCGTATGAGCATCGATACTGAATGCATAACGCGCACCTTCAAAACGCTGTTTGGCGGGACGAGGCTTATCCGTATGCAAATTGAGCAGCGGCAGTTCACCCGACAGCACCCCTTTCCAGTACTCCCGCTGCATCGCCATGCTTTCGGAACGCATGAATTCTTCCTGCCATACCGCGTAATCCTTGTATTCCAGCGCGATAGGCGGCAGGCTTTCTCCGCGATAAAATGCGGCCAGTTCACGCAGCAGTATCTCCAGCGATGGCTGATCGCATACGCTGTGGTGCATCTCCATAAAAAGAATATGCTGCCGCGGAGCGGTTTTCAGCAGGACGGCGTGCATCAGCGGCGCGTTGCTCATATCGAAAGGCTTTATAAGGCTTTTCAGTGTACGCTTCACCGCGCGTTTTTCGCATTGTATCGTTTCCAGCCGGAATACAACCGATTTATGAATATGCTGCCTGAGATTCCCGCCGCGCAAAACAAACGAAGTACGCAGGGATTCATGTCGGGCAATCAACTGCTGGAACGCGGTTTCCAGTTGCCGGACATCCAGCTTTCCGTCAATATCGAACGCGACCGGGATATTGTACGCCACAGAGTTTTGCCCGGCCTGAGAAACCACCCACATGCGTTGCTGCGCAGACGACACCGGATAATCCCGGCGAGCGGGCGCGGGCAGTATCGGTCTGTAAGAAGATTGCTCGGCTGCGTCAATGACAGCTGCCATATCGCAAAGCCGCGGCGCACGGTATACGTCCTCATGCCGGAACGCGACATGAAACTGCTGCTCAACCTGCGTCATCACGTGCAGTATGCTCAAAGAGTCTCCGCCCAGATCAAAGAAGCTGTCATCCCGGCCAACACGCGTCAACCCCAGTTCTGCGCACCAGATATCCGCGAGCATCTGTTCTGTAACGGTTTCGGGTGGTTCGGATTTTTCCGTCTGCGCCTCAAGGTGTGCCAATGGATCCGGCAGATTTGCTCTGTCCACCTTGCCGCTGATATTATAAGGCAGGCTATCCACTTCAATAAATACCGATGGGATCATATACGCGGGGAGTTCCCGCTCCAGCAGGGCTTTAAGTTCTGACCTTCTGGGCGGTTTGCCGCAGAGGTATGCGCAGAGAAAGCGCCTTCCCGCCGTGTCGGAATAATCCGTAACCGCACAGGAAGCAACCCCTGGGATTTTAAGCAGCCGGTCTTCGATCTCCCCAAGTTCTATACGGTATCCCCGTATTTTGACCTGTTTGTCGATACGGCCCAGAAATTCGATCTCCCCCTGGGGATACCAGCGCACGAGATCGCCTGTTCTGTAGAGCGTTCCGGCATAAAAGGGACTCTTGATGAAGCGATCTTTTGTTAATTCCGGCTTGTTAATGTAGCCTCTCGCCACACCCGGTCCGCCGATATACAATTCCCCCGGTACGCCGACGGGGACCGGGTTCCGATGCGCATCGAGTATATAGGCTTTTACATCCGGCATGGGCCGGCCGATGCTGGGAATTCTGGCGTGGGTAACATCAATGCAGGTGCAGCATACCGTAATCTCGGTGGGACCATAAAAGTTTGTGATTCGAGCGCGCGTGCTTTGCTGTATGCGCGCCAGCAGCTTTTCGGACAGCACATCGCCGCCCGTTCCTATTTCGCGGAAGTTCTCAATGCAGCTTTCCCCCTGTCGGTCAGAGAGCAGCATCTCCATACGGCCCGGCGTAACCACCATCATGTTTACGCCGGCGGTTTGTATGAGCTGCACCATGCTCCGGGGTACGTTGACCTCATGCTCCTGCGCAAGAACCAGTGTAAGCCCGTGTGAGAAAGCGAGCACAAGCTCCATTACACTGATATCAAACGATACGGAGGCGGCGCAGAGCAGCTTTCCACCCGGAGAAAGATCCCAGATTTCCTCCATGGAATATACAAAATGCGCAATGGAATGATGCTCTATCTGCACGCCCTTGGGCTGACCGGTAGAACCGGAAGTATAGATGATATACGCAAGGTTATTCGGCCCGCAGGCGGATGGCACTACCTCTTCCGCGGCTTTTACGCGGACTGCGGTACTGATGATGCGCAAATCATCCCGCCCGGGGCACTTATATACGTGTTCCGGTGACGCAAGAAGTATTTTAACGCCGCTGTCTGAAAGCATGTAAGCGATACGTTCCGGGGGCAATTCCGGATCGATGGGCAAAAAAGCGCCCCCCGCTTTGAGTATAGCGACAACCGAAACACAATATTCCATTGATCGGCCCACCACAAGGCCGACGACGCTTTCCGGACCCACGCCGCATGAAACAAGGTGGGATGCCAAGGCGTCGGAACGCGCGTCCAATTCGCGATAACTTAACGTTTCTCCCGCGCAGACAATGGCTGTGCCGTCCGGCTCTCTGCCTATGCCGCGCTGCAGCACCTCTGTCAGCGTTTCTCCCCTGGGATAGCTGCGGTCCGTGTCGTTAAAGCTTTGTGTGATCCGTTTCCGCTCCTCTTCAGACATCAGGTCCAGCATATACAGCGGTTTGTCAGGATGAAGTATCATGTCGCGGATGATATTAATCAGGTGATTGTGAAAATAACCGATTTCCTTGTCATAATAAAGCGGAGTCAGATGATCATAATCGAGTATAAAGCGACCCTCGTCCTCGCGATCGTTCACATGAATATTGAGCGAACCTGCCTGGTTGCCGGAAAAATGCCAGCGGCCTTCATACCGGAATTGATCGGAAGTCTTCACAAATTTACCGTATTGATACGAAAGCGTAACATCATACAGCGCGTCCAAATTCTTATATCTTTGGTGCAGCTCATGCATTAAAATATCAAAAGGATATTTTTGGTGCTTCAACGCGGAAAACCACTCGTTGGATACAACCTGAGAAAACTCGGAAAACGAAAGCTCATCGGAGATATCGATTCGAACGGGCACCATGCTGACAAACATGCCGAACATGGCTTTTTCGGCAAGGGTGGAGCGATTGGCGACAGGCGCACCGATGATAACGTCCTTTTTGCCGGTAATCCGATTGATATAGATGGCAAGCGCGGATAAAAACAACGCGAATACCGAAACCCCAGCCGATTTGCAGAAATCACGGATCCCTTTTGCAAGCGATTCGGTTATAACGAATACTTTGCGCTGCGCTGTGGTGCGCATGTCGCTCATTTTCTTCGGCTTCAGTATGGTCGGTTCAGAAAACTGCTCGAATCGCGCTGTCCAGTAATCTTTGTCATAGATAAATCGTTTGGAGGAAAGGTAATTCTGTTCATTTTCCACATAGTCCATATACGATGGCCGGGGCGTCACTTCAACGTTTTCTCCGTCTAGCAGCCGACGGTAATTCTCCATTACCTGATTGGAAAACTCTACAATGGAAAGCGCGTCCGAAATGATGTGGTGAAACTTTGCATACAGTCCGCATTCATTGGATGAAACTTTAAGAAAGGCAAAATAATACAGACGATTTTCAACCAGCGGCATAGGCGTTCGGGTCTGGCGGTTGTCCCAATCATACACTTTATCCAGGCCAAGCTCGGAAAAATCAAATACCTCTGCATGATAAAATTCGTAAGGTGCGATATACTGATAGGGAACTCCCGTGTCAACGCCTATACGAAGCCTTATAGAATCATTTTCCTTAAGAAATATATTCAGCGCTTTTTCTAAAAGTGGATAGTCAATGTGTCCTTTTATTTTCAGCGTTCCCGCGTTATTCCACATCCCCGTGCCGGGATGCAGCTTCTCCGTATACCAAATGCGCTGCTGCGGATGCGTCAAACCGACTTTCTGCTGTTGTATTGCCATTATGCGCCACCCTCATTCCGTAATCGATGCTCAACCAGCAGAAGCTTACCGGCGGTCCGCATTTACGGGACCGCATTCGGCCTCTACAGTTTTTCCAGATAATCCGTGATATCTTTCACGCGGGAAAACTTACGGATATCCTTTTCCGGCACCACAACGTCGAAAGCGACTTCAAATGCGCACACCAACTCCACGAGATCGAGCGAGTTAATGGGAAGATCCGCCAAAAGTTCCGTCTCTGGAGTGATAGCGACATTTCTGCAGTCCACATGTTCCTCAATAATTGCCTTTACTTTTTCAAACATTATTCTCCGCCTTTCACCTGATGCCGCATGATGGTTCGTTTCGTCGTTTTAGGAAATTCTGTCTTTCTTAATTCCCATCGGCGAACGCGCTTGTAAGGGACGAGTTTGGCATTGACAGCGTCAACAGCTTCATCCAGAGCGGCGCGAAGCGGTTCCTCGCCCATCAATTTCAAGGCCTCCTGGTCAGCATAAATAAGCGCCATCAGATATTCATTGCCGGGAGCTTCTTTCACCATCACTTCAGAAATCAGCGGAATAGCGGATAGATACTGCTCCACTTCCTCAGGACTGACGTTCTTTCCGTTTTGGAGAACGATGAGGTTCTTGCACCGTCCGACAATATACAGAAACCCATCCTTATCCAGATATCCGATATCACCTGTCTTATACCATTCACCATCAAACGCCTGAGAGGTACCTTCGGTATCGTTTAAATAGCCCTTCATTACGTTGGAACCGCGCACCTGAACTTCACCCTCATCGCTGATGCGCACCTCGTTGCAGGACAATACTCTTCCCACCGAAGCCGCTTTATGATAGCGGTTACGATTCTCTGCGATAATGGGCGCGCATTCAGTAGTGCCATACCCCTGCACGAGAGTTATCCCAAAATCGCGAAAGCTTCTGACCAATTCAGGGTTCAGCGCGGCGCCGCCGCTGATGATGAACTTCAGCCGCCCGCCGAAGAAGCCCAGCACCTCCGCCAGCAGCTTGCCGCGTAAATCGATGCCGACCGCAGCGAGCAGGTTGCAGAGCGTAATGCCAAACTTCAGCTTTCCCGCTTTGCCGTGTTTCTTTGCAGTATCCCATATACGCCGCCGGAAGGTCTCCACGTAGAGCGGAACCAGAACCATTACCGTTGGCTTGAACAGCGCAAGAGACGCGGGGAGCGATTTTATCCCTTCGCAAAACGCGATGGTTGCCCCGCGGTAAAGCGGACACAGTATACCCGCCATGGCCTCGTACGTGTGATGCACTGGCAGTACGGAGAGCATGGTATCCTCGGGCGTATAGAGTATCAACTCACAGGCGGCAGTGATGTTGGCAGCAAGATTCCGGTGCGAAAGCATCACACCCTTGCTGCCGCCCGTGGTGCCCGAAGTGAAAAGTATCGTGCATGTGCGTTCGGCGTCAATTTGATTGGATGAATATCGGCTATCTCCCGAATCCAAAAGCTGCTGTCCCCACTCGATGAGTTTGGGAATGCTGGGTGCCGTACCATCCGTACCTTGTAAGGATACTGCCTTCATACCGGGAATACGTTCCGCGATAAACCGGGCCTCTTCCTCGTATGTATTTGAATAAAACAAAAGCCCGGCATTCGCCCGGTCCGCGAAATCCAGCATGGCTTCCTTGGGAAGCTCTTTGTCAAGCGGTACGATGGTTGCGTTGATGTTGACGACGGCGAGATATGCCAAGACCCAACGGTAACTGTTTTCACCCACTACTGCTGCGGCTTTACCCTGCAGGCCCATCTCAATCAGCGCAGTGCCAAGTGCAGCAATCTCCTGCCCGAAGCCCTGATACGTGACAGCGGTGTACTCTGCCGGATTCTTCATCGTCAGAAATGCATTATGCTGAGAATACGCCGCGGAAATGGTATCGGTCAACTCCTTCAGATCTCGCAGGCGCTGTACGGGATACAGGGGATAATTCCTCACAAAAATTCCCTCCATCCAACCAATATTTATCTGCTTTAATTTACCTTATGTGTGTTATGGTAGCACATTATTTTTCATCTTTCAACATGAAACGACATATTTCAACTTTTCCAATGCGATTTATACACAAACCGCAGATGGATAATGAAAATATATATGGTTATCATGAAATTGAAAAGTCCCAGTTTAGTACTTTATCTTTGATAGGCAGCGCATCGCAACAGAAAATTACCGATGTCCTTCTCCTCTTCTTCAACTTTTTTGTTGGACAGTTTGCCGCGGCCCAGCCTGTCGCAATAAGCCAGAAGAGCCACCTCCTCGGGTTCTATACTGTTCAGCATCCCAAGAATATCTGCAAATGGAAGACTGTGCGCCACGAACATCACCTGCATATGCCAGCGCACCAGCGCACATACACGTTCAATAAAATCCCTGTCCTTCGTAAAACGCAAAAGAAATGTTCGGGCCATTCTTTCCCCTGCTTTATCATGATCATATGCCGTGAGTTTTCCCCGGCGCATCCGTGTGGTGGGCTTTTTGCCGATGTCATGAAGCAATGCAGCCCACATGAACGCCCGTGTATTTGCACTTTCCGCCCGATGCTCCGCCGCCTTATCCACCACCTGCATTGTATGAATAAAGACATCGCCTTCCGGATGATGCTGTGGGTTTTGCCGAACCTGTTTTAAATCGGAAATCATCGTGAATGGGTATACTGCGGGGAATTTTCCCTGCAGTAATAACGAATTAAAATAGATCGAGGGCGTTTTATCCTGCAGTAAATGCGCCTCAAAATCCTCAAACCATGATTTTAAATCGATCGGTGTCATCTCTGCCCGCATGAAATTAGTATCCGCAGTGCTGCGAATTTCAACCCTGCCGTTTCGGCAGACTATTGCGCATCCATTGGGCAACAGGTACCGGATATGTTTCAGTCTTCGTAATCGTCCAGACTGCATTCTGGCGAGCCGCAATTTGGGCATTCAATAGCACGGGGAGTCAT
Organism: Bacillota bacterium; assembly: GCA_023460085.1. Classification (GTDB taxonomy): domain Bacteria; phylum Bacillota; class Clostridia; order Christensenellales; family SZUA-584; genus JAEWCC01. The sequence continues at coordinate 3,149 of JAEWRI010000022.1, read as the reverse complement.
ATCGTCCGGATCGGGCGCATAGTCAGGCTCATAATTTTCCACTGAGAAAACGTACCCGCACTCTTCACAGATATATCTCTCCATGGTATCCCTCCTTATTTTAAGCCATATTTGCTGCTTATAGGATCATCGTATCATATTTTCTTCAGCAGTCAATCGAATATTTTCATTTCCACCGGGCAATGATCGGAACCCAGTATATCGCTGTGGATGGTGAAACTTTTCAGTTCATCGGTCAGCCTCTCCGAGATGCATGCGTAATCGATGCGCCAGCCTGTATTGCGTGCGCGCGCGTTGAAGCGGTAAGACCAATAGGTATACTGATCCTTTGCATCGGGGTGCAGTCTGCGGAAGGAGTCCGCAAAGCCTGATTCCAGCAGCAGCGAAAACTTTTCGCGCTCCTCGTTGGTAAAGCCCGCCGTATGGTGATTCGAAGAGGGATTTTTCAAGTCAATCTCCCGGTGCGCTACATTAAAGTCACCGCACGCTATCACAGGCTTTTTTGCGTCCAATGCGAGGAGATATTCGCGGAAGTCATCATCCCACCCCATGCGGTAAGAGAGACGCTTTAGTTCTTCGCCGGAATTGGGGACATAAACGCAGACGAAATAAAAGTCATCGTATTCCAGCGTAATCGTACGTCCTTCCGTATCGTGTTCGGCAATACCGATTCCGTATGCCACGGCAAGCGCTTGCTTGCGGCTGAACACTGCGGTGCCGGAATAGCCCTTTCGTTCCGCGTAACTCCAATATTCCGTATATCCCGGAAGATCGAGGGCAATCTCCCCTTGCTGCAGCTTGGTTTCCTGAACACAGAATATATCCGCGCCCGCAGCCCGGAAAAAATCCGCAAAGCCTTTACCATAACACGCTCGCAGCCCGTTTACGTTCCATGAAATTATTTTCATTCCTCACAGCCCCCTTATATCATCTATGTCCTTCAAGGATTGAACAGCTTCAGATATTCTCCATATCCTTCCTTCTCCATGTTTTCCTTGGCAATGAAGCGCAGCGCGGCGGAATTGATGCAGTATCGCTTTCCCGTCGGCTCGGGGCCATCGTCGAAAATATGCCCTAGATGCGACTCATCCGAGCGCACTTCTGTGCGCACCATGCCATGGCTCAGGTCTTTCCTGTACTCAATTTTATCTTCGCCCAATGGTTTTGTGAAACTGGGCCACCCGCAGCCAGAATCAAACTTATCCAGCGACGAGAAGAGCGGTTCGCCCGTCACCACGTTTACATAAATGCCTTGTGCATGATTGTCCCAATATTCGTTACGGAAGGGCGGCTCGGTTTCGCTTTCCTGCGTCACGCGGAACTGCATGTCGGTAAGTCTTTCGCGCAGCGGCGCTTTGTCCTGCCAGAGGTTGCGCAGAAACGGGGCGCGCCCGGATGCTTCCTTATAACGCTTATAGCGCTCCGGATATTTTTCGTAGTATCGGCAGTGATATCCTTCAGCAGGATAAAAAGTCGTAACTGGCAGCAGCTTGGTACGGTTGGGCTTGCCCATCAGCCTTTCAACGCGGCGTAAGGAAGCTTCCGCAATGCGCTTTTCCTCATCTCCGTTATAAAAAATGACAGGCTCATACTGCTTTCCGCGGTCAGCGAACTGGCCTCCGCCGTCTGTCGGATCAATTTGCCGCCAGAACACATCCAATAATTCTTCGAAGGAAACCTTCGCCGGATCATAGGTAATTCGAACCGCTTCGTAATGGCCGGTGCCGCCCGCGCACACCTGCTCATAAGTCGGATTCTGCACATGCCCGCCGGTATAGCCCGGCAGGGATTCCAGCACTCCCGGTATGCCCGCAAAAGGCGGCTCCATACACCAAAAGCAGCCCCCTGCAAAAACCGCCGTTTTCGTATTGTCCATCGTATTACCTCCCGGCGTAGTATTCCCTGAAAACATCAATCGCCCGCTGAAACGCTTTCGGTACGGGCTTATCCTGCACTTCGTCCAGCGAAACCCATTCCAGGCCGATGGCTTGTGTTTGCTTTTGCACACTGTAAATACGAATCTCCATCCCCCAGCGCTGATGCGTGAACGTGTGTTTGGCAAAGCCGGCCAGTCGGCCGTCGGACAATGCCAGACCATATCGATGGTTCAGCGCAGTCTCAAAGGAATCTTCCGCAGACATCTCTGCAGCGGGCAAGCCCCACATCCCTTTCAGGAGCTTGTCATGTTCGCGTTTGTCCATCAACAGCGCGTTTCCGCAAACCACGGCAGCCACTGCAACGCGTACCTCGCGCGGAGACTTCTTTGGCGTTTTGACCGGAATTTCGTTTACCGCGTTCCAAAGCAGCGCACAGCATTCGTCTTTGACAGGGCAAAGTGAACAACCGGGTGAAGTGGGCTTGCAAACCAGTGCGCCCAGCTCCATCAGCGCCTGCGTGAAATCGGATGCGCGTTCCTCCGGCATCAACCGCCGCACCCGCTTTTCCACATCGGCACGTGCTGCAGTTCCGGTGATATCGCCGCGCAAACCGAAAATACGCGATATTACGCGCAGCACGTTGCCATCCACCGCCGGACAGGGTTTCCCTAAAGCGATGCTCATCACCGCTCCCGCGACATACGCGCCCACGCCCGGCAGCTCGCGCCATTCTTTCAATGTCTGCGGGAAGGCACCGCCAGTGTCCGCCACGCGCTGCGCCGCCTTCTGAAGGTTGCGCGCGCGGGAGTAATATCCCAGGCCTTTCCAGATGCCCAGCACTTCGGCCTCCGCTGCGGAGGCAAGTGAATACACATCCGGAAAGCGCCGCATAAATGCTTCGTAGTAGCTGATGACCGTATCGACACGCGTCTGCTGCAGCATGATTTCCGATACGAGAATCGCGTATGGATCGCTGGTGCGTCGCCATGGCAGATCCCGTTTATTTTTCTCATACCAGTTTAAAAGCAAATCAGTGATGCCCATGCTCTCTCCTTTTTCTGATTGTACCACATAAGCGAAGATGAGAACAGGCTTAAACCTATGAGGAAGGGCAGCAAAAAGCACGCCTGCAGGCGTGCTTCGTGATTGTATTCGAAAACCCCCGGCTATGCCGGGGAGTTCCAAAAGGCTTAAGCTATGGAGAAGAAAACTCCCTTTGATATACTGAAAGCGGTCTAGCAGCCGCGAAAGTAAAATCAAAAGGAGGTCAAC
>JAEWRI010000021.1 GCA_023460085.1 Bacillota bacterium | reverse complement strand
TTTAAAAGGGCAGCTAGTAACAAGCTTTTGCGGCTGCCGACCGTTGGGTACGCCTTAAGGCGATGCCAGTAATAGAGGGCTATGCCCGCATATGAAATACCCCCGGCTCGCCGGGGGATTTTTATTCCATAACTATACGTCAGGCCCGCTCTCCGGAGCCAGTTCCTTCAGGCTGCCGAATGTATAGCCCATGTTTTCCCACTCGGTAAGCACGGAGTCCAGCACCTCCGCGTTTGTCCGGGAGGTAAGATGCAGCAGCGCAATTTCTCCCGGATGCGTGCGCGATATGATGGTGTCAAACGCGCTTTCCGCCGAGGGCTGATTATCATTGTACCAATCCTTATATGCGAAGCTCCAAAATACCGTCGTATAGCCGCAGCGCTGAGAATATTCCAGAAGCCGCTCGCTGAAGCTGCCTTCCGGCGGCCGGAAAAATCGCGCGATAGGCTGACCGGTCACCTCCTCGCACAGCGCGTCCAGAGAAGTCAGCTCGGCCCGGAACTCTTCGAAATCGGCCATTGACGCCATATTCTTGTGATTCATGGAATGACTGCATATGAGGTGGCCCTCTTCCGCCATACGCTGCACGATATCCGGATTGCTTTTAAAATAATGTCCCACAAGAAAGAAGGCGGCGGTTGCGTTGTGGGCTTTCAACGTGTCAAGCACGGCGGTAGCGTAGCCGTTCTCATACCCCGCGTCGAATGTGATATATATGACCTTTGTCTCTGAATTTCCTATGGAGAGCGTATCGTAGCCGCGTATGAAGGAAAATTCCGGCGCGAGGCTGGGCTGTTGTCCGTCGGTTCTCGGCATGTAATACCAGCCATATTGTGTCGCGGGTGTATGCGCCGCGATCTGGTTAAAACAAATCTCCGATGTGTATTTCATGGGTGACGCGAGCAATACCAGCAGCACGTCCATGCAGATGAATGCAACCACCAAACGCTTTGAAAGTTTCACAGCAGCTTCCCTTCTATGCGGTTTCACTATATGACTATGTGCTGTCAGTGAAGCTTATTCTCCGGCGCACAGGAAAAAAGCCCGGCAGCGCCAGGCTTTCTCTTACCCGTATATGGTAACAAATTTGATGGAATAAAGGTCACACATCAGGAGATCGTCCGTCATAAACGGCTGCAGCACGATGTAGCTGGCGCCCACTTCCATCAGTACGCCGATTCTGTCCACGAGTGCGCCTGTAGTGCCAATCAAAAACTCCACGCGCATGTTGCAGCCTATGAAATTCCGCAAAAAGCCCGCTGTATAATAAGGGCTCTGCACCGTTGAAGGCGTTTCCACCGCAGAATTCTGCGGAAGCGGAACGCCGTTTGTCACCGGTGCCTGAGCGGCAGCGCGCCCGACCGTTTGATTTTGCGCGCTTCTCGTTCGTATGTTTGTCATCTGGGAGCATCCAGATGTCTGCATCGACGGCGATCCCATGTGCTGCGTCATGGTTCCATTCTGCATTCCGCCGTTCTGCATCATCCCGCCTCCGGACACGGTGCCGCCACCTGCCGCCGGGGTCGGGTTTGTATTCCATTGACAAGCCATTGAATTATTCCCCCTAATTGAATTTTACGTTTGCGCATACAGCGCTGTCGGCTGAAAAAAGCAATGCTGATTGACCCGATTGAATTGAACACCCGTGCGGTTGTATGGGAAGTATGGCGGACAGCTTGCGCTGAACGGATTCATGTACCAGAGCGTTTCCACGACGCCGGAATGGATATTGCCCGCCAACGCCCAGTCCGCAACGTCATAATGTATCTGCTCTGGCGGACTGCTCCAGACTGTCTGCGGGTTGGGTTCTCCGCCCACGGTAGGCATATAACAGGTAAACTGCCCCGGCTGTTCCAGCACGCGTCTGAGACTACCCTGTCCTATCCGAAGATATTCGCCGTACGAAACATGCACGCGATTCATTATCGTTGAAGCAACCGCCTGCATCCCGCCAAGGCCTTCCCCGCCGGCCTCACATTTGATCATTCTCGCAAAAAGCTCTCTTGTTGGAATTTCCATAATGTCACCTTATCCTGTTTTTTCGCACTGCTGGCATCTGTTCATTCATAGTATATTGCGGCAATACAAAAAGTGATAAAACAATCTGCACTTCGAACGTTGCGAAGGCGCTGTCAATATAATGGAATACAGACAGAAAAGGAAGTGATATTATGGACATCCATGTGGTTAAACCCGGAGATTCGCTCTATGACATTGCGAGAAGATACGGCGTCGCTCCAGATACCATATTTGTGATGAATGAACTGGATGATATGCCTTATCTCGTTGTCGGGCAGGCGCTCGTTATTCCTACGCAGGAAACCTCCTACACCGTGCGCAGCGGCGACTCACTTTGGAGCATTGCGAGAAAATTTGGCACATCGCCTGAAACTATCGCGCGACTCAACGGTATCGAAAATCCCGATGCGCTTCAGCCCGGCACCGTACTGCGCATTCCGCTTCGTTCGCAAAACTATGGATATATTGAGGTCAACGGTTACATAGAACCCACGACCGCGGATACTGAGACCGCCACCGTGCGAGAGGTGGGTGAATATTTAACATACTTAAGCCCATTCAGCTATCAGGTGAAGGCCGACGGTTCCCTGACGCCCATCAACGATGCCGCGATACTTGCGGAAGCAAAGCAGCATCGGATTGCTCCGCTGCTTGTGGTAACCAATTTTGCGAATGGAAACTTCGATACGCAGCTTATAGACGGCATACTGAACAACGTGCCGCTGCAGCAGACAATCATCAACAACATGATTGCCACCATGCGCGCAAAAGGGTATTACGGTATCAACGTGGATTTTGAACGCATCTCTCCAGAAAACCGGGAGAACTACAATGCGTTCCTGCGCAGGCTGGTTGCCGCGCTGCATCCGCTCGGTTATGTTGTGTCTACGGCGCTGGCACCCAAATCTTCGGACGTGCAGACAGGTGCGTGGCACGGTGCCCATGACTATAAGGCGCACGGTGAAATCGTGGACTTTGTTATCATTATGACGTATGAATGGGGTTGGTCGGGCGGCCCGCCTTATGCGGTGGCCCCGGTGGATCTCGTGGAGGAGGTCATTAAATACGCCGTATCGGTGATTCCCAGCCGTAAGATTATGATGGGCATGCCGCTTTACGGGTACGACTGGCCGCTGCCGTATATGCCGGGCGGGCGCTGGGCACGGCGTATCAGCCCGCAGGACGCCATACGGCTGGCCGCGCAGCACGGAGCTACCATACGGTTTGACCAGCAGACACAATCGCCTACGTTCCGCTACTTCGACGATAATGGCAAGGAACACGAGGTTTGGTTTGAGGATGCACGAAGCGTAAGGGCTAAGCTCCTCCTTGTCAACGAATACGATCTGCGCGGCGTAAGCTATTGGCTGCTTGGGGTGTCCTTCCCGCAGAACTGGATTGTGCTTTCCGATATGTACAACATCGTCAAGGTTGTGCAGTAAATTGTGATAACCGCAAATGTTAAGGCGGCTTTACGGCCGCCTTAACATCGATACTTTCAAATTGGATAATAGATTACCGTTTTTTAGCGGGTATTCTCTGCTTCTGCTCTTCAATAATCCGCCAGTTTCTTTCCTGCGCGACCTTACGGAGTTCCTCTTCCGGATGAACCGCCACGGGTTTACCTACCATCTCAAGTATGCCGACATCCGACATGCTGTCGGCGTATGCGACGCTGCCTGCCCAGTCCACGCCCTTTTCCGCAAAAAAGGCGCGCAGCCTTTCATTCTTCGCCTCACCGCTGACGATGTTCATCGGCGAGGCCATATCCACTTGGCCGTTGAGATAGTGCACCTCTGTGCCGATTACGGTATCGATGCCTATGGCTTCTCCGACGTATTTGAGAAAGGTCTCGTAGCAGCCGGAAAGAAGAACGGTATGATATCCCGCGGCTTTTACCTTTTTCAATTCCTTCAGCAAGGCTTTGCTCAATTCCGGCATGATATCTTGGGAGCTGCGCTGAAGGAATTCCCGAAACTCCTTCTTGCCCATGCCCGAGAAAATGCGCGAAAACTTGCGCATGCCCTCCTTGCGGATCTCCTCGCGCGAGCCTTTGCCCAGTTTATAACGCAGGTAAAGACCGCTTACGGAGACATAGACGAGGTACCGCTTCATCCTGGGGTAATGAAACTTCTTCCATTCCTTAAGCAGAAACGGCAGCGTATCCTGAGGCGACAGCGTACCGTCAAAATCGAATACCGCCAGCTTCATAGCCCCTCCTATTTTACATCCTTCATGGTCAGCGAGATGCGCTTCTTGGCAAGATCCACGCCCAGCACCTTCACCTTGACGACATCGCCCGTTTTGACGACATCCATCGGATGCTTAACGTACTGATTGGACAGCTGAGAGATATGCACCAAGCCATCCTGATGCACGCCGATATCCACAAACGCGCCGAAATCGATGACGTTGCGCACGGTGCCGGTAAGCACCATCCCCTCTTTCAGATCCTCCATATGCATCACGTCAGAGCGGAAAACCGGCTGCTCGAAAGCGTCCCGCGGATCGCGGCCCGGTTTTTTCAGCTCCTCCAGAATATCCTTCAGCGTAGGCTCGCCCACACCCACCGCCTTGGCGTATTTCGGCACATCCTGCACGTTGACGTTTGTTTTCAGCTTCTCCACTGCCTGCATGTCTTCAGGGCGAATGCCCAGCATGCGCATCAGTTTATTCACGGCCTCGTAAGACTCCGGGTGTATGGCGGTGTTATCGAGTATATTCTTTGCGCCGGGGATGCGCAGAAAACCCGCGCATTGCTCGAACGCCTTATCTCCCAAGCCCCGGACTTTTTTGAGCTCATTCCGATTCTCGAAACGTCCCTTCTGCTGACGGGTTTCAACGATGTTTTTCGCGATAGAGGAAGATACGCCCGAAATATACTGCAGCAGCGAAGGAGACGCCGTATTGACATCAACGCCCACCGTATTGACACAGTCCTCGACGACGCCGCCCAGCGCGCCCGCTAGCTGCTTCTGATTCACGTCGTGCTGGTACTGTCCCACGCCGATGGCCTTGGGGTCTATCTTCACCAGCTCGGCCAGCGGGTCCTGCAGCCGCCGCGCGATGGACACCGCGCTTCGCAGCGCAACGTCATACTCCGGGAACTCCTCCGTGCCGAGCTTTGAAGCGGAGTAGACCGAAGCGCCGGCCTCGCTGACGACCATGTAATACACTTCGCGTTTGACTTCTTTCAGAAGATTCGCCACCACCGCTTCGGTCTCCTTGGACGCGGTGCCGTTGCCGATGGATATAATCTGTACGCCGTACTTCTCTATAAGCGCATGCAATATCTTCTTTGCCTTGGGAATATCGTGATGTTCCAGCGTCATATACACCACGCCGGTGTCCAGCACCTTGCCGGTGGGATCGACCACCGCCACCTTGTTGCCTGTCCGAAAGCCTGGGTCGAGCGCCATCACCGTTTTGCCGCGCACCGGGGGCTGCAGCAGCAGGTGCTTCAAGTTCACGCCGAACACGCGGATGGCCTGCTCCTCCGCAGCCTCGGTAAGCTCGCTGCGGATTTCCCGTTCCACCGAAGGGAAGATAAGCCGCTTGTATGCGTCTTCGATGGCTTCACGCAGATAATCGCTCCGCCAGCCGGGGCGAATGACCGCGCCGAAAAGCAGCATGAGCGCTTCCGCTTCTTCCATATCCACCTTCACGCTCAATATCTTTTCGCGCTCCCCTCTGTCCAGCGCCAGCGTACGGTGGGCTACGAGCCTCGAGATGGGCTCGGCGAAATCGTAGTATAGATCATATACCGTGCTTTGCTTGACGAGCGCCTTGGATACGACGCGGCCGGATCTGCGGATCAGCGCGCGCAGCTGCTTGCGAATCTCGGCATCGTCCGAAACGCGCTCCGCCACAATATCCTGCGCGCCGGCGACAGCGTCCTCCGCCGAGGTCACGCCCTTCTCTTCGCTGATGTATTGCTGCGCCATCTGCAGCAGCGCGGAGTCCTTCGTCTGCTGAGCCCAGAGCACTTCGGCCAAGGGCGCAAGACCCTTTTCCTGAGCGATGGTGGCGCGTGTGCGGCGCTTGGGCCGGTACGGGCGATAGATATCGTCTACTTCCGTAACGCTGACCGCTTTGTCAATCTGCGCCTTCAGTTCGGGCGTCAGTTTGCCCTGCTCGTCGATGAGGCGCAGCACCTCCTGTTTGCGGTTTTCCAGGTTGCGAAGATACGTCAGCCTTTCCTCCAGCTGACGCAGCGTTTCGTCCGTAAGTCCTCCAGTAACCTCTTTACGGTAACGCGCGATGAAAGGGACGGTATTGCCCTGATCCAGCAATTCCACGGCGCTCACCGCCTGACTGTCCCTGATTCCGAGTTCCTTTGCGATCTGTTTTGTGATGTCTGCCATAGCCGCTCCTGATGATATGCTTAATCTCTCGCTGCATTATAGCATTGAGACCCCCGGCTATCAATACGCCTCTTGGGAGATCATTCCGCGTCTTTCTCCGTCAGCGCGCCCCGCACGCTCTCCAGCAGCCGCGAGCGCACATCCCGCAGTTCACATACGTCTATTCCTGTTTTATCCAGTATGTACTGTTCCTGATCGATCACAGTTTCCTCTTCCATGCGGGATATGGAGTCCGGCATGCCATATATGGGGAACTTCTGCGCGCTGCGGTAGGCCATACGTATAAGACTTTCGCACTTATAAAGCTTCAGCAGATCATCCGTGAGCCCGGACGACTCGCTGCTGCTGGACACGGCTTCCAACCGACTCGAGAATTCCTTAGACGCCCCGGCATTGCGGGCTATCTCGGCAAGAGCGGCGCTCAGAAGTCTTTCTATCAGGTCCTGGGCTTCAAAATACACCTCAGTTACCTCCTCAGGCGACTCCTCGTTTAAAAACGCTTCGCACTTTTCCAGTTCGTCATCCAGCATCATCGCCTTTGCCATAAACATCAGCCCGGACATCTCTAAATCACCTTCGTCTGCCGCATCGTTTTTGTCCATGGCATGTATCGCGTTTTCAAGGTCAACGGCGTCATCCCTGCATTTCTTTAATGACTCTAAAACGATATTCTCCATATTTAATGAAAGCCTCCCTTTTTCATGCAGGTGTGATAGCACACATACTGGTTAATCCACTTTTTGCTTCATAGTATCACACGAATAACAAATATTTCAACGAGAGCTTTTAATTTTGTTGCAGACATTATTGTTAGAAACGTTTATTTCGGCCCGGCATAAATTGTAGCAGGGAGCGAAAGGGTTGTGATTGGATTTGAACGTAATCGTCGGCGTTGAAGACAAAGGGCTCGTACTGGGACCCCTGATTGTCAACCGCGCGTATGACGCGCAAAAAAAAGGCTGCATTGTCAGCATTCGTCCCGTAGGCGACGAAAGACTGGCACAGGTAACCGTATCGGACTGTGGCAAGCGAAGCGAAAATGAGCACGATGTGCTCTGTACGCTGCTCGCGGATATTATCGTGGAAAATTTACAGGTACGCCACCTCGTGCGCCTGTTGAAACAAGAATATGATTTTCTTCCGGAAAAAGATCAATGCGAAATACTCGTCGTTGTGCTGAAGAATCTTTGGTATGGAAACGCGGAACAGCGCGGTGATGTCTCCCTGTGCAAGCAGAATGTAACCAAGCGGCTGAGCGCGCTGCTGGATGAAACCCCGCCGGAGACACTGATGCTGGAGGGCTTCATGCGCTTCCGAATGAAGGATTATCTGGACGAATGGGGAAAAGCTCTGGCGGACGGCGTGGAAAGCTATGTGCGAAAAAAAGAATATGTGGAGTTTGTTGAAATTCTGCGGCTCTTTGTCAATATCCGTATTCCCCGTGTGCGCAAGGTACATGTCTGCGTGGATGGACATGGAGAGTACCTGCTGCTTGATGAACGCCTGTGTCTGCTGAAGTGTTCTTTTTTAGGCAAACGAATCGACAAGGATGACGCACTGCTGTCCGCGCTCGTCAATATTGCACCTTTATCCATCGTGGTGCACAATCGAGATCGTTTCTGGGATGCGCGGATCATCGAAACCATCAAGGATGTCTTTGGAAAGCGCGTGGAGTTTTCCGAGGATATGATTTAGCGAGGATATGATTTAGCTTGCGGGACGATGAGCCCGCTTTTTTAAATCAGTCATTTTGTAACAGATTTGCACGCATTGTTGCCTTCTCCGTGATATTATTGTAGAATGATAGCCGTTTAAAAGGAGTGGACAGGCTGCAATGATTATAGACTTTCATACCCACTGTTTTTCCGAGCAGGTCGTGGATGCCGCGATCTCGCTGCTTGAGAGCAGAAGCGGCATTAAAACCAATGGGGCAAGCACACCCGAACAGCTCAAAGGGCTTATGAGGCACTTCGGCATTGATGCCAGCGTAGTGCTTCCCGTTGCGACAAAACCTTCTCAGGTAGCGTCCATCAATCAATGGGCGTTGGAACAGACGGACGGAACACTGGTCTTCTTCGGGGCGATTCATCCGGAGGATCCAAACTTTGAGGAGAACCTGCGCTGGCTGAAGCAGCACGGATTTGCGGGTGTTAAACTTCACCCGGATTATCAGGGCTGCTATGCCGACGAGCCGCGGATGTTTCCGCTCTACGAGGCAATCAGCGAAAGCGGGCTGAAGCTGGCACTGCACGCTGGATTGGACAATGTGTACGTGTACCCCGTGCACTGCACGCCGATGATGATTCGGCGCATAATGGATAACGTTCCGAAGCTCGACATCATTGCCGCGCACATGGGCGGACACGCGCTATGGCGGGATGCCGAAGAACTATTGATTGGAAGGCGTCTCTGGATCGATACCTCCTATTCGCAATACTCTCTTTCCCCGCAGGACATGATGCGCTTGATAGGGAAGCATGGCGTGGAGAACGTGGTTTTCGGCACGGATTCCCCTTGGCGGGATACTGCGGAAGAAATCCGTCGCATCCGGGATCTGCCGCTCTCCGCGGATGATATCGACAAGATATTGTACAAAAACGCGCTGCGCCTTCTGGGCGATCGCGTACCGGTAAAATGACATGGTAATTGATTTTCACGCGCACTGCTTTACGGACAGTATCGCGGGAAATGCCGTAACCCGCCTCGAAAAGCAGGCCGGCATACAGTCTGTCGCAGGCGGCACTGCCACGGCGCTTCGGGCGCATATGAAGCAGGCCGGAGTAGACATCAGCGTGGTGCTGCCCGTCGCCACAAAACCTTCCCAGGTGCCCGCCATCAACCGATGGGCGGTGGAAGAGCGTGACGAAAGCCTTGTTTTTTTTGGAGCCGTGCATCCGGACGATCCCGAATTCGAGGTGGCTGTTCATTTCCTTGTAGAAAACGGAATAAAAGGCGTCAAATTTCACCCGGATTACCAGCGCTTTTATCCGGATGAAACGCGAATGTTCCCGCTCTACGAGCTGCTGCGTGACGCAGGACTCATTGTGGTCTTCCACGCAGGCATCGATATCGGTTATCCTTGCCCCGTATACTGTACGCCGCTGATGCTTCGCCATGTCATCGATAATTTTCCGGGACTCCGTGTGGTTGCAGCGCACATGGGAAGCCACGCGCTCTGGCGCGATGTGGAAGAGCTGCTGGTCGGCCAGTCTGTGTATCTTGATACGTCATATTCATACTATCTTCTGCAGAAGGATGCCATGGAGCGAATGATACGCCGTCACGGCGCGGAAAACGTGCTGTTTGGCACCGATTACCCATGGCGCAGTGCCAAAGATGAAATCCCGATTATTCGTTCTCTCGACCTTCCCGCGCAGGATATCGATAAAATACTCTATTCCAACGCCCTCAATCTGCTGGGCTCCTGCTAACACCTTGCGGGAGACCGTCATATGATGTTATGGGAAACCTAAAACAGCATATGCGGGGTGAAGTATGATAGAGAGAGGAGATATTTATTACGCGGATTTAAACCCCGTTACCGGTTCGGAACAAGGCGGAATACGTCCCGTTTTGATCATACAAAACGATACAGGCAACCGTTTCAGTCCCACGGTGATAGTAGCGGCTATTACGTCCAATCTAGGAAAAGCACGCTTACCCACGCATATCATCATCGATGAAGACGTGTTATCGGAAAAAAGCGTTGTACTGCTGGAACAGATTCGGACAATTGATAAAACAAGGCTGATTAAAAAGTTGGGCAGACTGAGCGACAGAGACATGCTGCGCATAGACGAAGCAATTTCAATCAGCATGGGGTTTGATAAAACGAAATAAAACGGCTACAATAGGAGCGGAAGATTAATCTTCCGCTTTTCCATATGCACGGAAGTTCATAAATCGGGTATCTGACATGCATATGTTACATTCACCTCGGGAGGTCATATGAAAGCCAAAATCCGGGACTATGTGCTCATGACTATCGGTGTCGCCATCTCAGTATGCGGACTGAACCTGTTTCTGGTTCCTGAGAAGATTGCGGCGGGCGGAGTCAGCGGTATCGCGACAATCATCTATTATATTTCCGACACCAAAATCCCTATCAGTATCAGCATTGCGGCGCTGAACATACCGCTTTTTTTATTTGGGTTTCGGAAGATGGGCAAAACCTTTCTGTTCCGTACCGCATATTCCCTCGCGCTGTATTCGGCGCTGGCCGCCATCATTCCTATCTATTCACCTACACACGATATCATACTCGGATCGCTGTATGGCGGCGTACTGATGGGCGTAGGACTGGGCATCGTTATCAAGGCGGGCGGCAGCACGGGCGGTTCCGACATGGCGGGCGTAATACTCAACGCGCACTTTAAAACACTGAGCATCAGCACGTTCGTTTTTATAATTGATTGTCTGGTTATCGGAGCTGCCGCCGTGCTGTTCGATGATCCCAAATACGCGCTGTACGCCATTGCTTCACTGTATATCACCACCAAACTGATGGAATTCATATCCGTAGGGCTTAACGTGGCCAAAGCGTTCTACATTATTTCGGAAAGGAATGATGAGATCGCCGCGATGATACTAAAACAGATGGACAGAGGCGTCACCGCGTTTTCCGCCAAAGGCGCATACACGGGCAAGGAAAAAACCGTGCTGATGTGCGTCATACAATGGCGAACCGAAGGTGCCCGGCTAAAAAACCTGGTGAAGGAAATTGACCCGAAGGCGTTTGTGATCGTAGGCGATATCAAGGAGGTCTTAGGAGAAGGTTTTTGATGGCATACGGTGTGTATTCGTATATCATAAATAGTTGTTAAGAATGGTTTAAATATACGTGAAACAGGAATATTAAATGTTGTGTATTGATTCGATTTGATGGTATGATAATACTATAATTTTGAGAGGAGATTGCTGCGGCAAATGAAATCATCAGGCAAGATGCCGTGGTGGCTTGTCATCGCAACGGGTGCGATTATCGTGGCAATAGGCATATTTCTGCTGGCCGCCAACAACACCGACCCGAATATCGACCCCAGAGAAAATGCCGCGTTGCGAACACTGATGTTCGTTGTGGGGCTTGTTGTACTGGTTTACGGCGTTTACAATCTCATCAAGGCTTTCCAGTATAAAAATAACCAGCGCTTGTTTATTGCGCATCTCGTACATGGAATACTGGATATCATATTGCTTCTTTTAATGCTGATCATCCGGGATTCGCAGACGCTGCTGGGCGTTATACTGGCATGCTGGTTCATCATATTCGGGCTCTTCGGATTAGTCCAGGCCATGGGCGACGGCAATTTTCAAGCCCGCCGCATCAGCGTGCTGCTGCTGGTTATCGGGCTTGTACTGCTCATTTTTCCTCTCGTGTTCCTAATCGATTATATACTGCTGCTGGGCATCGCCGGCATCGTAATCGGTGCGGTGCGTGTCTTTCAGGGAATTATCATGAAAACGAGATATGATGAGCGCACCTCCGGTGGAAGATCGAATCTTTATTAGTTGACAGGCTGACATGCGCGGCATATAATGCAATACAAAGCTGATTTCGGATAAGTAGCGTCCAATGATGCGCATCAGAGACCCCGACGCCGCAGGCTGTAAGCGCGGGGTGCGCAAACGGAAAGCGAAACCGCCCGATAGCATCGGCTGGGATGGCTCCCTTATCAGCCATGAAGTAGTCATCTGATCGATGAAAGATGGGTGGAACCGCGGTGAAAATCGTCCCATGTACGTTGTGTACATGGGATTTTTTATTACAAGTGCCCTGGGCTTTGGGGCGGAGATTGGGAGGAAATATGAAAATCGTACTGGCAGACGGAGCGGCAAAGGAATTTGAGGGCGTAAAAAGCGCGCAGGATGTTGCGGCGGCCCTCTCTCACAAGCTGGTCAAAAAAGCGCTGGCCGCGCGCATAGACGGCGAGGTGCGCGATCTCGGCTGGCCTGTAGAGGACGGAAACCGCGTGGAAATACTGACGTTTGAGGATGAGGCCGGAAAAAAGGCGCTTTGGCATACCGCATCCCATGTGATGGCGCAGGCGGTAAAACGCCTCTACCCCACCGCGAAACTGGCTATCGGTCCAGCCATTGATACAGGTTTCTACTATGACTTCGACCTCGAAAAGCCATTCTCCGCGGAAGATCTGGAACGTATCGAAGCGGAAATGCAGCGCATCGTCGAAGCGGACTACGTACTGGAGCGATTCGAGCTGCCGCGTGCTGAAGCGCTGGAGCTGATGAAAGACGAACCGTACAAGGTGGAACTCATCGGCGACCTGCCCGCAGACGCCAGACTTTCCTTCTATAAGCAGGGCGAATTTACGGATCTCTGCGCGGGTCCGCATGCGCCCGGCACCGGACGCGTGAAAAGCTTCAAGCTTTTATCCATCGCGGGCGCATATTGGCGCGGCAGCGAAAAGAATAAGATGCTCACGCGGGTGTACGGTACGGCTTACGAAAAGCAGGAGGAACTGGCGGCATATCTGCAGATGCTCAAGGATGCGCGTGAGCGCGACCATAATAAGCTGGGCCGTGAGCTCAAGTACTTCACGACAAGCGACGTGGTGGGCCAGGGACTTCCGCTGATTATGAACAAAGGCACAAAGGTCATTCAGGTGCTGTCCCGCTTTGTGGAGGACGAGGAGGAGCGGCGCGGCTATACGCTGGTACGCACGCCGCTGATGGCAAAGAGCGACCTCTATAAAATCTCCGGCCATTGGGATCATTACAAGGACGGAATGTTTGTGCTGGGCGAGGAAGGCAAGGACGACGAGGTATTTGCGCTGCGGCCCATGGACTGCCCGTTCCAGTTCATGATCTATAACTCCGAGATGCACAGTTATCGTGAACTGCCCATCCGGTACAGCGAAAACGCTACGCTGTTCCGTAACGAATCCTCTGGGGAAATGCACGGTCTCATCCGCGTGAGACAGTTTACGCTGGCTGACGCGCACATCATCTGCACGCCGGATCAACTGGCTGAAGAATTCAAAGGTGTTGTGAATCTGATTCAATACATGATGAAGTGTATCGGTATTCAGGACGACGTGAAATACCGCTTCTCCAAATGGGACCCCAAGAACACCGAGAAGTATATCAACGATCCGGAGGCATGGGAAACCACACAGCGCTACATGAAGGAAATATTGGACGATATCGGGCTGGACTATACCGAAGCGGAAAACGAAGCGGCATTCTATGGGCCCAAGCTGGATCTTCAGTTCAAAAACGTCTGGGGCAAAGAAGACACGCTCTTTACGGTGCAGATCGACTTCGCCAATGCCGCCCGGTTCGATATGGTCTATGTAGACTCGGACGGGGAAAAGAAACGCCCGTACATTATCCACCGCTCCTCCATCGGCTGTTACGAGCGTACGCTGGCCATGCTCATCGAGAAATATGCGGGCGCGATGCCGCTGTGGATTGCGCCGGAACAGGTACGGCTGATGTCCATCACCGACCGCTCCATCGATTACCTGAAGCAGTGGGAAAACAAGCTGAAGGAAGCAGGTGTGCGTGTCACACTGGACGATCGCAGCGAAAAGATAGGATATAAGATTCGCGAAGGGCGCGCCGACCGTATCCCCTATATGGTGGTCGCGGGTGACAGCGAGCCGCAGCACCGTACGCTCTCGGTACGAAAACGCGGCGAAGGAGACCTTGGTGAAATGGATGCTCAGAAATTCTTCGATACGCTTTTGCAAGAGATTCGAGACAAAACCATCTTCTGAGGATCATTGATGACGGAACAACGAAAAAAAGAGTTGCTTATGTTCTTTGCGGTGCTGGCAGTAGTCAGCACCGCTTTAGGGTTCAGCGACGGGCTGTTTTCCAACTATTTCAAGGAGGCATATGGCGTTGACGGCTTTCAGCGCGGAATTATTGAGTTCCCCCGTGAGTTGCCCGGTGTTATCGTATACATTCTGATTAGCGCCATCGCGTGGTTTGGCGACATCACCATCGCCATCATCGCGCAAGGTTTGGCCGCTGCCGGGTTGGTGGCGCTCGGTTTTTTCACGCCTTCCTTTGCTGTAATGATGGTTTTTGTTTTTGTGAATTCCATGGGCACACACCTGTATATGCCCCTTCAGGACAGTATCAGTATTACGCTTGCGGAGCCTGAAAAGCTGGGTACTCGCATGGGACAATTTGCAGGAATACGCTTTGCATTTCTCATGCTTTCCGGAGTTGTGGTTTACTTTCTCTTTCACTTCAAAATATTTAATTTCTACAGCCCTCAAAAATGGACTTTTGTTGTAGCGGCGGTGTTTTATGCCGCTGCGCTGCTGCTGCTTGTACAGCTGCGCAGAAAAGTGGGACATGTGCAACGCACCAGAGAAAAGGTAAAGCTGCTGTTCCGGAAAGAATACAAGTATTATTATCTGATTTCAATTGTATACGGTGTACAGAAGCAGGTGATGCTCGTATTTGGCCCATGGGTGCTGATAGAAACGCTGGGACAGCAAACCGACACCATCGTGCTGCTTACCACTATCGCATCGCTGCTGGGGATCTTTTTTATGCCGCGGCTGGGAAAATGGCTGGATCGATTCGGCATAAAAAAGATGCTGTATGTGGATGCGATTTCTTTTATCGCGGTATACCTGTGCTACGGCGTGATGACGCAATTTTTCAGCAACGGGCTGCTGTCCAAATCCGGGATTCCCTTAATTTTGATTTGCGCGCTATTCGTGATTGACAGGCTTTCCTCGCAAATGGGCATCATCCGTACGCTATACCTGAAATCTATTGCAAAGAATGCTGCGGACATCACGCCCACGATTTCTTTCGCAATGATGCTGGACCACATCGTTTCCATCGCCGTAGGAGTCACCGGCGGCTTGCTCTGGGTCACCATAGGCTCTCAGTATATCTTCTACACGGTTGCGGCGCTTTCCCTTGTGAATCTAGCGGTGGCAATCGTGGTTAAAGAACCTGCCAAAGCGGCCTATGCCACCATGAATACCGCCGATGCGCTGGACGCTGCCGACGGTGCCGCAGATTTATAACAACAAAAGCCAGCGAAGCGTATCAAACCCTTTGCTGGCTTAAAAATCATTTCACTGATTTGAAATATTGAGGATGATTATTTCAGCCGCCCGCCGAATCCCCAGCTGTCCATTTCAAGTATGTTCAGGTACGTTTCCTCCGGAGAAATACCGGCTTTGTTTTCGAGCATGCTGAAAGCGGCTTCTGTAAATCGCTGTTTATCCGCCATTGGAGCTTTACCATAAAGCCGCACTTCCACGAAAGCGCCGCTTTCGAGCGCACTGCCGCCCTTCCAGAGCGCACAGCCGTCCTCGATGTGCACCATCGTAACCTCTTCGGTTTTCCCCGGTATCATCGTAATGACCTGGCCCATCCCGGACTTCAGCGCGTCCTTCTGAGAATCATCCAACGTTTTAGAGACACTGATGCTGACGTATGGCATTTATCTTCCCTCCTGAGCCTTTCCGGCTTTTGTTTCCTCCGCGACGAGTCGGACACCCGCGCTGGTACCCAGTCGTGTCGCGCCCGCTTCAATCATGTTAAGTGCCGTATGATAGTTCCGGATGCCCCCCGAGGCCTTTACGCCCATCTCCGGCCCGACAGTACTACGCATGAGCCTGACGTCTTCCAGCGTCGCGCCGCCCGTACTGAAGCCCGTGGAGGTCTTGACAAAAGCTGCACCCGCGCGTTTTGCTGCGAGGCACGCCTGCACCTTCTCCACGTCGCTGAGAAGACAGGTTTCGATGATGACCTTGACGGATGCCTTGCCCTTTACCGCCTGCACGACCGCCTCGATATCCCTTTCAACGAAGTCCCAGTCCCCCGTCTTTGCAGCACCGACATTGATAACCATATCGACTTCTTCAGCGCCCAGCGTTGCGGCTTCGGCGGCTTCAAAAGCTTTTACCGCAGAGGTACACGCGCCCAACGGAAATCCCACCACAACGCACGGCATGACACCGCTGCCATTCAGATTTTCTGCGACACGACCGATGTAGCAGGAATTCACGCATACGCTGGCGAAGCCGTACTGTATCGCTTCCTCGCAAAGCAAGTCTATCTGATCGGGTGTAGCATCCGGTTTCAGCAGCGTATGATCGATGTATTGCGCGATGCCGCTCGTTTTGCCGGGGTGACCGCCCATTCCGCAGTCTCTGTTTCCGCAGACCAGGGATGCAGGCGATACTGTGATGAATTCCATGCGCAGTCAATCCTCCCGAAACATGTTGCAAATTGTATGTGTCTTACTTACCGTTCCGTGCGATGTATCCTATCAGCCCGTCCGCTTCAATGATGTCCCGCATGAAAGGGGGAAACGGTTCGGCCTGAAACGTCATGCCCTTCGTTTCATTGGTAATTTTACCGCTCGCGATATCGACCGTCAAGATATCCCCCGCCTCGGTAGCGTCCGCTGCCTGTGCGCACTCCAGTATCGGCAGGCCGGTGTTAATCGCGTTGCGGAAGAAAATTCGCGCAAAAGAGCGCGCGATAACGCACTGTATCCCGGAGGATTTGATGGCGATGGGTGCGTGTTCGCGCGAGGAACCGCAGCCGAAGTTGCTGTCCGCTACAATGATATCCCCGGCCTGCACTGTCTTCACAAAATCCGTATCAATATCCTCCATGCAGTGAGAAGCCAGTTCCTGCGGATCGATGGTGTTGAGATACCGTGCGGGAATGATGACGTCCGTATCGATGTTGTTGCCGTATCTGTAAGCCTTGCCCATGTTATGCCTCCTGCCCGATGTTTTCGGGGTTTTCAATGCGTCCGGTAAGCGCCGATGCCGCAGCCACCGCGGGGCTGGCCAGATACACCTCTGATTGGATGTGACCCATACGGCCCACGAAGTTGCGGTTTGTTGTGGATACCGCGCGTTCGCCCGCAGCAAGTATGCCCATGTGCCCGCCAAGGCACGGGCCGCAGGTCGGCGTGGAGAACACGGCGCCCGCTTCCACAAAGGCTTCGGCAAGGCCTTCCTTTACGGCCTGCATCCAGATAGCCTGCGTTCCGGGCAGCACAATGGTACGCACGCCTTTTTTTACCCTGCGGCCGCGCAGTATATTCGCCGCGATGCGCAGATCGCTGATGCGCCCATTGGTGCAGGAGCCGATTACCACCTGATCGATTTTCACGTCGCCGACCTCATCAATGCTTTTGGCGTTGGACGGAAGATGCGGGAAGGATACGGTAGGCCGCAGCGCCGCGAGATCTATCTCTATCGTGCGCGCGTATTCTGCGTCCGCGTCGGCCTCAATCACTTTGTAGGGTTTATTAGAGTGCTCCTTCACGTACGCGATGGTCTGCTCATCCGCCGGAAAGATGCCGTTCTTCGCCCCCGCCTCAATTGCCATATTGGCGATGGTGAACCGATCGTCCATCGTGAGATCGGCGATGCCTTCACCCGCAAACTCCATAGATTGGTACAGCGCGCCATCCACGCCAATCATGCCGATGATGTGCAGTATGAGATCCTTGCCGGACACCCATTTGCTTTTCTTGCCCGTGAGCACGAACCGGATCGCAGCCGGCACCTTGAACCAGCACTTGCCCGTCGCCATGCCGGCGGCGAGGTCGGTGCTGCCCACACCCGTGGAAAACGCGTTCAGCGCGCCATACGTGCATGTGTGCGAGTCCGCGCCGATGATGGCGTCGCCCGGCACGGCCAGACCCTTCTCCGGTATGAGGCAGTGCTCAATGCCCATCTCGCCCACCTCAAAGTAATTGGTCACCTGATGCGCCGCCGCAAA
The DNA here is from genome assembly GCA_023460085.1 of Bacillota bacterium. Lineage (GTDB taxonomy): Bacteria > Bacillota > Clostridia > Christensenellales > SZUA-584 > JAEWCC01. The sequence goes on along the minus strand of JAEWRI010000021.1, from coordinate 132,486 downwards.
CTCTCGAATATACTTGCACTGCTGCGCCGCTTTGATGTCCTTGTTGGGCGTAAAGTGATCCGGCACCAGCACAACTTTCTCCTTATCGAATACGGAGGTAAACCCGGCCTTCTCAAATTCGCTGATGGCGACAGGCGCGGTGATATCGTTGCCCAGCGTCAGATCGAGGGAAGCCTCGATAAACTGGCCCGCGTGCACCTCCTTCAGTCCCGCCTTCTCCGCGAGTATTTTCTGTGTCATTGTCATTCCCATCTGTCAGCCCTCCATACTTTTTTCGTAGCGGTACCGGTTGATAGCGTCGATATACGCGCGAATGCTCGCTTCCACAATGTCTGTGCTGAGACCGCGGCCGCGTACGCTGCTGCCGTTGTTTTTCAGCTTGACGATAACCTCACCCTGCGCATCCTTGCCGCCCGTCACCGAGCGCACGATGTAATCCTCCAGCGTGAAGCTCTCGCCGATGCAGCGCTCTATGGCGTTGAATGCGGCGTCCACCGGGCCATCGCCAGTGGAGGCTTCCTCGGCGGTCTCATCCTGGCGCAGCAGCTTTACCACCGCGGTGGATGTCATTTTGTTGCCGCTGTTGATCACAAACGAATCCAGCACATATTCTCCCGGAATTTCGAATTTATCCATTTCGACGAGCGCGCGCAGGTCAGGATCGGATACTTCTTTTTTGCGATCTGCCAGTTCCTTGAACTTCTCAAAGCTGACCGCCACCTGCTCGTCATCCAGCACATATCCCATCTCGCGCAGCCTCTCCGCGAAGGCATGCTTGCCGGAGTGTTTGCCCAGAACGATGGCGTTTGCGGGCAGCCCCACCGACTCGTGCGTCATGATTTCGTACGTCGCCCGGTTCGCCATGACGCCGTGCTGATGGATGCCTGCTTCGTGTGCGAAGGCATTGCGCCCCACCACGGCTTTGTTGGGCTGCACCGGCACACCCGTGATGGACGATATCAGCCGCGACGAGTTGTATATCTGATTCGTAACAATATTCGTCGTCACCGGGTACAAATCCTTCCGCGTCGACAATGCCATCACGACTTCTTCCAGCGCCGCGTTGCCCGCGCGCTCTCCGATGCCGTTGATGGTGCACTCCACCTGCGTAGCGCCTGCGCGCACCGCAGCCAGCGTATTGGCCACAGCCAGCCCCAGATCGTTGTGGCAGTGTACCGAAAGGTCCACCTTCTCGATACCCGCGACGTGGTTCTTTACACCGGCAATCAGCTGATAAAACTCCTCCGGCATTGAGTAGCCTACGGTATCCGGTACATTGATGCACGTCGCGCCCGCTTTAATAGCCGCTTCGAACACGCGATACAGGAATTCCGTTTCGCTGCGCGAAGCGTCCTCTGCGGAAAACTCTACCTTAGGGCAGAAAGACTTCGCGTACTTCACCATGTCGATGGTCTGTTGCAACACCTGGTCGGGCGTCATCTTGAGCTTATATTGCATATGGATGGGCGAGGTTGCGATAAAGGTATGAATGCACGGGTCCTCCGCGTCCTTGACAGCCTCCCACGCGCGTTCAATATCGGGCTTCAGCGCCCGCGACAAGCTGGCCACCGTTGCGTTCTTTACGGTTTGCGCAATCGTCATTACGGACTGGAAATCGCCCGGCGAAGCGATGGCAAATCCGGCTTCGATAATGTCCACACCCAGGCGCTCCAGCTGGCGCGCAACCTCAATCTTCTCCTGCAGATTCATGCTGCAGCCCGGCGACTGCTCACCGTCGCGCAATGTCGTATCAAATACTTTAACCTGTCTCATTGCTTTGCCTCCTGCGATTAGTATGGCACCTGCGTGGCCCCGTGTCCGAGAACCGGCCGATTCTCTAAACAAAAAAAGCCTTTCGTCATACAGAGACGAAAGACCTTCGCGGTACCACTCTGCTTACGGCAATAAGCCGCCAGCTCATCAGGGCACGACATGATGCCCGTCCCCGTGTAACGTCGGGTCAGTACGTCTGCGCCTACTTGTTTCGGCACAGCGGCTTGGGAGCGAGTTCACCGGGCTTCGTCTGCCGTCTTCCACCAAACGACGGCTCTCTGCAAGACTGCGCTGCGGTTACTTTTCTCCTTCACGGCCTTTATTAGTGCGTATTATACCGGGTGTACAAGCGCGATGTCAAGCGATATTTTTATCACAAAGTGAATTAAAAACACCAGACAACGGGCGGCTGTCTGGTGTTCAAATTTTTCCACAGCGCAGATGCTCTCGTCACTTAGCGATGTTCATCTCCGCATAGAGAGCGTCCAGCGTATCCAGCGCATAGTCTATCTGCTTTGGTTTGTGTTCACTCGTCAGACAGAAGCGCAGCCTGGACTGGTGCTTTGGCACCGCCGGATATACCGCGGGCGGTACGAAAACACCGCGTTCCAGCATTCTTGTGGACAACTGGTAGGCGTCATGATCCTCACCCACCATGATGGGTATGATGGCGGTTTCCTTTGCGAGACAGGTGTTGAAGCCGCGCTGCTTTGCACCCTCCACAAAGTACCGAATATTCTCGTGCAGGTCGGTTACCTTGGGATTGCCCTCCATCATAATCTTGACAGCCTCCAGCGTTGCCGCCGCAAGCGGCGGGCTGATGCCCACGGAGAACATAAAGCCCGGCAGCGCGTAATGCAGATATCCGATAAGGTCGGCTTCGCCCGCGATGTATCCGCCGCAAGTCCCGAGGCCCTTTGACAGCGTACCCATCTTGACATCGACGTCACCCGGCAGCAGATCAAAGTATTCATCTACCCCGCCTCCGGTCTCTCCGATGACGCAGCCCGAATGCGCTTCGTCCACCATGAGGAACGCGCCATATTTCTTTTTAAGCTCTACAAACTTCGGTATGGGCGCAATGTCTCCGTCCATCGAATACACGCCCTCTACAACGATCAGTATCTTTTCATACTTGTTCCGCGCCGCTTTCAGAATATGCTCCAGCGCATCGAAATCGTTGTGCGGAAATGCTTTGGTAGAGCTTTTGGACAGCTGGCAACCCTGCGTAATGGAGTTGTGTGAAAGCGCGTCGTACAATATCAGGTCGTGTTCGTTGCAGAAGTTGCCCACGAAGGTAACGTTGGTGGAATGACCGCCTACCAATACCACCGCAGCGTCGGTATGCTTCCATTGCGCAATGGCTTTTTCCAGCTCGATATAGAGCGTCTTCTCACCCGCGATCAACCGCGAGCCGGAAGCGGATGTGCCGTACTTCTCTATGGCCTTGCGCGCTGCCTCCGAGGTGCGCGGATGGCCCGACATACCCACGTAATTGTAAGAGGCAAGGTTGATAACCTCACGGCCTCCTACGATGGATGTATCCTTCAATATGGAATCGTGCGCAACAAAGTACGGATCCTCCAGCCCCGCGTCTGCAAGCGCCAGCTTCCGCCGTGCATACTCTTCGAATTCGCGCGACTGGTTAAATTTTGTTATAATGCGAATATCGCTTTTTTGAGGTTCTTCCTTCGTCATCGACTCTATGTTGTGCAGCTTGCGGTACAGCAACCGTGCCAAATCCTGGACATTGGCACAGGAAAAATAATCGGTATCGGGAATGACTACGCCGTATTTTTCCTCCGCCTTGGAAAATACGCTGAGACTCGACAAACTGTCGCCGCCCAAATCGTCCACAAAATGATCGGTATCACCGATCGCGCCTTCGTCAATGTTTAATACTTCGGCAAATATTTGGCGCACCTGAGCTGTGATCTGAGTAAGCTCAATGTTGTCGTAGCTCTCGCTATTGGACTTTTCCGCCTTAGCCGGTGCTTCGTGGCGCAGTATGCCGCTTTTTACATCAATCACTTCAAATTGACCTGTACCGCGCTCAATCGCTTCCTTTACCTTTTGCCGCTTCACCTTAATACCGTTCGCGAGCGGCAGCGGTTCCAACGCAAGGTAGGCGCGCTTCACCTTTTTGTATATCGGAAGCAGCCCGTTGATGCGCGTAACCTCCGCGATCATCTCGGCGGTTTTGGCTTCGTCGCCCGTATTATCTCCCATGGAGACCACCAGCGTGGTGTCGTCATACACGCCTTTCGCGGCAACGCCCACTACGCAGATTTGTTCCACATGCGGCAGTTCTGAAAAGCTGTCTTCCAGCTCATCGGGGTACACATTTTCACCTGATTCGCCCACGATAACGTCCTTCAGCCGGCCTTCAATAAAGTACCTGCCGTCGGTTTCGCGCACGATGTCACCGGAAGAAAACCAGCCGCCGTCCGCAGTCTCCCTTGGGATATAGACACCATCCACCATTCTGCCCGAATGAATGGCGTCTCCTCGGATCTGCAGCTCGCCCGATGGAGAATCCGGGTGTTCCCTGACGATCCGGTATTCCATCGGCTGGAAAGGCTTCCCGACACCCGCGTCCAGCCGATTGTCGATTTTGCTGGAAAGCTCCACCGAGTCGATACCCGTCTCGGTCATTCCGAATCCGGAGTACAGCGGGTATCCAATAGCATTGACTATTTTCAGCGTTTCGGGCTGAATATGCCCACCGCCGCTGATCATAAACTGTATGCTGTTGCCGACGAGCTTCTCCTGAATGTCCTTGAAGAAAAGGCTGGATACCAGCTTGCGGCCGGTTTTGCCCAATTTTCGCTGAATACCGATGGACATGTCGCAGGCGTTAAGCAGCTTTTCATAGGTTTCCTCGCCTTGAAGCTTCGCCTTGCGCAGTATGCCTTTGGCCACGTTGTTCCAGAGCAGCGGTACCGCGTAGATATGCGTTACCTTATGCGCCCGGCATGCGGAAAGTATGACGTCAGAAGTGCGTTTGGCGATGTATACAATGGTTTTTCCGAAGAACGAATACCACAGGTACACCGCGATAAAACCAAAGATATGATGGAGCGGCAGAAAAGCGAGCTGCTTTATTTCGCCGTCGTGCATGATCTCCTTGTTGGTGCGGCACACATAATCCGCCAGCAGCACCTGATCGCAGATGGCCTGTTCGCTGTACACGTATACCTTGGGTGTCGCCGTTGTGCCCGAGGTGCAAAGACCCATGGCGTCTGCATATACCGGTGAGAACGCGGTACCGGGCGCGTCAAAGCTGATGAAGTCTTCGGGCGAAATGCACTGAACGCCGCCAATCGATACAGGAGAATCCGAAACTATCGAGCGCGAACCTGCCTGACGAAGTATGTGCATCACCTGACCGTCGTCCGACGACGCGTCGACGAGCAGCGGGCGATATCCCGCCAATACGAGAGACCAGAAGGCTGCAGCCCAAAACGGGCTGTTGGCGCAGCGCAGTGCCACAAAGGTATTGCGCTCCACACCCGCAAGATGTTTCGTCAAACTGGAAGCGCCTGCCATCGCAACGCGCTCATAGTCCGCGTACGTCAGCTTTTTGATTACTCCGTTTTCCTGGTATTCCGCGGCTACTTTATCGCCATTGCCGCACATGATGGAGAAAAGGTTTCGAAATGTCCTTTCCTCCCGAAGCTCTTCAAGCTTCCGCATGATTCCATCCATCCGCAATGCCTCCGAAAAAAGAAAAATATGAGTCCAAAAAAATAGTTATATATACTAACTATACTAGCATAAATGCCCGCGGTCAATTGTAACATATTGCAACCGCATGCTTTTATGAATCCAGCCGATGCTGTCTTTCTCTGAGGTACGCTTCAAAACTATCCCGCGTTCGGTTGACAATCATCTCCGACGGAAACGAAGCCAGCTCCAGTATTTTCATCGCCGCATCGTGCTTACCCATCTCCATTGCGAAATGGGCGTCGCTGGAAACGGCCACACGAACATCGTATTTAATGCATAGCGGTAAAAATACAAGCGCATTCTGCGCCCCGCCCTTGCGAAACGCGAAAGAATGATCGTTCACTTCTATCAGCTTTCCCAACCGGGCAGTTTCACGCACCATCGCATCATAGTCAATCTCATACGCAGGGTTGTCCGGGTGTGAGATGATATCGACATTGGGGTTATTGAGGGCGTTCAAGACCGCTTCGGTATCCTTCTTTCTGCCTCCGCTCGGAATAACAAACTCATGTAAACCCGCGATCACGTAATCGAGCTGTGCGAGATATTTCTCCGGAATGTCGATACTTCCCTCTTCATCAAAGATGTTGGTTTCCACGCCGTGATATACGCGAACCCCTTTAATTTCGGACGGAAAGAATCGATAGGTGGTTACCACAAAATCCGGAGAAGCGCCGGGAATCATGGGGCCGTGGTCTGTCAGCACAAACCCCTCAAGCCCTGCCTCCGCAGCCGCTGCCGCGTTTTCAAGCAGCGTCGAATGCGCGTGCCCGGAGAGCAGCGTGTGCGTATGGGTATCAATCTTCAGTCTCATCGTGTCTCCTGCAGAAATTTATTCAATACCCGCCAGCTTGATCGCCATCTTTACAGCCCCTGCGGCGTCTGCAGCGTAGCCATCGGCGCCTATGCTCTTGGCGTATTCTTCGGTTACTACCGCCCCGCCCACCATTATGCGCGACCGGAGACCGCGCTCGTGCACGAGCCTTACAACGCCCTCCATCTCTTTCGCGGTCGTCGTAATCAACGCGGAAAGCGCCACAATGTCGGCGTTTTGAGCGAATGCCTCGTCCACGATGCGCTGAGCGGGTACATCCTTTCCGAGATCCGTCACGGCAAAACCGTGATTTCTCAGCAGCATCGCAACCAGGTTTTTTCCGATATCATGAATGTCGCCGCGCACCGTCGCAATGACGATCTTCTTTCTGTCTTCCGCTCCGGTGGACGCGGGGAAATGGTTCTCCAGATAATCGAACGCGGCATGCGCCGCTTCCGCACTGTAGATGAGCTGCGGCAAAAAATAGACGCGCTGCTCATAGAGGTCTCCCACGCGGCGAAGCGCAGGAATGATCATCTCGTTGATGAGCGCGGCGGGAGTCGAACCAGCCTTCAGCTCCTTATCGATCAGGGAAGTGATGATTTTTTTTTTGCCCGTTAGCACCGCGTCCACGATGCTTTCGGCTTCTTCCGCATTGACCTGTGTATCCGCAAACCGTTTGATGTATTCCGTGAAGCCTTCGTCTCGCTCTATCAGCGCTTCCGCCGCGTGATAAAGGTCCATCATCAGCGTGTCGCAGGGATTCATGATGGCCGTGGTCAGGCCATTGGCCATCGCCATGACAAGATACGCCGAGTTAATGTATTTGCGCTCCGGCAGCCCGAAGGATCCGTTGGAGATGCCAAGCACGGTATAGAATCCGTTTTTTGTGCACCACTTCACCACTTTGAGCGTTTCTATTGCGGCGCGCGGATCGGCCGAAACCGTCATCACCAGGCCGTCCACGAGCATATCCTGTTTGCCTAGCCCTGCTGCATGGATGGTTTCATATGCAGCTTGAATTTCTGCAATGCGCTCATCGGCGGTTTTGGGAATGCCACTGTCTCCGATGGGCAGCAGTATGAACATGGCGTGATACTTTTTGACGATCGGCAGCAGTCTTTTCAGGTGCTCCGCTTTCGTGGAAACGGAGTTCACCAGCGCGCGTCCCGGGCAGATCCGCAGCGTACTCTCTATAACTTCCATCCGGGAGGAGTCGATGCAGATGGGCAGCTTCGCCTGTACGGAGATGGTCTCTATGGCCTGCTTCATCGCAGAAGCCTCGTCCACTTCCGGCAGGCCTACATTGACGTCCAGTATATGAGCGCCGCAGTCCCGCTCTTCCATCGCCATATCGAGCACTTCGTAAAAATCGCCCGTCTTCAACGCTTCCTTCAGCTTCGGCTTGCCTGTTGGGTTGATGCGCTCTCCGATCACGCGAAAACCCGTTCCAATGTATACTTCATCCGATACGGACGTCAGCGCCGCAGGCAGCGCGTCGCGCCATGCCACAGGCGATAAGCCCTCTATCTCCTCCGCAACCGCACGGATATATTCCGGGTTGGTGCCGCAGCATCCGCCGATGAGGTTCGCGCCTGCTTCACACATCGGGCGTACGTATTTCCGGAACGCCTCGCACGTCAGGTCGAAGTGTGTTTCTCCATTTTCTACGTGCGGCATACCCGCGTTGGGCTTGACAAGCAGCGGCACGGAGGCTACCTGCTTCATTGCCTCCACCAGCAGCAGCATCTCCGCAGGTCCGGTAGAGCAGTTCAAGCCGATGGCGTCTGCGCCCGCCGCAATCAGCGTGATAGCCGCCGCGGCAGGAGTCGTTCCCGTCAGCGTACGCCCATGCGCGTCGAATGTCATGCTCGCTATCACAGGCAGGTCGCACGCTTCCTTTGCGGCAATCACCGCCGCGCGTGTTTCCTGAATATCGATCATCGTTTCTATGATGATAAAATCTACGCCGCCTTCAGCCAATGCGCGAACCTGTGCCCTGTAGATATCAACCACCTGTTCAAATTCGAGGTCTCCCAAGGGCATGAGGAACGAACCGGTGGAGCTCAGGTCCCCGCCGACGAAGGCGCGCCCGCCCGCCACTTCCGCCGTCAGCCTGGCCAGATTCACGTTCATTCGATGCATATCGGCCTCAAGCCCGAAATCGCGTAGTTTGAGCGCATTCGCTCCCATCGTGAAGGTATATAGCGCGCGCGTGCCTGCCTCGATATAAGCATTCTGAATGTCGCGCAGCGCCTGAGGGTTGTCAAGCGCATATTGCTCCGGGCATACGCCCGGCATCATTCCGTGCTGCTGCAACGCCGTACCCGTAGCGCCGTCGAGTATCATGATTCGGTTTTTGAGGTAATCCAGAAAGGTAAGTCCGTCTATCTTCTTCATTTATTCCACCCCCGCCACCGCAATCACCGATTTTTCCGGCGACAGCAGGCATTGTTCATTGATCTGCACATCCAGTGCGCCCATATCCAGCATTTCGTAGAAAACGCGCTGACAGCGAATATCAAGATCTCCGTAGCCTGCGCTGAACCGCCGGTGCGTCAGCGCCTGCCCTGTCCGCCGCAATGCCGCGTTCTTCCGTGCCATGATTTCGTCCAGAGCGCCGTCCACACACTCCGAGGCATATGCATCAAACACCAGCGCTTTCAGCGCCTCTCCGCTGCGCATATACTCGCTGATGCCCTCCACCAGCCTTCTCGGCAATGTCGCGCACATCAGATACGCGCTCCCGCTGGAATTCAACATCCGCGTCAGCAGGGCCGACTCTATAACTCTTCCGTCGATACGAAAGGTATCCCCGCCGTCCAATTCGAGGCTGCACAACTTCGCGCGCCCTTTTGCAAAAAAAGCGGAGCGCGCCTTTGCTATCAGCGCATCAATCTCCGCGTCAAGCGCGGCTGGAAATGTCGCTTTTTGCGACGACAGCCTGCGCAGGATGGCTTTTTTGTCTGGCACCGACGAAATATACGGGAATTCCTCCATAAACACCTCTTCGCTATGATACACCACTTGATTTGAAGTTTCAACCTCTTGAAAAAAAGCCGGGTGTGTGGTTAAATAAACAAAACTCCCGGAGGGTGCCCCATGACATTGCTCGAAAAACTGTCCAGTGATTCCCCGCATTTCTCGCTTGAATTCTTTCCGCCCAAAAAAGATATGCCTCTGAACACCGTTTACGACACGATATCTCATCTTTCGTCTTATTCCCCCGCATTTGCCAGCGTCACATACGGCGCAGGCGGCAGCAGCCGCGATCGCACTCTGGAAATCGCTTCTCATGTCAGAAACACAATCGGGCTGGAGGCCATTGCGCACCTTACATGCGCCGGCGCGAATCCTTCCTCGGTCAACGATATGCTTGATAAGCTCAGAGCTTCAGGCGTTAATAATGTACTGGCGCTAAGAGGCGATGTCCCCGAGGGTATGAGCCGCGAAGAAACCTTTCGGCATTATCTTCACGCAAGTGATTTAATTGCGGATATAAAAGCAGGCGGCGGCTTTACGATTGCGGCTGCCGCGTATCCCGAGCTGCACGTGGAAAGCGGCAGTTCCGAGGAGGATATTGCCTATATGCGTATCAAGGCAGACGCGGGCGCGGATTTCTTTATCACACAGCTCTGCTTTGACCGGAATGCGATAATCGATTTTTATGAACAGGTATATAAGGCGGGCATCCATGCCCCGATAGTAACCGGCGTGATGCCGGTGCTGAATCCCAAGCAGATCATCCGGATGTCTCTGCTTTCCGCCTGTTCTATCCCGGCGGCGCTTTCCCGGATCATTTGCAGGTATGGCGAAGACATTCCATCCTTTACGGAAGCGGGCATTGAGTTCGCGATTGAGGAGATTGGATACCTGAAGCGCCATGGCGTTAAAGGATTTCATCTTTATACGATGAACAAAGCCGAAGCCGTCGCCAGGATATTGACGGGCAGCGGGCTGGCTTAACGGCTTTTGCGGTTCTTTTCGCGATACATTTCCATATCCGCTACGGATACCAGCGTTTCCGCGCTCTCTCCCGCAGTGAATTCAGCCTGCTTGATTCCGAAGCTCATCGCGATACCATCGTTGTCCCCTACGAAACAGTGTGCCGCCTCCCGGCTGATTTGGGTTGAGATCTGAGACGCATCCGCGGCAGTTTGATTGGGGAGTATCAAAACAAATTCGTCGCCGCCCAGGCGGCATACCGCTCCCGATTTATCTACATACTGCTTCAGCACCTCTGCCACAGACTGTATCATCGCGTCGCCCGCGCCATGCCCCCAGGTATCGTTAATATGTTTTAGCCCGTCGATATCCGCAAAACATACGGTAAAGGGCTGCCCCTGGCGTTTACACTGCCCGTATTGCTTCTCCAGATATTCCAGTCCTGCGCGCCTGTTCATGAGACCGGTTAACGCGTCGGTACGCGCCATCGCGTCCAGCCTTCGCTGTGCTTTAACATACGCGGTGTTATCGATGAGAATGGTTGAAACCACGCCGTCGCCACGGTTTCCGCATATCGTGTGCGTCACATCGAAAAAGCGTCCGTTTCCGTCCGTCAGTGTTTCGTGTGTCGTATTCCCCCGAATTTCTTTGCCGAGAATATCCAAAAGTTTTCGCGTGCTTTCTTTGCCGAACATTCGCCGGTATGCGGCATTGCTGTATATGAGCGTACGCGTCGCACGTGACCAAACCGCCACGCCCTGTTCCAGCGAATTGATACCATGGTGAAGCGCGAAGCGGGACGAGTTCTGAATATCCGGCGAAAAGGCCGCGTAGTAGCTTATTGAATTTTTCAGCGTGTCCAGCTTGTCCGCTTGCGGAGATTTGTCGAAAAAGTATATTGCCACGCCTTTGGTACCGTACGCTTTGGAATACGGGAGGATGGCGATGTCTGACGCGCCTTTGATTTTTTGCAGCCTGGCGGATTCTTCGCCAGAGATTATCGCCGGGTCCTGCTGAAGTACCGGAATACTGGCGCTGCGGCGGGTTCGCCACTCCTCTCGAAGTACATAGCGCTGAGAGCGCGCTTCGTAGAACGCCGCGCAAAAAGCGCCGATACCGGTTCCCGTCATGCGCAGAAATTCAGCCTCGCACTTCTTTTTGTCCGTCTTCAAAAACAGCGCACAGATCTCTTTTTCATCCGGCATATCGGTTTCATTTCGAAGGGAAGTGAAAACAATCAACCGTGCATCTTTATTATTATAATCTATATTCGCTTCCCGCGCAGCTGCACGCATGGCTTTTCCGCCAATGCAGATGCTTATCATGCCGTTCGGCATACAATCAGCAGCTTCCGTCTGATTTTCTGAATAGTATTGTTCTTTTACAAGCCCGCTGGCCTCCGCTTCCGTATTGGCATAAAGAATTTCCCCCGTTCCTGCATCGGTGATGATTGCAGGAAGAGGAAGTTCTTTCAGATATTCAGCTTTAGCCATTTCATTTAACATCGTAAAAAGTATACTCTCTGCTTGTTGAGAAATTTGGCGAGTTGCGCGAATAGTAATCGCGAATTATGGCATAAACACCGGCCATCACTTTAAACGTCATTCCCCGGCGCGGACTGCCTCTTGGTATTGCGGTTATGATTTTGATTTTCTGCGGTAAGCGGCGTCTGTCCCTTGCTTTTCTTTTTGCGGCTTGCTTTATTGTCTATCTGACTGTCTTTTGGCATGATTAACTCCTTATCTTCGTAATAATAAAAGTATCTCTCTCTGCACCATTGCTTATTCAATGAAAAAACATGCTGAAAAAAGGAGAACTGGATGTTATAATAGCCGTATTCATACATCAATAATGAAAGGAGGCCCGTAATCCGTTTCGATAACCAAGTGAAAAATTAAATACCCAACCACAGTTCGAGGTGAGAAATGAAAACCGCTATTATTTATGTTTTTTCCGGTACATTCAATACTCTCCATTCCGCCCGTATGATTGCCCATGCGTTCCGCGAGGGCGGTGTGGAAACCACTGTGTGCGAGATACGAAAACCGCTGGATGCACTGCCTTCTCCGGAAGCGTATGACTGCATTGGTTTTGGATACCCCGTGCATGCTTATAATGCGCCCGAATTTTTTGTACGCTTTTTAAAACAGCTTCCGGACTTGCAGCGTCCGGCTTTTCTGTTTAAAACCTCCGGAGAGCCTTTCAAAATGAATAACGCTTCTTCCTGCGTGGTGCATGCCCTACTGAAACGCAAAGGATATGATGTGCTGCTGGAGTCTCATATGTTGATGCCGTATAATGTCATGTTCCGTTATCAGGATGCGCTGGCCAAACAGATGTATCTGTACACTCAGGCACAGAGCAAACTTTTGGTTCTGCGTCTGCTCAATGGTGAAAGAGACGCCATTCGGTATCACGTCGGACATCATCTGGTAGCGTTTTTAATGCGGATAGAATGGTTTGGCGCGCGTTTCAACGGTTTACTTTATTCCGTGAATAAAACACGCTGCACGCGCTGCCGCCGCTGCGTCTCTATGTGTCCTGTCGGAAATATCCGTATGGATGATAAAGGGGTGCGGTTCGGCGCTCAGTGCGCAATGTGCATGCGCTGTGCGATGTATTGTCCGCACGATGCGATAAATGTCGGGCTTCTGCAATTCTGGAAGGTATACGGCGGGTATGAGTTCAAGCGTATCCTCGCCGACGCCGCCATCCCTGCAGATTTTGTACGGGAAGATACGCAAGGATATTTCAGGATGTTCAGAAAATATTATCGCAAAGCGGACGCTGAACTGGCGAAGCATGGACTCCGGGCAGAAACGATGCCTGCTATAAACATCGCAGCAAACGACGATACTGCTGCGCAGGAAGAGTCAGCAGCTGCCACATGAGCACAGCACAAGCCTTGTCTTCTTTAATATTATGATAATTTCGTTAGGCTGTACCCCGCCTCTTCTGCAGCTTCGCGGATATCCGCTTCTGAAACGGTGTCTTCGTCATAATCGACAGAAGCGGTTTCTTTAGTGAGGTTTACTTCACATTTTGTCACGCCGCTTAAAGCGGTAATCGCGTTCTTTACCCGCCGAACGCAAGCATCGCATCCCATGCCAGATACATGATATTCTACTCGAATCATTTCTTTCCTCCGGAAATACTTCTAATTTCTTCAGCGCACTGCAGGATAAGCGGCAGCGTTTAAACATATTACCCCATATTGACAAGAAGCGTCAAGAAAAGGTAATATAAATATATTGTAAATTAATTGTGAAATATAATAAATTTCATGGTAGGTTCGCTAACTGTTAAATCAAGCATAAAGGATATCACAGTATGCCTCATAGAATAATAGATACGTTTAAACGTTTTGTTTTTGTGGAAAAGAGCATACGAGAAGAGATTAATATACTCAATACCCGAAGGGTATTATATTGTTCCCCGATTGTTGTTATGGTTAATATCCTGCATGTATTCTTCTTTTCATTCACCTATTCTGGAACCAGCGGAAATACAGACTTATGGAAAGAGGAGTTATCGATTGCGCATGCATGCATGATGCTTTGGATGGTTGCATGCATGATTTTGGCTCTTTATTTGAAGGACAAGCCGAATCGGAGGCTGCTCAATTACTTTCTTAAGTATCTGATGATTGCCGGGTTTGGCGCTGGCGGTATCGCCATTGTCGTAATCGATCAACTCGTAACCACCAATATCTCTCCCTTCATTATTCTCAGCGTAATTGTAGCGACGTCTCTTTTCAACCATCCCCTGCGGTCACTGTTATATTATACCATTATCTATACGGCATTTTATTTTCTTATTGGGATTCACAACCCATCTGCGGAGGTTCTCTTTTCCAACCGCGTCAATGGATTTGCCACCGTTGTATTTTGCTTCGTGCTGTCCGTCATCATGTGGCGGCACCAATATACCAACATTCGGCAGAGAAGCTATATTAACGATCAGCGCATTAAACTGGAGCAGGCCAATCAAAAATTAAACCGCATGGCTTTTTACGACTCTCTGACGGGATTACCTAACCGACAGCACTTTGATCAGGTTCTTCAGAAAGAAATCGCGATGAACAGTCGTATGGCATATAATTCCTACCTCATCATGCTCGATATCGACTGGTTCAAAAATATTAACGATATGTACGGTCACCCAATAGGCGATGAATTGCTCATATCCATTGCCTGTTTGTTATCGGAGAACATCCGTATATATGATACTCTTTGCCGTCTCGGCGGAGAGGAATTTCTGCTGCTGCTGCCTCATACAGAAGCTGAAGAAGCCCTTGTTGTCGCAGAGAAGCTGCGCCGGGTATTGGAATCACATACATTTTGCATCAACGACCACATTATCCATATTACCGCCAGTCTGGGCGTATCACGGCTCTCATATACTTCGGATCCCCAGCTTATCGCGCAGTATGCTAAGGTGGATAATGCACTATACCAAGCGAAGCAATGCGGACGTAATTGTGTGAAAAGCGCCTGAAATCATACAAAAACAGCCCCGCGCAAACATGGATGCGCAGGGCTGTTTTTCTTTACTACTGTGTCCGTACCGTTGCTCTGCGAACCAAGAGCCATGAAACTCCGCCCATAATTAGAATCCAGAATACGTTGCACAGAACCATGCTGTAAGGGTTCCCCTTTCCCAGAATGCTTGTGGCCATAGCAATAATGTTCATTACTGCATAGGTAATCGCTCCTCCGAAGACGCTGGCATCCACAATGGGGATCACAATGAGCACCAGCACCGGCACGCCGATGGATACCGCAAGCTTTAATGGCTTGTTCATACGGTAGTATGCCGTGGTTATCGCTAGACCCAACATGGCTGCCGCCATATAGCAGAAGACCGCCCATAAGAAGCTTTCGGCTGCGAGTCCTACTGTTACACCAGAACCTTCTGCCCATCCATACCGAGTGCCATATTGCTGGGCAAACAGCGTTTCGTATCGCAGGAAGAGTGACATTACCAGACTGAGAAGGCCATCAATGAGCGCCATGCCGACAGAAACGGTACCAAACGCCGCAATCGTACCGATAAATCCGCTTTTGCGGGATACGCCGTTTGCCATGAACATATGGAATGGCTGCTTGAAGGCGTTGAGGCCGCAGACAAAAAGGAAAATCACTGTAGCCATTTCAAATCCGCTTGCGGACGATTCAAATCCACGGCTATCCATTACCTTCTGCGTTACTGCAACCATTATCATCAGCGCTGCAATTACGATGTAATATATCAGAACCGGCTTGCTCAACTCGGACATCTGAAATTTATAGGCGGATTTTATTTTCATTTTATTTCCCCCTTTGCATTGGTCATATGCACGAACAGGCTCTGCAGCCTCATTCGCGATATCTCGACTCCTTCCGGCTTATCCTGTGGCAATGTATCCAGCAGATATGCGCTCTTCATGCCGCCCAGTTCATCCGCTCCCAGCACATTTCTGCCACGGATAAAATCGTCCACCAACCGCTGAGGCCCCGTCGCGGTGTATCCCATCGACAGCACATTTTGAACGGTATCCTGCAGAAGCACGCGGCCTGATTGTATAATCACCACATTTTCAATGACATCGGCGGCTTCCTCGATGAGATGTGTGGAGATTACGATGGTGCGTGGTTTTGCGCTATAACTCGCGATAAGCTCTCTGTAAAACAAATCGCGAAAATTAGCATCCAATCCAAGAACGGGTTCGTCAAGCAGCAATATGGGGGCGCCGCACGACAGCGCAACGATAACCTTGTATATGGACATATAGCCTGTTGACAGGGTCTTCTCCTTTTTTCGCAGGCTCAGTGCGAATTTATCCGCCAACTGATATGCGTATTCCAGATCCATACCGGGATAAAATTCCCTCGTCCATTTAAAGATGTCCTTGATGCTCATGTTGCTTGGATACAGGCTTCTTTCGCTCATGCAATACACCTTGGACAAAGCCGCATCATTCTCGTGCACATTATCTCCGTCTATCGCAACTTCTCCGCTTGTCGGGAAAACCCTGTCCGTGATGAGATTGAGCAACGTTGTTTTTCCTGCTCCATTTCGTCCAAGCAGACCGTAAATGCGGTTGACCTCGAAGCGAATGGAAACCTCGCTGAGGGCCATAGTGTCTCCGTACTTCTTGGTAACATGCTTCACTTCAATCGCGCTCATTGCTCGTACCCCCGAATGACCATTTCATCTATCTCCTTTCTTGTGACAGCAAGTTTTTTGGCTTCATTGACCATCGGTAACACATACTTCTCGTAGAAGGCAAGCTTTCTTTTGTCCATTACCTTCTGATACGCTCCCTCCGCAACGAACATGCCCAGCCCCCTGCGTTTATACAATATCCCTTCATCCACCAACAGAGAAATTCCTTTCAGCGCTGTAGCCGGATTAATTTTATATTGCACAGAAATCTCAGTGGTTGAAGGAACCTGGCTTTCTTCCTCATACGCCCCGGACATGATTGCGCTTTCAATTTCGTCCGCTATTTGCTGATAGATGGGGATTTCGCTATGGAAATCCAAAATCATAAATATCACCCTTATAGTTAATTACTTATGTAACTAACTATAAGGGTGAATAACATTATTGTCAATAGTGTTTTCCAGAATTTTTTTATTTTGAATTTTGGGCGCAGATACGATCCCGGCCCTTCCGTTTGGCTTGATAAAGTGCTTTATCCGCAAGGAAAATCAGACCGTCTGCGCGCTGGTTTTCTTTTACGAATATACTTGCAATTCCAATGCTCACAGTAAGCCGTATCTGTTGATTTTCCGCAGTAAATACGTGTTCGCGGATTGCGCTGGCAATACGGTTTGCAGCAGCGGCTGCGCCTTCTTCTGACATTGACGGCAGAAGCAACACAAACTCTTCTCCTCCGTAGCGGGCAGCAATATCGCTCTCGCGGCTCTGACTGGAAATAATCGCAGAAATTTCACTCAATACCTTATCCCCTGTCTGATGACCAAATTCGTCGTTGATTCTCTTGTAATGATCGATATCAATCATGATAAGGGATACCATATCTTTAGATTCTATTGCTTTTTCAATTGCCGAATCCGCCATGGCAAAGAAAGCCCTGCGGTTAAGCAAACCGGTCAGCGGATCTACCGAAGCTTCATGCTCCAGATTGCGGACAAGGTTCACATGAGAAGTAACATCACTTAACACCATCAAATATCCGTAATCTTTTTTTATTGCATTTTCTTTGATGTTCAGTCTGGTCAGTTTTGCTGAATAAAACTTCTTTCTCTCCCCCAGACTCACCTCCACCAGGCTTTCTTCGTTTTCCAACAGTCTCTGTACCAGTTTGTCATCCGATAAAAATAACGATTGGAGCGGAGTATAGGCGTCGCACTGCGAGAGCTTGGGAAAAATCTTTCTGGCAGCAGGATTCGCTTTTACAACGAGCATGGAGTCGGCAAGCACCAGAACGGGATGTTCCATTCCATTGAAAAGCTGCGTATATGCCATTGGCACAAGATCGAAAAGGGAATATTTAAACAAAGTGACCAGCAAGATGATGGACGAAGCGCTGATCAGAAAAACAGTATAATCGATCTGAGTTGTTTCCTTGGATAGCATTGAAGTCAGGGTAAACAATACCGCAAGCACACTCAATAGAAGCAGCATAAGCGCCTGTTTTTTTCTGATTCCGTCTGAACTGCGGTAGGCGCCGATATACAACCAAACGGTAAGTGATGCAAGAATGGTGTTCCATGAAGCGTTGATGTAATACCATATTCCTTTCTGAAATACGGCGACATGAAATACGTGCCAGTCTTGAAGCCGGTACGAAGTATAATATATCCCGTTCAGCTCATGTGTCAGATTGAAAGCCAGTGTCGCTGTAGGTATAATCAACAGCAAAATAAGCCATAGTGGCCTCCACCGGAACTCAGTCTTGCAAAAGCGTATACATGTTAAAAGCCACAGCGTTACAATGTATGGCAGCCCGACGTATTGCACATGGTTATACATCAGTTTCCAGAACACATCGATGCTGGCAAGCTCCATTGCATAACCAAAGATATAAAACAGGTTGGCAATCAGCAGGAGCTCAACCAGCCCCATTTCAGGGACGTTTCTGCGCTTTGCCTGCATATACACGATAAATACCGCAAGACACACGCTGAATAAAAACAGCAAGCTTATAAGCAATACGACAAGATTCAAGATGACCCCCACGCATCTATTATTCTTATCATATATACCCTTGTGTTTGAATGTTGTATCAAATTTATTTTAATAGAGTAATAATGTATTTTTGAACATATTATCTCAAGTCAGTCTTTGAATCCGCATTGATGCCACTGTGCCTGCACCCTTCATCGTAATTTCAAGCGGTGAAGCAGCGGACATTACGATGCGTAAGCGTGTGCCCGCATTCAATTTCGCCGCGGTAACCCCTGAGACGCTTTGGTAACCAGAGCGCAAGGGAATTTCCCAAAGACCTCCCGTAATTGTCTGCGCATTTGCCTGAATCATGAATGATGCAATTACCGCGTTTTGAGAGACGATGTGCAGAGAGAACCCAATTTCATAATTGCCTCCATTGTGAAGAAGCAATTCTGAAGTGCCCGCATCATGCGCAATGCCTCCTTCCAGCAATGCATTATCGCTGAAGCAGACCGCAGCGAGTCCCCCTGGCACGGAAACTGTCAGGGTTTGTGTACCGCGTTGAAAAACAGCGCCATACGTCGCTGGAGAGGCGCTTAGCTTTTCCGTTGTCCCCGTCCTGTCGGGCACAGCAGGCCGCTCCTGCGTTGGCTGAACAATGCTCTGACGCGGATTCCGGTAAACAACGCGGCGATAGCTCATACAAACACTCCAAAGGCAGTTTTGTACAAATCTATTCCTGCTCCGCAGCTTTGATGCAAATTAAGGCTGCCGCTTATGTGCGCTTCCCGCTTTTTCCTTCCCGGACTTCGCTTTGCCGGCGATCTCGGGTACCCTCGGGTCTATTCTGCGTTTCATCACCATATCGGCTTCTGTGCCATGCGGCTGTCCCGGATCTGGGCGCCGCATCCCTTTTTTAGCCATATTTAATCCTCCCGCACTTGTTTACGCATAGTATTTGCGCATTTGACGCGAGGATACACGCATTCAATTTTCAATCCGTTGTGGTAATTACAAAGCAGCCGTGCCACTTCACGACCTGCTTTTCCTCCTCTGTTTCGGGCTTCGGGAACAGTTCCGAAGCAGAGTTGCCCGAGACGGCGAGATCCTCAACCGTTACGCCCTCGATATCCGGCATCTCACCCGCAGTGTAGGTCCCGCCGATACGCGCGTCCACCTGTGCACACCCTGCCGCAGATATCCATCCAAGCGCATCCGCAGGCATTGTAATTGCAGCATCTTTTGCGGTATTTCCTGCTTCAGCGCTGAAAGTTGCCATATGCTGCTGCACATGCGGATCTCTTGCGGTGCCTACGACCGGATAAGCCGCACAGATATACGGTATGCTCCCTGTAACATAATAGAGGCACATCTCCACCGCGCCCACTTCCGGCACTTCTATCGTTTGCTGCCTTGCTGCCACATGAAGCCTTTTGGTATCAAAAAGTATGCTCTTTACGCCGTTGGGATCCGAAAATGTTTCGCTTAGTATAAACGACGGGCAAAGTTCTGCAATCGCGCAAAAAGGCACCCTGATTACCGCCATGATCAATTCCCCCTTACAAAGCATTCCCTTTTCATGTTATTCCCGGATACGCATTGTGTGATAATCAGGATTCGAATAAAGAAATTGGGCAACCCCGGTTGAGGTTGCCCTTTTATGGTAAAGAGTAAATTTGTAGGAGGGCATTACTCTTTACACGCTTTAGAGAATGAAGCGCTCCGGACGTCGAACCAGAATTCCACGCCATCCGCCTCGTTGCGCACGCCATACTGCTGCCCCGACGCGTTTTGTATGGCCTTTACAATGGATAATCCAAGGCCATAGCTGTCGCCATTACGCGTTCGAGCACTGTCTGCCTTGTAGAATCCGTCCCATATATGAGAGATCATCTCTTCGGCAATAGGATCTCCGGTATTAAAAACCGCTACCCGTACGCTGTCGCCTCTGTCCTGCACCGATATATCTACGCGCTTTTCGGAGTTTCCATACCGTGCCGCATTCGAGAGATAGTTTGCCAATACCTGTTCAAAGCACATTGGATCGAATATACCGCATACATCACTTGATACATCACTTGCGCAATTGAGGTGTACATTCAGACGGTTTTCCACTATATAGCCGTCGTATTTGTCCAGAAACGCGCGTATCCTTTCGCATACGGGAAGTGTTTCCATCTGCAGCGCAATGCGTCCGCTCTCCATGCGAGAGAGCTCCAGCATTTCCTTTAGCAAGCGGTTCATCTTCGCCGCTTCCTCGGCAATAATGGCAATGTACATTTCTTTATGCGACGCGTCGCCGACGTATCCCGTACGCATCTCATCGGCATAGCCTTTAATCAAAGACAGCGGCGTCCTGAGCTCATGTGACGCATTCGATATAAACTGCCGCTGCGCAACAATATCTTTTTCAAGCTGTTCGTTTTGTGCGCGCAGTGTATCCAGCGCGTTCTTCAGCTTCTCACCAAGAAAATTCACATCGTTTCCAAGGCTCTCCAGTTCATCCCCGGTTTTGATGCTGCAAGGCACGCCAAAATCCAAGGCCGCGATGCTGCCCACTTTGGCTTTAATCTGCCTTATCGGTTCTGTAAACCGCCGCGACAGCTTGAATACTACCAATGCACTGATACCAAGCGTTATTCCGGCGCAAACAATCAGGAGTATATTGGCCTGACCTATGCTTTGATTGACAGGCTCAACCGCTTGCATCAGAATGATGGTAATTCCACTGTCCATCCTGCGCGTACAGATCAGCATTTGAATCCCCGTTTTTGGCTCTGTAATGATGCCCATCGCGGTTTTATCGTCAATTTGCTCCCAATTCTTCGAACTGTCCGTGGACTCCATAAAAGGAAATCGATCGGTCATGACGGGGCCGTTCGGATACTCCTGGTCCCCATCTTCGGGCACCTGCGCGTTACTGGCAGCAGGAGGTTCGCTTTCCGAGGTGTCAGTACCCTTATTCTCCCCGCTGCCCTGCTGAGGCGCCAAGCCGAACTCACGTGAATCGGAATAGAGAACCTCATCCTCATCTCTAACTACCACGTCATAAGCGCTTCCCGCAGTCTGAATTTTTATTTCATCACTCCATACGCTCCATTGCGCGGTATAGTCAATGTCCGAAAGCGTTTCCATTGCATGCTGCATCGTCTTTTTGATGAAGCTGTAATACAGCGGTTTAAGCAGCAGTGAATTGGCCAGCAGTATCAGCAGCGAGATGCCCAGCACTGTGGCGATTATCAGTATGAAGAGACGTCGGGAAATGCTGGTCCTCATGGATCAACCTCGAATTTATAACCGTAGCCGCGCAAAGTGGTAATATAGCTGCCGCATTGTCCCAGTTTATTGCGAAGCCGGTTGATGTGGGTATCCACCGTATTGGATGAACCGAGATAATCATACCCCCAAACGGATTCCAATATCTGATCCCGGCTCAGTGAAATGTTGTAGTTATCTGCGAGATATTTGAGCAGATCATACTCCTTGCGGCTGAGATTTAGCCTCTCTTCATCCACTATTACCTCTCGCCCGTTCACATCGATTTTCATGCTGCCAAAAGTGGTACGCGCATGACTTTCCTTTTCACTCCGCCTGAACAGCGCCTCCATGCGTGCTACCAGCACCATGGGTGTAAACGGTTTAATCACGTAATCGTCCGCGCCTGTATCAAAGCCATTCAGCTGATCGTAATCTTCGCCTTTGGCAGTCAGCATCAGAACCGGGCAGTCTGATATTGCGCGCAGCCGTCTGCAGCATTCAAACCCATCCATCTGAGGCATCATAACGTCGAGTATTACCATGTCCGGGGTTTCTTTATCGAAGATCTGCAGGGCTGTAACACCGTTGCCGGCTTCAACCACGGTGAAGCCGCGGCTTTCCAGCACTACACGCAGCAAGTCTCTGATGCTGGTTTCATCATCCACAATGAGTATCTTCTTTGCCTTTTCGTCCATAACCCACCCCGTACGATTATACCACTATACCACAGTGTTCGCTCTATTCTGTCGAAGTTATACTTTATAACACCAGCAAACCGTGGATTTATTCTTCGCAGTATTAAGAATTATATCGAAGCAGATTAACAGCAGGTTGTTTAAAAAGTGAAAAAATTATGAACATGGCAGCGTCAAAAAAATAACAGACATGGATTAGCGCAGAAGACAAGATCACCCTATACGCCAAAACTATGCAATAAATGGCGTGATTTTCTCCATTTAATTGCATAGTTTTCATTCAGCATAACTTAATAACGGTCAGCGCATATCTACGAAAACATCGTTGTATTTATTTACAAAATCATAATACCACTTTGAGTCATCCGGCTTCGATATATTAAACATGTCGCAAAGAATGAGCGTGTCCTCGCGAAGCTTCGCGAGAAGGTTTAAAAGATCTTCGCCTGAGGTGAATTCGCTGTAATCTTCCGCCTGCTTATATTCACTCAGCACCAGATTGTAAAACGCCCGGTCTTCTTCGCTATATTGTTGATACCCTGTACTTTCGGTACGCACCAGAGATACAGGCGCGACGCTTTCTGTGGGAAACGTGCCTGTAGCACTAACGGACTCCGAGGCTTCAGAAAAGCCAGAGGTATCACTCGGTCCCTCAGATTCGGACGGAGATGGCGATTCAGACGGCTCGGGGGTTGGTGTTGGTGTTGGTTCAGCCGGAAGCAAAGCATCCGCATCCAGCTTTGCCTTCACCTTATCCAGTATCGGCTCTACAACATTCGTATATTGTCTGGACTCCAGCTTGCCCCACAGCAGTCTCAACGAATTTAACGTATAGCCGGAGCGTCTGCTTACGTCGATACCATAAACTTCATTGATTATTTCCACGCGATTCGATTGGTTGGTAAACGCGAACGCCAGCGGATAATTGAATGAATCAGCTGTAATTACGGTTACATAGGAACCGCTCATGGAATACATCTTGATAGTATCAGGATCCACACTCAGCGCATAATATGCAAGCCCGGCGATTTGGCTAACTGAAAGGTTGTAGGCAAGATTTCCGTCAAATGCGTCGATAAGGCTCGGTATACTGAATAAGAGTCCGTTATCTTTGATTTTTTTGAATATAGCAATCAGCATATTCTTTTGACGGTTGACGCGGTTTTTATCTCCCGTCTCACCGTCCGCGTCCGCAGGATCGATTCCTTCCGTTCCGCCGCTTGCTTCCTTTCTTACGCGCAAGTAATCCAGTACTGCCTGCCCATCCATATGCTGCTGCCCCTTTTGATAAGAGCGGCCCTGCATGGAGAACGAGATATCCAGGTTATAATCCACCCCGCCGATTTCATCAACCAGATCCTTCACCGCGTTCATATCTACCGCGAAGTAGTAATTGATGAGTATGGGGTCATCTTCGCCGCCGCTTCCGCCCAGCATCCACTGGGCTGCCTGACAGACTTTTTTAAAGCCATCGTCACACCAGCCGCCGCCGCAATTGATGGACGCGTTCAGCTTGTATATCCCGCCCACCCCGGGAATCTTTGCGTAGGTGTCCCGTGGCAGCGATATCATACTGACTTCACCGGTTTCATTGTTGATGGTAAGTACAATCATCACATCCGCATGAAAATCCGTTTTTCCGTTCCATTCGTCGCTTTCGCGCTCCTCGGACTGGTCAACGCCAATTAACATGATATTCGTGAACTTGTCGTGCAATATGCTGAGATCCGCTTCGGAAAGAAGTAAATCTTCCGGGTCAACTGTAGCGGAGGGAGACTCTTCTTTACTTCCAGTTGTTCCCTGTTGCGCCGCAACCGTGTTTCCGGTGTTATTGTTATTAGGCTGAAACTGAGCAAGTGGATCGGAGATGATGGTAAGCGCCCAAACACCGATCGCAATGAAAAGCGCGGCGACGATACCGATACAAGAAAAAACGATCACCCTTTTTCGGATGCTCCATCGTTTCTTTGGTTTTGGATTCTTGGTTTTCTTTGTTTGCCCATCGTCACGTATGCTGCTGTCATCTTGGGTATCTTCGAGACCGTCCCAAAATTCTTCGACGGTTTTCATCTCAGATTCGTTCTTTACCGATTCCGCACTCTCTCCGGGTTGAAAATCACCTTCCACACCACTGTTAACTTTCCGATTTTTGAATACTGCTGCAAGCCACTTTTTCATAGGTCTCTCCACATTATTTGTTTTCCCCGATAAAGGTTAGCATATCTTTACAGGGTTGACAAGCCAACCTTGAGAATAGTTACAATTACGAAACAACACTGTTAACTTGACGTAAGGATGCATTAAAATGTTCCTTTTTGTGCCGTAGATTGCTTATTTTTTTAGCGTACGTTTGATAGGTATTTGATATTCCCGTATATAAAAAAGCCGCTCACCATATCGCGTGTGCGGCAATGAAACAACATGTAAACGCAAATAATCATTTGGGTTTTGGCATCATAAGATTTTCCGTGCGCTTATTGCCAGACAATTGTATCGGTTTTCATTTATCCATTAAAATACTTTCGATATCGCACGTGATCTGCTCTCTCAACGATTGAGCGTCATGAAAACGCACTTCATCGCGGATACGCCTGATAAACTGTATGGTAATATGCTGATCGTACAAGTCTCGGTCCAGTCCGATAATATGGGTTTCCACCGTTTCCCGGCTTCCTTTGGACACGGTCGGGTTGACGCCGATGTTGCATACCCCCCGATATTTCTGTCCTTCCGCAATCACCGAAACCTCGTATACCCCTTTGCGCGGCAGCAGCTTTTCGTGGCTGACCTCGATGTTCGCCGTGGGATACAGCAATTTGTGTCCGATTCCTCTGCCATGACCCACGACGCCGCCTACACTGTAGGAATACCCGAGCAGCATTCCCACGCGCTCCACGCGCCCGGCCAGAAGGCACTCTCGAATTCGCGTGGAACTCACCGGTTCTCCCTCGAACATGACGGGAGGGATAACACAGACCTCAAAACCCAGAGCATCACCCGCGGCTTGAAGTGTCTCTGCGTTGCCCTCCGCCCTGCGGCCGTAAGAGAAATTATAACCGACTATCACGCGCTCCGGACGAAACGCACGGATCAGGGTTCCTAAAAACGCATCATGCCGGACCGCTGCCATGGCCCTGTCAAAGTGCACGGCGCAGAGGTAATCGATACCCGTAAGACGAAAGGCTGCTACCTTTTCTTCCAGCGTAAAAAGCCGCATCGGCCGGGTATCGGCGTTAAACAGCTCCATCGGTACGGAATCGAACGTAAAAACTGCGCTCTCCCCTCTTCCGCCTTCGACTGCCTCTATCAGCGCCATATGGCCTACGTGCAACCCGTCGAATGTGCCTAGTGCCAGCGAGAGCTTATCAAAGTGTATATTCTTCGCATCTTCCAGCGATATTTGCCTCATTCCCCATCCACCAGCCTTGTATCTATTTTTGCTTTACCGTCGAGTACGCACCCGATGCCGATAAGCTCTTCCCCTGCAAAGATGCAGGCTTTCTCAATATCCGGAAGTTCTGTCGGTATTGCGACTCCATGAAACAGCCTTTCACGCTGTTCAGGCGGCGCATCCACACGCGGCATGTTTCCCAGAAAATGCTCCATGGGAAGCAGCGCGTGCAAGGCATCCCCGCGCAATGCTTCCGGCGTTATTGCCTGCGAAATAATGAGCCCAGCGCACTGTGTACGCGCAAGGAATGACATATACGCGCAGGTATTGAGTGCTTGTCCGATATCCTCACACAGCGCACGAATATATGTTCCTTTACCGCACACCACGCGGAAACGATGCGCGTCCTCGCGGGTACGGCCCAGATATTCGATTTCGTTTATCTGAATTACGCGCTGATGAGGCGGTACAGGCTTTCCGCTGCGCGCGAGTTCATACCGTTTTCTTCCTTCCACCTTAGCCGCTGAATAGGCGGGCGTCTGCTGCGTAACCTGTCCCTGAAACTGCATGAGCGCATTCATTACTGCGGTGTCTGTGGGAAGTGCTGCAGAAGACGTTTCCGTTACCGTTCCATAACTGTCGCCGGTATCCGTACTTCTGCCGAAGGAAACCTCCGCGACATATTCCTTTTTCGCGTCCATCATAAAAGATGAGATATGGGTCGCTTTACCGACACAAATGGGCAGCACGCCGCAGGCTCCGGGATCAAGCGTACCCGCGTGGCCGATCTTTTTAACGTTCAATTGTCGGCGCAGCCACACCACCGCGGCATTGGAGGACATGCCGGGCGGTTTTAAAAAATTGATTATACCATTCATCAGAAGAGTTCCTCCAGCCGGGAGAGTATGGCACCCCTAACCTCTTCCAGCGTACCTCCGGGACAACATCCTGAGGCGCTTACATGTCCGCCTCCGCCAAACTGCGCGGCGACAGCGCCCACGTCGTATTTCCCTTTGGAGCGCATGCTTACCTTTACTCCCGTATCCAACTGCCGGAAGAATACGGCGACCTTAGTTTCTTCAATTTCCCGCGCAAAGTCTACGATATTCTCGCAATCCGCGCCCGTCGCGCCGATCTCGTCTAAATCCGACTGCAGCAGCGTCAACGCGGCAATCTCACCGCCGCAAAACAGTTCAAGTCTCGACAGCGCACGCGCAATCAGCTTTGTTGCCACCAGAGAGCGCCTGCGAAAAAGCACATCCGCGGTGTCCCGAAGATCAAAAAGCTCCACGAGTTCCGATACATAAGCCATGCTCTTCCGGCCTGTATTGGAATACGTGAAGTTCCCTGTATCGGTAGATATCGCAATATAAAGGTATTTCGCGGAAGCATCATCGTGCTTTACGCCCAGAAGCTGTGCGAGTTCAAATACAATTTCGCCTACTGAAGAAGCATCCGCAATGTAATTAAGCTCAGCGTAACCCTCGTTCGTGAAATGATGGTCTATGCTCAGCGTATGTCCCGCTTTTTTAAAAGGCTTATACAGCTTACCGAGGCGGTTCTTATCGGCACAGTCCACCGCGGCGATAAGCGAATATTCATCTCCCGTTTCATGCGGCTGAAGCAGTCTGCAGCCTTCGAAAAGTTCCGCATAGCGCTGAGGCATTTCTCCGTCGCACCCAACCTCGGCATGCTTGCCCATCTTCCAAAGAACCCGCTGCAGCGCAAAACAAGAACCGAGAGTATCCCCGTCCGGTTGTATATGCGCAATCAGCAGTATCCTGTCCGCATTCTTCAGCGCCCCTGCGACGTCTTTCAGGCTGACATCCATATGCTATACGTTTTTCAGCAGCTCAGAAATCTTGCTGCTGTATTCGATGGAGGTATCGAGCAGGAACGTGATTTCTGGCAGCCGCCGAATACGCAGGCGCGCGCCAATCTCGTTCTTGATGTAATGCTCCGCGTGCGTCAGCGTTTCGATGGTGGATTTTTTTAATTTGTCCGTATCGAATACGCTGATGTACGCTTTTGCGAATTTCAAATCCTTTGTCAGCTCTACATGCGTCACGCTCGCCATTGCCGAAACGCGCGGGTCCTTGATGTCATTGCGAATGATATCGCTTAAAACCCGCTTGAATTCCGAGCTGATCGCGGCTAACCTGTCCTTGGCCACTATCTTTCAATCTCCTGCATCTCGAACGCTTCGATTACATCGCCTTCCTTGATGTCATTGAAGTTCTTAATCGTAATGCCGCATTCGTATCCTTGGTTAACTTCCTTGGCGTCATCCTTAAAGCGCTTTAGCGAGGCGATACTTCCCTCGTGTACCACCACGTTGTCGCGCAGCAGGCGCACAGACGCAGTTTTGACAATCTTGCCTTCGGTGACATAGCTGCCCGCGATGGTACCAATGCTTGACACGCTGAAGGTGGTGCGCACCTCGGCACGGCCCAGCACGACTTCCTTGAACTCGGGTGCGAGCATGCCCTTCATGGCAAGCTGGATATCCTCTATCGCTTTGTAAATCACGCGGTAGAGCCGCAGTTCCACTTTTTCTTTTTCCGCTTCGGCGCGCGCTGCGGCATCAGGCCGGACGTTGAAACCAATGATGATGGCATTGGACGCCGACGCCAGCATGACGTCCATGGCCTTGATGGCCCCTACTCCCGCGTGTATCACCTTTACGCGAACATCCTTGTTACTGAGCTTTTCGAGCGCTTGCCGCACCGCTTCAACGGAGCCCTGTACATCCGCTTTGATAACAATATTGAGATCCTGCACCTTGCCTTCTTCGACCTGACTGAACAGATCGTCCAGCGACATCTTGGAGAGGTTCTTGAGCATGTCGGCTTTCTGCTTATCCTTGCGCTCTTCGGCAACCTGACGAGTCAGCTTATCCTGCTCTACCGCGAAGAGTATATCGCCCGCGACAGGCACCTCGGAGAAGCCAACCACTTCCACCGGTTGTGAAGGAAGCGCTTCATCCACACGGTTGCCCAAATCGTCCAGCATCGCGCGTACGCGGCCATAGGCCGTACCCGCGACGATCATATCGGAAACATGCAGCGTACCGTTTTGCACTAGCACCGTAGCTACGGGGCCGCGGCCCTTGTCGAGCTTCGCTTCGACGATGGTACCCTTTGCAAGTCGATTCGGATTGGCCTTTAGCTCCTGCACCTCCGATACGAGCAATATCATCTCCAGAAGGTGCTCGATGCCTTCTTTGGTAACTGCCGATACGGGTACGATAACGGCGTCGCCGCCCCATTCCTCTGCGACAAGCCCGTACTCGGTGAGACCCTGTTTGACGCGCTCCGGGTTTGCGTTAGGTTTATCCATCTTATTGATCGCGACGATGATGGGCACATTCGCGGCTTTGGCATGGTTAATGGCCTCTACCGTCTGCGGCATCACGCCATCGTCTGCGGCGACCACGAGTATAGCGATGTCCGTCACCTGCGCGCCTCTGGCACGCATTGCCGTAAACGCCTCGTGTCCCGGCGTATCGAGGAAGGTGATGCTCTGATCCTTGTGCGTAATCGTATAAGCACCAATATGCTGCGTGATACCGCCGGCCTCGTGCTCCGTTACGCGCGTAGAGCGGATAGCGTCCAGCAACGAAGTCTTGCCGTGATCGACATGGCCCATAATCGTCACAATCGGGGGACGTGACACCAGATTTTCCTCGGTATCTACAATGTCGCCTTCACCCAATACATCTTCGGCGGTTTTGTCGAGCTTGTATTCCACCGCAATCCCGAATTCCGAGCAGATAAGCTGCGCAGTATCATAGTCGAGTTCCGAGTTGATGGTGCACATCATTCCCAGAAGCAGCAGTTTCTTTAACAGATCGGCTACCGGCTTGCCCGTCTTCTCAGCGAGCGATTTCACAGATATGGTTTCGGTTGTCATTATAATCCTGTCTACGACGATTGGCGCCATTAATGGTATGGGTTTAAACTTGGAACGCTTGCGCGCGCTCCTGTATCTATCGTCATCACGGTCGAAAGCGCCCTGCTCTTTCAGTAACGTCTTCTTTGATTTCTTATTCTTGTCATCCTTGGCGTAAGTATTCGTCGTCGGATGTTTCTTGGTCTGCGGCCCGCGCTTTTCCACTGGCACAAACTCAGGCGTAGATGTTTCCCCCGTTGTTGGACGCCGCGCGCCCATTGGAGGCCGCTGACCCGGCCTTACCGGACCGCCCTGTCCTGCCGGTCTCGGACCAAAATCTCTTTGAAAAGGCCTTCCCGTGCCTTGTCCCTGACCCATCGGACGCTGGAAATCACGCTGCTGTCCCTGGCCCATCGGACGCTGGAAATCACGCTGCTGTCCCTGTCCCATCGGACGCTGGAAATCACGCTGCTGTCCCTGACCCTGCGGACGCTGGAAATCGCGCTGCTGTCCCTGTCCCTGCGGACGCTGGAAATCGCGCTGCTGTCCCTGTCCCAGCGGGCGCTGGAAATCGCGCTGCTGTCCCTGTCCCTGCGGGCGCTGGAAATCGCGCTGCTGTCCCTGTCCCTGCGGGCGCTGGTAGTCACGCTGCTGTCCTTGACCCTCCGGACGCTGGAAATCGCGCTGTTGTCCCTGCCCCTGCGGGCGCTGGAAATCGCGCTGCTGTCCTTGACCCTCCGGACGCGGATAGTCACGCTGCTGTCCCTGCGGGCGCTGGAAATCGCGTTGCTGTCCTTGACCCTCCGGACGCGGATAGTCGCGCTGTTGCCCCTGAGTTTGCGTGTCCCGAGGCTCCTGCGCGCCAACTGCCGGTTCGGCTGTTCGAACCTCAGGCTTTACGGTATTGGGTTCCGCCTTTTTCTCTGCGGGTGCTGTGGTCTCCGCTTTGGGCGGCTGCGGCGCTTCCGGTTTGTTGGTTGCCGGAGCATTGATTTCCTGTGCCTTCGGCTCCTGCCGCACGGCCGCGGCTTCCGTCTTCGCTGTCTCCGCTTTCTTTCTCGCTTCTTCCGCCGCCCGCTTATCAGCTTCGGCTTTTGCCGCAGCAGCAGCGGCTCTGGACGCCTCTTCCTCTGCGCGCTGCACTTCTGCCTTTGCTTGCTGCTCCGCTTCCTGTTGTGCGCGCACCCGATTTTCCTCGGCTTCCGCGCGCGCAATCTTAATCAGCTCTGCCTCAATGCGTTTGAGCGTGGCTAGATGGTTCTGTACGCTGTTCTGCAGCCCCTCCATGCGGCCTACTGTCTCGGTAGAGTGCTGCAGCAGCTGCTTATTCAAATCGATAATCTTCAGTTTACTCATTCAATTCTCCCCTTGACACCATCAATAATCCCTCTGGCTGCTTCCGCCAGACCCTTGTCAGTCAGGCCGACAAGCATAACCTCCGGCCTTCCTATCGCGCGCCCCACAGCTCCCGGCTCTTCCACCGTCCGTACCATCGTTCCATTCCGCTCACAAATCCGCAAAAACTTTTCTTTTGTCCCTTCCGAGAGCTCCCGCTGCATCAGCAACAGATAGACATCTCTGCTTTTAACCCCTTTTTCACACGCCGCAGTCCCTGCAAGCGCCCGCCCGGCGCGAAACGCCAGACCCACATACGCCATGCTATTTGAGCCCACGCCGTAATATCACCCTTTTAATTGCATTGTATGAAGCTTCATTCAGCCCCATTTCCAGCGTCCTTTCAAAGGCTTTGGTTTTCTGCGCCCTATCCAGACACGCTACGTCCGGACACAGATATGCTCCGCGGCCATGAGCCTTGCCGGTCTCATCCGGCATCAGCCCTTGATCCGTAGCAACGACTCTCACCAATTCCTTTTTTGTTCTGCCCTCTCTGCACGCGATACACATGCGAACAGGCACCTTTTTAGTCTTCAACCGTTACCCGCCTATTCTTCCGTATCGTCTATTTCAAAGTCGTCGTAATAGCTTTCACCCGCAGGTCGGTTGTCTTCTTCCGTCTGCTCAGACTGCTCTCCAAAGAGCACCTGCTCAATCTGAGTCTGGCTCTTGATGTCAATCTTCCAGCCGGTCAGCTTCGCAGCGAGCCGCGCGTTCTGCCCTTCGCGGCCAATAGCCAGCGACAGCTGATAGTCCGGAACAACCACTTTGGCGGCTTTTTCATCCTCGTTTATCTGCACCATCAGCACCTTGGCCGGGCGCAGCGAGTTTGCGATGAATTCAATGGGATCCGAGCTCCAGGGAATGACGTCTATCTTCTCGTTTCCAATTTCAGATACGATTCGGTCGATGCGGCTGCCTTTCTGGCCGACGCAGGAACCCACCGGATCGACGTTCTCATCATCCGAGCTCACCGCGATTTTAGTGCGCGACCCCGCCTCGCGCGCGATACTCCGAATGTGCACGATATTCTGCATGATTTCCGGAACCTCAATTTCGAAGAGGCGCTTTAAAAGCCCCGGATGCGTGCGTGATACCACGATCTGCGGACCCTTTGTGGTCTTGCGGACCTCCATCACATATACGCGAATATGATCATTGATGGCGTAGCGCTCACCCGGCATACATTCCGACGCCGGCATAATCCCTTCCGCTCCATCCAGTTCCAGCAGTACACTGCCCTTGTCTACGCGGTGGATCACGGCGTTCATGATTTCGCCTTCACGCTCAATGAATTTATCAAATACGACGCCGCGTTCGGCTTCGCGCAGCCGGTGTACGACTACCTGCTTGGCCGTCTGCGCCGCTATACGCCCGAAGGTACCGGGCGTTACTTCAATTTCCAGCATATCTCCCGGCTCGTAGGCTACATTGATTTTGTGCGCATCGTTAACGGATATCTCAATGCCGTCGTCCATCACTTCTTCCACTACCGTCTTTTTCGCGAAAACACGAAAAGCGCCGCTGGAGGGATCCACTTCGACGCGCACATCCTGCGTTGCGCCATAATTCTTTTTATATGCGGAAACCAATGCACTTTCAATCGCCTCTATGAGCACGTGCTTGTCGATTCCCTTTTCCTTTTCGAGCGCCGTAAGCGCGCTGATAAATTCAGTGTTCATACTGCATCCTCCCTCAAAAATCCACGTGGAGTCGAACGATGGCTGTGTCTTCGTACAGAAACTTACGTTCCTGACCCGTAATCTCTGCCGCAAAGCCTTCCCCGTCATACGAAACGAGTGTGCCGGTGAATTCCTTCTTTTTGTCTACGGCGGCAAAGAGCCGGATATCCACCTTTTTACCAATGCTGCGCGCAAAATCCCGGGGAGATTTCAACGGCCTGTCTATTCCCGGCGACGATACGCAAAGGTAATACGGCCCTTCTATAGGGTCTTTTTCCTCAATGATGGGATCAATAAGCCGGCTGATTTTCTCGCAATCATCCAGCCCGATGCCGTTCGGACTGTCGATATATACGATCAGTTCCACTGCATCCGAAGTCTTTTTGACTTCAGTTCCCACGTATTCGTAACCGCTGCCCTCTATGACGGGCAACACCGCGGCTTCCACCGCCTGTTCCACCTTTTTGGAGATATCCTACACCTGCCAGTCTCTTCTTAGTTCAACCGTATACGCAGCCGCATTTTCAAATTCTTCGCCTTTTGGGGGACTTTACAATTGAAAAGAGTGGGAACTGACCCACTCTCGCAACAACTCGCATACCTTAAAGAGATACTACCATATCATGCGGCAAAGCGCAAGTACCCAGCCAACATTTCTTCTAGATGTCGCGTTTTCCCACCGGTACAGTAACCGCGAACACCGTACCCTGCCCCACCCTGCTTTGAACGTCTATGCGGCCGCCCAGCAAGCTGACAATGTGCTTGACAATGGCAAGCCCCAACCCTGTACCGCCAAGAGAGCGCGAACGGCTTTTATCAACCCGGTAGAATCGCTCAAACAGCCTCGGCAGATTTTCTTCCGGAATACCGATTCCCGTATCGCTGACGCGAAGAATACAATTCTCTTCCTCACGCTCCACCGAAACCTGCACGCGGCCTCCCTTTGGCGTATACTTTATCGCGTTGTCAATCAAGTTTATCATCATCTGTTTGACGCGATCCTTATCTGCCGCTACGGGAATGCGTACCTTCGGCAGTTCTACGGTGAGTGCAATGTCCTTCTCCTCCGCATTGCGCTGCAGCAATTCCGCCGCTTCACGCACCCCCTGGCGGATATCCACAATCGCAGCAGGCGGAGCGGATGCGCTTTCAATTTCCGAGAGAGACAGCACATCGTCAATCAGCCGCGTCAGCCTCTCGGACTCCAGACTGATGATGTCCAGAAACCTCGTGGTATCTTCCGGAGTGATGTCAGGGCCCTTCAGCGTGTCCACAAATCCGCTGATCACGGTGAGGGGTGTCTTCAGCTCGTGCGAAACATTGGCGGCGAATTCGCTCCGCATATTTTCCAGTTTGCGGATCCGTGTAATATCCTGCGCGAGCAGTATAACGCCAAACGCAATGCCTTCGCTGACAACGGGAACTGAGAATACCTGCAGAAAGCGCTCCTCCATGCCTCTCACCATCCTGATTTCGCGTTCCACAGGCACCCGTTTTTCCAACGCTTCCCGAATGACCATCTCCAGCTTGGCGTGTTTCACAACCTCCAGAAAATGCCTTCCCTCTGGTTTTTCCCGTATGGCGAACATCTCTGTCGCCGCCGGGTTTATCATCGTAACGATCTCGTGGTTGTCAATGGCAAGAATGCCGCCCGGAACCGCACGAAACACTGCCTGCAGGCGGGAATTCTTTTCCGTGATGTCTTCTACGCTGCGTTTCAAAGCCCCCGCCATATCGTTCATCGCCACAGAAAGATCCTCCAGCTCGTCACCTGTATGAAGCGGTGTGATGCCGTCGTATTCTCCCAGCGCAATCCTTGCCGCATAGCGTTTCATCCGTGTCAGCGGCAGCGTGATGCTGCGGGAAATATACAGCGAGATAACAAGGCAGAGTAAAAATGATACCAACAGTATCACAAGCAGGGGCATAAGCAGGTTCATTGAGTATTCCGCAATGCCTTCCAGCGGCATCGCAAGCCGAATAACATACCCTGTTTCCGGTGCGCTTACCGCAACATAAATTAAGTCCTTTCCCAGCGTATCGCTTCGGCGTATATCTGTACCCTCTCCTGCTTTCAACGCCTGCTGGACCTCCGGCCTGCCCAGATGGCTTTCCAGCTGAGATGCGTCCGCTTCAGTATCCATCAGCACCGTTCCGTCGTTGCTTATCACCGTCACGCGAACGCCCTGTTTTTCTTCCATAGCCGTGGAGATCTGTCCGATGTCGCTTCTGGCCTCTGCCAGATACGCAATGACGCGCGCTTCGCTTAACAGCGATTCCTGCGTATGCTTCACATAAGCATCGTTCAGGTAAAAGTAACTTACGCAGATCGTGACAATGATCACGATAGCAAAAAGTATGCTGAACCTTCGCGCAATCCGTCTGAACAGCCTATTCATTTTTTTCGTTAAAACGGTATCCCACGCCTCTTACCGTTTCGATGCAGTCTCCGTATTCCTCGATCTTCCTGCGCAGATTCGTGATGTGCACGTCCACCGTACGCGTTTCGCCGAAATACTCATATCCCCATACGCGATTCAATATGGTGTCACGCGTAAGCACCACGCCCCGGTTTGCCATCAAAAGGTTTAAAAGCTCGAATTCTTTCAGTGTCAGCTTTAATTCTCTGTCGCCGATATACGCCTTGTAGCTGGCGGTATCAACGCGCAGGCCACCGGTCTGTATGCCTGAGGCTTCGACGCCGTCCGGGCGTTTGGCACGCCTCAGCTGCGCTTTTACGCGGGCACACAACTCCCGCACACTGAAGGGTTTTGTGATATAATCGTCCGCGCCCAGCTCCAACCCCACAATTTTGTCAATCTCTTCGGATTTCGCGGTCACCATGATTACGGGCATATCCGAATAGGTCTCATTCGCGCGAATGCGCTTCAGCACATCTAGCCCGTCCAAGCCGGGCAGCATTTGGTCCAGCAGCACGATAGCGGGCTTCTCCTGTTCCAATGCTGAAATCGCTTTTTCTCCAGAGTCTGCGCGAGTCACCGAATAGCCCTCTTTGCGCAGATTGTATTCCAGCAATTCCAGAATATTGGGCTCATCATCGACAATCAATATTTTTTCGTCCATATATGTCACCTCAAATCAGTTCCATCATTGCGGTCATTGCGCCTGTGCGCCCCTGATCGCGCCGATGGGAATAGAATAGTTTGGGCAGCCCGTAAGTACAAAGGCCGGAAAGCGTGATATTTTGCATCGGGACTCCAGTCTCCAGCATGTCCAATGCACAGGCTGCTGCTAAATCCGCGTAGCAGCTTCCATCACGCCGCTGAATCACCGTATCGCCAAACTCGCGGACAAAAATCTCCGCGACTTCCTCGCCCACTTCATAGTATTTCACACTGATACACGGTCCTATCGCCGCCAATATATCTTTCGCAGAACATCCAAGAGACAGCAGCGCCTGCAGTGCGTTACGCGCCATATGCTGCGAAGTCCCTTTCCACCCTGCATGACATACCGATGCCGCGCGTCCCACGGGGTCATAAAAAAACAGCGGAACACAATCCGCATGCATCGATAATATGGGAAGCCCCGGGGTGTCGGTGTATAGTCCGTCACAGGTTTCCGGCAGCCCCTCGCGCACCACGCCGCATCCTGCGTCCTTGCTCTCCGCCCGGTAAAGCAGGGGGCTATGCGCATACCGTATGACTACGGCATCCATGTAATTGAAACCTGTCGCGCTTGCAAAGCGCCGCATATTCTCTATAAAATTCTCTTTATTTTGTTCCCGCTTGCGGCTGAAATTCAATGTATCATACGGTGCCGGGCTGACTCCTCCCACGCGGGTGGAAAATGCGCACCGCACGCCGCCTGCGCGCTCGAAGGACGGCACCGTCAGAAACCGTACCCCTTCGCGCTTCCACAGCGTAAATCCTTGTTGAAATCCGTTCATTTTTCCGCCAATAACCTCTGCAGTTCCTTCATGAACGTGTCCACGTCCTTGAATTCTTTATAAACCGACGCAAACCGCACATAGGCAACGTCGTCTAAATCCTTTAGGCCCTTCATCACCAATTCGCCGATTTCTTTGGAGCTGATTTCCTGCCGCAGCGTGTTGAATATGGTTTTTTCCACGCTGGCAACCAGCGCTTCAATTTCCTGCATCGGCACAGGGCGCTTCTCGCATGCTTTCAGAACGCCTATCTTAATCTTGTCCGAATCGAAGGGAACGCGCTCACCGTCTTTTTTGACGACGAGCAGCGGCAGGCTGTCAATCTTCTCATACGTGGTAAAACGCTTTTTGCACGCCAGACATTCCCGGCGCCGCCGGATGGAGCTTCCCTCGTCGGTCGGCCGGGAATCGACCACCTTGCTTTCCAGATATCCGCAGTAAATGCACTTCATACCCCACCCCCGCGCAGCTTTTGTATATTATATCACAGACATCAGGCAAAATACAGATTGATCCTGATAATTCGGGGAATATGTGATATGTTATCAAAATCTGGCGTCTTATGTAAAGCAATATCTAAAATGGGGGGGTGCTATCCTCCTGCAAATCCATTACTCCTGCTGATAATTAGGTATACCGTTTACATCAATTTCCACCAATATCACGTCTTCTCCAATCTTTCGTATGTTTCGCCATGGTATTACCTGATCTCGCTCACCGCGGAACAGGAAAGAAAACCGCGTCTGACCCGGCACGACGATGCCGCAGATTTTACCCGTGCAGTGGTCCACAATCAAATCGCATATGAAGCCAAGGCGAGCGCCGTCCTGTACGTTGACGACCTCCTTCTGCCTCAGCTTTGAAAACCGTGTCATAACATCACCTCGCACTATTGCACTCGCACTATAAGCATATGAAACGGGCAATAAAAAAGACCGTGCTCCCGGCACGGCCCCGAGGCGTGTTACAGACTCCTGCGTATGCTCTTCAGCGCGTTTTTCTCCAGGCGCGATACCTGCGCCTGACTGATGCCTATTTCTTCGGAGACCTCCATCTGGGTCTTTCCCTGATAAAAGCGCATATCGATTATCTTCTTTTCACGATCTCCCAGCTTATCAATGGCTTCTTTTAGCGCAATGCCTTCCAGCCACATCTCATCCGCGCCGCTCTTATCCTGAAGCTGATCCATCACATAGATGGCGTCCGCGCCGTCATGATAAACCGGCTCATAAAGCGACACCGGATCCTGTATGGCGTCCAGCGCAAACACCACGTCTTCCACGCTGACGCCCATCTCTTTAGCGATGGCTTCAACGCTGGGATCGCTGCTGTTTTTCTTGGACAGCGTATTGCGTATCTGCAGCGCTTTATACGCGATATCGCGCAGCGATCGCGAAACGCGAATGCTGTTATTGTCACGCAGGTAGCGGCGCAGTTCGCCCGTGATCATGGGAACGGCGTAAGTGCTAAATCGTACGCCAAGCTCTACGTTGAAATTGTCTATCGCCTTCATCAATCCGATGCAGCCCACCTGAAACAGGTCGTCCATGTTCTCCCTGCGTCCTGTAAAGCGCTGTATCACGCTCAGCACCAGCCGGAGATTGCACTTAATGAATTCTTCGCGCGCCGCCGGATCCCCCGTCTTTACCTTCAGCATCAATTCAGTCATCTGTTTGGGTTTCATTACGGGCAGCTTCGACGTATCCACGCCGCATATCTCCACTTTATTCGTGAGCATGTCGTATCTCCTGAAAGCTTGATACGACTATCTTTTCCCATGCCCTCTTGCTTTTATACGGTATAAAAAAGGCCCTGCTGTCGGGCTTGAAGCGTGTATTCTATCACTGTTTACAAGGGATGAATCGGTGTGAATGCCCGGTATGCGTTTCTCCTCTCCATCGAATACTGTCCGAAACCTATACGGAAAATTTTATGCCGCAAACGTTTGAACGAGGCATGCTTACCGATCCCGCGAAAGCAAATACAGCGCCATACCGCGCAGCACTTCCCCGCGTACATCATAACGCAAAAGCGATTCTATGGCTGCCTCTGTCTGTTCCGAAGCGATGCGTCGTGCCGTCTCAATCCCATATACAGTAGCGAACGTTTGTTTGCCTTCCGCCTCATCTTTGCCGGGCGTCTTCCCTAGCGTAGCCGCGTCACCGGTTACGTCCAGTATATCGTCGACAATCTGGAACACCAGGCCGATTCGCTGTCCGTAGTCGGAAAGCGCCGCCATGTCGTCTTCGCCCGCGCCGAAGAGCGCCGCACCGGAAAGCAGCGCGCCGCGTATCATCGCCGCGGTTTTTCGCTCGTGGATGTAGTGCAGAACCTGCTCGTCCTTGTCCTTGCACTCAAATTCGATGTCCCCGGCCTGTCCCGCTACCATGCCGGATGCGCCGGCGGCACGCGCCATGATATCCATCGCGCGAAGACCATTAAGCGCCTGGTGCGTGAGCGCGAAGCGCGTCATCACCTCATACGCGCCGTTCAGCAGCGCATCCCCCGCGAGAATCGCCATGGCCTCGCCGAACACCACATGGTTCGTGGGACGCCCGCGCCTCAGCACATCATTATCCATTGCGGGCAGGTCGTCGTGGATCAGTGAATAGGTATGAATCATTTCAATGGCACAGGCGAAATCAAGCGCTTGCTCCGCTTCGCCAAAAAGACGGGCTGCTTCGATACAAAGCCACGGTCTCAGGCGCTTGCCGCCCGCGGTCAGGCTGTATAGCATCGCGTCCCGCAGCGTACCCTCTGCGCACAGGCTTTCCACAAG
The DNA here is from genome assembly GCA_023460085.1 of Bacillota bacterium. Lineage (GTDB taxonomy): Bacteria > Bacillota > Clostridia > Christensenellales > SZUA-584 > JAEWCC01. Next base: position 93,103 of record JAEWRI010000021.1, on the reverse strand, counting down.
CTCCGGCAGCCGGGCGTCCACAAGCGCCGCGGTGCTGCGCAGCGATTCCTCGACAGAGGTCATTCCTTATCACCGCTTTCGAGGATTTCTATTTTCGATTTATACTTGTCCAACCGCTTGCCGAGCTCATCCGCCAGCTTCATGCCCTCGGTATAGAGCTCCATGCTCTTCTCCAGCCCTTCCTCGCCCGTGCCGAGCTTTTCGGTGATTTGCCGGAGCTTCGCGAGATCGCTCTCAAAATCCGCCATATGTTATTCCTTTCTTGTCACCGCAACGCGACCGTCTGCAAATTCGATTTCCATTTCGCGCGCGGCCTGCACGCTGGTCGTTACCACGCCCTGCGCGCTGTGCACAATGGCGTAGCCGCGCCGCAGTACGCCGCGAGGATCCAGGGTTCCCAGTGTATCCGCGTATTTTTCAACGGTCAGCGCGACCCGTTCCAGCCGGGATCGCATCGCGCTGCGCAGCAGCGCACTGTCCGAGGAAACCCTCTGCCGAATTTGTTCTACCCGCTGGCTGAGCGGGGCGGACTTCAGGGCAAGCTGCATCGCGGAAAGCTCCCGCTCCCTGCTCTCGATTCTTCGGCGCAGCGCGAACCGCATCTCGTCTCTGCTTCTCGCGATATAATCACGCACCGCCTGCTTTTCCGGCACTGCCAGCTCCGCCGCCGCGGAGGGCGTGGGGGCGCGCAGATCCGCTGCCATATCGCATAGCGTATAGTCCGTTTCATGGCCGATCGCGGAAATGACCGGGATTTCGGAGCCGTATACCGCGCGCGCGACGCTTTCTTCGTTAAAAGCGATCAGATCCTCAAAAGAACCGCCACCGCGCGCCACGATGATTACGTCCGCGTTGCGAGCCGCGTTAAAATGCGCAATGCCTTCACATACCTGCCTCGCCGCTAAGATGCCCTGCACCTGAACCGGATAAACAATGATATGCACACCTTCGAAACGCCGCGTCGCGACGTTGATGATATCGTACATGACCGCGCCCGAGGTGGAGGTAACGACGCCCAGATGCAGCGGAAAGGCGGGCAGCGGTTTCTTATGGGCTTCGGCGAATATTCCTTCCGCCGCAAGCTTCGCCTTTACCTGCTCTATACGCGCGAAGATGTCGCCCGCCCCCTGCAGCTCCGCATGCTCCACGACGAGCTGTACCTGCCCGGATCGCTTGTAGTACGCGATGCGCCCAAACGCCTTCAGCAGCGCGCCGTCGGAGATCGCATCCTCCAGTCCGCTTTTGGCAAAGTCGTACGCGATGCAGGAAAGCAGATTGTCTCCATCGCGCAATGAAAAGAAAGCATGCCCCACCGATGACATGCCAAAGTTTGTCGCCTCGCCCACCACGCATACCCGGCTCAGAAAGGCATCGCGATTCAGCTTGCGTCCGATGTATTCATTGATTTGAGCAACGCTGAATACCATGTCAGCCACGCGTTTCCGCCGCCTCTATGGTGTTTTCCATCAGCATGGTGATGGTCATCGGTCCGACACCGCCCGGCACCGGCGTGAGATACGCCGCCTTCTCCGCGGCTTCCTCAAATACAACGTCCCCGGTCAGCTTGCCGTTCACGCGTGTGGTTCCCACATCGATGACGATTGCGCCCGGCTTAATAAACGCTCCGGTCAGCATGCGCGGTCTGCCAATCGCCGCGACGAGAATATCCGCTTCCGCACAGACTGCGGCCAGATTCCGTGTCTTTGAGTGGCACATCGTCACGGTGGCATTCTCCTCCAGCAGCAGGAGCGCCACCGGCTTGCCAACCATGTTGCTGCGCCCTACCACCACGGCGGACTTACCCGCGATGGAAACGCCCGTGGTTTTGATAAGGTGAATGATTCCTTTGGGTGTGCATGGCTTGAAGCCCTTCTCTCCCACCAGCAGTCTGCCCGCCGTTACGACGTGCAGTCCATCCACATCCTTGTCAGGGTCGACCTCTCGCAGCACCGCCAGCGAATCAAGGTGGCCCGGCAAAGGCAGCTGAACGAGTATGCCGTGCAGCCGTCTGTCGGCATTCAATTCATGGACGAGCGCTACGAGCTGCTCTTGTGTCGTTTCCGCGGGAAGCCGGTGAACGACGGAAAATATGCCGAGCTCATGGCATGCCTTTTCCTTGTTGTTCACATACGTCGCGGAAGCCGGATCGTCGCCCACAAGCACCACCGCGAGCCCGGGCGTTACGCCCTTCGCGGCAAGCGCCTTAACCCGCGTTTTCAGCATCTCCCGGAGTTGTGCCGATATGGCTTTGCCATCTATCAGTGTCACGCGCTTTCCCCTCTTTCGTATACCCTTTGCGCGGCGAGCGCCAGCCCGCACGCGTTGTCACCGCAGTATTGCTTTTGCGCGAAAATGGCCTGCGCTGCCCTGTCTTCACAGGCCTTCTGAAGCCTTTCACGCACGATGCGGTTACAGATAACGCCGCCTGTAAACAGAAAGCGTCCGGACTTTGTCTGTTCCAGCGCGTTTCCCGTCAGCCCTGCCAGCGTCTCCGCCGCGCAGTCCAGTACGCCGCTGAAAACACTCGCCCTGTCACAGCCGTTCTCCAGCAGCCGCATAGCCTGTGTCTCCGCTCCCGACAGGTTGGCTTTCAACCCTTCTACATGAACCGAAAGCTTTATGCCGTTTGGTGTATACACACGTTCCATCTCCGCACCCGCGGGAAACGCCAGACCGGCGGCAACACCGATACGATCGATGATCTGTCCGCAGGTTACGTCTGCCGTGCCGCCCATCGGTGTGATGGTTTCTACGATGCCCTGTGCGACATGCACATTTAAAATGTCCAGCGTACCGCCAGATGCGTGCAAAGCACAGAATTCGCCGTCTTGGATGTCATTCCCGATGAAGCCGGAATAGATGTGTCCGTGCTGATGCGTCAGCGCGTAGGCCGGAACTCCCATCGACGCGGCGATTGCCACTGCCAGTGACTTTCCTGCGAGGAAAGCGGGCATGTAGGAGCCTTCGCGCGGGCAGGGTTTTTCACTGTATGCCACGGCCCGGATGGTCTGTCCCTCATGCGGAAAATCGGAAAACAGCATGCCGTAGTTGCGTACGTGCTGAAAAACCATCTCCGACTGACGCAGCCCCCGCGCGCCTTGCGGCACCTCCAGCAGTTTGCGCGCATCGTGCTTCACGCTTTCATTTGCCCACAGCGCGTACGAGGTCGTATAGCAACTCGAATCGAGCGCAAGGAAAACGCTGCCGTTCATTGCCCGTCTGTCAGCACCGCGGCAAGAACACCGTTTACGAAGCTCGCCGATTTTTCGGTGGCATAGCGTTTGGCCAGTTCAACGCACTCGTTGATCGTGATGCTGGGCGGAATTTCTCCGTCCAGAAACTTCAGTTCACAAACACCCAGGCGCAGTATGGAGAGCTCCACCTTTGCCATGTGCGTGATGCTCCACTTGTTGGAGTTGCGCTGTATCAGTTCGTCCACCTGTGCGGTGTTCGCTTCAAACACCTCTATCATGCGGCGCACAAAAACCCAGGCGTTGTCGTTCATGCCTTTATCAAAACAATCCCGCATCACATCCATGGTTGCGGGATTGAACGCTCCGTTGATGGAATACTCGTAGAAAAGCCGAAATGCCGTGTCCCGGGCCGATCTCCTGCTCAAATCATCCTCCGCCTGCCGCAAAGCGCTGTCCCTCTGCGGCCTGCCACAGCCTCACCGAAAGAGGTCGGGCAGTATCCTTTCCAAAATCTCTTTGATACGTTTTTTCACACGCGCATGCGCGCCGATGAATGCGCCGATGCCGGTACAGATAACGAGAAATAGCGTCTGAAAAAAACCGATCGCAAGTATCAGCGTACCTGTGAGCAGCCCCAGCCCTGTGCCGATAATGGCACCTTTATGCGCTTTCCAGAAACTCAGCCAGCGATTCTCTTTATCCGGCACTATTCAACACGCGCCTTTGCAAGCTGCGAGGTCTTTTCAACCAGCAGCGAAATGCGGCCGACCCCAATGCCAGCCAAAGTCTCAATATGCTCCTTCAGGCTCTTTTGCAGCACCAGCAGCGTCTCTGGAATGTTGGTGCCATCCGCGACAGCCAGCCTTCCCGTAATATTAACCTTCCCATCCCGCACGGCGACAAAGGCCTTCACCGTGCGCACCGTATCCACGGCGAGCATATGCCGCATCGCCATCTCCTCCAGCGCGCTGATGGTGATGGAAACCGCGCCGCTCCCCGTATCCGCAATAAACGCGGTTTTGGGTTTGCGCTTGCGGATGCCGGAAAACATCAGCGCAAGGCTGACAACGATAATCAGCACGCCCGCAACCGAAACCCAGAAACGCACTGCGGCATCCTTGTACAGCATGTCCAGCCATGCGGCAGGCTGCGTCTGCGGGATAAACTGCCACGCGCAGACCAGTGTAACGCCCGCAATAAACAAGACGCACAATATGTACAGTGTCAATACGATCCTCATGAAAATGCGCATATCGAACCCTCAATCATTCGTACATAAAATACGGGAGCTAGTGCACCCGTTTTCCATCATCGGTTTCTTTACCCACGCGAACGCCCTGTATGTGAATGTTGGTTTCCACGACACGCAGGCCGGTCATCGTCTCCACCGCTTTCTTGACGTTCGTCTGTATCTTCTGGCACATCACCGGAATCTCGCTGCCGTACTCCACGATGATGTAGAGATCGACCGCACATTCCTCTTTGCCAACTTCCACCTTGACGCCTTTGGTCAGATTTTTGCGGCCAAGCAACTCCGCCAGGCCACCCGAGAAGCCGCCGCTCATACCCGCGACGCCCTCTACTTCCACCGTGGCGATACCTGCGATTGTGGCGACAACGTCGTTCGCGAAGGAAATGCTGCCGTTTTGCTCCTCGCGCGTATTCATATCGCTGGTGCTCACGCTTCCGTCACCTCATTGCCCCGGGATTTCTCCGGAGTTTATTTCGAGGACATTATATCAGATGATTTTTTGAAATACAATCCGATATCGTTTCTTTCATGGCAGTTTCATGAAATTGAAACCACCCGCAACATCATTGCAACAGGATTTTAATGTTCTGCGCCGGTTCGTCTGTCTCCTGCTGTACAATCTCCAATACTTTCGCGGCCTGCTCGCTGGTAATGGAGGTAGCGTCCAGCACCACGTTGACAGAACCATCCTGTACAGTGACGATTGCATTGCTGACATCACAGCTCGCTACTATCAACCCTTCGATGGTTGTCTCGGCTTCCATCGCCGCCACAATGGCCATCCTGCGCTCGTTGGCCGCCTTGATGTCGTCTGCATCGCTGTTGTCGTTATTGATGACAGTATCGAGATAGGATATCTCCGTTTCGCGCTTGCTCGCGCGCTCCTGCTTGAATACGGCGAAATCATCCACGTCCGCCATCGCCGCGAGATCGTCAGCCTGCAGCGCACCGGAAATCTCGCTGGACGACGATACTGCGGCAGACTGGTTCTTTTCCGCGTTGCTGCTGATGAAGTAGTTGATGCATCCTACAGCGACCAACACCACAATGAGTCCCGCCAGCAACAAATACCTGCCCGCTTTTTTATTTTTCATTATTCCACTTCCCCTTATCCTATATTCATTTATTCATTTTATAAACGTTAACCTTATCCGGGCTGACATCCAGTATCGTCTGAACCGCGCTCAGCAGATTCAGCCTGACCTCAATGTCGTCTGCACCCTCCGCTACTACGATAACCCCTTTGATTTCAGGGTTATTTTCCTTAAGCACCAGCGCTTCCTCCCCGCTTGTGCCGCCTATCGTTACAACCTCGCTCTGCGTGTTTTCACTGTTTGTCGTACTCTTCCCGTCTTCGCTCTCGTTGACTGTCGTCGAGGATTGCTTGTCGATACTGATGGCAGGCACCAACTCCGCGCTGGACTCATAGGTGATCATCACCTCTACGCGGCCCGCGCCCTCGATGGCGGACAGCGTGTTCTTCAGCTGCGCAGAAATATCATCCGTGGCCACGACGGATACCGCCGAAACGGCAGTATCTGCGGATACGTCCTCATCGGTGCTCGTCTGCCCCTTGGACACGGACGTAAAATAGATCGCCAGTATCACGATGGCGATCAGCAGTATCACCGCATACTGCACCTTCTTCTTCGTGTCCAGCTTCATATACCGCGCCAGAATGCCGCTCTTTGGCTTAGAGTCGGTCTTCTGGTCCATGCGCGATTCCTTCTCCGAAGTACTCATCCGTGCCACCTGTCCCTTTCATCACCATGTTTATTTCATTCACTCTCTATGTATGCCTCATACAGTTTGTAAATGTAATCCTTGTACAGCGAGCTGTCGTATTCATAGCTTTGGGCGCTTTCAATGGAGTCCAGCGCGCCCTGCATTTCTTCTTCTATATCCGAATCCGTCAGCAGCGAAATCAGCGGCGACAGTACTATCATGGTGACAATAACCCCCAACACCACAAGCACATACTTCTTAATGCTCGTCTCCGGCAGCAACGCGCTGATCATGGCGCTCAGCAGTATGGCGGCCGTTACCGCGACGGCCCAAGTAGTCAACGCATTGTGCATTGTATTACCTCAGCATCACATTGGCGTTGCCCGCGCCGATGATTACCCCGATGGTGATGAAGAACATCACCGCGCTTGCCAGCACCGCCGCGAAGAGCATCAGCACGACGTCCGCCGCCCCCTGCATGAACTGGCCCATCTTTTCCCCTGCCGTAGGCTCCAGCACCGCAGCGCACAGCTTGAACAGGAAGTAATGCGCCAGTATCGCGAACACGGGCGCTATCACAATGGCCGCGATGATGAGTATTCCTGCGATACCCACCGCGTTCTTGATCAGCAGCGAGCAGGACAACAGCACATCCACAGAATTGGAGAACAGTCCGCCGATAATAGGAACCATTTTGTCGATAGCGTACTTCGCCGTTTTGATGGAAAGCCCGTCGAACGTGGAGCCCAGCAGTCCCTGCATCGCCACGATACCCACAAATATCGTGGAGCAGATGCCCACAGACCACTTGATTACGCTCTTTATCAGCGAGCAGAAGCCGGACAGCTTTACGGTGGACGAGAAGTTGTTGACCAGTGTGAACACCGTGAGCACGATTACCAGCGGCAATATAAAGTCGTTAAAGAACAGGGAAATTCCCGTCGTCAGGAATACCGTAGCGGGGCTCAGTATGGATGCGGAGCTGATCCCGCCCAGCGCGGTCAGCAGCGCCAGCAGCAACGGAAACAGCTCCTTCGTAAAGGCCGTCATGTTGGCAATGGCAGACACCCCAATATGAAAAGCGCTGGTCAATACGCCCAGCGTAATCGCGCCCACGATGACGAACTGCGCAGTCTGGGCGGCCTTGCTGACGCCGGTTTCGCCGAACGCGGGCTTGAAGTGTGTAATCACGCTGAACAGCAGGCCAATCACCACAATCTGCACAATAGCAGGGATGCTCTGCCTGACGCCCGCCATCATCGCGTTCAGCACCATGCCGAATATATCACCGATGTTGAAATCCGCACCGCCCGTGGCAAGCATCTTCAGGAAGGATTTAAAGTCCCGCCCGCCGGTGATGGGTGCGAGCGTCTCCCCATATTCCTCATAGAACGATTCAAGCGCGTGAAGGTCCGCGGACGTCAGGGCAGTCTCAATGTTTTCCTCAATCTCGTCCGCAATGGCGTCATCGACATCCTCGTCCGTCACGGTGTCCTGTGGTATTTCGTCCTGGGCATGTGCGGTTAGCGGCAGCCAGACCAGCATAACCACCAGTACGCACACCAGCATCCATCGTATTTTCATTGGTTACTCCAGCATTCCTATCACCATTTTCAGGAAGGACGTAAATACCGGCAGCGAGAGCACAATGATGAGCACCCTGCCGGCCAGTTCCACCTTGGACGACAGCGAGGATTCTCCCGTGTCCTTGAGTATCTGTACGGCAAACTCGCAGATATACGCAATGCCAATGATTTTAAGTACGATTGCGATACCGTCGTAAGGAATCTCGTATTCTGCCACCACGTCACGAATGTAGTCCACCGCGGTTACGAGATAATCCAGCACGTAGATGAGTATAATGAGGCCCGCCACAATGCTGACCTGCATCGCCAGCTCCGGCTGCTTCTGCCGTATCATCACGACCAGAATTCCCGCTATCAAGCCTATCGCGACGATTTGCACAATTTCCATCAGTAAAGCCCAAAAATCTGCTTCACGCTGTCAAACAGGTTGCTGATAAGGTCTACAACCATCAGCAGTACAATGATCAACCCCGCGATGGTGGTCAGCGTCGCGATGTCGTCGCGGCCCGAGCGCACCAGCAATTGATTGAGCACCGCGATCAGTATGCCTATCGCGGCGATCTTGAACACCAGGTCTATTGCCAAAGCTTTTCCCTCCTCTGTATCCGCCTGCCGCTATATCACCAGCAGCGCGATGAGCAGCCCTGCCAGCACGCCGCCCGCGCTGTACAGCTTGCCTTTCCGTCGTTTATCCTCTTCCAGCTCCGTAATGTGTTTCTCCAGCCTGACGAGGTAGCCCTCCGCTTGCTTCCGGCTGGGATTTCTACATAACGCTTCCAGCGCTTCTCCCGCGTCGGAAATCATCCGCACGTCCTCTTTGGACAGAAATGTCTTCCCTGCGGAATACTCCCCAAGGCATTCCCGCCATATGGCCGCGAAACGCCGCTGTGGGGCGGCACGCAGCTTCCGCGCGCACTCCGCGAATGCTTCCCCCACGCTGTCCCCGCAGGGCGTCTCAAGCGCTCTTGACAGCTCCAGACTCATCCCGGCGATGCTGTCCGCAAGGCTGACCATGGCGGACTCATATTCCCGGAAGAACGCAAGGCGCTGTGCGGATCGCGCCGCCAGCTGTCTGCCGATGTATCCGCATACCAGCACGATTGCAAGACATAACACCAGATTCATACTGCCGCCTCCAAACGCATCGGCGCGGAAAGCAGTTCTTGTCCACGCGCGTTGCATACCTGCTGTACCGTAATCCGTCCTAGCGATGCGGAAAGCATGACATACGCCTCAAACATACGCTCCTCGAATACCCTTCGGAAAAAGAGCCGTTCCAGCAGGCTGTCGAAATCGGGAGCGTGTGCAGTCGTTACCATTACGACCCCCGCGTTGGATACCTCCCGCAGGGCTTCCAAATCCTCGTTCCTGCCTATCTCATCCGTCACAATCACGTCAGGCGAAAGACCCCGCAGTGCCATGAATACGCCGGATGCTTTCGGTACGCCGGAAATAACGTCCGTTTCGGTGCCAACATCGAATACCGGTACCCCATATTCCGCGGCAGCAAGCTCCAGCCGCTCGTCAATGAGAGATACCTTGCTTCGGTTTACTCCGATACCGCTGCCCGCGCATCGCGCAATATCCCGCGCCAGCGTCGTTTTGCCCAGCTTGGGTGCCGATACGATAAGCGCGCTATGTAAACATCCGTTCTGAGAAATATAAGGAAGCAGTTTTTGGGCGACGCCCGCTGCCTGACACGGTATGCGAAAATTGATGCCGCCGATACCCCGGTACGCTTTGACCCCACCGTCCGCTATCACCGCGCTGCCCGCAAAGCCCGCGCGTATTCCTCCAGCAAGCGTAATAAATCCTTGCCTCAGTTCGTTTTCATAGGCGTACGCGGATTTCCCGGTTATGGCGCCGAAGACCTGTTCCATGTCCTCCTGAGTTGATGCGATACCTGAATCATCGGACAAGCGCCCGCCTTCGCCGACACACCAGCCGCCGCTGCTCGTATAAACCATCAGCGGCCTGCCGGTGCGCAGTCGTATCTCTTCGATCCGCTGCAGCCCGTTTTTTTCTGCCGCGCAAAGGGCGGCAAACATGCGCTCAGGCAGGCAGCGCCCCAGCATCTGCCTCCAGCATTCTTGACTCTCGTTTATCATGTTGAAGTATATGAACGGGAAGTATGGTTTATCACCGAAGTCAGGGTAAGAAAAAAAGGCCCTCCGTAAGGAGGACCTTCAGCAGCTCACCGTCAGGGCTTCAGCTTGCCCGCGGCTATTTGCACGTTGTCATCGTGATACTTGTCGGCAAACCCCAGAATATCGGAGGTGCTGCCGTAGAAATACAGCTGCGTATGACCGGAAACATCATTGTCGCCGATTTCTTCAGCGCCGCTCGGATGCGCGTACAGTGACGCCGCATAGTTTACGCCGCCGATGGATACGAGAACCGGCCGTTTCTCTCCCCAGTTCGATTTGTCGCCAAAACAATCCCAGAACTTGTCCGTATCATCCGCCGTTACCGTTTCCACATCGGCATGGTTGGTTCCGCCTATGCGCTTCATCTGGAAAGTCGTACCGCTGGACCAGTCAGTAACCGTCACTGTCATGCCGCTCGTGAAAAGCGCATTGATTGCTGTCCAGCTTGAAAGCTCGCCATAAACCGGAGAAGTCGGCGTTGTTACGTTCGGGCCAGACGCGGGAACCACGGATAACCCAAGCGGCCTGCGCGGCGCGTCCACTTTAAACAGCGCTTCGTACGTAATGGGCCCTGCCTGTCCGTCAGACCCGAGATCGTTTTCCTCCTGAAAATCCTGCACAGCATTCAGCGTCTTTTCGCCGTAACTGCCTGTCGCGCGGTAATTCAGGTAACCCAACTCCCTTAGGCGCATCTGAAGCCTGATGACATACTCGCCTTCGCTTCCCTGCTGGAGCAGCGTAAACGCAGACTGAGACGACGCGCTTTCCGACGTGCCGGGCGACTCTGAATCGCTTGGCGTAGATGAAGGCGAAGGAGAAGGCGAAGGCGATGTTGAGGCGGTGGACGTCGGCGTCGGCTCACCCAGCGCAACACCCATCCCGGTCGTCATGACGAGCACGACTACTGCCACCATCACCAATAACTTCTTTGCGTGCTTCATACCCACCTCTTAAGTTTTTTTCCATACTACCACAGATTGTACAAAAAGTATAGCAAAAATCCTCTTTTGCGGATTACTGGGGTCTCGATACATTTAGCTAAAGCCTGGCGTGACGCATCATTTCTTCCAGCGCCGCATTGGGATTTCCTTGCAATACAGCGGCAAACCGTTCCCCACGCTGCGCCAGCCGCTCCGCCGCGTTGCGCAATGTAAAATCGCAGGGTTTGACTCCGGCCTGCAGTTCGTCCCAGTCCACCGGCATGGAAACCGCGGCGCACGGCACCGCACGCGGCGAATATACGGTAATAATACTCTTGCCGGGTCCCATCTGCAGGTAATCGAAGTACAGCTTACTGCCCCGATTTTTCACAAGCCGCTCAATGGTTATTTTATCCGGATATTTGGCAGAAAAATACTGACCGAAAAATTCGTTGACGCGCCTGCCGCGCTCAAACGTCATCGGCGCGCAGGGTATGTAAATCTGGAGGCCGGATGCGCCGGAGGTTTTAACGAGGCTTTCGATCCCCAGCTCCCGCAGTGTGTCGCGAACCAGCAGCGCGCATTCGGCTGCGTCCGTAAAATTCTGACCTTCCGAAGGGTCCATGTCAAACACCAGCGCGCGCAGCATTCCTTCCGCTTCCGTACAGAAGGGCGTATGAAATTCCAGCGCGGCGAGGTTACCCAGCCACGCCAGCGTTTCCGGGCGGTTGAGATCGATGAAAAGCTCCCCTCCCTGTTCTATGGCGGAAACGAAGTCAGGGGCTTTTTGCGGCAGGTGCTTCTGATAAAAGAACTCTCCGCCCGCACCATGCGGATACCGTATGGCAGTGAGTACCCGGCCCGAGGTATGCGGCAGCAGGTATGGCGCAAGCTCCAGCAGCGTACGGACATAATCCAGCTTGGTAACACCCGTCTCCGGGTACAGCAGCTTATCCGGATTGGTAACGCGCAGACTCTCGGTGCTGACTGCGCTCATACGCTTTGCTCCTCTCCCATCGCCAAAAGGGGAGACGCGTCTGAGAAGCCCAAAAATACCGGGTTGCGCAAGGTTCCGGCGGGCGTCCATTCGGAAAACCGCACCCAGCACGTTATGCGCGGAGCGCTTCCCGGCTTCAGCTCCTTTGAGAGCAGCGTCAAATCCTGCGCCTTCAGTCCAGAACCGACATCGCCGGCGGCCGTAAGCGCACCCTCACGGTATACGCCCAGCGACAAAGAAGAAGGAAGTCCGTTTTTATAATTCACGCCGGTTATGGCGCAGAGTATTCTTCGCGTGATTTTGGTTTTAAACCAATCTGAATGGGTCTTACCCGCACAATAACCACTGGACAGACGCTTCGATACGATACCTTCCATATTCCTTTGCTTCATCAGATCGAACAGCGCAGTGCCGTCATAAAAACTGTCTGTTTGCGCGGCAAACGCACTGTCCGAAAACCGTGCCGAAAGCATGCGCTGCCTTTCATGCAGCGGCTTTGCCCGTAAATCTTTCCCTTCGAGGCTCAGTATATCAAATACGATATAGCGAATCGGCCATCGCATTGCGCCCGCAGAACCGGACATGCTTCTTCGCAGCGCGTGATAGAACGAAGGCTTGCCGTCCACCAACGCTACTATCTCGCCATCCAGAATGGCCTTTCCCGCGCTGAGACGATTGGACAGCGCCGAAAGTTCCGGATACCGCGCAGTACATTCAATACCGCTTTTGTTGAACAACCTGACACCGCCGTTTTCTACTACGGCAATGCCCCGTATCCCGTCCCACTTGACCTGATGGATAAAGCCTTCTTCGCGGATAATGGTTTCGGATGGCACTGGCTCCATACAGGCAATCATTGTGCGCGAGCGTCCTTCTTTGGCGCTTCCTCTTCCGCTTTCTTCAGGCTTGCTTTCAGCGCCTCCATAAGGTCAATGACGTTGCTTTCCTTTGCCTGAGGCTGCAATACTATCTGCTTTCCTTCAATGCGCGCATCTATCAGCGTTTTAAGCGCTTCGCGGTATTCATCGGTGTATTTGGACGGATCAAACTGTGCGGTCAGGCTGTCTATCAACCGCTGGGCAATATCCATTTGCTTTGGATCTGTAACGGCAGTATCAGGAAGAGCAGGGACCTCGGAAGCGGGCCTGATTTCATCGGGATAAAAGATGGTCTCCAGCAGAATCGCATTGCCCGAAATGCGCAGCACGCAAAGCGTTTGGCTGTCATGCATTGCGAGCCGGGCTACCGCAATCCGTCCTGACGCGCGCATCGCTTCCCGAAGCAGCACAAAAGCGGTAGCGCTGGAAGCGACCTCCGCCTGCGGGGCAAGATAGTACGTTTTGACGTAGAAGATAGGGTCAATCTCTTCCAGCTTGATAAAATCCACGATTTCTATGGTCTTGGCCTGTACCTGGGCTTTGACTGACTCAATATCCTCATCGGTAATAATCACAAACTTCCCGGGTTCATACTCAAAACCGCGCACAATATCGTCCGGTCCCACCTCTTCGTTGCAAAGCGGGCAGGTCTTCTTGTATTTAATAGGCGTATGACACTTTTTGTGCAGCGATCGGAATCGGACATCCTTCTCCTCCGTCGCCGCGTACATTTTTATCGGAATGTTCACCAATCCGAAACTGATTGCGCCCTTTAGCATAGCATGCATATACAAGCCTCCTTTACGATATTACTATCTCCCGCGGCACGTTTTTGTATGTGCCGCGCATCATACGGGATGCTGCATGAATAAGTTGATAGTAGAGGAGGCGAAATGAATGACTGAAGCTGTGGAATATCAAACTTTTTCGCTCAAAGACTCGCTCTATGATCGCGACACACTGCTATTGCGTTATGACATTCGCTATCCGCAGTTTTCCTCGGATGATTTTTCCGTGGGGTGTATCAATGAACGATACGCGAGGCAGGCAGCCGCATACGCACAGCACTGCCGGGAAGAACTTTTTCGTCAGGCACAGGAGCAGCGCGGCGAGGATACGCAGACGGATGCGCCTATCCGCGTGTTCGAGGTGGTTCAGGCATTTGAGATAACGATGAACGAAGACTGTACGCTCAGTTTGTGGTTCGATCGGTATGAGTACACCGGCGGCGCGCATGGCAACACACAGCGAACGTCCGACACGTGGGATGTGGCGAGCTGCGCACGCATCCGACTTTCCGCCATATGTTCCGTGCCTGCCCGATGCCGCGATTATATCGTCGGCCAGATTACCCGACAAATTGAGGCACGCATGGCTGAAGGAGACGTTTTCTTCGATGATTACCGTCGGAACGCCACGCTTTACTTCTGCCCGAACAGTTTCTATCTGACTCCGGGGGCCATGGTCTTATACTATCAACAGTACGAAATCGCGCCCTACTCGAGCGGCATTCCCGAGTTCCCGATACAATATTCCGCGATGATCCGCAAACCGGACTGCACATAAGCCGGAGCCATAGAAAAAGCCAGCTCCCGCTGGCTTTTTTCCTTTTAAAAATTGTTCCTGTCGCGGTATCCTCTGGACACCGGTTTCTTGCGTTTCATCGGCCCGACAGACGGCTTCTTTTTCGGCACCCCGGAATTTGACGCACCTGTTTTTGATGCACCCGCTTTCGGCACACCGGTTTTCGTTGCGCTTCCCCTCGATATCACACCGCCGCTTTTCTGTGCTTTCCAGAGAAGCAGCAGCGCTACGCCTACGCCGATAATCAGCACGACCAGAATGATGGCAATGATTACGATGGCTTTCAGCCCCGAACTTTTGGATTCACCCGTGCCATCAGTGGGAGAAACCTCAGCGCTGCCCGAAGCGCTTGACGATGGCAGCGCCGCGGACGTAATGGTCACAGTTATTGGCTCTGAGGTAATTGTATGCGTTGCGCCGGCGGTATCCTGAACCGTGAGCTGGAAGCTGTATGTACCTGTTTCACTTACATCAATTGTATACAGGAAGCTTGTGCTCATATACGATTCCAGCAGCGCCGCGGAATAAACTTCTTTATTCTGAGAGGTCTCCGTCACCACCAGATTTTTCAGCGTATAATTGGTTCCGTTGACGATATTGCCCGTAAACGTAACGGTTCCGCCGGATGTCAGCGTGGGTCTGTCCACTTCCATGTTCATTTTCAGCTTTGACGCAATCTCGCTGTCGTCGACAGGGAGCTCAATCAAAACACTTTCATCGACATTGACGGTTTCACCCTTGTTATCTTCCAGCGTCAGCAGGAAAACGACCTCCATGGAGGCTGTGTACGATCTCGTATAAGTCGTGTTATAGGTTTTACCCGGAGCCAGCGTAGAGGACGGAAAATCAACCAGTTCACCGTTAATATAGGCTTTCAGGTTCTTGTACGGCACGTTGCCGTTGTTTGTTACAGCTACCTTCAGCGTAACATCCTGACCTGCCTGCGGGTTTGTCGGATCCGCCGTTAAGGTCATATCCACTTTGCGCGATTCTATAACAAGCTGAATGGGGGTTATCTGGTCATATTTCTGCGTATCCCCCGTACCATTTACCTTATAATAGACAACGGGCGCAAGCAGCGCCGCCTTTGAAACCGTATAGATATACTCAACCGTTTTCGTTTCCAGAGGCGCAAGTGTAAACTCGCTCTCATGGATCATCTTTCCATCCAGCTTAACCGCAATGTTTTTCAATGAGACATTGCCTTTATTCTCGACCTTTACGATGAGCTTAATCTTATCCCCTTCGGCAACCAATTCCGACGGGGAAACCTCAAATGTCGCGCCAAGAGAAACAGTCTGATTCAGCACAAACGATACCTTTGCAGACGCGCCGTCGATTTTTGTGACGCCATCCGCCTGATAGAGCTGGAAGGTCTCCTGTGTGCCAAACATCGCATCCGTTACAGTAATGCCAAATGACATATCCCCGTGATCGCCCGGCACTATCTTTCCAAACGCAGTTCCGCACTGATGGCCGTTGGCCTCCCGTTTCAGAACAGCGCCCTCCGCAATCTCCGTATCGGTATTATTGGATACCGTCACCTGCAGCGTAGTATCCCCGGCGGCGGTCATCGCCACCGACCCGGGCGTAATTTTCACTTCCACACCCGCGGCTTTTGCAACTTTCGGATATCCGGAAAATATCGAAATGACCATTGCGATCACAATTATTATCGATAAATATTTCTTCAAAAACCCTTCCTCCTTGATTCCCCACACATATCTCATCACCCCAATAATACGTCTCATTTTATAGCAACCAACACCAAAAGTCAATGAAAGCAAGCATCACCAAATATGCTGTGTTCTCCGTCATTTATTTCATAAAGCTGAATTGACAATGCACAATCAAGATGTTAAGATATGACCTGTGCCGGATTTCCGGTATCATTCCGCAGGTATTCCTCTGGGTGTAGCGCAGTTTGGTAGCGCGCTTGAATGGGGTTCAAGAGGTCGCAGGTTCAATTCCTGTCACCCAGACCAGAGAAGAAGCGTTGGAACAACGGATTTCAACGCTTCTTATTATTTCTCTGGATTTTGTTGACCTAGAAGGGGAAAATGTTTTCAGGAACTGCCCATGTGTAATAAGTCTCAACCTGACACCTGAACATCAATCAAGAGGCATACGAAAGTGTACCTCCTGGTATTCATTGATGACAAATGCCGTCACCATAAACGTTCTGCTCTTTACGGGATTACTCAGCAAGCCCTCGTAACCCTCTGAGCAGCGCGACGTAATGCCTGTAATCCTCCAGCGTGGTTCCGGGCGGCGTCTGGTGGTCCATCGCAGGAATATATCCACCGCTCAGCACGACCGGCCGCAGCCTTTCGATCTCGGCTTCAATGGCGTCTTTGCCCCGCAGCACGCACATTTTATCAAAGCCGCCCATCATCAGAAGCCCAGGGAACTGCCTGCGCAGCTCCGCCACGTCCACGCCCGCCTGCCGCTCCAGCGGGAATATACCGTCCACCCCGCAGTCCAGCAGCCAGGGCACCATCTGCGCGGGGTTGCCATCCGTATCGACGAACACCTTCGTGCCGTACTGCTGGATGCGCGGAATCAGCCGCTTGTAATACGGTGCGATGAATTCCTCAAATACGGCTAGTGATATCATCGGGCCGAGGTTGTACGACATGTCCTCCGCGATCGTCATAAACTCAAAGTGCGTATGCGCATTCAACTCATCGATGCGGCGCAGCTGCCACTCCAGCAGGTCCTCGCAGATGCGGTGGTACAGCGATGCTTCGTCGTAAAACGAATACAGGTGGGCCTCGATGCCGAACAGCTCGCGCGGAAACCAGAAGAATCCGTTCACCGTATACCACGCTACCACTTCGCCGCTGATTTGCAACGTCGCCGCGCGATTAAGCTCCGCCGACAGCGACGAGACGGCGTCCTCCCGCAGGATGTGCGGACGAATGCGAAGATAGTCCGCTTCCCCGGTAATCAGACCGCTGCTCTGGTGCTCCGGCTTGGGACACTCCGACGAGTAATGGTCCAGCCAGAACTGCATGTTCTTATCCAGCCCGAAATAGTCGTATAGCGCGAAATCGTCCATACCACCGGGCATGCCCTGCGCTTCCCACGTTTCGAGCGTCTTATCCCACCACATGCACCATTCGGCCACGGGTATCCGCTCCGGCATCTCAAAGCTGAATACCTTCCTCACATTGCCGCTTACGCTGTCCATTCTTCTATTCCTCCTCCGCGACCGATGCGGTACTTTCTTATCCGTTAAATTCCCTGACGGCTTCAATCATCGCGACGATGTTTTCTATCGGCGTGCCATACTGAACGTTGTGTATGGCATTAAATACATATCCTCCATCCACAGAGAAAACCTCCAGGCGAGACAGCACCTGATCACGAATTTCCTGCGGTTTCCCAAACGGCAACATGTATTGAGTGTCAACGCCTCCACCCCAAAACACGATGTCTCGGCCGAATTTTTTTTTCAGTCTTTCCGGCTCCATTCCGGGGCAGGAACACTGTACGGGGTTCAAAATATCAAAGCCCGCTTCGATGAACATCGGTATGAAGTCCGCGACCGCTCCGCAGCAGTGCTTAAAAGTTTTCCAGCCCGTATTCCGGTGTATCCATTCGTTCATTCTTTTATAGTGCGGCAAATACAATGAGCGAAAGGCTTCCTTTGAGCAAAAGGTACTGTTTTGCGTCCCGAAATCCGTACCGCAAATAAAAACGACGTCCGGCATTTCGCCCACCGCATCGTGATATGCTTTAAGGTTCGCCAGCGCAATGTCGGTCTGCCTCTCGAAAAGCGCATAGACAAATTCCGGCTGCGCGGCCAATAAAACATACCATTCCTCGATATCCCGGATTCCTTTCGGATATTTTAGATGTACGGCCGGAATCAGTGCGGCATCGCCCAACCCCATCCCTCCAAATCCAGTAATTACCCCGCGTCCGGTGGCTTGCGCTTCCGCCAACGCGCGCTTTTGATATTCGATATCCTCTGCGGTTGCCGGTCCGAATTCCTCTAAATTATCTTCAACGCTTAAATGCTCTTCGTTAAAAGGCTGCTGCCTGATCATCGCATCAAAATAATAGCCGTCCTTTGGCATGCGCCCGGAGGGAGGCGCGCTTAAATCCCCTTCCGGATAAAGATAGCGGTTGCCGTCCCTGTCCGTAGTAATATTGAAGCCGCCGGGAACCAGCACCTCCAATCCATTTGCGAGCGTGTATTCTTTCCAATCGGACGCATCGAACCCGAACATCGTCTTGCGGCCGTGTATTCCGGCAACGCCGACACCCATCGCAGCTGCGAGATCGTCCTCCACAAGCCCCAGCATTTGATAGGGTTCAAATAGCTTCACGGGGCGCTTTTCAAGTCCATAATGCCTGCGAAGAGCGTCCACACAGCGGATGTGCAGCCCGGTAACGCCGGTTGCGCCAAAATCCACCGGTACTTTACCTGTATATTTATGATTCAACGCCGCTCGGAATATTTCTCTGTGTGTCATTCGCCCGCCCTCCAGGGATACGCGATTGATATGGAACCCGAGCCGACATCCTGTGTCGTCCCATTCGGCCAGCGTATGGTAGCGGTTGAATTATGCGGCACGATGGCATCTAAATACAGTTTTCCTCCGGCGATTTCCCATTTTACTCGCAATTCGCCGTATGGCGTTTGCAGTGAGGCTTCCGCGCGGGAAAAGCCCTCCTGCGGACAAGGGGTAATATACACATGCTTATACCCCGGTCTCTCGGGATCCGCTTTCACGCCCGCAACTTCCTGATACAGAAAGCTGCCGATAGAACCATAGGCGTAATGGTTGAAGGAATTCATCTCCGGGCTCCACATCGAGCCATCCGGCTTAATTCCATCGATGTGCTCCCACATGGTTGTCGCACCTTGCAGCACCTGATAAAGCCAGGAAGGGTATTCTTCCCTCAACAGGAGCTGATAAGCGACGTCGGGCTCTCCGTGCTGGCATAACGCAGGAAGAAGGTAGGGGGTCCCCACAAAGCCGGTGGTCATATGCCCGCCTGCTTCTTGAACCAATTTAGCCAGCGCGTATGCTGTTTTTCGGGCGCAGTGTTCCGGAACGAGCCCGAAAGCCAGCGACAACGCATGCGCCGTCTGCGTCCGTTCTGCCGGTACTCCCTCCTGTGTAAAATACGCCCGTATATATGCGTTCTTTATGGCAATAAACAGGTCAGCATATTCTTTTGCATCGGATGAATGTCCCAATGCATTCGCCGCGCGGCTTAGAAGCTGCGTGGAATGCGCATAGAAAGCCGTAGCGATGAGCGTCTTGGGCGTTGCGCCGGTATAACTTCCTTCTTCTGCGTCCAGCGCGACCCAGTCACCGTAATGCTCGCCGCTGTCCCACAGGTTGCCGTTTGCTCTGGCGCGGATATATTCCACCCACGCCCTCATCATCGGATAGTGTTCGCGAAGCAGCGTCAGATCCCCGTAGCTTAAGTAAAGAGCCCATGGGATGATGGTAGCCGCGTCTCCCCACGCGCTGGATGAATGAGCCCCCAGCGGGAATTTGTCCGTTTGATTGGAAAGTATATCGGGGGAAACATAAGGTACGCCGCCGTCGGCACGCTGATCCGCGGCAAGGTCCCGCAGCCACTTACGAAAGAAAGGGCGCGTATCATACAGATAACAAGCGGTCATGCAAAACGCCTGTGCGTCGCCGGTCCAGCCCAGCCGCTCATCCCGCTGGGGACAATCCGTCGGGATATCCACAAAGTTCCCGCGCATCCCCCATATGATATTTTCAGCCAAACGATTAATGAGATTGTGCGAACAGGAAAACGCGCCGATGGGTTGCATATCCGAGTAAACCGATACGGCAGTAAAGCTGCGCGGGTCAACTGCACCCGGGTACTCGTCCACTCGGACATAACGGAAGCCCTGCGTTGTAAACAGCGGCTCGTAGGCTTCTTCCCCGCCATTACAAATATATTCCACTCGTTGGCGCGCGGCCCGCAGATTCTCGGTATAAAAGTTGCCTTTCGCATCAAGCACCTCCGCATGGCTGAGGATTACGCGCTCCCCCCTATTGCCGCACACCTTAAACCGAACAAAGCCGACCATATTTTGCCCGAAATCGAGTACTGTCTCACCGGCGGGCGTGGTGATAATGCTTTCCGGTGCAAAGGTTTCCTGACAGCGCACCGCGACGCCGTCATCCGGCAGGAGCGCGGAAATCCTCCTGTTCAGTATAGCAACAGGCCTCCAGTCGGCTGCTTGCTCCGCCCGGGCATCATAGGTTTCGCCGTGATACCATTCCGCAAAAAGCAAGGGGCTTTCCGCCCACTGCCAGGATCCGTCTGATAGGATCACCCTCTCCGATTTCTGTGGTTCGTCAATATGAAGCTGGCCCCAGAATGCCCTTTGACTGCCATATTGACAAGGCTCGTTGCGAAACGCGAGCTCTCCTTTATACCAGCCGTTGGCAAGCCAAACGGTCAGTGTGTTTTCACCTTCAACAAGCAGGTCAGTGATATCGTATGTTTGATAAAGCAGACGACTCCCGTAACTCGTCCATCCCGGAGCATATAAACGGTCTCCCACCCTGTGTCCGTTGATTTGGACAAAATATGTACCCAGCGATGAAGCATACAACCGGGCAGATTTCACCGGCTTCGTTATTTGAAAGCGTTTCTTCAAAAGCTTTACGCGTGCATCCTCAGGGCTGTCGTCCGGCGCTATCCACTGCACCCGCAAATCTGCCGCGTCCGGCGCCATTTCAAACCATGATGTCTCGCTCCAGTCGGAAGCATCACCGGTGGAATCGGTAATTCTCACCCTCCAATAATAACGGCGACGTCCGGCGAGTTCAGGGCCGTTGTACTGTGCATATACGGATTCTTCGGACTTGTGTTCGCCGCTGTCCCAAAGGATTTTTCCGAATCGCTCGTCTTCAGACACCTGTATTTGCGCCCCTGTCTGTATGACATTTGTACGATCAGATTTCATAATCCAGCTGAAGCGCGGTCTCTTGCAGCAGAGCCCCAGCGGATTTTCAAGATACTCGCATCGAAGCTGAGAGGCGCGGAGCATTTTTCCTCCTCCTTATTATTTCATTGTATACTCAGCAGCACAGCTGGCTTTCCCAAAGCTATAATATTCACTGTCTGTGCGGGAAATAAGGGTTTTGAGATCCCCCCGCTCATAAACGGCAACAGTTTATTATCTTAAAACACAATGCCAAACAAGCCTCGATAAGCGTTGGAGTCATAAAGTGCCGCATCCATGCCGTCAAGCAGCATGCGTCCTTCTGTGGGTTTAATCAAACCGCCCTTTCGTTCATATTGGCTTCTACTCTTTCACCGCCCCACCTGTCAGTCCCGCGATGATCTGGTTTGAAAACAGGAAGAACACCACAATCACCGGCACAAGGGCCACCGTCACTGCTGCGAAAACCAGATGCCAGTTTTCAAGAAAGTTGTTCATGTATCGGTAGACACCCAGCGTCAGCGTGCGCACATTTTCTTTGGTCAGGAAAACGAGCGGCATGTAGAAGTCGTTCCACATCGTGACGAAGCTGATGAGGCCCACCGTAGAGAGCACAGGCCGTGACATCGGAAGTACGATCTTCCAGTAGATCCGAAATTCGCTTGCGCCGTCAATACGCGCGCATTCGATCAGCGCGTCGGGTACCGTCCGCAGGAAATTGGACAGCACGAATACGGCAAAAGACATGTTGGCCGCGTACAGCAATATCAGCCCGAGCAGGTTATTAATAAGATCCATCGCGCGCAGCATGACAAAGAGCGGCAGTATACCAAGCTGTATCGGAAACATCAGCCCCATCAGGAAATACGTCCTCAGCCCGCTGCGGCCTTTGAAACGGAACTTGGAAAGTCCATACCCCGCCATCGAGGAAATGAGCAGCAGCAGCGCTACGCCACCCACGGCCAGCACGGTGCTGTTAATAAAATACAGCCAAAACTTATCTTCGAGCAGCACCTGCTCGTAATTATCCAACGTAAACGACTGGGGAAAGCCCAGCGTATTATTAACTAAATCGCTCTTGGTCTTAAAGGACGAAAGCACAGTGATGAGTATCAGCGCCACCGCAATCAGCGAATAGAGCAGCAGCAGCACAGAAAAGAAATTCTTCACGATGCGTGACGTCCGGGTATCGGTGATTGAATACGAACGTTTCATTTTGCCTTCCCTCAGTCATTGAAATTGAAGCGTTTGAGCAGTTTCGAAAGCAGCAGGGAGATAGTGAATATGATTACGAACATCGTGACGCTGATGCACGCACCAAAGCCCAGCGAGGTCTCCCCAAAATACGCACTGCCAAATGTACTGCGATAGAAAAACTGATTTACAAAATCAATCGAATTATCAATACCGCCCTGCGGCCCTCCAATCAGGAATGGTATATCAAATATCGTAAGCCCCCAGATAACGCCCAGCACGATGTTGGTGGTAAACGATGGCCCCAGCATAGGGATGACGATCTTCGTGAAACGCTTCCACTCCCCCGCGCCGTCTATCACGCTGGCCTCGATGATTGATTTCGGGATATCCTTCATGTTGGCATAGAAGATCATCATGCCCGCGCCCACGCTTTGCCACAATATCACCATGACGAGCAATATAAATGCAATCTTGGGATCTCCAAACCACGCGCTTTTCAAGTCTGATCTGCCCACAAACCCCAGCATGTTATTCAGAATCCCCAGATTCGGGTCGAACACGATCAGCGTAAAGAAGCCTATGATGGCAGTGCTGATTACGTAAGGCAGAAAGATCATCAGCCTGAAATAGCGGCCTCCGCGTATGTTGATGTTCAGCAAATACGCGAATACGAGCTGAACGCCCAGTATGATTGTCACCACACAAAGTGTAAATTTAAAGTTATTGCCCAACGCGTTCAGAAATATCTTCGATGTCCTCGGATCTGTCAGGAGCTTCACATAATTATTCAGCCCTATAAACTTCATTTGACCAATACCCGACCAATCGTGGAAGCTCAAAAAAATGGCAAACAGCACCGGTACGATCACAAAAAGTGAATACAGAACCACTGCAGGGGATACGAATTGCAGATACGGCCGTTTTTTTAAGAATTTCATATCTACCTCTGCGAAGAAAAGGACAGTAACCGGCCGCAGCGGTTGCTTTCATTGCATAGCTTGCAGCGCAGTTACTGTCCCCTCTATCGTATTACTTCATTAATGCATCCAGTGACGCCAGGAACTCCTCAGCCGTCAGGCTGCCCGAGAGCACCTTTGTAGCATCTTCCTCCATAATCTGCCCCGGATTCCCGTCGTCCTTCGCGAAATCACCGAGTATACTATAGAAGCTCTCCACCTGAACGTCGTGCTGCGTCATCTCAGCGATAACGGGATCTTCCGATACCACTTCGGACAAACCCGGCACACCGTTGAGCGCCTTGACCCAAATGCCCTGGCCTTCCACGCTGGCGAGGAACTGTGCAAATTTGACTGCGGCTTCGGGATACTCCGTGGTGGCTGATACCGCAAATCCGCAAGCCCACGTAACGATCATCGGCCGCGTGCCGTCCTTCGTGGGCAGCTGGAACGCTCCGTAATTGAGGTCCGGGTTGTTGCTTGCGAAGGTGGTAACGTTCCACGAACCGGTGATGGTCATGGCTGCCTCGCCCTTGGAGAACGCAAGCAGCTGGCCGCCTTCGTCAACGCCGAGATATCCGGGTCCGAAAAATCCTTTTTCGCCCCACTCAATCATCTTTTCCCAAACTGCCGCCACGCGCAGATCATTGACCCTGGCTTCGCCTTTTGCCGCAGCCTCCAGCCACTCGGGTTCCATTGCGGCCAGTATGGGTTCAAACGTGAACAGCGTGCTCCAGAAGAAGCTTCCGCCCAGCGCAAGCGGCACATATCCCGCATCCTTAATCGTCTGCAGGTCTGCCTCGAATTCGTCGAACGTCTTGGGTACGCTAAGTCCCAGCTCCGTAAAGATATCCTTGTTGTAGTACACTGCGCGGGTATCGGCGGTCGCACCAGGTGTGGAGAAATAATGTCCATCAATATCTACCAGCTTGATCGCCGCTTCCGGGAAGAGCGAATAATCCACCTTGTCCGTGAGATCCATAAGCACGCCCTGGCCCGCATAGCTCTCATAGTTTGACGTCGCGGTACCGTTGGTCCAGAACAGATCCGGCGCTTCGCCCGCCTGAATGGTGGTTGCGAGCAGGTTGTAATACTGATCCGCCGTCTTGATCTCGTATTCCACGTCGATATCCGGATTCTGCGCCTCAAATGCTGCGATCACCTGCTTCAGCGGCTCCTCGAATTGAGGGGTATGCTCCCAGACGAGCAGCTTTGCCTGTTCTGCCGGCTCTGCCGATGCGCTCTGTGATGTCTCGGGCTTTGCGGAAGATGTTCCCGCGCTTTCGGACCCGGAAGGTGTGGTCGCGCCGCATGCGCCGAACATGGCGGCAAGGGATACCAGCACCAGCAGCATCGCAATGAACTTGAAAGACTTCTTCATGGGCAACCCTCCTGAAATTTAATGCACTGAGCAACAAAAGCCGAACACACGCAGGACACAGCTGTTGGATAATGAAATTTTAATTGCGGCTCTTATTTCAGCTTGTAGCTTGATACTATTGTTTTCATCAAGGGGTTTCAATGCAGATTCTTGGTGGATTGTTTCACGAAACTATACGGGTTCACGATCGTATGATATAGATTCAAAATCTTCACCTTTTCCGATATTCCCCAATGGTCATGCCTGTGGTTTTCTTGAATACTCTCACAAGATAGTTCGCATTATTGAAGCCGGTTTTTTCCGCGACTTCGTCCACCGACAGCCTCGAACCTGCAAGCAGCTGCTTGGCATGTCGGATGCGCACCTCGTTGAGGTAATAAACAAAGCTTTTGTCCATCCTCTCCCGGAACAGCTTGCACAGGTAACTTGGATTGATATGGAACGTTTCGGACAGCAGCGACAGCGTCACAGGCGATGCATAATGGTTGTCGATGAACTCCACCACACGCTGCAGCGCCGCATCGCTGTCCTTAAGACTCCGAACATAACGGATCGCGCTGTCCGCAATGAACAGCATATAATCGCGCACAATATCGCAGTTATCCATCCCTTCCAGCAGGCCGTGATCGTTAGCGGCCTGTTCCGAGGGCAGGCTGTTGAATGCCGCGTTATAGTAGGAATACAAATAGTCCTCCAGCTTGTACAGAAAACCCTGCATGTTCTGCACCAGTTTTCTGGGCGAGAGCACGAACGCACGCGCACACGATATGTAAGCCGTCAGATCGGCATGAAAGCCTTGCCGCCATTCATCGCTCTGCAAGTCAATAGGTCTGGCGTGGAAGACGGCGTGTTCCGCATCCGGAGCCTTGCGGTCCGTGAAAAAGAACAGGGATCGGCTCGTATCATAAAATGCTGCCTCGGATGCCGCCGAAGTCTGCTCTATGGCAGTCCGAAAAGCATCCGGTACAGTGCCGAGGTCGCTTATCGCCAAATAGACGCGCTGGTTGAAATAATTGAGCATGTTAGCGCAAACGTGCTTAGCGGCAAGCCCTGCTTTCTCCTGCAAAGCTTCCCTGCTGCAGCTGTCCAGCGCGATGCGGAAAAGGATGTCATCCCCGCGCCGAAATACTTGCCCTATTCGATTTGACACGATGATCTCGTTTACCACGTCCATCATGATCTTGCTGTCCGCTCCGGCTTTGACGCGCACAAATCGTTCATATTTCGCCCGAAAGCCGATCTTCGCCACAGCGAACGGACCGTCCGGCCAGCGCAGCGGTTCACAAGAAACCTCCTCAGAGGGCACTTCGCAGGACTGTGCCGCTGTCTTGCGAAGCCGTATATATGTTCTGTTTATCTCAGAGATGAGCTGCTGCTGTGTGACCTCGTGCTTCAGCAGGTACGCGTCCGCGCCCAACGCAAAAGCGTCCCGTGCGTACTCAAAGCTGTCGTGACAGCTTAGAACGATGATACCCATGGGATAGAGGCAGCTTACGCAATGGCGTATCAGATCTACCCCGTTCATCTGCGCCATTTTGATATCGGTGATCAGTACATGGATGCTGTTCTGGCTCAGGAAGTCGATAACATCCTTCGCGTTGGAGAAAGTGCCGCAGACCTCCATGTCCTCTCCCGCGCTTTCGATATACGATTTGATCCCCTGTCTGACGAGCACCTCGTCGTCCACTATCGCAATCCTGATCATCCTCTATACCTCGTCCGCTGTATTCCGCACAACCGGAAGGCGCATGGTCACCCGCGTGCCCTCCCCGACCCTGCTTTCTATGTCTACGCCATAGCCCTCGCCATACTCCAGCCGGATGCGCTCACTGACATTGCACAGTCCAATATGGCCCAGTTCCACAGGCTCGCCTTCCTCTGTTATCCCGCTGGCATCAAAACCCTTCCCGTTATCCTCTACAGCCAGTACCAGCGCACCGTCCAGCAGCGTGGAAGAAATGCGTATCAGCCCATTCTGCTCGTTCGCGATACCGTGCAGAATCGCGTTCTCCACAATTGGCTGCAGCAGCAGCTTACCCATAATGCAATTTTTCGTATCGGGCTTTATTTCGTACTGCACATCGAAATTCATATACCGTATCTTCTGAATATAGAGGTAGTTTTCGATCAGTCCTATCTCCTCACGGAGCGTAATAAAATCATTGTTCTGGGATACGCCCTTAAGGAAGCTGATCATCGCCTGCAGCATCCTCTGAATATTCTCCTGTTTGTTTATCTCCGCTATCCACTTTATCGAATTGAGCGTATTGTAAATGAAATGGGGGGATATCTGCATGGACAATGCCTGAACCCTTGCGTTTTTCTTTGCCGCCTCCTCCGCCTTTACCTCCTCCATCAGCGCGGTGATCTTGCGAACCATGTCGTTGAAGCTCTTCCCCAGCAGCCGAATCTCCTCGTCTCCGTCTATCGCGACTGATACCTCCATCCTGCCGGAGGCGAAGTCCCCTAAAGCCAGCGACAGCCTTTGCACTGGCTTGACGATATTGCGGTTCAGCGCCGTCACCAACAGTACGATGAACGCCGCGTAGAGCGTAATGATAACCAGAATGATTGACTGTATGTCCCGAACCCCCATCAGTATGGTGGCCTCAGGCGTGATGTTGATGTACACCCAGTCGTTTTCGCTTGAGGCAGAGTACACGATAAGCTGCCGCTCGCCGCCGATATCCACTACCTTCGATCCCTGCCGCTCCGTTACAATGTCAGCGAAGCTATCGGGCAGCATGCCGCCGCCCGTAACGTTGATGAGCGCGCCTTCAGACGATATAATGACGCTGGTAGAACCATCTGACAACGCGCCTTCATCGTAAAGGCTGTTGAAGAATCGTTCGTTGATAAACAGCCAGATGATGCCTATCTGCTTGTTATCTTTTCGGATGGAACGCGCCGCAACGAAAGCGTCCTCCTTATTGCCATAGCTGCTGACAAAGCGCTGTGTCGGTATCCACTCCATCTTCCCTTTGTTCGCTTCAACCTTATCCTGATTGGCACTGAAAAAAACGTCGATAGCCTGGTAGCTTTTGTCGGTCAATATCATATCATCCTGCATCGTCACGTACGCACTCGTGAGATTCGCATCAGAGTTGACGCAGGAATTCAGATATTCACGGATCAGCGATCGCTGCGCGGGTGTTTTTTCGCGGGAGCCGATTGCGCTGACCAGTTCGGTATTATAATAGAGCTGCATGGTCAGTTCACTGTATTTGTTCAGGTTCACGTTTATATTCTTGTTAATCTGTATCAACACCTGCTTTTTCGCATCGATCGCCGCAGCGTTCATACGTGTAGAATATATGCCTAAAACAGAAAAGAAAGCAATCATGGAAGGGATTACAATTAATACGAGAACGGTTAAGACAATACGGTTTTTGATGGTTCTCTTGATGAATTTTCCTCTCAAGCCCTCTCCCTCCTTTACCGATGCACTACTCGGTGACATACTACGCGAGCCATTGCAAACCAATAAACTGCAAATGTTTATGGACAAACCGATACATTTATACGAAGAATCAAAAAGGTAATGTAGATATTGTAGCATATATAAAATTATTTTGTAAATAATAGGTACATCAAACAAGGTATATTTGCGATTATGCTTATCAATACTTTTTATCCCGTATTAAAGATTATGTATCTTCCCATCGCAGTCGGAATATGAAAAGCAAGAGGCTTCCCTCTTGCTTTTTAAACGAATTCTGAACTATTGTGTGTACTAGTGAGCAAACGCGGCGCGTCTGCTGCGAACTGCTTCCAGCGCGTTCTTCCATGCCTGCTCGAACATGGTTCTGAAGTGTACCACCGGCCCGAATCCTTCGTACTCTTCCGCGGAGATTGCGTTGACCATGTACCCTCTGCGGTAATCCTCCACCTTCTCCAGCAGTTCGTCAATCACGGAATGAGGTGTCGGCTGAAAAAACCGCTGTACAACCGGCGGATTCTGTGCTATCAGCGCTTCCGCTGCCCCCTTCCAGTTGATTGTGATGCAGGCATCCGCCCCCACCATTTCGGTAAAGTGGTGCAATCCGCGCGCGCCGCCGCCAATGAAACCAACGGGGTAATTCTTTTCATGCACCATACTATAGACCTTCTTTGCGATGGACATACCCGCCTGCCACAACGCATCCGGAGACACGCTGATATGGTTATCCTTTACATAATTCTGAAGGTATTCGTCATAAATGCCGGTAATGTGCGAGAAATAGATTGGAGCGGGGTTTTTCATTCCTTTCGTGGCTTTCACGTATACCTCGCAAACATCCAGCGCCTGCTTCACCGCCATCACTTCTGTCGCGTTGATGGGTATCCTTTCACGGGCCAGCACTTCGATGGCCTCCAGCCCTTCTTTGACCACCGGGATCTTGGCCATGATGTTGGGCGCGGCAGCGCAGTTGTCGTGGGCATACCGTATGATGGTATCCGTATCCTCCTTAAAAGGATCGCCCTGTATGCTCACATACCCTTGCCTGCCTCCGGTTTGTTCATACATCGGTGCAAATATCGCCGCGATACCGCCGACCAGCTCTCTCTGAAGTTTTACGAGCGCTTCAGAGTCGTTCTTCTCGTCTCTAAGAATGGCATCCAGCTTCTCCATAACATAATTCTTATCATCCGGATGCTCCATCACCTTCCATGTATATGACGGATTTTGCGTACACCCTACCGCACCAGCCTCTATCGCCATCCGCGCTTCTTCGCGCGTAACATTGTTGATCCAGAAACGGGTGGACGTCTGCTGCTGTACCCTGTGAAAATACGTCTCATTCTTCATGTCAAATCCTCCTCCTGTTAAAACCGCAGCAAGGCCGCATTACGCCGCTGCCCTGCCCGCGCACTTTATAATGCTTCATCCGCGCTGGTCGTCATGACGGCTACTACGGTCCCCACCGGTACCGTTTCCCCCACCGGAACGATTATCTTGCGGAGAAAACCTTCGTAGTCCGCCGGGATGTCCTGTATGGATTTTCCGGTTTCCACTGAAAACATATTCTCATCCTTTGCGATGAAATCCCCCTCGTTTTTAAGCCACGCGGACATAGTGCCTTCCTCCATATCCACCCCGCACCTCGGCATGATGATTTCCCGTCTCATTCTGATTACCTCCTATCGGATGATTTGATTATACTATGAGTTTAACGTTGTATCTACTTCTTTTCTGTACTTTTATCCGATTACCCTTTACCGTATCTCTGTCGGCGATGCGCTATCCGCGTCGATTCTTCCGTTCAATGACGCTTAGCGCTGCCTGCACAATATCCTGCGTGGACAAACCGTATTTCTCCTGCAGCTCACAGTACCGCGCTGACTCGCAGAAGGTATCCTGTATTCCCACCCGCTTTACGGGAATGGGCATCTTCTCGGCCGTAAACTCACACACCGCACTGCCCAGCCCGTTGATAATGGTGTGATCCTCCACGGTAACCGCACACCTTGTCCGGCGGAGCGACTGCCCCAGCGTTTCCGCGTCCAGCGGCTTTACCGTGTGCATGTCGATAACCTCTGCGTACAGCCCCTTTTCTTTCAGCGCCTGGGCAGCCTCCAGAGAATATGAAAGCATTTCACCGATAGAGACTATCGTGACGTCGTCCCCGCCGCGCAGAATCCTGGCTTTGCCCAGTTCAAAAATGTCGCAGTCCGCATAGATGTCGGGTACTGCGTCCCTCGTCAGCCGGATGTACACCGGGCCCCGGTGTGCCGCCGCCGCACGCACCAGCGCGACGGTGGAATGCCAGTCCGCGGGCATCACCACCGTCATACCCGGCATTCCGCGCATGATGCCCATATCCTCTGTCGCCTGATGCGTTACGCCGTCGTTGGAAGGCGTAACGCCGCCGTGGCTGGCCGCGATTTTGACGTTCTGCCGCGCGTAACATACGGAGGTACGCACCTGTTCGCAAGCCCTCATGGACGCGAATACGGCATAGGTACAGCAGAAAGGAATCTTGCCGCACGTCGCCATGCCCGCCGCGATACCCATCATATTCTGCTCGGCAACGCCTACGTTAAAAAACCTTTCGGGCATCTCCTTCGCGAAATATGACGAGCGCGTGGATTTGGATATATCCGCTTCCAGCACCACGATATCCGGGTTTTCTCTGCCCAGCTCTGCCAGCGTCCTGCCAAATGCCTCGCGAGTCGGTGCAAACGCCATACTCTTTGCCCCCGTCATTCATAATCATATCGCAGCACTATGCGTTCAGCTCTCCCATCGCCTGATGAAACTGCGCTTCATTCGGGCTTTTCCCATGCCAGTCCGGATCGTTTTCCATGAACGATACGCCCTTTCCTTTTACGGTTTTGGCGATAATCCATGTAGGCATCCCTTTGGTATCTCTGGCTTTCTCCACGGCCTCCACAATTTGAACCATATCGTGCCCGTCTATTTCGACGGTATTCCAGTTAAACGCCCGCAGCTTCTCCCCGATAGGTTCCAGCGGCATCACCGTCTCCGTATCTCCGTCCAGTTGAAGGCCGTTATAATCCATGAACACCGTCAGATTATCCAGCTTCCATTTTGCCGCAGCCATTACTGCTTCCCACATCTGCCCTTCGTCCGCCTCGCCATCACCTACGACCACATAAACCCGGTAGTCTTTTTTATCCAGTTTGCCCGCAAGCGCCATCCCCACACCCGCGGATAGCCCCTGTCCCAGCGAACCCGTCGTCATGTCTACGCCCGTCGCCTTGTTCATATCTGGATGCCCCTGAAGCCTGCTGCCCAGCTGTCTCAGCGTAAACAGCGTATCTCTCCCCATATATCCTTTCCGGATGAGGCAGCTATACCATGCCGGACACGCATGGCCCTTGCTCAATATGAACCGATCTCGGTCGGGCCAGTCCGGCTTTTGCGGATCTATGCGCATGAGTTTGAAATACAGCGCGCACAGTATATCGATGCAGGACAAGGCGCCGCCCGGATGCCCTGAGCGCGAGGTAAATATCATCAAAAGGATGTCTTTTCGAAGCTGCCGCGCGGTTTCTTTCAGATATTCCGTTTCTTTTGCGCTGATCATTGCCCGCACCTCGTTTTGCCTGCAATTTGACAGTTTCTTTTATCCCGTTTATAATTCGTCTATGTCCACAAAAAAGTCCGATAGCAGTGAGGAATATGGAAAAAACGAAGCAAACCACTATCGTCGATATCGCGCGTGAATGCGGTGTATCGGCTACTGCCGTTTCCAAGGCGCTGAACGGGAAAGGGAATCTTCGTCCCGAAACGATTGAACGCATCAAACAGGTGGCAAAGGAATTGAACTATGTTCCCAACACTTTTGCCAAAGGATTGCGGCTCAATTCTTCTTCCACCATCGGCGTCATCATCAGCGACACTTCCTACTCTTTCTTTTCCTCCGTCATCAAGGGCCTGGAAAGCCGGGCGGAAAAGAATGGCTATGATTTGATGCTGATGAATACCGACCGCATACACTCGCGGGAGATGCAGGCGATCCGTTCGCTGGCCAGCAAGAAAATCAGCGGGCTGGTACTCGTCGCGTCGTTGCTGACGAGCAGCGAGGATCTGGAGTACATCCGAAGCTTCAATCTGCCGTTTGTCTATATCGTACGCTACCCCAACGACGCTTCCGTGGATTATGTCGCCAACGACAATGCCAACGGGTTTAAGACCCTTACCGATTACATGATTAAAACCGGCAGCCGCAGGGTCCACTACTTATCGCTGCGGCACGATATCGGCACGGGACGACTGCGCCTGCAGGGATACCAGAAGGCGCTGGAGAAGCACAACATTGAATACGACCCTTCGCTGATTCGCACCTGTCCCCCGCTGTTTGAAGCCAGCTATACCACCACGCAGGAATGGCTGAATTCCGGGGAGCAGATACAGGCGCTGATGTGCGGCTGCGATATTATGGCGGTAGGCGCCATGCGCGCCATACTTCAGGCGGGCAGGCAGATACCGCAGGACATTCGTCTGACCGGCTACGACGATATCGAGCTGGCGGAATATCTGATGGTTCCGCTGACTACCATGCGCCAGCCTCAGTATAACCTCGGCTATTCCGGTCTGGACATACTGCTGGAAAGGATAGAGCATCCCGAGCTTCCTCCCCAGCACATACTCCTGCAATCCGAACTGGTCGTCCGCGATTCCGCCTGAGCCTCAGCGCCCCCAAAAGCGCTTCCAGCTTTCGCTTCATCAATACCGTTTCGGATACGTTGTCCACGCGGTTTCCGTTCTCCCACTCATTCCAGAAGAATTCCACGCCGAGGTAACCCCTGTATCGGGTCTGTTTCATCAACTCCACCACGCGGTCATAATCGATGACGTTTTCTGCGGCGACTACCTGTACGTTGTCCGGCGCGGCATTGCGCGCGTGAAAGTGCGACGCATACCGCACCAGCGTGTCCGCCTCCGTCTGCGGTACGCCCAGCCGGATGAAGTGCGTATAATCCAGCGTCAGCGTCAGACCGGGAACGCTTTGAATGAGCCGCTCCGCCTGTGCGGGCATCTGCACCAGAGAGCCCACATGCGCTTCCACGCCAAGCGTAAACCCGTATTCCTCCGCTTTTTCGACACACCACCCGAGCGTCTCCGCGGCCCGCTGAAACGAATCCTCGTAAGGCTCGCTCCGGAACTCCACCCCCGGCAGTATGGTCACGTGGCGGCCTCCCAGCAGCGAAGCGTACTCCAGCGTCTGCAAATACCATCCACATGCCACTTCTCTGCGCTTTGCGTCAGGTTGGTTAAACGCGTATACGCTGAAATCATTGTCGCACTGCAGGAAAACATCCGCCGCTTCCAACCCCGCATCCTTCAGCCGCGCCGAAAGTGTTTTCGCGTTTTTCTCCAGCTGCGGAAACTGCGAGGACGGCTGCAGATGAGACCGGCCTTCAAACAGTCCGATGTCCACTCCGTCAAACCCCATCATCGCTATCAGCTTCAGCGCCTTGTCATGCTCCAGCAGCGGAAATGTGAAATCGGCGCATGCGAATTTCGGTTTCATGTTGCTCTCCTCCCTTCCTATTTGTAGGCCAGCACCCGCTTCAGCGCCGCGTTTATTTTCGCTTCGTCGGGTATCACCAGATTTTCCAGACCGCGGTTGAACGGCATGGGGACGTTGAGGCCGCCCACGCGCAGCGGCGGTGCTTTCAGGTCGTCGTAGCCCCGGTTAATCACCTCGGCAATGATATCGCCGCCGATGCCGCCGCGCACATTGTCCTCATGCACCACGACGAAGCGGCGGGTCTTCCTGACGGACGCCATCACGGTTTCATAATCCAGCGGCATAATGGTACGCAGATCGATGACTTCAACAGAAACGTTTTCCTCCCGCTCCAGCTGCGCCACCGCATTCATGACCCGGGTGGTGATATACGAATACGTCACCACCGTCACATCCGTCCCTTCTTTAATGACAGAGGCTTTCCCGATGGGGACGACGTACTCCTCTTCCGCTTCCGGAACGTCGCCCTTGAACGCGTACGCCCGTTTGTGCTCGAAGAATATCACCGGATTGTCGTCCCGAATGGACGCTTTCAGCAGTCCCTTCATATCGTACGGCGTGCAGGGCGCAACCACCTTTAAGCCCGGCACATGGTTGAACCAGTTTTCGAAGCTCTGCGAATGCTGCGCGGCATAGCAGTTGCCCGCGCCGAAGGGCGCGCGGATCACCAGGGGCATGTTGACCTTGCCGCCAAACATGTAGCGCATCTTCGCGCCCATGTTGACGATCTGATCCATCGCGAGCGTAATCCAGTCGGAATACAGTATCTCCACGATGGGGCGCAACCCGGTAGCCGCCGCGCCCACGCCCGCGCCCGTAAATGACGCCTCGGAAATGGGCGTATCCCATACACGCTTTTCGCCGTACCGATCCAGCAGGCCGCGCGTTACCGCGAACGGGCCGCCGCGCACGCCGATATCGCAGCCCAGCGCGATAACCCTTTCGTCGCGCGCCATTTCCTCGTTCATCGCTTCATTCAAGGCTTCCCGTATGGTTATCTTTCTCATCGTTCCCACCCTCGCTTACTCGATGATCTCGCCGTTGGCATACAGGTCTTCGTAGAGCGTTTCCGCGGGCGGCTCGGTGCAATCCTCTTCGGTGTACCGTATCGCCTCCGCAACGTCCGCGACGGCCTTCTCATTGATGGCCTCCAGCTCTTCCGCGCTGGCGATGCCGCTCTCCGCCATGTATGCCTTCAGCCGTTTTATCGGGCAGTTCTCCCAATAAGGCTTCACGTCGTCCAGGTTCCGGTACCACTGGTCATCTCCGACAAAGTGGCCCAGCAGGCGCAGAAAACGGCACTCTATGAGCGTGGGGCCGCCCCCGATTCTCGCACGGTCTACGGCTTCCTTCACCGCCTCGTATACGTCTAAGATGTTGAAGCCGTCCACCAGCACCCCGGGGATGCCGTACCCCACGGCCCGCTTATACAGCTCCGTCTCGCACGCCACCCGGTTGAGGCATGTCGCAATGGCCATTTGATTGTTCTCGATGACGAACACCGCCGGCAGCTTCCATGCCGCCGCCATGTTGAGGCTTTCATGCCATACGCCTTGGTTGGTACCGCCGTCGCCGTGAAAGCAGATGGTAACCTTCCTGTTGCCCAGCACATAGGCCGAAAGCGCGCTGCCAAGGGCGATGGGCATTCCGCTGCCCACGATTCCTGTCGCGCCCAGCATGCCATGCTCTACGTCGGCGATATGCATGGAGCCTCCCTTGCCCCGGTTGTAGCCTTCGTACTTGCCAAAGAGCTCCGCCATCATGGTGTTCAGGTTGGCGCCCTTGGCGATGGTATGCCCGTGGCCGCGGTGCGTGCTGGTAATGTAGTCGTCGGGCTGCAGCGCCGCGCATGCGCCCACGCCGATAGCCTCCGCGCCGACATAGCTGTGCGCAATGCCCGCTATCTTGTTGGCCATCCAGAGCTCCCGCACCTTGGTGTCGAACTCCCGGATGAGACACATCTTGCGCAGCATCTCCTTCATGGTATCGGCGCTCAACCCGGCAGGCGCTTTCAGCGGTTTGGTGTAGCTGTCATATTCCATTACATTCTCACCCCTTACGTGCAGATTGGTTTCATTCCCTGCCGCGTTACGCCGCGGCGTCAGCCCATGAACATGCCCCCGTTGATATCGACGACCGCGCCCGTCATGAAGGACGCTTTATCCGAGGCCATAAACACCGCCGCGTTGGCGATGTCCTGCGGCTTGCCCAGCCGTTTGATGGGCACCGAATCGCTGAGCTCCCGGATTCTTTCCGGCGTAAACGCCTTCAGAATATCCGTCTCCGTCGTTCCCGGCGCGATGGCGTTGACGGTAACGCCAAAGGGCGCGAGGCGGCGCGCGAAACCGTACGTCAGCCCAATGATCCCGGCCTTTGTCGCCGTGTATCCCAGCCCGTTGGCGAAGCCGCCCATTCTCCCTGCCAGTGAGGAGATGTTAACGACGCGGCCTTTATGCTGCGCCTTCATATAGGGCAGCACCTGCTGTACCATAAAGAAAACGCTCTTCAGATTGACTGCCATCATGCGGTCCCATTCCTCCTCCGTGATTTCTTCCACGGGCGTGGAGTGCAGTATGCCCGCGTTGTTCACGAGGATATCGATGGTATTCCGCTTTTCGCCGGTTTCCGCTACGGCGCGCGTGATGTCCTTCGCGCTGGACACGTCGCACCGCACAAACATTGCGCCATGGCCGTTTGCCTTGATTTCCTCCGCGGCCGCGCTGCCTTTCTCCTCCGAGATGTCGAAGATTACCGGGAAAGCGCCCTCACGCGCAAACTCCTCCGCAATGGCTTTGCCGATGCCCTGAGCGCCGCCGGTGATGATTGCGGTTTCACCATTAAACAACATGCGTTCACCTTATTTCCTGATTTCTTCGGGCCGGATGTTGTCCACCTGCCCATAGATGTACATAATTTCCACCATGCCGCCCTCGTCGTACTCGAATACGTGCCACTCCAGTTCCGGGATGTGCAGTATCATTCCTTCCGCCAGCGGAACGGCGTTCGGAAGGTCGTTCTTCTCCGGACCAAAGCGCAGGCATCCGCCCTTTGACCGGGTGATGAATACGGTTTCCTCCGCATGCTGGTGCGGCTCCATCACGCCCGACTGTATGCTGTACGTCGCAAAACCAATGGTCATCTTCATCGATTTGGAATACGCGTCGATGCCGACCGCTTTCTCAATCACCCTTCCGGGCAGTTTGTTCTTTTCGAGTTTCTCCCGCGTGATAATCGTCATTGTGCTGTCTCCGTTATTCGTTTATTTGGATTCTCTCATGATGGACATTCTCTGGATGGCTACCGCCGCAATCAGTATAATGCCCACAACGACGCGCTGCCAATAGGAACCCACGCCCAATAGGTTAAGCCCGTTGCCCAGCACGCCGATCAGCAGTACGCCTATCGCGGTGCCCACCAGAGAGCCTCTGCCGCCCAGCAGACTCGCGCCGCCGATAACCACCGCCGTAATGCTGTCCAGGTTCTGATTGATACCCGCGTTCGCGTCGATGGCCAACAGGTGCGCGGACTGTACGAAGGATGCGATGAAGCACAGAAAGCCGGTGATGATATACGGAAGCATCTTGTATAACCTGACACGGATTCCCGCGAACTGCGCCGCCAGCTCATTGCTGCCGATGGCGTATATCATCCGCCCGGGTTTGGTAAACGAAAGGAACAATTGCCCCAGCACAAATACCAGCAGCATGATAAACACGTAGCTCGGTATCACGCCGAAAATTCTGTATCTGTCGATATTGGCCATAATCTCGGGCAGGTTGGACACCGCTTTCGAGTTCGATATGATATACACCGTGCCGTTGAATATGGACATCGTGCCCAGCGTGACGATGAACGGCTCCAGCCGCGCGTAGGATATCAACACCGCGTTGATGGCGCCTGCTATCAGTCCTACGCTCAAGCCGGCAGCCAAGCCCACACCCAGACCGGCGCGCTGTACCAAAAAGCACATGATCCAGCCCGACAGCGTGAAAATGCCGCCGATGGACAGATCGATGCCGCCGGTCAGTATCACCATCGTCTGCCCCACCGCAAGTATCCCGATGGCGCTCACCTGGTAAAGTACATTCGACAGGTTTGTCGCCTTAAAGAAATACGGGGACGCTATTGAGAAAATAATGAATAAAAGAACCAGAACGCCTCCTACCGCAGCTTCAATACTGTTGTTTTTGAGGAAAGCCCATCGGTTCCTGTTGGTCAAAGTCTTTTCGCCCATCCTTCATCACTCACTTTCCAGGTATCGCTTTTTCCAGTATTCTTTGTTCTGTGGCTTCTTCACGCTCAAACTCCGCTACGATCCTGCCTTCATTTACTACAATGACGCGGTCGCATATCGCTATCAGTTCCTGCATCTCACTGGACACCATTACGATGGCCTTTCCAGCCTTGGCAAGCCCCTTTATCAATTCATAAATCTCGGTCTTTGTCCCAACATCAATGCCTCTCGTAGGCTCGTCGAAAATGAACACCGAAGGATCCTGCGACAGCCATTTGCCCAGCAGCACCTTCTGCTGGTTTCCACCCGAAAGATTGGTTACTCTCTGAGACATTCCTTTTATTTTAATGTTCAGCCTGTCTATCATCTCTTTGTTTTTATCCGCGAACTGCCTTTCATGAACCAGAATCGCTCTTTTCAGGTTCATGCTGACCTGATTGATGTTGGAGCTCACCGGCAGATTGACCGCGAGCCCTTTCAGCTTCCGATCCTCCGGTATGAGAGAAATGCCGTTTTGCACAGTTTTTTTAATAGAGCGGTTTCGGATGGGCTTCCCGTTCAGCAGAATTTCTCCCGCCGTCATTTTGCGCACGCCGAATATGGTCTCCATGATCTCCGTACGCCCCGCGCCCACCAAGCCCGCGAAACCCAGAATCTCGCTTCTGTGCACCGTAAAATCGATGTTCTTCAGCATCTTTCCGTCGGAAAGCCCTTTTACTTCCAGTACGGGTTCGCCAATCGGTATGGTCTCTTTCACTCCGAAGAAATCTTTGATATCCCGCCCGACCATCAGCTTGACCAGCTTGAACTCGTCCAGCTCTTTAACCGGTATCCTTTCACGAACGATCCTGCCGTCACATAACACGGTGACGAGATCCCCTACATCAAATATTTCTTTGAAGCGGTGTGTAACCAGCACGATGGAAACCCCATCACCCTTCAGGCGGCGCATCAGCTTAAACAGCTGCTCCACCTCGTTGATGGACAGCGCCGTGGTGGGCTCGTCAAAGATGAGTATGTTATTCTTTTGAGACATGGCTTTCATGATCTCGACAATCTGCTGATGCGCCACCGTCAGGTTCCCGACCTTGGTGGTTACCGAAGGCAAATTGGAGAGATTGAACTGTCCGAAAAGCTTTTCCGCCTTTTGGTTGATCCTCTTCCTGTCCAGAAACGTGCCGTTATAGCTTTCCTTTTCAAACATGAATATGTTTTCGGCAATGGAGAGATCGGGCATGAGGTTTAGTTCCTGCGTCACCATCGCAATCTTCAGTTCCTTCGCCCGGATGGGTGTCATGTGCGTGAATCCCGTACCCGCAACGGTGATTGTCCCTTCGTCGGGAGCATGTATGCCCGCGAAAATCTTGCCCAGCGTGGACTTTCCCGCGCCGTTTTCACCGACCAGGCAATGGATCTCTCCCTGCTTCATTCTGAACGCAACAGTATCCAGCGCTTTGATTCCGCCAAAGGACTTGCTGATCCCGGCGGCTTCCAGAATATAATCCATTTCG
Source organism: Bacillota bacterium (assembly GCA_023460085.1). GTDB lineage: Bacteria > Bacillota > Clostridia > Christensenellales > SZUA-584 > JAEWCC01. Next base: position 53,623 of record JAEWRI010000021.1, on the reverse strand, counting down.
TTCATTCCTTCTCAAACGATTGCTGTGCGGGAGAAGCTGCCTCTCCCGCACAGCGGGCCCAGTGCCGGATAATTCTTATTCCGGGAATTTTGCGGTCGGCCCGAAGCATGCCGACAGATACTTCTCGGCTTCCGTAGAAGCATTTTCTGTCGTTACCAGCGGGCAGGGCGTAGAGAAGGTTTCAGGCTGTGTCCCATTTGAGAGGTAATCATAGATTTCCTGCGCCATCAGGGTCCCGTGCTCGTACAGCGGCTGCACCGCCATCACGCTGATCTTCCCATCCATCACCGCTTTGAGGCTCTCGGGCGAACCGTCAAAGCCGCCGAGCAGGATTTCGCCCGTCCTGCCCGCATCCTCGATGGCCTTCATCGCGCCCAGCACCGCTTCGTCATAATTGCACCACAGTATGGACAGGTTGGGGTTGGCAGTCAGCAGATCCTGTGTGAACTTGTACGACTCGTCACGGGTATACGTAATCGCTTCTTTGATGTCCTTCAGTTCGATACCCGCCTCGTCCATGGCCTTCTTGAAGCCTTCGTGACGGGCCGCGCCATTGCTTCGCGCAAGGCTGATGGTGATTTCAGCGGCGGTGCCGGTCATCCCCTTCGTCTTGTAGGTATCGGCGAGGTATTTGCCCGCGTCGTAGTTGCCCTGCGTATTCTGCGCGTCTCCCATAGCCATGAACGTAGCCGTAGGATCATCGGGTTTGATGTGCAGAATGAATACGGGGATGTCCGCTTCATTGAGCGCTTTCACCGTGGCATTGGCGCTGGAGCTGTCCGTACCGGATACCACCACCGCGTTATATTCCGCAGCGATCATGTCCTGCGCGTTTTTCAGCTGCGTCGCCGCCTGTCCGCTGGAGCTGACGGCGGTAGGTTCCATGCCGAGCTCTTTGGACTTGTCGATGAAACCGGTAGCCAGCGCGTTCCACGCCGGGTTTTCAAGGTCCGCTACGATATAGCCTACCTTGAACGCCTTCCCTCCTGCGCCGGGCTTATTGGCTGCTTCCTTCCCGCACGCGCCGAGGCTGGCCACCATAACCAGTACCAATACCAGGGTCAGGACCAATCTTGTTTTTTTCATTGCGGCTTCTCCTTTACGTTTTTAGGGATACCTGTAATTCCGGCAGCGCAACCTGCCGTTTGCCTGCGGGCACGGCAAACAAGCCGCGTATCCCGTAGCAAAATGCAAATATTAAAAGGAAATCGTTAAACCATATTAAAATAAAACAGGCAGGGATACAACGCGATCGCGCGCTAAAAACCCAGCCTGAATACTTCGTTTGCCGTCTTCCAGAGGCATTGCTCCACATCGTCATCGGACAATTTTAGCGATTTGTATTTCGCTACTTCCACCGGCACATTCGCCGCCTCGTCCCCGGCGAACATGACCCTCTCGGCACCATACAGGTGCACAAAATGTTCAATATGATGGGGCGCTGTCCATGAGGTGTCAACGTAAGCGTTAGGACATTCCGCCATGGCGAGAAACGCTTCTCCCACGAAGGAGATCATTCCGGCGTGCGCCAGAATACATTTCACATTCCTGAACTCCTTGCAACGCCCTATCGTCATGGCCGGCAATGCGAAGGGAATTCCCGCGCCAGTATGAATCATGATGGGAATATCCAGCTGTCCGCAAACGTCCCATACCATTCTGCCGAGGTTTGAAGCGGGATTTACCGCATGACACACGGGATGAATCTTCATCCCAACAAAGCCCAGCTCTTTGACACAGCGCTTCGCTTCGTTAAAAAAATCGGCTTCGTGAATCAGCGGGGTCATGGAGATCATCCCGAATATGCGCCGGGGCTGTTCCTGCGAAAATCGAAAAATCCTGTCGTGGTTTTCACGGATGCCCGGCAGATCGATCGTGCCGAACATGGGCTGCACCAACGTGGCGTCAATCCCGTTGCTGTCCATTGTATCGAGTATTTCTTTTTCGTCTCTGTATTCGTCGAAAATGCGGTCTGTCCCAAGATGCGCGTGCGAATCGATAATCATGGCTTCCCCTCTCTGACAACTTTGTCTTGAAGGTTTCGCATTGAGTCCGCATGGCGGTTTAACGTTGTACTTGGTATGGCTACACTATACATAAACCATCCTTTTGTGTCAAGTGTATTTTGATAATTTTATTGTATGCGGATAACAGCGCCAATATAGCTACATTAGCGGCGTAATATTAGATATGCACTGTTTCTTTTGTATGGTAATTTCAGATGGATATGAAAACATCCATCTGTGTTTTTTACCATAATGAAAGTGAATCGCAGGTTTAACGTTTTAGTGCTCCACACTCCGCTGTCCGCTCATATGGGCATTATCTCTTACCAACGCGAATGCAGACAGCGTCGTCAGCATGCACAAAGCGGCCGATATCAATACGGCAAGCGCCGGAGGCTGCAGCTTGAACATTACTTCCGATGCTTCCGCGAATAGAAAGGATGGCAGCGCAAGGCTTACCGCAATGCCGATTGCCTTGCCTGTGACCGCAGTTATCACTGCCTGAGCTGCAAACAGTCTGCGCTGCATTCGGGCTGACATGCCCAGCGTTTTCAGCGTTTCCCATGCAGCACAATTCTCCAGCCGGGATATCTTTCGCCATGCTGCCAGCAGCACCCCGGCGCAAAGCAAACCAAATGCGCCCGTTGCGGCGAGATACGCGCTCTGCTCTAGTCTTTGGTTCCACCCCGTCTGAAGCTCCGCAGTGGAATTGGTCACTGTCAAGCCCAGTGCCATTATCTCACCCGACACCTTCTCCGCGCAGCCGATATCCGTGACGCGCGCGAGAATGGCGGTATAATCCGCCGCCTGTCCGCTCTGTTTCAGCAACGCTTTTGCGCAAGCCAGGCTGACGTACGCCATGGGTATCTCCGTGTCTTCCTGTTCCTCCAGTATTCCGCAGACCCTGGCGGTAACCGGCTTGGCGTCCTCTCCCATCTCCACCGCAATGCTTTCGTTCAGCCAGTCAATGCGCGCAGATTCGGATGCCGTATCGCCCTCTTTCACGGCAAACTGCCTGCACGCGGACTCGTTCAGCACAATGTATGGCATCACACTGTCTGGAGGGTATGCGCCGCCATACAGAAAGCGCTCCTCAATGTACACCGAATCGAGGCCAGTCAGCGTCAGCGGCGCTTGAAATGTTCCTGCCTTCAGTATCACCGGAACCTTCAGCACCGCCGTGGCAGCCGTCACATCCTCAATCTTCGCAACTGCATCGGCGTTGGCATCAGTCAAGCCTTTTCCCTCTCCCGAGGAGACTTCGATTTCGTACGGCTCTGATTTCTCCGCATGGACTCCCAGTATTGCCGTCCCCGCAAAACACAGGCAGAATGCCGCGATGGCAATGCCTGCTGCGGGCAATACCGCCCAGCGCCCCTTCAGCGTCTTTCGCGCAAGGCGTAAAAGCTCAGTCGTCCTCATGCTCTTTTCCTTTTCGCTTGCCGCGGATTACGACAAAGACTGTCAGCGATGCTACAGCCAGACCGCCAATCAGCACCGATATCCACCATTGACTTGCTTTCTCCGTTTCTTCCGGTTCGGTATTCGACGAGGCTGCAATTACCGGCTCTTCTATCGTCGTATAAAATTCCGCTTCCTGTGTGTATTCAGCACCCTTCTCATCCTCGTATGTCAGTATGAAGTTGCCGCTCGAGGGGCCGTACTTTTCCTCGCCATCACCGCTACCCGTCATATTTCGGGTACCGATGAACACATCCATCTCCGACGTTGCGGAGGTGCCTGCCTCCATATTGCCAATGAAAGCCGTGGACGTGGGTATCATTCCGGGCGCCTCCAGCTCCACACGTACATTGTAGATTGCGCATCGCCCCAGATTCATCACCTGAAAGGACAATGACATCGTATCGCCCGCGTTGACCTGCTCTGCCACCTTTGGCGTTTGCAGTTCTACACGCAGCGGTTGGGCTACTTCCACCAGCACCGTGCCGGACGAGGCCAGCGTCTGCGCGTCGCTGTTGTCATACTCCATGGCAATCGAGATGACATACCGTTGCGGCGGCGTTTCGAGGTCAGTCCGATACCGGAGTTCTATTTCTTCTGTCTCCCCTTTTCCCAAACTTTTGATATAGAATACATTGCTTTCATTCAGCAGCACGAAGTTCATGGATTCGCACGTGACGGTCACCGTCATGTTTTTTACCGATCGCTTTTCGCTCGTATTGCGCAGCGTGACGGCAACGGAAAACTCGCTGCCTGCTTCCACGGGTGAAGCGCTCACGTTGTACCCGCTTACAATAACCTTGGGCTGTGACTGCGCTGCCGGAGAAGATTCCGCGGACGAATCGGCGTTAGGGTCCTTCCCGTCGCATATGGTTACGTAGCAGGTAAACGAAGCCGATATCGCGCTACCCGTCCCGCTCTGCGCCTGAATGCCCACCATCACGGGATAGACGCCATTGACACGGTTTGCGGACAGCGCAAGCTCCAGTACCACCAGATAGGAGGAAACCGTCGTGGTACCGTCTCCCACCGGATTGTCCTGAAGCGGTACCGTCTTTTCATAGTTTTTAAATACAAATGGCGAGGATGACGTATCTCCAAGACCCGGAGTGACGGTGATTTTGCTGCCCGACAGTTCGCCGTTCGCAAGCAGAGGCAGCACGATTTTCGCAACGCCGTTTTCCACTGTTGGCGTATATCCATCCTGATAGGCCTTGTCCATGCCGCTGTATACATGCGCATTATCTATGGTAAGGCGAACTGCCGTCTCCTCTTCCGCAGCCAGCGCCTGTACCGGAAGCGCTGTCAGCAGCAGCAATGCCGCGAGCAGCGCGCACCTTTTTTTCATGTCGTTTCCTCCTGAATTTTGCCCCTGCCAAGCGTCAGCTCCCTGTCGCCGCAGATCAATCCTTTTTTCGCGCTGGTTAGTTCCACTACCGTAATGCTTTCAAAACGGCATAACGCATGCAGTATACCCGCCAGTTCATCGGTATCCGCAAGCTCCGCGCCAAAATCATCCAGCAGCAGCACCTCCGGCTGTGCCGTGAGCATGCGAGCAACGGCGGCTTTGTGCCTCTCCAACGGCCGAAGCTGCGCCGGACTCGCCTTCTCTGCGCCCAGCATCCCCATTGCCTTCAACGACTCCTTCGCCTTTTTACGCGCGTGCGCAGCCGTTTCGCCGCGCAGCAGCAATGGCATGGCGATGTTGTCCAGCATCGTGAGAGTATTCAAAAATCCGATTCCCCGCGTCAGCAGCCCGACATGCCGGTTACGAAACGCGGCGGCGGCATCCTCGCTCATCTCATGCATCGGTTTGCCAAGGACAAAGACCTCTCCGGCGCTGGGTTTTTCCAGCCCCGCGGCCAGTCTCGCGAGCATGCTTTTCCCGCTTCCGGGAGGCCCGCTGATGATCAGGCATTCTCCCTGCTTCACACGCAGGAAAACGTCCGCGAGTACACGGCGGCCTTCCTGCAGCTTCACTACGTTATCCATACGGATACAGTCGCTCATGTCCTCACCACCGTCAGCAGCCCCGCGTCCACTTCGCAGACCGTATCGCACAGCGCGTCGATATCCCCCTGGTTGTGGCTTGCGAGAAGTATGGTTTTCCCCTGTCCGCAAAGCTCTTTGATGAGACCCCGCATATCGGCGACGCCGCTCTTGTCAAGTCCGTTCAACGGCTCGTCCAGTATCAGTATGGATGGATCCTCCATGATAGCCTGCGCGATTCCCAGCCGCTGACGCATGCCCAGAGAATACTTCCCCACCGGTTTTTTCATTCCCGGATCCAGCCCGACGCGGCGGATGGTTCTTCGAATGGTCTCGCTTCCGATTTTTCTTCTCAGCGACGCGAGGATTTCAAGGTTCTTCATACCCGAAAGATTGGGCAGAAACCCCGGCGTCTCGATGATAATGCCGATATCATCCGGAAAGTCGCAGTCCTTGCCAACCTGTTTATAATTCACGAGAATCTTCCCGCTGGTGGGCAGCAAAAATCCGCAGATGCATTTCATCAGCACCGTTTTTCCGCTGCCGTTATTGCCTACGATGCCATGGATTTTGCCTTCCTCAAAGTTGTGAGAGACATCGGTCAGCACCGTCTCCTCTCCGAAGCGTTTGGTCACGTTCTGTATGCTGATGGCAATGTTCATATCCGGTTCTCCAATAATTGCTCTACTCTCTTTGCGGTCATTCCTTGCGCCAGCGGGCGATACGCCTGTTCCTAATCTTTACCCCGCAGATATACGTTCCATAAGTCTGCAATGGCCGCAGGCTAGCCTTCCGTGCCGGTGAAGTTGAAATTGTACTTTCGGATGGCCCGCAGCGCCAGCGCGAAGCACAGCAGTATCAGCACGGCGAAAATCGCATACGTCATCCACAGCCGGGGCAGCAGATCGTAGCCGAAGTTGTGCATATGGTACGTCGCCTGGTTGAGCGGCGACAGCCAGCCCACCGCCACGTTGGCTTTGTATATCAGCGCGTCCGGCAACTGGAAAATGGTCTTGAACAGCTGCGGGTTCAGCAGAAAACCAAACAGGCTGAACGCAAATACGCTCACCACGCCCGCCAGCTGTCCCCTTCTGATGTTGAACGCCAGCATCAGAAAGGCCATCAGCAGCGCGTAAAGCAGCATCAGCAGGAAGATGGTTGCCAAGCATTCGTAGGGCGTGCTCATCTCCAGCGTTTTGACGAGCGCGGGAAGCGCCACCGCTTTGCCCGCGCCCGAATATCCGAGTATTGCCGCCGTCTCACTCCACATGTTGCCGACGAAGCTCTGCCCCATACAGATAATTGACGTGGAGCCCAGTATAAACAGCATATAGATTGCTGCAGCCATTGTGATGTACAGCGCCTGACCGAAAAGCCATGTGGTGCGGTCTATTCGCAGCAGATACAGCGGCGTTCCGGCATTGATAAACGGCATGTCCGCAAACAGCAGAATCAGCAGCAGCGATGCCAGCAATATGGAATTGGCGTCGCCGAACGTCCAGACGAACGCTTCGACAATCTGCATCGTGGTCTCATACTCTTTGGCGAAGCGCACCGCCTTGTCGGAGAGCAGGAAGCATAGTATAAACGCCAGCGCGAAGGTGATGAATATGCGCGGATTTTTATGCCACTGGCGGAAGTTGTACGCGGCGACGGAGAACGACTGGCGCAGCTTACGCATTTTCCAGCCTCCTTCCCGCGATAATCGCAAAGCAAAGGCTCACAATTGCGGAAAGCAGCGCAAGCAGAAGCATCACGCCGAAACCGCCCAGCGGCCATGGTTCCGACTGCAGCAGCCATTCCCTGGGATACACCACGTACAAATCCTCAAAGTAACGCTCGTGCAGTATGATGAGCACATAGTAAAAAATGAAGGGCGAAGCATAGGCCATGTATTTGCTTCGCGTAGCCGCGGCGAATGTACCGCCTGTGAGCGACCAGAAAGCGCCCGAGAAAAACAGCGTCGCAGATTTCAGCAGCAGCTGGGCAGGGTACGGCTGCGTCGCTTCCTCTTCGCCCAGCGCCAGCTCCATCGGCGTAAACACCAGTGCTGAAAGCGCATAGGCCAGCAGAATACCCAGCAGCAGCGCCAGCCCGCCCGAAAACGCACACGCGACGATCTTCCCTTTGACATACGACTTCGCGCCGCTGCGGTGCAGATACAGCTTGATATACCCGCTTTTCATATCGTCCACGAACGCGGCGGTATACGGCAGCGCACAGAGTATGGGCAGCGCCAGCGTGAATCCATCCGACGAAAATGCGTCAATGATAATCTGCGCGTGGTATCCATTGGCCAGCGGTGCGCCGCTGCGCACCGCCTCAATGACGCTGTCTGCGGAGGCTAACGCGATAACCAGCACCACACCAATCATGCTGACGATAAAGCCCGGTGTGGAAAGCGCCCGCCGGATGTCTGAGGAGATGACATAGGTCTTCATGTCCGAGATGCAGTTATCCTTCCTGCGAAATATAGGCGATCGCTCCGTCGCAGATAGCCTGCGCAATGCGCTGCTGGTAAGCCGAATCCTGCAAGTTGCGCTCCTCCGCTTCATTGCTCAGATACCCGCATTCCACGAGCACCGCATACGGTGTACCCTGCTGCAGGACATATAAATCCTGAGAACGCGCTTTTCCGTCTGTGCTCAGCGCATCATTGAGGCTATGCTGAACCCTTCCGGCCAGCTCCTCGCCATACTGTGAACCGGGTGCAAACAGCACAAGCGGCCCCGATACATCCGGATCCTGAGGAAACGAGTTCATATGCACGCTGATTACCATGTCTGCGCCGCTTTCCACAATAATCCTTCCGCGCTCGCGCAGGCTTTCGTTCTGCGTCGTCCCCAGCCCCACGTCAGACTCGCGCGTCATTACAACCTCCAGCCCTTGTGCTTCCAGCGCTTCCTGCAGATATTCCGCAACGGAGAGATTTAAGTCCGCCTCATGAACCCCCGAAATGCCGATACAGCCCGGATCAAAATCGCCGTGTCCCGCGTCTACCACGACGAGCCATTGCTTTTTACTCGCGGAGGGACTTGCGGATGCCTCCTGCGTATCGGACGGCGATACTGTCTCCAGCTGTACCACGCTGTAAACAGGTGTTGCCGTTTCAGCCGTGAACGCTACGGTCCCTTTTTCCTGCAGCAGCAGTATCGCCGCAACAATCAAGGCCGCAAATACCCCCAGCGCCAGCAGCGCTGCCGCCATTTTTCCGCCGCTCAGCCGGTATCGGCGGCGTCCTGCTTTAAATTTCGGATGGCTCATGTGTACCCCCACAGATAAATTCCACCACCATCCGCATATCCGCCCGGGATGCTGCGGCAGATTCACCTCCGTCCTCCGCCGCAGCCATTCGTATCATAGCGTTTCTTTTCGTTCAAATAGTCATCATCTTGTAAGCAAGTTGTAAACAGACTTGTCTGCTGCTGCTTCGCTGTCTGATACCGTTAAGCTCCAAGGCGAAGCTTTTTCATGTATGCATCCCGCGCGGGATTACCGTGCCGTCAATGGCGCTGATGGTGAGCAGCGAGTGATCCGACGTATCGCCGACATACTGCATCGTAGCCTTGCGCTCATTGTTCTCGTCCAGTATGAAGCCCCCGCCTTTCCGATGCTCCAGGTAATCCGGTTTATAGCGGTAATACAGGTCGCCGCAAACATTCCACACCGGAATGTAGTAGAAGCTTGAGAAGTCGTCCGCCTTAGCAACCACAAGGTACGACAGCACGATCTTGGTGACCTCGAGCCGCCGGGATTCTATCCACTCCGCCTCATATTCATCCGCTTCCTCATCCCACATCGTCTGAATTTTGATCTGCGAGGCAATACGGCTGCTGATCTCATCAAACGGGATAAGCGGTACGTTGGCGCTTTCCGTCGCCGTAATCTCCAGAGGCTGGGACCACTGGAACCGGATGAAACCAAAATCGTCGATACTCATCGTGATAGTCTCCGGATATGGCACGAGGCCGTTGTATCCCGGTTCCCCCATATTGTGCTGCGCCAGATTCTGCGTTACTACGCTCTGGATATTATCGAGAATCACCCCCGGCAGGTTACGTTTGTAAGTCAGTGTATGGAAACGGTTGTACTCGGGAACCTCATTCCCATTATCGTCGATGGTACTCGTATCCGTTTCCGCGCTGACGAGCGAAAAATCCATCCCGGCTTCAGCCAGAAGCGCATTGCCCTGTTCGATGGCGTCATCCAGCGTGCAGGTATTGCATTGGTTGTACACGCCGTTCCCTTCCGCGTACCCAAAGTAAACGCTTGACGAGCTTGCCTCGTTTCGCACAGAGAACTCCATCTTGCGGCCGCTTTCCATCCAGCATATGCCGTACACCGAAGAGCACCCATCCGCAATGGCCTTCTGGCGCCCTTCCTCCGTCCATTCCACACGATATCCGTCTTCTCCGACCGGCACTTCGGTGTAGCCATACATGAAAGGCTCGGCGTATTCCTCATGGAACTCCAGCGTAGTATCCGCTTCCTCAAGCGTCAGATTCTCCGGGGTGCGCGCGTACTCGGCATACAGTTCCTTCAGTATCTCCGTATAGCTGTCCACCAGTCCCTGATAGCCGTCGTCGATGGATTCCTGCAGCTGCCATTCGTAGCTGTCGATGCTGCGCTGAATCTCATCCCGGCTGCGGTATTCACCCTGCTTGTACAGTGTTTGTCCGTCCAGCAGCGCAAGACGCAGTGTATCCGCCTGCTGCTGCGTAATCTTTGCCATTTCTACGGTGTATACCGGGTAAACCGTCTGATCCGGTACCACTACATCCGCGTCAAATATGATGCTGTAATTGTCCACCGGCACGTCGATATCCATGGTGAGACGATCCGGCGCTTCGTAAGGAGCCGCGTTTTCAGAAGGCGCCGCCGCGAGTGCGCTCTCCAGCGCACCTTCGTTTTTGCCCGCCACGACAGGCACCTCCGGCGTGGGCTGGCATGCCGTCAGGACACTCGCCGAAAGCATCAGCAGGGCCATACCCAGTGCCGCTGCTTTCGCCGCACTTCCGGTGCGGGTTTTCCTGAACATCGAGCGTATTCGCCGCTCCATCGGCATACGGCTGTCCGCCATACCCATTGCGGCTATCAGCCGCGTATCCTTTTCGCGGCCCGCGAAGTGCAGCACCGTGCCGATATACTGATGCCTTGCGCCGCTGCCGATATGAAGCAGCACACGTGCATCACACGCGGCCTCCATGTCGTGCCGCATCAGGGAAATACCCAGCCATGTGAATGGATTGAACCAGTATACCGCCCGCAAAATTCCCATCAGCGCAACAACGATCAAATCCCCGTATCTCACATGGGTCAGTTCGTGCAGGCAGATGTGGCGCAGCTGCTCGTCCGTGCGTTCCGCCGCGTCCTCTGGCAGCACAAGCACAGGCTTAAGAACACCTATCGCCGCAGGCGTCTTCAGCGCGGATTGCAGCACCACGGCCACGCCGCGTTTCATGCCCAGCTCCCGCATGCATTCGCCTGCAATATGCGCCATGCGCTGCGGCAGCGGCAGCCGTGCGTGGATTGCGCGCCTTCTCAGGTTCCGCGCGCCCAAAGCCTGCACGATACCCACGGCGAGAGCACCCGCCGCCCATGCTATCAGCAGCCACGATGTCCACGGCAGCAGCTGCTGCGGTTTCCCAACTTCAGCTTCAGCGGTGTTCGCAGAAGTCTCCTGCTTTGCCTTTACGTCCGCCGCAACGCGCTCCGTCTGCGGGGCCGTCGGATACACCGCTTCAGCCTCGGGCTGCTGCACGCCGCTTTCCGAAATTGCCCCGATTTCTGCGGCTGACGCAGTATTGTGTTCGGAAACGGTCTGGGGCGCTTCCTGCGTTTTAAACAAACCAAACGGGCTCAAGCTGCTCTCAAACCCGAACGGCAGAAGCAGCTTCACTATAACGACCGCCCAGAGCGCGTACTGCATTACGGCGGAAATCCGCTTTTTGAACAGTGCGCGCACCACCAGCATTACTCCCATCAGCACCGTGAATACCGCCGCGTTAACCCACAGCGCCGTCAGAGCATCCTGCGTCATTTCCGTTCACCATCCTCTCTTTCCAGCCGTGCCGCCAGCGCCGCCAGCGCTTCCCGGTCCGCGTCAGACAGCTGACCGCTTTCTGCCATCGTGGCCACAAGCGCGCCCATGGAGCCCGCGCTGATGCGTGAAAGCAGCGTCTCTCCTTCCGAGCGCAGCGCGTCCTCCCGCGATATCAGCGGAAAATACAGCTTGTCCCGCTTGTTCTTGTCTTCGCAGCGAATCAGCCCTTTTTCAAGCATGATACGCAAATAGGAATGATACGTTTTATACTGCCAGCCGATATCCGGCTCCTCCGCCTGCACCGCGTCGATGATTTCCCGCATTGAACGCGGCGATTGCGCCCATAACGCCCGCAGTATCGTCCATTCCGCATCCAGAAGCTTCTTTTCCATACTTTTCACCGCCCATTGACGTAGTGAATATCTCATTATCATGAGATATTTGTCTTAATTATATAAGACAAATTTGTGCTTGTCAACAGCTTACGGTTAACCAGATTAATATTTCCGTAATATCTGAAACCCTTCTGTAAAACTTAGCAGAGGCTGCCCATTCCTTTGCTGTAAATAGAAAAGCCCGGAGACACGGATGCCTCCGGGCGAAATTCAGGGATACTCAGTATCCTCTGTCCAAATCGATGATAGTGCCGTCTATGGCATTGATGGTGAGCAGCGGCTCGTCCGACATCCATTCCCGCGGAGGTTCCCCCGGGTATTCGGGGTAGGATACCGTTATGGATCCGTAGAAGTCCCAGACGGGTACGAAAAGTCCTGAGTATATGTTGTCCTGCTCCATGATACGCCGCAAAGATAGTGTCACACGCGTGACGTTGCCTGCCATATTGCTTCCGCTCGCATCGTAACTCACGCGGTACATGGTCGCAAATACTTCCGCAATCGCGTCGAAAGACAACAGCGTGGCATCCTCCGTCACCGTCTCTGTAACCTCGTAGGGCGATATCCAGTACACGCTGCGAATGCCTTCGCTGCATACCTCAATGTCAAACCGCTCATACACCCATTGCTTCGAAAACATATCATCGCTGTCTACGAAGCTGCCGCCCTGGCTGGCTGTCAGCGGAATATCGTTCACCTTCCGCGTCAGCTCCAGTCCGATAACGACTCCCGTTGCTTTGTCATCATAATCTCCGTTGCGAAGGGCTTCCGATATCTCCTGCTGCGCCGATGGCGTTGTATCCTTTCCATAGAACGTATCGATATACGAATCCGGCAGCATCAGCCGCATCGTCAGGCTGCTTATCTGCATGTCCTCTATTCCCGACGCATTGAGAAATTCCTGCGTCATATCGATTGCGTCCTGATACGAAAATCCTCCGATGCTTTCCGGCCTGTCCGTCAGGCTGTCAGCGTTGACCGTTTCAGCGATTGCGCCGAATTCGTCGTCCTCTATCAAATCGTAGTTGTAATAATTGAAGGAAGCACCCTGCGACGCGGTGTCCGTCACCGTCCAGCCTCCCACATTCTCTGTTACAATCACCTCGCCGTCCGGATTGTTGTTTCTGATAGAGAACTGCTTCCCTTTCCGCACGTTCAGCCCAGGTATCTCGGCAAGATTGACACCATTGTATTCGCAGATTACCTCTCCCGTTTGATAGTTGATTTCCGGCCACGCACCCAGCGTAGAATCCCCGGGCGTCAGTTCCAACGCATACGGTGCGCCGTCGTACGCGCCCTCCAATATGGCTATCTGCTCTTTTGCCTGTGCCTTGCCGTCCTCCCCGACTTCGGGGTCGCTCAGCCGTTGACGCCAGCCAACCAAATCCTCTTCTATCTGCGATTTTGTCAGCCGCAGCACCTGCTGAAACATCGGCGTATCCCCTACCAGATAGTCATACATGCGGCCCGCCATCTCCTGAGAAAAATCCGCAGGCTTGATGCGCAGCACCGGCAGGGCGGTCACATTCGGAAGTACAATTTCGGCGTCAGCTGACAGAGTCAGGCTGCCGTCAGAAAAACTCTCGTCCGTGATATAGCGTTCCGGCACGCCGAGCTTTGCCGCGAGTATCGCGCGATTATCCGGACCGGAAGCCGCAGGCGTCGCGTTGACTTCGCTTTGCGTAGCCATATCGATAAGGTTGTCCACGTTTTTCCCTGTGACTATGGGGTTTTCCGGCGTTTTCTGGCACCCGGTTAGCCCAAGCAGCAGCATCGCAGCCGCTATCCATGCAATTGTCCGTTTCATGAGCGTCCTCCTTTTCCCGCATCATCCCACAGCGCGGGAGAAAAGGCTTTATCAATTTGTAATGAAATTGTTATTGCGGAAATACGATTCGCACAGTCGTGCCCGCTCCGGGCGCGCTCTCAATTTCCAGCCGTGCCCTGTGCGCATCGGTGATGCGCTGAACGAGCGCGAGCCCCAGCCCGCTGCCTCCGCTGCGCTTGCTGCGCGATTTATCCACCCGGTAGAACGGTTCCGTGATGTGCGGAATCTCTTCCCGCGGGATGCCGCTGCCTTCGTCGCTCACTGCCAGCGTATTGCCGTATGCCCGAATCAAAACCGTTTGCCCTGGTGCGGATGCCTTCGCCGCGTTTTCTGCCAGGTTGACAAGCGCGCTCCGCATCAAGTCAGAATCCATCCGCAGAAAGTCTGTTTCGCATTTGGTTTTCAGCGTCACGCCGCGCTGCCGCATCGCTTCTTCGGTGCTTATCCGCACCGCCTCCAGCAGCGCATCTACGGATGTTTCTTTCAGCGTGATGTCCTGCTCCAGCGTGACAAGTGCCAGAAGCTTCTGCGTCAGCCGCTCCAGCCAGCCGCATTGCTCCCTGATGTGATTCAGTGAATTCGCCGCGGCTTCCTCCGCCATCCGTGTATACAGCAGCGTTTCCGAATGCCCGATAACGGAGGTCAGCGGCGTCTTAAACTCATGCGTGAGTCCTGCGATGAAGAGCTGCTGGCGCTGCGCGGTTTCTTCCAGCTGTGCGATATGCCGCTGAACCGCTTCCGCCATGGCGTTGAAGTCCGTTGCCAGTACCGCCGTCTCATCCCGCCCGGCCACCACCGCCCGCTCCGCGTACTCCCCTTTCGCGATACGACGCGCTGATTGCGCCAGTCGTCCGAGCGGCTTCGCGGCGTGCCGCGCTAGGATAACTGTGAGCCCCGCGCCCAGCGCAATGCCCGCGGCACCAATGATGATAAACCGCACAAGCATCGCCGCGAGCTCCTCATACACGGCGGAAATGTCACGCACCACGTAGACAGCGTATGAACCTCCGAGAATGCGCGTCTGACTGCCCGCAATCACGACATGCCTGCCGCTCACGACACCCGTATAGTATTGCTGCTCTCCGTCGACTGCTTCCGTATCGGGCAGCGGCAGTATTGCTTCCGGCTGCAATGTAACATCCGAGCAGATGGTCTCTCCGTCTCCCACGAGAACCGCACCCGTTTCCGCGAAACGCGTGAAGCAATACTGCGCCATGGAGCGCTTCGCCACCGGGCTGGCACCGTTGTCGCCGTAATAGGAAACCATTTGTATGAACGAGGTGTTAAGGTTCATCTGCGCCGAAAGTACGTTGTCCAGCGTCAGCTTCAGTATGGCATTCCTGGAAAGCAGGAGCATCAGCGTGCCGCACACCCCAACGATGAGCATCAGCACGGCGGCGCAGATGAGCGTTATCTTCTGCCACAGCTTCATATGTCCTCCAGCCGGTAGCCTATTTTTGGAATGGATTTCAAGGCTTCATGCAGCCCCAGCTTCTTTCTCAGCTGCGCGACGTGTACATCCACGGTGCGCGTGCCGCCCACAAAATCCACCCCCCATATCTCGTTGAGGAGCCGCTCGCGCGGGAGCGTGCGGTTTCTGTACCGCACAAGCATCGCCAGCAGCTCAAACTCCAGCGGCGTCAGCGGCACGGAATGTGCACACCACGTGACGGTATGTTCGTCCAGATTGACGGTAATATCCTGAAACTTCAGCACGCGATCCAGCTTTCCCATTCGAAGAAGCACCTTCTCGATGCGAACCAAAAGCTCCAGCACCTCGAAAGGCTTGACGATATAATCCTCCGCACCTCCGCGAAGCCCCTGTATTTTTGAAGCGACGTCTGTTTTCGCGGTGAGAAATATGACGGGAATATTATAGCGCTGCATGTACGGCATCAGTCCGAATCCGTCCATACCGGGCAGCATGATATCCAGCAGCGCCAGATCGAAGGCGTGTTCCTGTTCCAGATGCGCCGCGGCTTCGCCGCCGTCCGCAAAAACCGCGTACTCGTAACCGGTGTACTGCAGATTGGCCGCGATAAAATCCGCGATTGCCTTGTCGTCTTCCGCGACGAGAATTCTGTTAGCGGACATTCCCTCACCTCCGGCCACCAGCATACCATGATTTTTCAGTTTATCACAGTATCACAACTGCGCTGTTACCAATATGTAAATGAAATGTTATGAGCGGCATCAAAAAAGCCCGGGTAACCGGGCTTTATGCAAATCCTGATGAAGAACCGAATCTTTCTTGTCAGCCTTCTTCCAGCGCCAGGTCCTCCGCCGTAATGCAGGATTTCTCCAGCGCGCTGTATTCCACCTTGCCCACGAGCGTCGTGGGGAGCTTGTCCCGGAATTCGATGGCGCGAGGCACGCTCCATTTGATGAGGTGTTTGGCACAGTGCTTCATCAGTGCCTTCTTGGTTTCGTCCGTCGCCTGCGACGCATCCTCCAGCACCACGTACGCTTTCACGCTCGTCATCTGATAATCGTCCGGCACGCCCACGACACACGCGCGGAATACGCTGTCGTGCATTTCCAGCACCTGCTCTACCTGCATGGGATACACGCTGACTCCGGAAACCTTAAGCATGCGTTTTTCCCTGCTCTTGAAGAACAGGTATCCGTCCGCGTCCATGGTGCCGATGTCGCCCGTATAGAGCCAGCGTATGCCGTTTTCATCCGTTTGTATGGTCTTGGCGGTTTCCTCCGGGTTGTTGATGTACTCAATCATCAGCGTCGGCCCGGAGAGTGCGATTTCACCGGCTTCCCCGCAGGGCAGTTCCTCTTTGGTCTTCATATCCACGACTTTGGCGAGCATGCCCGGCATCGGGATGCCAATGGCGCCCCGTCGGTATAGGCCGGGAGGTGTAAGCACACAGCCCGTCACAGTCTCCGTCAATCCGTATCCTTCCGCCAGTTCCACCTTGCTGCCCTGCGCCTTCAGCCGCTCGTCGAAGCGGGCTTTAAGCTCCGGCGAAAGGCTGTCACCGCCGCTGTAAATAGCCTTCAGCCGGTCGAAGCGAACCTTTTCAAAATTCTTGTCACGCAGCATGGCTTCGAACATCGTGGGTACACCCGCAATGAACGTCGGCTGGTGTTTTCTCAGGCTGTCTATATAAATCTTCGTACCGAATTTGGGCTCCAGGAACAGCGTACCGCCATTGCACAGTATGGAATGGATGCAGATGCCCAGCCCGAATCCGTGAAACACCGGCAGTATCGCGATTACACTGTCTTCGCAGGTGAATTTCGCGAAAGGCGCGATAATAGCCGAGAGCGCATTGAAGTTATAGGACGACAGCAGTATGCCTTTGGGCATATTCGTCGTGCCGCCGGAAAACAGCACCACCGCGCCTTCCTTGGGATCGATTGCCCGCTGATAGGAGCCTTCCGCTCCTTCGGATTTCTTCAGGAAGTCCTTCCAGAATACCACCCTGTCGTCCTCGGGGATTTTGTTTTCGCCGCCCTTGATGACATTGAAAAGCAGCCGTTTGGTGCCGGGCAGAAAGTCCGATATCTTTGTAATCAGCAGCTTCTGGTCAGGCCTCAGGATATCCTTAAACCGATCGTAGAACATGTCCACCGTAACGCACCAAACACTGTCCGTCTCCTTCACGTACTGCGCAAGCTCACTGGCAGAATAGAGCGGGTGCGTCATCGCGACGCGCGCGCCGATTTTATTGAGCGCATAGAACAAGAAAAGCGCGTTGGGAATGTTGGGCATCGAGAGCAGCACACATTCGCCCGGCTTTACGCCATACGCCGTAAACGAAGCGGCGCACGCATCCACCATCGACAGCAGCTTCCTGAACGAAATTTCCGCGCCCATGTAGTTCATCGCGGTCTTGTCGGGGTATTTGATTGCAATGTCGCGAAGCAGCTCGTACATCGTGAGATCCGGCACATCGGTAAATTCGGGGATTTCTCCATAAAACTTCAGCCACGGCTTTTTAATCTTACCGCCCGTATAAATACCATTATCCATTGTATCCGCCTCGCTTACATGTTTTCGATGGATTCTGGGTTCTTCAGATACTTTTCCATCAGCTCCAGGGATCGCGCAAAATAGAAGCCGTCCGCGACGCGTTCGTCCAGCGTAACCTTGACCTCCACCATTTTGCGGGTGGTCAGCGTACCGTCCTCAAGCGCCACGGGCTTATAACCTATCCTTCCGATGGCGAGAAACATGGAGCAGTTTCCCCATTCGAACAGGTGGTGAAACGGCGCTTCAATGCCTATGCTGCCCAAGTTGGCAATATAAACACTACAGCGCAGCGGGTCCACATCGGTAAATGATCTGGGCATGTTAAAATAGAAATCCATCCAGCGCAGCAGGGCAAACAGCATTCTCAGAATAAACCGCGGCAGTTTCATCAGCGATTCGATGAGCTTGTCGTCGTCCTTCTTCGCGTCATCGGATTTCGCGATTTTGATGTCGCGCTTCAGCTGCCCGATAACATCCTCAAACTTCGAGTCCTCGTTGAACGTCAGCGCCACGTTGGTCTCCTCGCCCTCGTCCGACGCCGCCTTTTTGGCAATGAAGGAGATCTTGATATCGTTGCGCTGGTAAAGTCTGCGCCCGGATACGAACCGATTAAGGTGCGGGCGCTCCTTGAAGAGCTTTACAACCGCGGCAACAAACAGCTGAAAGAATTTAAGCTCTACCCCTTCGCTTTTCTTTCTCTCAATGTATGCAAGGAGGTTTTCCACATCGAGCTGCGTGCTGAAATAGACCAGCGATTCCGTCCGTGTCCGAAACATATACGGGAACATTGCGTTGAGGGCATGCAGCTTTATGAGCCGCCCATCTCTTTTCGCCATATTAATACCTGCCAAACAGAAAATTTATAATGATTCCATGCATTAATATATCGTAAATTAGCCATATATGCAATATGCGCACGAATTGATGCGGTATGTATGCGCATCCACTTTTTGAGTATTTTTGCTGCGGCAAAAAAACATGTCCAGACGACCAAAATGCGCAGATATGCTTTCGGTTTCGTCCGTTAAATGCAGGGCATTACATTGCCGCCCGATACAGGCAAATATACCCCCGTAATAAACGCCGCGAGGTCTGACGCGAAAAAGCACACCGCATTGGCGATATCTTCTTCCGTGCCGCGACGCTTCAGCGGAACCCTTTCGACATATGCGAAATCCTGTCCGATGTTCCTCTCCGTGCCGTCCGTATCCCGGCAGTCGTCCGTGAGTATCCAACCGGGCGCAACCTGATTGACCGTGATGCCATACGGGCCAACCTCCCGCGCCAGCACTCGGTATACGCCGTCCATGCCGCGCTTCCCCGCCACATACGCGGACTGGCTGGGAAACATCTGCATCGCGCATTCCGTGTTGATGGCAACGATTCTCCCCCAGCGCCGCTCCATCATATCGGGCACGAACGCTTTTGCCATCAGCACCGCCTGCAGTACGCAGGATTTGTACTGCGAATCAAAATCCGCGAGGGGCTGTTCCAGCACACTCTTCCAATCGTACTGAACCACGGCGTCGTTGACGACGATATCCACCGGCCCCAGTTCCTCATTAACACAGGCTTTAAGCGTCGCAATGGAGCCGGCGTCGGTGATATCCGCCCGGCACGCAATGGCTTTCACGCCCCATTCAGACATGATTTCCTCGGCCAGCGTCTGCGCAAAGACCTGCTGAGAGTAATAGGCTATCGCCACGTTCGCTCCGCACTGTGCAAGCCCCCGGACAATTCCGCGTCCCAGCTGCCCTGCGCCCCCCGTTACCACAGCGGTCTTCCCCTTCAAATCAATCGGTTTCAATTCCGCGCTCCTTTCGTCCGGCCATCTGTATTGCTTTATCATACTGAGCCGTATGCACCTGTGTCAAGGCAAACTGAAGCAGTGCAGCAAAACGCCCGGATAAACCGGGCGCGCCGCGATTGTGTCAGCGGTATCCGTTTTGTCACTGTCTTTCGTAAGCCCCGCAGTCCACAGTGCCGCCCGCCAAGCGCGGTTTGCCTTCTATGTCAAGCCCCCCGCAGTTTTCATCCGCAGCGCCTGCATCCAGCGCCGGGGAACCTTCTGTAAGATGAAAGTCCGCCGCGGCTTCGTCCGCAAACAGCGGATCCTCCGTTAAGTTATTGGATATCACGATGTTGGAGGTATCTCCCTCAAAATCGACGCCCTTCCAGAATATGTTGTTCCGGATTACGTTGGTGTCCGACTGGCAGTAGTACTGTATCAGAATATTGGGCGTATTATCGTACATCGTATTGTTGTAAATCAGGATATGCTCTGCGCTGCCGCGCTCCTCGTCGTATCCTCCGAACGCGATGCCGGCCACTGCCTTGCAGCCGTAGATTACATTATTACGAATGGTGATATATTCCGTGGTTCTTCCTCCGTGCTCACTGGCAGCCTCTATGCCGATGTCGCAGTTCCAAACGCGATTCTGTTCGATGATGATGTTTCTCCCGCCGTCCACGTAGATGCCGTCGGCGCAGATGTCGCCCGCGTACGCTTTGTTGGACGCCGAAGAGATGTTCCATACCTCGTTGCCGCTGCACACGCCGTCGCGCGCCTGATCGTTGGCCGACGCGGTATCCTCGAAACCGATGAAGTCGATTCCAATGTTGTCGTTGTCGTGTATTCGGTTGTTCGTTACGCGAAAATTGGTCACGTTGCCGTTGAGCACCACAGACTCGCTCCAACCCAGCGTATTGTCGTATACCTCGCAGCCGTCGATGACGACGCCGTCCAGCGGCGCATCGCCGTTTGTGCCGTATACGGCGATGCCGTGCGCGTTGCGGTCCATGTCTTCCTCGTCCGTATAGGTCGTACGAATTCCGTACACCCTGCAATTCAATATCTCTATGCCCGTACCCGCGCCCATTACGCGGATGCCCGCCGGAACGCACGCGGTATCCGATACGTAGTTCGTCACGCTGAAGCCCTGAATACGGATATAACTTTTATCCGCAATCGCAAGCAGTGCGTTTTCGGTATCATCCCCCGACACCTCAATCCCTTCGCCGTCAAGCACCGGAACTTCGTCTTTATAGCTGCTGAACGTGATGGGAGCGCCCTCCTGTCCGGATACCGGAAATACCACCTTCTCGTTATAGGTGCCTCCGCGAACATACACGGTATCGCCTGCCGCCGCCGTATCGGCGGCCTTCTGTATCGTCCGCCATGGCTGCTCCAGCGTTCCGGGGTTGCTGTCGCTGCCGTCCGTCGCGACGTAGTAAACGGCACCATCCGCCGCGCCCGTCAACTCGGAAGTCGCCGGTGCGCTTTGCGTTCCCGTGCTTTCAGCGCTTGCCGTTTCGGCATTCTGTCCGCCGCACGCCGTCATTACCGATAACACCAGCATGATGGTCACCGCCCAGCCGATTGCTTTCCCGGGTTTCATATGTTCCCTCCCTGCCCGTAGAGTCTATTTCATTCCCGTAATTGAAATGCCTTTGATGAACTGCTTCTGGAAGATGATGAATACGATGGCCACCGGTATCATGATCAGCGCGGATGCCGCCATCGTAGCCGACAGATCCGTCAGATGCTGCTGGTTGAAATAGGACAGCGCCAGCGGCAGCGTCATTTTGTCGGAAGAATTGAGGTATATCAACGGGCTCAGGTAATCATTCCATTTATCCAGAAAGGTGAATATTCCCAGTGCGCCGATAGCGGGACGAATCTGGGGCAGTACGATTTTGAAGTAGATGCGCATGTCCCCCGCACCGTCTATCTTTGCGCTCTCCATCAGCTCCTTGGGAATTTCATCGCAGAACTGCTTGCATAGATAGATGCCGAACACGCTGAACAGCGCGGGCACTATCAGCGCCCAGACGGAGTTGTACAGTCCGATGCCGTTGATAATGATAAACGTCGGTATCATCACGGCCTGCGCGGGCACCATCATCGTGGCCAGCAGCATCATAAAGGCGGTCTTCTTGCTTCGGAACGAATATTTGGAGAATATATATCCCACCAGAGAGCTTGTAAACAGCACCGCCGCGGTGCTCAGCGTAGTGATGAACAGCGAATTCAGCAGCCACTTGAAGAACGGCGCCTTCGTCAATACCTTTTCGTACCCTGAAAGCGTGGGATCCGCAGGCAGTATGTTGCCCGGTTCGGTCAGTATCTCCTTGGTGGATTTAAAGGAGTTGGACATCATCCACAGGTAAGGCAGCACCACTACCGCCGCAAATACCAGCAGTATCAGCACGATAATTAGCCGATTCAGTCTGTCTCTTTTCATATCAGTACTCCCAGTCCACTTTGCTCAGCCGCTGTTGTATCAGCGTGATGATCAGTATGATGACGAACAGCGCCATCGATATTGCCGAGGCGTATCCCATTTCCTTCTGTTCAAACGCCATTTTGTATATGTAGCTGGTAAGCACCAAACCCGATTCCTGCGGCCCTGTTCCCCGGTAAGCCAGCACGTTGAACTGCGCGAACATCTGGAAGTGGGAAATCAGCGTCATGATCAGCACAAAGGCCGTGGTTCTGCCCAGCAGCGGAAGCGTAATCTTTTTAAACTGTCTCCACCTGCCCGCGCCGTCAAGGCTGCTCGCCTGATAAAACTCGCCCGGGATGCCGTCGATGCCTGCCGAAAACAGTATGATGTTATATCCGATATCTGCCCAGAGCGTAAATATTACTGCCGCAATCATCAGGTAATCGGCGCTGCCCAGCCAGTTAATCGCGCCTCCGCCGCACGCCTTGATGATCATGTTCAGCAGGCCGGACTGCGTGGGATATATGCTCCGCAGCCAGACCACGCTGGACGCCACCAGTGGCGCGATGCACGGCAGAAATGCGATCATCCGGAAAAAGCTGCGTGTTTTGTTGGACTTCAGCTGGCTGATGAGCGTGGCAATGGTCAGCGACAGCAGGATATTGAGCGCCACCGTAATTACCACAAACACCAGGGTATTGCCAAGCGCCTTGTAAAACGAGTCGTCGCCCAGCATCCGCGCATAGTTCTCCAGCCCGATGAAGGCGTTATCTGTTCTCAGCGGGTTGTAGTCCATGAATGAAACCGCGATATTGCCCAGTATGGGCACAAACATGAACAGGCCTAAATACAGAAAAGTGGGAGTCATTATCGCCGAAACAAACTTCTTATTTTTCATGGTGCCTCCCCGCAGCCACCGCGCCGGAAAGCAGGGAGAGACTTCCGCCTCTCCCCTTGTCCGGCACTGATTTTAGCCTATAGTATCGTTTAATTCGGTTTGCAGATGCGTCAGCGCTTCGTCCACGCTTCCATACACGCCGGAGCAGTAATCGACGAACGTATTGTTGATGGCTTCCTTAAATACATCGGTATTGAAATAGCCGATATACTGCGCATCGTCCAGTATTTTTACAAGCGGCTCCAGGAAAGGCATCGCCTCCAGCAGCGCCGGATCCTGCGCGACGGATTTCTTCGGCGGTATCATCGAGCAGTAGATATTGTGCTGCATCAACACTTCGTCGCTGTAAAAGTACTTGAGGAAATCGAACGCGGCATCCTTCTTCTCGCTGTTGCCGTTGACCGCCAGCGCCCAGCCCGTCTCCGCCGCGAACGCCGGTGTATCTCCGTACCACGGCAGTGCCGCGTACGTAAAGTCCGTACCGTAGGTCAGTTCAAACGTCTCTTTGGCTTCCGCCATGGGCCACGGCCCGCGCGGCACAAACAGCGCCTGATCCGCAAAGAGCATCTGGTAGCCTTCCATGTCTCCGCCGCCCGTGAGGCCCATCAGATCCGTCACCTTGTCCTCGTTGACGAGGTTCGCCAGCACCGTAAAGGCTTCCTTGGCTTCCGGGGAAGTAAAGTTAAAGGTGCCGTCGTCATTGAGGTACTGCCCGCCCGAGGAGAGTATCATCGACGTCCAGAGGTACGTCACCGAATCCCAGTTGACGAAATCGAAGCCGCGGACGCTGATTTCATTGCCATTCCACACAGACGCCTGCTTCGCATCCGCCACCAGATCATCCCACGTGGTCGGGATGGTCATGCCGTTCTGTTCCAGCAGGTGCAGGTTGACAAACATGCCGCCGCACTCAATGTTGAATTCCATCGGCAGACCGTAAAGCTTGCCCTCGTATTCCAGTGAACCGATGGTGGAGGGATACGAGTCGTTGCGCACCTCTGTCGCCATCTCCTCGGGGATTTCGGCAAGCGCGCCGCTCGGCGCAAAATCGATTGCCCAGCCGCCCCACAGCTCGTAAATGTCGGCGCTGTTGGAGGTAGCGATCAGCGACGTCTGCATCTTCGCTTCATACTCGTCGTACGGGAAGAATTCGAACTGTATTTTCACATTGGGATGCTCCGCCATATAGGCATCCGCGATGTTCTGATAGGAGGTATTCCATGCCTCCTGATGCGCCCAGAAGGTCAGCACGACCTGTTCCGTCGAGCCGGAGGTTTGGGGGGATTCGCCCGCGGGGCTTCCGCAGCCCGCGATCCCCAGCACCATCACGGCCGCCAACAAACATACCAACAGTTTCTTCATCTTTCTGGCCTCCTTATTTTATTGGGGTCTTAAAATACCCCAGATACGGCGCGTTCTGCTCAAACATCTCCTTCACCATGCGATGTATTTCATCCATGCTGCAGACGCTTGCGGTAAGGGGATCGAACAGAATCGCCGCAAAAACTTTTTCCGGGTCTTTTTCCACCACAGCCCTGACCGCCAGTTCCTCTATCCGCGAGGACAGCCCGACGAGCGCAGCCAGGTTCTGCGGGAGCGTTACCGCACCCAGCGAATGAATGCCGTACTTTGACGCCAGCACCGGCGCTTCCACGCATGCACCCATATCGAGGTTGGTAATCTGCCCTTTGTTCCTCATGTTGGCGTTGAATTGATACGGCATATTATCGCCGAACAGCGCGTTGAATATGTTGGACGCGTACTCTTCCCCGCGCGCCAGCTCGATATCGCCGTGCTCCAGCCAGCTCGTGTATTCCTGCTCCCACGTGTCCTTCAGCCGCAGGTAATCCTTGAGTATAAACGCGTGCTCTCCCGGGTTCCAGCCGGTGCCGTGCGTGCAGTACTTCTCCAAAAGGTCGGGCCGTTTGCGGAACCATGCCACGTATTCCGAGTTATGACCGGAGGACTCTGTCGGAAAGTGCTTCAGATGCCGGAACATTTCGATACGCACCGGCTCCTCCGCCGCCACCTCAGGCCGTTCGATGGCCTTCCAGATGCGCGGATACGCATCCTCTCCATTGACTTTGTAGTCCAGATAGAACGCCTGGTGATTGATGCCCGCGCACGTATATTCCACATCCTTGATGTCTGCGCCAATCCATCCCGCAAGCAGCTCCGCGGTGCCCTGTACGCTGTGGCACAATCCCGTCACATTTACCTCGGACTGGGACTGCATGTAGCTGACAAGCATGGCCATCGGGTTGGTATAATTCAGCACCACCGCGTTTGGACAGACGTCTTCCACATCATGCAGTATGTCCAGCATGACGGGCGCGGTGCGCAGAAAGCGGAATATGCCCGAGGGGCCGCGCGTATCGCCAACGCAAATGTCCACGCCGTATTTCATGGGTATTTCGATATCGTAGCGCCAGACATCAACGCCGCCCTGCAAGATTGTGATCAGTACGCCGTCCGCGCCCTTCAGCGCTTCCCTGCGGTCCTGCGTTGCGGTGACCACAGCGCTGTAGCCGCCCGCCGCGATAATCCTTTCCACGCCGGCTTTGGCGTACTGCAGCCTTTTTCCGTTGATATCCATCAGGGAAATCTCGCAGTCTCTGAAAGCCTCAAACGTAAGAATGTCTCTGACGAGATCGCGGGTAAAATCCAGCGAGCCAGCCCCGATAAATGCAAACTTTTTTCTCATGGAAGCGGAACTCCTTATGTTTAGTTAACATCATATTTCGTTGTAATTTGTTTTACTAAACAAGCTTAGCACAAATAGGCTGTTTTGTAAATAGAGATTTTGGATTTGCCCAGACAGAAAAGGACTTCGTTTTTCTTTGCTCACCGGAATCCCTGCTATGTATCAAGCTTAATCTGAGGCTGGCACGATAATTGAATTTCTCAAAATTAATCCTTGCCAATACGGATTTCATCGCGTATAATTTGTTTAGTAAACACGGAGGTTACCATGGCCAACATCAGAGACGTCGCCAAAGAAGCCGGCACATCAATAGCGACCGTATCCCGCGTGCTGTCTCAGGACAGCAGCTTTGAGATCACGGAGAAAACGCGGCAAAGCGTGCTGGAAGCAGCGAGAAAACTAAACTACATTGTAAAAGCGCCCAAGAAGATGCCCAGGAAAATGCTGTTGGGGTGCGTGCTTGCGCTGACCGCAGAGAAGTATTCGGATCCTTTCTTCACCTCCATACTCTCTTCCGCGGAAGAAGAGTGCGTCCGCCAAAACGCGCTGATACCGGTCGTGCGCAACTACAACGAGCTGGAGAATCCCGCGGTGCTGTCAGAGCTCTGTTCGTTCGGGCTGAGCGGTCTGATACTGATGGAAGCACTGCCCGAGCATATGCTGAGCCAGCTGAAGTCCAGCATACCGCACATCATCGCGGTCGATCTGCAAACCACCGAATTCAACTGCGTGGGCTTTGATAATTATGAATCGAACTTTCAGGTGATGAACTGCCTCGTCGAGCATGGCTACCGGCGTATCGCTTACATTGGCGGCAGCTCCCCCAGCAATCATTTCGACCACTCACCGCGCATGGCCGCTTACCGCGAGGTGCTCTTCCGCAACGGCATACCCTATGACCCGGCACTGACATATAACTGCAATTGGGATTTGGACCTGTGCGCGGAATACGCCGCAAAGCTGTTTTCCCTGGAGCCGCTGCCCGAGGTGATATTCGCGGGCAGCGATACGCTGGCATCCGTCATACTGAACGTCATGCATAAAAGGGGGTTACGCTGTCCGTCGGATGTCGGTCTGTTCGGTTTTAACAACATCGCCATGAGCGCGCTGATGGCACCGCCGCTGTCCACGATGGAAATTCCCACCAAGGAAATCGGCACTGCGGCAGTGCGGCGTCTGATGGAGATGATCTCACAAAACGACAGCCGCATCATGAAAATACAGTTCCCCTCGCGGATCGTACTGCGGGAGTCACTGCGCCATATCCCCCGCGAATAGAACTCTGCGCCGCGCTGACAGAATGCTCGCGGATATCGAAAAGGCACCCTGTGCGGTGCCTCTTTTCATACTTGTTGACAATGTGCGGCGCTTACTCCCCCTTCATGCCGATGGTCTTCGCCTTGCCATCCAGCACATCCAGACACAGCCGTATTGAGCTGCCGACGGCCGCGTCGATGTCGTCCGGCTGCACGCCCAGCGGTTCGCATCCCAACGACTTGTCGATATACTGCTTAACGCACTGCAGCGACGCAAATTTCACCATGTTGAGGCCGCCCTCGTGACCGGCCGCCTGCTGCTGCTTCATTACCTTGCGCATGCCCAGCTTATACAGCCAGGTGGGAATGGTGATGATCTTCTTTTCCGGACAGCCCATGTATTTGTGGAAAATACGCAGCATTTCCTTCCATGCCATGTTAAAATAGCCTATGGGATAACAAGCCCCGCCCCGGTTGCGCTCCAGCGCGCCCGCAATCGCCTGCCCCACCTGCCGTACCGTCACCATCGTGGTGCCGCCCTTCGGATAGAGCGTCGCACCCTTCATGCCGCGCAGCATCTCCACCAGAAAAACCCATACGGGTTTGCGCCCCGGCTGCGCGCCGAATATGTACGGCAGCTCCAGCACCGCCACATCCATCCCTTCCTCCGCGAAGGATAGCGCGACCGCTTCCTGATCCCGACGGCTCCGGATGTAAGGGTGCCAGCGGGACAGCTGTTTTTCCGGCCATAGCTTGTCGAAGTAAGAGAAGTACGACCCGCAGACCACGGCGTGCTTTGCGCCGCTTTCCTTCGCGATGCACAGCAAACGCTCCAGCGGCGTGATGTTGTATTTTTTGAAGAACTCGTATATAGGCGGAGACGCTTCCACGCGCTCATCCACCCCCGCCGCGAAAACGAAGCCCTCACAGTCTTTCATATACCCTTTCAGTGTTTCGTCCGACAGCTCCAGATAATTGCCGAATTCTATTTTCATCTCCGGCGGAATCGGTGCGCCAGCCGGCAGCGGCGGCAGCGCGACAGACACCACCTCATGTCCGCGCCGTATCAACTCCGCGGCGGCTTCGCTGCCCAGCAAACCTGTACCGCCTACCATAAACACCTTCATTGAGTTGCCTCCTGTCCTGCGCCCATTCTTCCCATAATGTGCCTGTTGTGCGCATCTTCAGTATATGCGTTTTATGGGCTAATACAATACGCCGATCATAAACAAATTGAGAATAGATTTCATCGGTTGTCATAGTAAAATGCCGCGGAGGTTTCTCCGCGGCTTTTCTGCAAAATGGAAGGCATATTATCGTTTCGCGCGCCCCGCCACCGTAACGGTGATATTGCCGCGTGTCGCACGGGAATACGGGCATACGGTATGCGCCTCCTGCGCGATGCTTTCCGCCAGCGCCGCGTCATCGGTGTCCACTACGGCTATGATATCCACACGGAGCTCATAGTTGCCTTCGTCGTCCTGTCCGATACCCGCCGTTGCCTGCACATCGGGCGCGGGCAGACTCAATTTCCGCACACGGATCACGTGCTGCAGCGCGCTGCCGAAGCAGGCCGAGTAACCCGCGGCAAAAAGCTGCTCCGGATTGACGCCCGGCTTATTGCCTCCGCCCATCTCTGCAGGCAGTGCCATTTCAAAATCTATCGGTGTTCCCTCCACGCGTACATGACCGTTGCGCCCGCCCGTGGAATACGCCGTCGTCTGATATGCTACTTTCATTGCGTTTACTCCTTGTCCTTATTTATTGCATTATAACACAAAGCCGAGAGCTTATCAATAACTATTACGAATAATTATTCTCCGCGCAGTATGGGCGATGTAAAGAACAGCCCTTCCACCGTGCGGCTGTCGTCTTCGCCCCCGAAGGTAACGGTGACCAGCACATCGCTGTCTTCCTCTGTAAACTTCGCTTTATACACAACGACAGTATATTCCACATCATCCTCTGTCTTATTCGCTGCCTGAGCGAATGCCTTACTCTCATAAGTCCCAATCGTATCCGCAAACTGGGCAACCATACCCAAAAACGCGTCTTCGTTGATAGCGGCCTTCAACTTTCCGCTGAAATCACGGCTGAACATGGCGTAGTCATTCGCTTTAATGCCCTGTAGTATGTTCTCCGCCATCCCGTCCGCATAGGGAATGTCAGCCTCTTTAATTCCACAGCCCGCAAAGAGGGCTGCCGTCAGCATGATTGCGGCAAGCAGCAATCCAACCTTTTTCATATTGATTCTCCTTCCGGTTTCTGTGCCGCATTTTTATCCGAGAGTATGGGCTTAAACTTCATGGTCAGCAGCACTGCCAGCGCGGCCATTACCGCCAGTATGCCCTCCGACGCCCAGACACCCACCGGGATAAGCTTCAGCGAGATCATGCCCGCCACCGTATCCACCGCCATATGCGCGGCGATTGCAATCACCAGCCAGAGCGGCTTCCGGCGCTTCACCGCGTAAAACACCAGCATCGTGAAGCCGATGTGCATCGCCACCGTCAGTACGCGTTCTACCCCGGGAGCGAGAAACCATGTGGGCGGTGAGCTGAGAATCTGCACTGCGGCCTGTCCTCCCACTCCCTGAAAAAAAAGCACCGTAAAATTCACGCCTACCAGCCATAGCGCCTCCAGACCGCCATGGCCCAGTCCAAACACCACGGCATTCTCCCAGGTCAGGCGTCCTTTCATCAGACCGCGCGCCGCGATATACCGTCCGACTTCTTCGAAGATACCCGCGCTTAAGGCAAGCATCAGGGCATAAAGCAGCGGCTGCGTGGTGCTGAATAATATCAGCGACGGCGTATTTTGCAGCGCTCCCAGCAGCGGAACGCGTGTCAGTATCTGAAAAACCGCGAAAACCGCTGCGCCCAGCAGCAGCGACATCGGCCATGCGCCCCGTTTCCGAATCATATAAAGGGCCAGTGCGGCAGGCCCAAACAGGCAGACCAGCGCGCTGAGGGCGATGAAAATGAGCGAAACCGTCATGCAGTGCCTCCTGAATGCCCGAAGGCGTAATGGGTGTACACCCTTATCATCATACCGCAATCGGTATATTATGTCAATTTCAGGTTAATATAAAACACCCGATTCCTTATCGGGTGTCCTATAATGATGCCATGGCTACCGTTTGGTATTGGGGCCCAGCGCTTCTTTTTTTGCGCTGTGACTCTGATTCTGGTTCTCGACCGAACCCGCGTTCGGCGAGGGCCTCATCGTTACCTTATCGGAGTTTCTCCTCTGCCTTTTTTCGCTCTTTCCCATTTCTTTTCTCCTTGCGTATCAGCCATAAAGGCGTATCACCGTGCCGTCATCGCGGATCTGATAGAACTTCCCCGCCGCGTCAATCAACAGCAGATCGTCGCCCAGCACGCTCGTGTAGTCTCCGGATACGGAAGCGAGCTGCTGCGCGCCGGATCCGTCCAGCGCCACGCGATATGGCGTGTCTCCGTCGTCGAGGTTGATGTAATATACGCCGCGCGACGTAACGTTCAGCCCCGAAGCCGCCACTTCGGTAAGCACCTGCGGGTCGCTGCCGTCTGCCGCACAGCTCGTAAGCCTTTTGCCGTTGCTTTCATCCTGATAATATACGCGGCCATTAAACATCTGCGCGTAGCAGCGTCCGGACATTGGGAAACTGGTGGTTTTCGCCGATATCAGATTACGCATACAGAATTCTCCGCTGGCGGTGTTCGTATAGTACAGCGTCTGCCCGTCCAAGCCGATGTCGTAACAGCCTTTCGATACCAGCGTCTCCCGGCTGCTGCCATCCCCATCCATGACTATCAGCGCTCCGCCATCTGCCAGCGTGGCATATATACGGTCATCCACCACCAGCGCAAAGAGCAGCTTGTCACGACAAACCAGCTCCGAGTCTCCGTCAGGCAGAACGATGCGATACAGCCCCCCCGTCGCCTGACTGACATAATACAGAAAACTGTTTGCTACATTCAGCTGAGAAGCGATGCCCGCCACCACCAGCGTGGCTTCACCCGCTTCTGTTACCTTGTAAATGCCGATTACATCGCCCTGTATGCCGATGCGATACAGTATGCCGCCGCTGTCGCATGTCAGACCGCCATTCTGCAGGTTTCCGCCCGTGTTGCCCACCTCAAATGCCACTTCGCCCTGGGCCTCCTGAGAATACGCTTTCCGCGTGCCGTCGCTGACACAAAGCCGGTATACAGGCTTTGCCCCGCCATCACCCGGCACGGTATCCACATACGTTCCTGCCTCGCTTTTTACCGTGCTGAGCGTCCTGAACGCCGTTCCTACGCTGTCCCGGCGCTCTACCGTGCAGGTAAAATCCGTAATAAAAGGCGCCCATGTCAGCACCATGCCCTTTGAAACATCGAACTGCGCAAGCAGCGTCCCCACATCCGGCAGCGGCGTCGGGGTAGGCGCGGGCGTTTTTGCCGCCGCAGGCGTCGCAGTAGCCTTCAGCGTGTTTGCGGGAGAAACTGACGCGGAACCGGAGGGAACCTGTCCCGTACACCCCGCGGATATTGCCAGCGCACAAATCATCAGCAGCGCAACCCATTTCTTCATCATACCTTCTCCTTCCCCGGGCAGTACCCGGACGGGCTATAGTGTATCGTATGCGTATACCTGTCCTCTCATGCCGCACTTGCCCTGATGACTATTTTCGACGGATCGGTATGTTTTATACGCAGATTTCACCTGTTTTACGGGATAAACGGCTGGCAGCGATGGGTATTAAAAAGGCATATTTGTTTACCATCAGAGAACCCCCTGACCGGGGTGATTAAAAATGAGATGCTTTCATATTCCGAAGAGTATGGGTTTAATGGGAAAACGAATCTGAATAAAACATAAGGCGCAAAGTCAGTTCAAACTTCGCGCCTTTTCTTTACAACAGAACCGTGTTCCCTTAGTCGGGTATAACAGCTTTCAGGTACGAGTATGGATCTATCAGTTTCCCATCGGGGGAAATGATGGTGAGGTGCAGATGATCCCGGGAGCTGTTTCCCGTATTGCCCACAAACCCTATCCGCTGCCCCGCTTCCGCACGCTGCCCCTCCTGCAGAAAATCGGACAGGCTCAGCATGTGATTATACTCGAATATATAGCCGTAATCGTCCAATACGGCCACGGTATTCCCGCCCTTTTCCGTGAATCTCACAAAGATGATCTCACCGGAGGTACAGGAATAGATTTCGGTCCCCTCCGGTGCCCAGATATCGGTTCCGGTGTGCTTCCGGTTGCCCCCGTCCCTCGCCGCGTACCACGTCTTTCTCAGCCTTGTGTACCGTTCCAGCGGCCACGTGATGCCCTCCGCGAGGTTGCCTTCCGCCTCGGGCAGCACATATTCCAGCTCGCTGAGATTTTCGTCGAACACCGTGTTCATATAGGCGTAAACGAGTTCTGCCTGCAGTCGGACCTCGCTGTCATCCCCGGCAATGGAAGCAATCGCGTCGCGGGGATTCACCGGCGCAACGGTCACAGTACATACCATCGTATCGTTGTCGTATGTTGCGCTGACCTCCACAAGAAGGGTTGAAGCGATGTAACGTTCGAATTCCGCGGCGTCCCCCTGCGTCATGCGCAGCAGCATGTAAAGGTATTGCCAGCCCGGCGCGGTTATCTGGTTGATAAACTGTATACCCTGCCCGCCGTAAGCGGCCTCGGCGTTTTCCACCGCCTCGGTTATCGCACCGCTCACTTCATCGCGAATATCCAGCACCCATTGGCTTTTGGTGTTGTTGGAGAGGTTGATGTCAAACCTTGCGGCGTCCTCTCCCTGCGGCAGCAGCTCTTCCGTATCAAACTGAAAGGATTCCTGTATTGATTGCGCTGTTTTCTCCTCCGTCTCCGCAAGGATTTGCTCCGTTGTTTTCGGGGTGGCAGTCGGCGCAGGTGTGCTGGAAACGGAGGGCACTGATTCTGCGGCCATCGTCGGTTCCATGCTGCCGGCGGGCTCCGCGGCAGCGCAGGAAGCCATAAAACAAAGCAACGCCGGTATCAATACAAACAGTGGGGCTCTTTTCTTCATTCTGCAATTCACTTCCGTCAAAAGATTGTATACAGCATACCACGGTCAGGACGGACCGGACAAGGTTTTTGGGAATATAAAAAGCGCGGGGACGGAATCCTCGCGCTTTTGTGGGTTATGCTGATGGGCTCAATACATGCCGCCCATACCGCCGGGGCCGCCTGCCGGCATCGCCGGGGCTTTCTCTTCCGGAATATCCGTCACAATGCTCTCGGTCGTCAGCAGCATCGAAGCGATGGAGCCCGCATTCTGCAGCGCGCTGCGCGTCACCTTGGTCGGGTCGATGATGCCCTTCGCCACGAGGTCGCCGTACTCGTTCTTCGCCGCGTCATAGCCGAACTTGATATCGTTCGCAGCCTTGATCTTCTCCACAACGACGCTGCCTTCCACACCCGCGTTGAACGCGATCTGGCGGACGGGTTCCTCCAGCGCACGCAGCACGATGTTCATGCCGGTCTTTATGTCGCCTTCTGCCGACGCAATCGCCGTCGCCACAGCCTTGGAAGCCTGCAGCAGCGCAATGCCGCCGCCCGGAACGATGCCTTCCTCTACCGCCGCGCGCGTTGCCGCGAGTGCGTCCTCGATGCGCATCTTGCTTTCCTTCATTTCCGTCTCGGTCGCCGCGCCCACCTGGATAACCGCTACGCCGCCAGCCAGCTTCGCAAGCCGCTCCTGCAGCTTCTCACGGTCGTAATCCGACGTGGTCTCTTCGATCTGCGCCTTGATGGAGTTGATGCGCGCCTTGATCTCGGACGGGTCGCCCGCGCCTTCCACGATGGTGGTGTTCTCTTTATCCACCTTCACCTGACGCGCATGGCCCAGCATATCAACCTTGGCTTCCTTAAGCTCCAGACCGAGCTCTTCGGAGATAACCTGCCCGCCGGTCAGTATGGCGATATCCTGCAGCATTGCTTTGCGTCTGTCTCCAAAGCCCGGTGCCTTGACCGCGACGCAGTTGAACGTGCCGCGCAGCTTGTTGACAATCAGGGTTGCCAGCGCTTCGCCTTCCACGTCCTCGGCGATAATGAGGAGCTTCTTGCCGGTCTGCACGATCTGCTCGAGCAGCGGCAGGATTTCCTGTATGTTCGAAATCTTCTTATCCGTGATGAGTATCAGCGGATCGTCCAGCACCGCTTCCATTTTGTCGGTGTCGGTGACCATGTACGCCGAAGCGTAGCCGCGGTCGAACTGCATGCCTTCCACAACCTTGAGCTCGGTCTTCATCGTCTTGCTCTCTTCAACGGTGATGACGCCGTCATTGCCGACCTTTTCCATGGCTTCGGCGATGAGCGCGCCCACGTTCTCGTCGGACGCGGAAATGGCCGCAACCTGCGCAATGGCTTTGGAGTCGTTGATGGGATTCGAGAGCCCCTTGAGGCTGTCTACCGTGATGTCAACGGCCTTCAGTATGCCCTTCTTGATGCCCATCGGATTGGCGCCTGCCGCGACATTCTTCAGGCCTTCGCGGATGATGGCCTGCGCCAGCAGCGTTGCCGTGGTGGTGCCGTCGCCTGCGACGTCGTTGGTCTTCGTGGCGACTTCCTTGACGAGCTGTGCGCCCATGTTTTCAAACGGGTCCTTCAGCTCAATTTCCTTCGCGATGGTCACACCGTCGTTCGTGATAAGCGGCGAACCGAACTTCTTGTCGAGCACGACGTTGCGGCCCTTGGGACCCAGCGTTACTTTGACCGTATCGGCCAGCTGATTGACGCCCGCTTCCAGCAGGCGGCGCGCTTCTTCACCATATTTAATCTGCTTTGCCATAATTGCTATTCCTCCTTGTTATTCGACTGTCGCGAGCAGATCGTTCTGCCGCACGATAACATACTCCACGCCGTCCACTTTGACTTCCGTGCCCGAGTACTTCGAGAATATGACCTTGTCTCCGACCTTCACGGTCATCTTCACTTCTTTGCCGTCCACGAGCCCGCCGGGGCCTACCGCGATAACTTCTGCCGTCTGCGGCTTCTCTTTGGCGCTGCCGGTCAGCACGATGCCGCTTTTCGTGGTCTCTTCGCTTTCCAGGTTCTTGATAACAACCCTGTCAGCCAATGGTTTGATTGTCATGATGGTTAAAACCTCCCTTTAGAATTGGTTATTGTTACAGCATTGGCGCTCCTTTTGTTAGCACTCACTTCAACCGAGTGCTAACAGGAACAGGTTAAATATAAACGAAGAAGGTCTTAACCGCAACCCTCCATTTTCGTCTCTGATATTGATATTTGTCTAAATTCTCAGTTTATTGCTACTTATCTCCTCCTGACTACATCTATTTCTTAAATACGCCAAATATCAAATTCAGCTTAAATATTTCCCATGTGCGGCAGGAAAACCCCTGAAGACGTTGAATTTATCCCCAATATGCGTATTTTCAAATCACAATTCTTATTCCAATTATACACCACATTATTTTTCAAGAGGTATTTTCATGGACAAATGGGACAAGCGCTTTATGGATTTGACCGAAACTATTGCGAAATGGTCCAGCTGCTTTAAAACCGATCGCAGCGTCGGCGCGGTAATCGTGCGCAACAAGCGCATACTCACAACAGGCTATAACGGCGCTCCGTCGGGCATTAAAAGCTGCAAAGAGAAGGGCGAATGCCTGCGCCAGAACCTTGGCATACAATCCGGCACGCGTCACGAGCTGTGCTATGCCATCCACGCGGAGCAGAACGCCATCATACAGGCGGCAAAGATGGGCGTCTGCATCGAAGGGGCCACCCTCTACTGCACACACCAGCCCTGCGTTATCTGCTCTAAAATGATCGTCAATGCGGGCATCGTCCGCGTGGTCTACGCCCGCCCCTACCCCGACGATTTCGCGCAGGAAATATTTAAAGAAGCGGGAACCAAGGTGGTACAGTTCAAAGGCTGACGCGCGTTATAGCGCCGCCTTGCAGATGCGTACATTTGTTCTTTTTCTTTGGATTCCCTATTGATAAACGCATATCTTTCATGTAATATAATGTGGTGGTTCTGCACAGGTACACCACATTTTGTTATTTTCTTTGTTGGAGGCACTATGGCCAAGGAGTATACCGCCAGCGATATTCAGGTGCTGGAGGGTCTTGATGCGGTGCGTAAGCGGCCTGGTATGTATATCGGCACTACCGGAATAAAAGGGCTGCACCACCTGCTTTGGGAGATCGTAGACAATGCCGTGGACGAAGCCGCCAACGGCTTTGCCGATAAAATCGACATCACGCTGCACACGGACGGTTCCGTCACTGTGGACGACAACGGACGCGGCATCCCGGTGGGCATTCACCCCGAAAAGAAGGTTTCGGGTGTGGAGGTCGTTTTCACACAGCTGCACGCGGGCGGCAAGTTCGGCAGCGGTTCCTATACCTACGCGGGCGGACTGCACGGCGTAGGCGCTTCGGTGGTCAACGCGCTTTCGCGCTGGCTGGAATGCACCGTCTACCTCGGCGGTAAGGTTTACCGCCAGCGCTACGAGAGCCGTATGAAAAACGGTAAAATTGAAAGCGGCCGCGCCGTGACCAAGCTGGATGAGGTGGGGACCACGCGCAGCCGGGGCACGTCCATCACCTTCCTGCCGGACGACCGCGTATTTGAAACCATCGCGATGAATTATGATACCGTCGCAGCCCATTTGCGCGTCATCTCCTTTTTGACGCGTGGCGTAAAAATTACGCTGACCGATGAGCGCACCAAGAAGGACGGAAAATACCGCAAGGAGACGTTCGATTATCAGGGCGGCGTGGTGGACTTTGTACAGTATTTAAATGAAGACAAGACCGTGCTGCACAAAACCCCCATCTACTTCGATGGCGAAAAGGGCGATATCAAGGTCGAAATCGCGCTGCAGTATAATGATACCTATAATGAAAACATCGTTTCATTCGTCAACAACATCGCCACGCCGGACGGCGGCACGCATGTGTCGGGCTTTAAATCCGCCCACACCAAGGTGATGAACGAGTACGCGCGCATCGCGGGGCTTATAAAGGAAAAGGATGAAAACCTTGCGGGCGACGACTACCGCGAAGGCCTTTCGGCGGTCATCAGCGTGCGCATGAAGGACGCGCAGTTTGAGGGGCAGACCAAGGCTCGCCTCGGTAATACCGAGGTGAAGACCATCGTCGAGGGCATCGTGCAGGACAAGCTCTCCTTATTCCTCGCGGACCTCAACAACACGGGCATTGCCACGGAGCTGGTGGGCAAGGCGGTCAAAGCCGCGCGCGCCAGAGAAGCCGCCAACAAGGCCAAGAAGCTGGAGCGTCAGAGAAACAAGCTCGAAGGCGCGCCTCTGGTGGGCAAGCTCTCCAGCTGCAGCGGACGCGACGCGGAAAAGAATGAGTTGTTCATCGTAGAGGGCGACAGCGCAGGCGGCAGTGCCAAGCAAGGCCGTGACCGCCGCTTTCAGGCCATCCTTCCCCTGCGCGGCAAGCCGCTCAACGTAGAGAAAAAGCGCCCCGACCAGGTGATTGAGAACGAGGAGTTCCGCTCCATCATCACCGCGCTGGGTACGGGCTTCGACGGCGTATACGACGAAGCGGATCTGAAATACCATAAAGTCATCATCCTCGCGGACGCGGATCAGGACGGCGCGCATATCCGCGCAATCCTGCTGACTTTCTTCTACCGCTACTTCCGCGACCTGCTGACCGCGGGGCATATCTATATCGGCCGGCCGCCGCTGTACCGAGTATACAGAGGCAGCAAGAGCATTTACGCCTATACAGAAGTTGAGCTGCGCGCCGCGCAGGCGGAGCTCGGCAAGGACTGCAGCGTGCAGCGCTACAAGGGACTCGGCGAAATGAACCCGGAGCAACTCTGGGAGACCACGATGAATCCGGCGAATCGCCGCCTGTTCCGGGTGGACCTCGACGACGTGGCCGGAGCGGAGCACCTCGTGACGCTGCTGATGGGCGACAACGCGGAACCTCGCAAGCAATACATCTCTGAACATGCCAACTTTGATAAGGAAGACAGCTGGGAGAGGGTGGTAACCAATGTCTGAAGACAACAATCTGCTCGGCAGCGACGTTACGCCGGTTTCGATGAGCGACATGATGCACGACTCCATGATACCGTTCGCGGAGTACGTCATCATGGACCGCGCCTTGCCGCGCGTGGAGGACGGCTTAAAACCCGTTCAGCGCCGCATACTCTATACGATGATGGAATTAGGCCTCACGCCCGACAAGCCGCACCGCAAGTCCGCGCGTATCGTG
Source organism: Bacillota bacterium (assembly GCA_023460085.1). Classification (GTDB taxonomy): domain Bacteria; phylum Bacillota; class Clostridia; order Christensenellales; family SZUA-584; genus JAEWCC01. The sequence goes on along the minus strand of JAEWRI010000021.1, from coordinate 15,606 downwards.
GGCGACTGCCTCGGCAAATACCATCCCCACGGCGACACGTCGGTGTACGACGCGATGGTGCGCATGGCGCAGGATTTCGTGATGCGCGCGCCGCTGGTACAGGGCCACGGCAACTTCGGCAGCATGGACGGCGACAGCGCAGCCGCGATGCGCTACACCGAGGCACGGCTCTCTCCCATCGCCATGGAGATGCTGGCCCATATCGAGAAGGACACAGTCCGCTTCTCGTACAACTTTGACGATACCTTAAAAGAACCCGACATGCTGCCCGCGCGATACCCCAATCTGCTGGTGAACGGCGCGGCGGGCATCGCGGTGGGCCTTGCGACCAACATTCCCCCGCACAACCTTGCCGAAGTCATTGACGGCGTGGTGGCGCGCATTGAGAATCCGCAGCTCAGTTTAGAGGAACTGATGAAGCTCATCCCGGGGCCGGACTTCCCCACCGGCGGCTACATGCTCGGCCTCGAAGGGCTGAAGGAAGCCTATTCCACCGGCCGCGGCAAAATCACCATCCGCGCCAAAGCGAGCCTTGAAAAAGGCGTCAACGGCAAAACCAACATCGTCATCACCGAAATGCCGTATCAGGTGAACAAAGCCGCGATGCTTAGCAAGATACTCGCCGTGACGGAGCAGAAAAAAGACATGTTTGCGGGCGTCTCCGATATCCGCGACGAGTCCGACCGCACGGGCATCCGCGCGGTCATCGAGGTGCGCAAGGACTACGACGCGAAGAAAATACTGAACTGCCTCTATAAATACTCCGACCTGCAGGTGACGTTCGGCATCAACATGGTATGCATCGCGGACAGCCAGCCCAAGCAGCTCTCGCTGATGGAAATCATCGACCACTACATCTCGTTCCAGAAGGATGTTGTGACGCGGCGCACTCGGTACGACCTCGAAAAGGCAAAGCAGCGCGAGCACATCCTGGCGGGCCTCATCATCGCGGTGCAGAACATCGACGAGGTCATCCGCATCATCCGCGGCTCGTCTTCGCCGAAGGAAGCGCGGGACAAGCTGATGGAGCGCTTTGCGCTCACACAGATTCAGGCACAGGCGATACTCGACATGCGCCTTGCGCGTCTGACGGCGCTGGAAATTGAAGCGCTGCAGAAGGAGTACGCGTTCATCCTTGAAACCATCAAGCGGCTGGAGGCCATACTCGCCTCCGAGGCCAAGCTGATGCGCGTCATCACCCACGAACTGGGTGAAATCAAGGAGAAGTACGCGGACAAGCGCCGCACACGCATCTCCGATACGAGCGCCGAAATTGAAATCGACGAAAACGAGTTCCGGCAGGTGGAGGAATGCGTCATCCTGCTCACGCAGAACGAGTTCTTCAAGCGCGTGAACCAGAAGTCATATCAGAAATCCACGCTTCCCGGCACCGACGGCGACATCGTGCAGAGCATCGTGCCTTCCGCCACCGACCGGCGCGTGCAAATCTTTACGAGCGCGGGCAACCTCTACACGCTGGCTTCCACCGACATCCCGGAGTGCAAGCTCAAGGATAAGGGCAAGCCGCTGTCCGCCATCCTCGCGGGAGTGGACAAGAACGAACGCATTGCAGGCGTGTTCTCTGTCGCGGACTACAATGGCGGTGCGGAGCTGTTCTTTGTCACAAAGAATGGCATGATTAAGCGCAGCAGCCTCGCCGATTACGATGTTCGCAACAAGCGCATTGCGGCGTGCGGCGTTTCCGCTGGCGACGAGATACTCTCCGTTACACTGGCTAAGGCCGACAGCGACTGGATTGTCGTGACCAAAAACGGCATGGCTATCCGTTTCAACTCATCCGAGGTATCCAGCATGGGCCGCGCCGCCAAGGGCGTTAAAGCCGTGGCGCTGGAGAAAGGCGACAGCGTGGTACTGGCCTCCCCCGTCGGTGAGCAGGATGATCTGGCAATCTTTACAGAGCTCGGCTATGCGAAGCTGACCAAGGCATACCAGTTTGAGGCGCAGCGGCGCGGCGGCAAAGGCGTAAAAGCCATCACACTCAGCAAGCCCACCGGCAGCTATATCGCGGCGGCGTTCATCGTCAGCGAGCCGTGCGGCATCGTGGCGACGCTGAAGTCCGGCGATAACGTGGAGCTTTCCTCCGAGCAGCTGGAGCGTGGGCCTCGCACCGGCAAAGGCGCGGCAGCCGTCATGGTGGTGCTGGGAAATGTGGTCGTTTCGGCAGGCAAATACTTTCTGACATAATTTCATGGCAAAACAGCGCCGGAGCATTGCTCCGGCGTTTTTGTATACTGACGCGTTTACACGTGTTTCGATTTATGGTATAATATTCATGAATTACCACCATCAAACGCAAGGGAGCCGCCATGCGCGACAGACCGACCTACTGGGAATACCGATTTGCCAATCAGGACGGATACATTAGAACCCGAGATGGCTGGTTCTTTAAGACTCATGTCAGCAAAGCCGCGAAATGGGTGCCCTTTGGACTGACCATGTTTTTACTCGTATTGTTCGCCGGGGTATATCTTTTGAGTATATCAGGAAATCTTTCCTATTCCCGTTTAAACTCCCGTCTGTTTGATTTTTTCACCTTTCCCCTGCTGTTTTCCATCAGCAGTCATCTTCTTGAGTACCGTATGACAAGATACCAACTTATTGATGAAAACAGCGAGGATATCGAAACCGCCAAAGGGATTGTTTTTGCCCGGAATGGGTATCTCAAAGCCGCGTTCCTTCTGGCTATCCCCATATGGATATTCGCGGCTATGAACAGCAACGCCGCTATCCTTCTTTACAGTGCGATTGCTGACCGTCCCGCCATCATTGAGGCCACCGCCGATATGCCGGGGCAGCAGGATGTTCCGATGCTGAACGTCCAAACGATACCGTTTCCAAGCGGGGTAACCGACGCAGCTCTGGAAATCACCGTTACAAGGGCCGTATATCGCGCGTCGTTTTATCTGGATGGCAAAGAATGCCCTGCTTTTGATGATGTTTCTGATTTTTCACTTCACTTCTTCTGGGAAAAGTATTATCCCCGCAATGAATATGATGTTATGCTGTTTGATATCAAAGACGGTTCCGTGCTGACGATGGACTGCGGCGACATCCACCGGGAATGGACGTTCAGGGCTATTGATTAATCCCCCGGCTGTCAGTCAAATAAGGAGGCACCATGCGCGACAGACCGACCTACTGGGAATACCGATTTGCCAATCGAAATGAGTACATCAGAACCAAAAACGGACGGTTCTTCCACGCCGAACTGGACAAACCGGCGAAGTGGCGTGTATTTGGCGTTGGCATAGCAGTTTTAGCACTTTTTCTGGTCTGTTTTCTGTATTTTGGGCTGAATACAAACCAATTTGCGACGTTCTCTCTGTTATTTGACAGTATCGCACTAAACCTTTTTTCAATTCTACTGGGAAACCTACTCCGGTATCATTTCTCCCGTTTCTATCTCATTCAGGAAAGCAGCGACGAAAGCAGTCCGGCCCCTACGCATCGGCTGCAAAAGGTGCTCTTCATACTGGCGCTGATTCTGTGGACTTTTGCGGCGCTCAACAGCAGCAGCGCAAGGTTGCTTTACAGCGCCGCCGCCGACAATCCCGAGGTTGTCATCGCCACCGTGGATGGATATCAGTTGGATGCGTTTCCCGTGACGGATACGAATGTGGTTTCTCTGAGCGGCCTGCCCAAAAGTATACACCTGAATATTTCCATTACAAAAGCTGTCCGCAACCCCACGTTCCGCTTGGATGGTCAGCTTATATCCGACTATGACGCTCACCAAAGATACAGATATCATTTCTTCTGGGAGGAGCATTATCCCCGAAGCGATTATCGCATTTGGCTTGATATTCATAACGGCTCCGTGCTAACGATGGACTGCGGCGACATCCACCGGGAATGGACGTTTGTTTCATCCGACACGGAATCGTGATATACTGTAGCCCTGAACATCCTCAAGGAGACGTACAATGGAATACAGGCAACTTGGCGCTGCAGAATTAGAAGCGCCTCTTTTTGACGGTTTTGACCGCACGCAGCAGGTTACCCGGTGCTGGCGGCGTGAAAAAGAGGGTTGGATCATCCGGGACATTGCGTTTGTCGATCGCTGGGGCGCGACGGAAATCGCCAGACTGACGAAGATGCTGCGGCGCACCGCGCAGACCTCGGGCGTTGTTTTGGGCGCGTTCTCCGGCGGCGTGCTGAAGGGCTTCGCTTCCGTCGAAGGCAGGCGCTTCGGCTCGGCAGAACAGTATCTCTGTCTTTCCTGCCTGCATGTCTCCTCCGAAATGCGCAGAAACGGCATCGGCATGGCGCTGTTCCTGCAGGCGGCAGACTGGGCCAAAGCGCACGGCGCGGCAAAGCTGTATATCTCTGCCCATTCCGCCGTGGAATCTCAGGCGTTTTATCTGGCGATGGGATGTGCGGATACTTTGGAAGAGGCTGCGGAGCATGTGCTGGCCGAGCCTTTCGATCGCCAGATGGAATTTATTCTATAGCCGCCCGTATCCGGTCTAAAGCGCTATCTTGCCAATCGCCGTCGCGGTCACAAGGCTTTCCACCAACACCTCGCTGCCAAAGGCGGTTTCGGCAATTTTCGGCCTGACATCCACATGCACTATCAGATCCCCGCAGGCACCCCGCTTTTCCGCCTCCTCGTGCGCTTCACGTCGCGCCTCTTCAGTTGCCAGTGCCGTCGCCTCATCCAGCAGCTCGAAGTATTGATTCAGCGACGCGTTGTACGCTACAAACCCCTCGCCCTGCGGCTTGATGTACACGGTGCTGGAAGCCGTAATATTGCCCGCCACCGCGCCCACCGCGTTGACCACGCCCGCCAGCTCCGGTATGACGCACCGCGTCCCCAACGCTTTCGCGACGCGCGGAAGGAAGATATGGATGGGCGCACCCACCCCTATCAGCACGGACGGCGTCGTGAGGCCCAGCGTTACATGCTCTGCGTGGCTGCCCTGCGACATTTCCCATGCGCGGTCTATCAGGCCTCCCAGCGTGCTGCCCTTTGCCTTTAAATCGGGCATGTTCTCCCGAAGCAGCATCTCCGCGATTTGCCGGTACAGCCTGCGCGACACGGTTTCGTACACCAGATCGCAAAGCTCCTCCACGCCCGTCCCCAGCGTTTTTGCCACGTACCGCGCGCCCAGCCGCGATGCCTCCTTCGGGAACCGGTTGAAATCCCCCTTCAGGTGCATGATGTCCGTCGGCGTGAGCCCGCAGCGAATCACCACGCCTTCCTTTTCCAGCCGATCCACGCGCAAGCTGTACAAATCCTTGCGTGCCGCGCGCGCGGCCTGTGCGTATATCAGCGGGCCGTTCTCCAGCGCCGCGCAGAATTTCTTTTCATCCTCGCTGTATTTGGAGCTGCCGCTGATATCCTTCTGCAGCGCGAAGAACTCGTGCAGCGGTCTGGAATGCTTGTCCGTCCTGTCCAGCAGATTCCGCAGCGCCGGAACGATCTGCGGCCACCGATCCGCGGCGGCGCACAGCGGGATTACGCGAACGGTGTCCAGCATGAATTTCCCGCCCTTGTCACGGCGTATGGCGCTGTCTCCGCCCAATCCTATGGTCTGTACATAAACGCCCTTGACAAAGGTCTCCCAGCTGCCGATGCGAATGCCGTCCATCGCCCGCACGGGCTGGCCTCCGCGAAACAGCGCGATATCGGTGGTGGTGCCGCCCATATCCACCACCACGGCCTCCGGCTCGTCCAGCAGCGCGCTCGCGCCCATAACGCTGGCTGCCGGGCCGCAGAGTATGGTCTCCACCGGGCGAACGCCGGTAAACCGCTCCGACATCAGACTGCCGTCGCTGTGCACGATGGCCACCGGCGCGGTGATGCCGCGTTCCCCCAGCGCTTTCTTGATGGCGGAAAGAAATTCGGCCAGCACCGGTATCAGCCTGCCGTTGAGCAGCGCGCTCGCTCCCCTTTTGAGGGCGTTGAGATCCGCAAACAGCTCGTAGCCGCAGATGACGGGAATGCCATATTCCCGGGAAACCACTTCCCGCGCCTCCTTTTCGAGCGCGGCGTTGCTGCTGAGCGCGTGCATCTGCACGATGGCGAGCGCTTCGGCATCCGAAAACCACTCGCGGCTTTCCTCGATAAAGCTTTCCCAGTCGGGCGCTTGGGTAATGGTGCCGTCGATGGAGATTTCCGCGTCCACATGGTATACCTGCTTCGTGTCATCCAACCCGATATCGCCGCCAACCCATTCGACGATTTTCCTGTCTACGCCTATCAGCAGCAGCTTCGCGCGCCCGCCCTTGTTTTCTACACAGGCGTTCGTTGCCAATGTGGTGGACAGCGATACCATCCCGGCCTTGCTCACCAAAGAGACGTCCAGACTGTCCAGCGCGTTCAGTATGCCTATGGACAGATCCTCTCGGGTGGTCAGCGCTTTCGCGAAATCCAATACCTTTCGCTGTTCAAAATCATAAATGACCGCGTCCGTATAGGTCCCGCCCGTATCGATGCCGATTCCAAACTTCATCTGTCAATCCTTTCGCCGCCTGATGCATCACTTTGCCATATCTGGGAAGCGTCCATACGCGTTTTGCCAGCCGTCGGCCGCTGTCACGAACGCTTCGTAGCCATACTTCCGGATATAGTCCAGGGATTCCCGATACTTTTTGTATTTGTATCCTTCATGATTGAAAAACTGCTGAAATGCCTCGCATCCATCGGTCTGCGTACAATCCGCGCATGATAAAAAACCTTTTGCCATGCAGCACCGCTTCAGGGCGCATTTGGCCTTCGCGGCATCACGCCCGCTGTCGCCATACCCGATTCTGCAGCCCCGGCAAGTATTCGACCGGTAAACCTTACAGGACGCACAGTACGCGCCGCAGCAGCCCACTTCTTCCACCGCCATTTCCTCACCCCGAAACGATTATCTTCCGAATATTTCCGCCGCCTGCCGCATGTTCGATACGCTTTCCACCCCAAACGGACAGCGCGTTTCGCAGTCTCCGCAGCCCATACATTCCCCCGCCGGATGAGTCAGCGCGGCATAGTGCTCCCGCACGGTCTCCGGCATCTCCCCCTGGGCTTTCACCAGGTTCAGCAGCTTGGTCACCGCCGCAACGTCTATGCCCTGCGGGCAGGGCGCGCAATGCCCGCAGTACATGCAATGCCCCTCCCAGCGAATTTTGGGAAACGCAGCGAATGCTTCCGTGTAGTCCCGCTGCGCATCCGACGCGGTTTCATAGTCAATGCTGTGCCGCAGCTGTTCGGTTGTTTTCGCACCCACCAGTACCGTGGATACCGCCGGACGATCCAGCGCATAGTGAATGCACTGCCATGGCGTCAGTCCCTTCTTCGCCGGGGAAAGTGCCGCGTCCAGCAAATCTCCGCCGCCGAAGGCCTTCATGACCGTGATGCCCGCCCCCAGCCGATGACAGGTTTCGTACAGCGTCTGACGCGTGGGTTCCATGTTGACGAGCGTTCCGCGGTAATTTTTCTCTGCCCAAAGCTCCTCCACATCCTCGCTGACGGGCATCAGGTCGTAGCAGGGGTTGACGCTGAACATCAATACTTCAATGAGGCCGCTCACCGCCGCTGCCAGCGCCACCTGCGGGTTGTGGCTGCTGAGCCCGATATGCCGGATGGTGCCGGCAGCCTTCAGCGCTTGTGTGTACCGCATCACCGGACCGGTACATATCGTTTCCCAGTCCTCCATGGAATCGACGTAATGAACCATGCCGATATCGACATAATCAGTTTTCAGGCGCGTCAGCAGATCATCGAACGCATACTGTATCGGTTCCATGTCCCGCGAACGCTTATATTGCCCGTCTTCCCAAACCGTACCGATTTGTCCCTGCAGAATGAACTTTTCCCGCCGCCCCTGCAGCGCTTCGCCCAAACGGCTTCGTATCTGGGGATGCGGAATGTATAAGTCCATGCAGTTGACGCCGGACTCTTGCGCCATGTCGAGGAAGTAGCGTATCAGCGCGCCTTCCTTCATCAGAAACCCCTCGCAGCCCAGACCAATCTCACTGACCATCAGCCCCGTATTGCCCAGTTCACGATACCGCATGCCGCCGCTCCTTTCAAAATAAGCTACTCTTGTTGCTCCGCCGTATTTTCTTTTACACGAAAACGAGTAATTTCCTCCACCAGCGCAACCGGAATGGGTTTGTCGAGCGGGAACTGTATGGCGCCCTTAGAGGTCTTGTATTCCGTAAGCGTATCGCCGAACACGCGCACGCCGCTCTCCCCGGGGTAGAAGCCGATGTGGTTCTTGGCCGCCGCGAAGTGCACCAGATTCCCGTTCTGCCAGAACGTGGGCATCTGCCAGCTGATCTTCTCCGCTGCGTCCGGCGCTGCCCGGCGTATCGCGCCGCGCACCTCACACAGCACCGCCTGCACCTCAGCCGGAAACCGTGCGATGTATTCGTCAATGGTATTGTATACCGGCTTTTCAGCATCCGGCTTCCGGCTGCGCGACATGCTCGTCAGCGCATATGAAGCCGCGATGCGCTCCGCCAATACGGGAAACAGGCTATCGTCGGTAACCTCAAAATAATGGGTGATCCGATTTTTCGAGGTCTGCGCCGTCTTTGCCGGATTCCATTCTTCATGCGGCGCGTCGGACACCACGCCTACCACCATACAGTCCTTTCGCGCGCTGATTTCCGCAAACGCCGATGAGTGTCTCCATACGACTGCGCCCGAAGTCATGTGCTCCTCGAATTCTCCCACCATCCGCGTGGTCATGGCATGAAGCAGTCTATAGAGCGGCAGCCACCTTTCCCGCACGCCGGAAAATATCCCGTTCATCACTTGCCCTCGCCGCTTTCTTCAATATTTTCAGCATTCTTCTCGTACAGGAAAAGATAGAACCCGTCCGCTTCTTTCGGGGTTTCCCCCACCTTTTGAAACCCCAGCTTTTCGTAAAAGTGCTGGTTCCGGAAGCTCAAGTACGGAGTGTCCAAAGTCCATCTTCGGGCTCCGGGAAACTCACGGAACAACAGCTCCATAGCGCGGGACCCGATGCCCCTGTTCTGATAACCTGAGGCGATATATGCGGCACCCAAATGGCAATGCGTGTTCTCGTGCAAAAAGACGCACAACCCGCCGATGATGGTTCCGCCATCGATGATTTTATAATACCGCACATCCTCCCGGCCCATCACCTCCAGCTGCTTTTCCAGCGAATTGTAATCGGTGGGGCCATAGCCGTATGTCTTCACATCCCACGCGAAGGCATCCACCTTGAGTTCAATGAGCTTTTCCGCGTCCAGCTTTTCCGCCCATGCAATTGCTACCATACGTCTGTTTCCTTTACAACCCTGAATTACAGAACCCGGCGTTCTGCCGTCTGCGGTTACGGCGCACTGCGCGACAGCACGCGCCGCTCCAGCCCATCCACAAGGCCGAACAGCAGCAGACCGACCGCACCGAGTATCACGATGCCCGAAAACATATCCGCATAGTTGACGCGCATCCACGCGTCCATGATGAAGTATCCCAGGCCGTATTGAGTACCGAAGGTTTCTGTGAAAAACAGCACCGACAGCGCCGTCCCCAGGCTGACCCGGATGGATGTCAGCAGCGCGGGCAGCGACGCGGGCAGCACCACCCGCTTTATCACATCTCCGCGCCCGGCTCCGAGCGAAGTCATGCCATAGAAGATCTCCTTCGGAATGCCGCTGACGGCGTCCCGCGTGGAGACAATGATTTGAAACAAAACAATCAGCACAATCATGAGGATTTTTGAAAGCTCGCCCAAACCGAACAGCAGCATGATCAGCGGCAGCAGCGCTATCTTCGGGATGGGATAGGTGAAATAGACCAGCGGCGACAGGCGTTTGTTCCACGCCGGGAAATACCCCATGCAGAGGCCCAGCGGCACGCCGATGATGACCGATATGGCAAGCCCCGCGGCAATGCGCCACAGGCTGAATGCCAGATGCAGCGCAATCTTCGAGAAAAATTTCTCCCCGATATTGGCAGCGATGGTGATGGGCGTCGGCACGAACGCGACAGGCCAGAGCATCCCCAGCACCTGCCAAAGGGCGAGTAAGCCGAGCGCCGCTTTCAGCACGCTCCACACGCTTGTCCTATTCATACCGCCCAGTCCTCTTTAATGATCTCGCGCAGACGCATCACAAACGAATAGAACCCCGGGGACAGCCTCAGATCGCTTTGCCCAAACAACGGGTTGTCGATTACCCGCACGATGCGGCCCGGCGCGGGCGACATTACCGCGATCCTCCGCCCCAGATACGCGGCCTCCTCGATGCTGTGCGTCACGAACAGCGTAGAAATCGCGTGCTCCCGCCACACGCCGAGAAAGACGTCCTGTATATCCTCACGCGTGATGGCATCCAGCGCGGAGAACGGCTCGTCCATCAGCAGCACGTCCGGCCGCATGAGGAACGCGCGCGCGATGGCGACGCGCTGGCGCTGTCCGCCGGAAAGCTGGCGCGGATATTTTCTTTGGAGCGCCGTCAGTCCCAGCCTGTCCAGCATGTGCGTGACGGCGGGCATGGCGTCCGAGATATCGTCGCCTTTAACGCGAAGCCCCAGCGTCGCGTTGCGGAACACATCCGCCCAGTCCAGCAAGCCATAGCTCTGAGGCACAAGCCCGATGCGCTGTGTTTTCGGATTCACCGGCTGTCCACCAATGAGCGCCCTGCCGCCGCTCGGCGCGATGATGCCGGACAGCACATACAGCAGCGTCGACTTCCCGCAGCCCGAAGGGCCTATCAGCGCACAGATATCCCCCTGGTCCATGTGCAGATCCAACCCGCTTACCGCGGGAAATTCTCCGCGTTCCGTCTTATAAGTGACTGAGAGCGCTTCAATATCGATCATACACTACTTCACAAAATCCTTGACGACCAGATCGTCATACTGATAGGTGGTTTGAATCAGCTCTTTCCCGGTGAGCCACGCCATCACGCCATCAAAATCATCTCTGTCGGGCAGCGCCGCGGGCGTATATTCCGGCAGCGTCAGCTGCTCTCTGACGTCCTCCGGGAAACCGGAAACCTCGATAAGAATATCCGCATATTCGGATATGGCGGTACTTTTCAGATACTCGACGGCTTTGTTGTATGCGCGATAAAACGCCGCTAATTCCGTCTTCTTCTCCGATACCGCGTCCGCGGTAAACAGCAGCACGCCCGGGTTGATGCCGAGGGCGTCGGAACTGCCAAGCACCGTCGCGCCTGCCTCCACCGCGACGGATGCCAGCGGCTCGGGCAATGTCGCCGCGTCAATCTGCCCGCTTTGCAGCATCTCCAGACGCACGGGGATCTGCGGTATCGCCGTCTTCTCCACGTCTTCGGGCGAGAGGCCTCGCTCTGCCAGCATCATATCCGTCGTGTACTCGATGATGGTATTGGTGGAAATCGCGATGGATTTGCCCGAAAGGTCGGAAGAACCGCTCATCGCCGTGCCCGCCAGCAGCTTGTAGCTGCCGTTGGTCATCGACGTGATTGCCACGTCAAACCCACCCTCCGTCAAAAACGCCGCCGAGAGCATATCCGATACCGCGCCGTCCAGACTTCCCGCCTGCAGCGCGCTCTCCCTGTCTGCCGCGCTCGTGAAATGCTCTATGCGAATATCCAGCCCTTCCTCCTCGAAGAATCCCTTTTCCTGCGCGATGATGATGGGAATTGAGTCCACATCAGGCAGCACGCCGATGGTCAGCGACTGCGCAGGCTTCTGTACGGCGCAGCCCGCTCCCAAGGTTGTTAGTACAAGCAGCACTAAAACGATGCCCGTTACTCTTTTTTTCATTCTTCCGGCCTCCATTTATGATACAAATTATTTTCTATTCCCAGCGAATCCAGTATCCGGCTGACGATAAAATCCACGATATCCGCGACGGTCTCCGGTTTATGGTAGAACCCCGGATTGGCGGGCAGTATCACCACGCCCGTCTCGCTCAGCGTAAGCATATTGCGCAGGTGGATGGAGCTGAAGGGCAGCTCTCTCGGCACCAGCACCAGCTTGCGGCGTTCCTTGATGCATACGTCCGCGGCGCGCCCCAGCAGGTTCCTTGACGTTCCCGCCGCAATCTCCCCCAGCGTGGTCATCGAGCAGGGCACAATCACCATACCGTCCGAAGGGTACGAACCGCTGGAAATCGGTGCAAAGAGATCGTCATGCGGATGGATTACGAGTTTTCCCTTTGGGTACGCGTGCGCGAATTCCGGGGTGATCGTCTTTCCCGTTTCGTATTCCATCACCTCACGCCCCATCTGAGATACCACCAGATGCACCTCATGCCCGGCGCTCAGCAGTTCCTCCAGCAGCCTGACGGCGTACACGCTGCCGCTCGCGCCCGTCACGCCGACGATATATCTTGACACAGCCTATGCCTCCTAAAGCTTGATCAGTATGTCCGCGCCGGAAAACAGCAAAAAGAGTGTGCTTACGATTTGGTTCACGCTGTACGACGCAATGGTCACATTCTTTAAGTTTGTCGGCGAGACGATCGCGTGCTCGTAAACAAGCAGCGCGGCAATCAGCCCCACGCCGATGTAGTATATCAGCCCCATCCCCGCCAGCATACCCGCGTACACCAGCAGCCCTGCCGCCGCGAGATGCAGTACGGACGATATCATCAGCGCCCTACGCACCCCGAATCGTTCCGGTATGGAATGAAGCCCGTTGTCTCTGTCGAACTCCGCGTCCTGTGCGCCGTAGATGATGTCAAAGCCCGCCACCCAAAGCATCACCGCCGCCGACAGCGCGACGACCGCCCAGCTTAAGTCCCCCGTTACCGCGACCCACGCGCCCAATGGCGCGCACGCGCACGCCGCGCCCAGTATCCCATGGCACCACCACGTGAACCGCTTGGTGAACGAATAGATGAAAAACAGGAACAGCGGAATAGGCAGCAGCCCCACGCATATCGGGCTGATCATGAACGCCGATACCACGAGTATGACGAGGCACACGGCGACCAGAATCACCGCTTCGCCCGTCTTCACTGCACCCGTGGGCATGTGCCGCCCTGCGGTGCGCGGGTTCTTCGCGTCGATGTCCTTGTCCACGATGCGGTTCAGCGCGTTTGCCGCCGTGCGCGCGCTGATCAGCGCAACGAGTATCCACACCGTCAGTCCCGCGGACGGAAACCCATCCGCCGCCATCAGCATGGCGATGATGCCGAACGGAATGGAGAACAGCGTATGCGAGAACATGACCAGCCCCGCGTACGCCCTGAGCCTAGTCAATACCATATTCAGCCCATCTCGCATCGACCTTCATTTGGGTGTCCGCGTCCATTTCGATGTCGTTGGGCCACTCGCGCGTATGCCCTTCGGATGCCCATTTTTTCGTCGCGTCGATGCCCATCCGGTGTCCGTAGTGCGCCAGCGGCGAGGCGTGATCCAGCGCGTCCAGCGGCCCTTCGGATACCACCACGTCGCGTGCGGCGTCGATGTTGTTGAACACCTTCCACGCCACCGTCGAAAGGTCGTGCGGGTTGATATTCTCGTCCACCACGATGATCATCTTGGTGTACATCATCTGGCCGATACCCCACAGGCTGTTCATCACCTTTTTGGCGTGCCCGGGGAAGCGTTTTTTGATGGACACGATCACGCAGTTGTGGAACACCCCCTCCAGCGGGAAGTTCATGTCCACGATCTCCGGGCACTGTATTTTCAGCAGCGGCAGGAAGATGCGCTCCGTCGCTTTGCCGAGATAGCAGTCCTCCATCGGCGGCTTGCCCACGATGGTGGCATTATACACCGGGTGCTTTTTGCGCGTCAGACAGGTGATATGGAACACCGGGTACATGTCCTTCAGCGAGTAATAGCCCGTATGATCGCCGAAGGGACCTTCCTCGCGCAGCTCGTCCAGCTCCACATAGCCCTCCAGTACGAACTCGGCGTTGGCGGGAACGTAAATATCGTTGGTTTTGCACTTGACGATTTCCAGCGGAGACTTGCGGATAAACCCCGCGAACATCGCTTCGTTGATTTCCTTGGGCAGCGGCGCGGTGGCGGAATAAATGGTGGCGGGATCGCACCCCAGCGCCACGGACACCGGCATCCGGCGGCCCAGCTTCCGGTACTTCTCGTATATGGCGCGCCCGTCCTTGTGCAGATGCCAGTGCATTCCGGTGGTGGTCTTGTCGTATACCTGCAGGCGGTACATGCCCATGTTCTGCATGTCGGTTTCCGGGTCTTTGGTGATGACGAGCGGCAACGTCAGAAAGCGCCCGCCGTCCTCCGGCCAGCAGTGCAATATGGGCAGCGTATCGAGATCCGGCTCCTCCACGACCTCCTGACAGGCCGCGTGCGTCACCTTGCGCGGAAACACCGTTACCAGCCGCGCGAGCTTGGGCAGCGCCTTTATCTTGTTCATCAAACCGAGGTAGCTCGAAACGTCCATAAAGTCGGTAATCACGTCACCCAGCTCATCGATATGCCCTACCTCCAAGCCGAGGTTCAGCCTCTCATAGCTGCCGAACGCGTTGATAAGCAGCGGGTATTTTGAGCCTTTGACGTTTTCGAACAGCAGCGCGGGGCCGCCGCGCTTCACCACGCGGTCAGCAATCTCCGTAATCTCAAGGCGGCTGTCCACCTGCGTTTTTATTCTTTTCAGAAGTTTTTTCTGCTCCAGAGTATCGATGAAATCCTGTAGATCCTTGTATGCCATTTTTTCACCCTAATCATAATTTTTCCGAAAATCATATGCCTCAATTATACGGGTTGTTTTGAGACCTGTAAACGGCAGAATCTTCGGTGCTTTCTTCACGCTCGCTTCGAATCCTCCCGGGCAAAATAAATGCCGCCCTGTAGGCGGCTTTTATTTTGGTGTGCCCGGGACCTTACACTGCATTCTGCCGCGCCCCATCTGCTTTGCTTTCCTTTGCCCTCTGCCTCCCCGTCTCGCTGATTTCCCTCTGTTCGCCATGGCCTTGCCGCTCGCTATGCGAGCACTCGGCTCATGCTCACAGAACCGAACTCTCGCTTCATCGCCCGCCGGGCGCGCTCGATTTCGGTTCCACACTGTGGCGTTTTCTTCACGCTCGCTTCGAATCCTCCCGGGCAAAATAAATGCCGCCCTGTGAACTGAACCCTAGAAAACAGACATTGAGAAAAAAGGCCTCCTGTCGTAGGATAAAACGGCAGGAGGTTTTTAATTATGGGGAAGCATTTTGGAAAGGACATCATTCTACAAGTTTTAGAGATGAAGAAACAAGGTATGACGCATCGGTCGATCGCAGAGAAATATGGATTAACTACAACACAGATTAAAAAGTTGGTTGAACGATATAACAGAAGCCAGCGGGCACCGATTAGTGTTACAAAACCAAAGGGACGGCCAAGAAAACGGCCGCTGACGACTGAACAGGAATACATAAACCGCATTGAACGGCTTGAGATGGAAGTGAATTTATACCGGTCTTTTCTTCAAGCTGCTGGAAGGAAGTAAGGCCAGAAATCAAGTATATTGCAATTCAGAGACATGCAGCTAAATATCCGGTTAAATTAATGTGCGAGTTCTTTGAAGTATCCAGAAGTGGGTACTACGCATTTCTTAATCGGCAGGCACTCTATACTGCGGAAAACGCCCTGGCCGAACAGATTGCTCAATGTCAAAGGGAAGCAAGAGGTACTTACGGATATCGAAGAGTATGCATCTGGCTG
>JAEWRI010000020.1 GCA_023460085.1 Bacillota bacterium | reverse complement strand
AATATACTATAACAAGCATATCTAAAGGAGGTATTATGTCAATTGATCTTTTAACTGGTAACGTCAGTTTTATACTTGTTTTTTTGGAAGGGATTCTTTCCTTCTTCTCCCCCTGCGTCATACCATTAATTCCGATTTATATGAGCTATCTCGCCGGCAATGCAAAGCGAACTGCAGAAGATGGAAGTATTACTTACGATCAAAAGAGAGTGTTTTTACAGACTGTCTTTTTTGTTCTGGGTATATCCTCAGCCTTTTTTATTCTGGGCATGTCCTTTACTGCTCTCGGAACTTTTTTTAAGACTAATCAGCTGCTCTTTACTCGTATCGGTGGAATCCTTATTATTTTACTTGGTTTGGTGCAGGTTGGTTTTTTAGAATTGAAATTTCTTCAAAAGGAACGGAAATTTCATCTTAATTTCGGGGAGCGCAGAATAAATCCCTTGGTAGCCTTTATCATGGGCTTCACCTTCAGCTTCGCCTGGACCCCCTGTGTCGGCCCTGCATTATCCTCTGTTCTGATTATGGCCTCCTCTAGTTCCAACTCACTTCAGGGCAATCTACTTGTGTTGATATATGCTATTGGCTTTGTCCTCCCCTTCCTGGCTCTGGGGCTATTTACAACACAGGCTCTTAACTTCCTGAAGAAGCATCAGAAGTTACTTAAATACACCGTGAAGGCTGGCGGTATCTTATTAATCCTGATCGGTATCATGACCTTTACCGGTTGGATGAACGGAATTTCTGCCTATGTTAACCGCTTTGTTCCTCAAGTCTCCCAGAATAGTAATCAAACCCCGTCGGAAGAAGCTGCTTCACAACCGGCAACCGACAATGTAAATGAATCTGAAGAAGTTAACCAGTCGGTCTCCGAGAATTCCGCCTCCGTTAGTCCTTCCCCTAAAGCCAGTCAGGAGAAGAAGATCTTTCCAGCCTTTGATTTTACCCTCGTCGATCAGTATGGTAACGAACACACCCTTTCTGATTATAAAGGTAAGGTTGTTTTCCTTAACTTTTGGGCGACATGGTGCCCTCCCTGCAAAAAGGAAATGCCGGATGTAGAAGCCCTCTACCAGGAAACCGGTAAAAATCAGGAGGATATTATTGTGCTTGGCGTTGCCAATCCCGCAAGTACCGAGTATCCGAATAACAGTGATGTATCAAAGGAAGAGGTCATCTCCTTCCTCAACGAGAACAACTATACCTTCCCCGTGGTCTTTGACGAAACCGGTGAGATACTTTCCAACTACTATATTTCCTCGTTTCCCACAACCTTCTTTATTGATACGGAAGGAAATATTTACGGCTATGCACCTGCAATGATGACCAGGGAAATGATGGATAATGCAATACAGCAGACCATTGACTCTACAAATCAATAGAAGATACCTTCATATACCTTCTACTGTCATGAAATAAGGAGCTCACAAGATGAAAAATGTATATAGTATTCCCTGCAATATTGCCCAGACCTTGAATCTGCTCGGTGATCGATGGACTCTACTCATTCTCCATCAGCTCATGCAGGGTCAGGATACCTTTAAAAAACTTCAGGACCGTCTCACCGGTATTCCAACCAACCTACTTTCCGAACGGCTGAAATCACTGGAAGCAGACCAATTAATTCTCTCAAAGCTATATCAGCCCCATCCTCCCAGATATCGTTATGAACTGACCGGAGGCGGTAAGGATCTGGCCGATATCTTCAACAGTCTGATGCTATGGGGAGAACGTAATGTAAGTAATTGTCATAAACGTTTGACGCACAAGGAATGTGGCCACGGCATAGAATTACAGTATTATTGCAATACATGTAATCGGCCTGTCTCCAAAGAGGAGCTGCAGGTGATTAATGAGGATTCCGAAAGGACAGAGATTTTTAAATAATACCCCTTTACAATCCAAATAACATTTGTTACAATGCATTTGTAAAATCACATTAACATTATTTGAAAGGACGGTTTTGATGTCGGTATTATCTGTAAAAGAGGTTTGTGCTAAATAGCACCTAATTGAATTGGTTCGGGTACACCTGTTGTATACCTTTTTTTGTTGTACCCAACTTTCTACCTTTACAGTAATACTCATCGCTGTCTTGTAATAGATAATTATTTCGTGTACATTCACGTAAATCAAGGCATAATAGGGTTATCCTGTTATGCTTTTTTATCGTTATGTTATGCCAGGCTTTATCCTGTCATATAAGACAACATTACCCACAGGGAGTATACTACCCAACTGTATCGGTAGGAATCTCTGTGGGATTTTATATATTGTCAAGAAAGGCATGGTTATTAAAAATGATAGCAAAATCAATGAAAGCATTGGAATTTAATAAAATATTGATAAAACTAAGTGAATACGCAGTATCCGAGAAAGCAAAGCAAAAGCTATTGGAGCTGGAACCTTATCTAAGCGAACGTGATGTAAAAGCGAAAATCAAGGATACAACAGAGGGCAGAAAAATATTGGACCATATCGGCACGCCGCCTCTTTCGGTAATGAAGGATATCGAAATGCTATTAGAGCTGGCTGAAAAGGGAGCTATGCTAATCCCGGAGCAGCTGACACAAATCGGCCTGTTCATAAATGCCTGTA
>JAEWRI010000019.1 GCA_023460085.1 Bacillota bacterium | reverse complement strand
TATTCATGGTGCAGCAATGGCTCCTTTCGGTAATGTTTTGTCTTGCAACTCAACAATACCCCACGAGTCCGTTCCTGCATCTTCTATTTTCAAGGTTCAGTGTCCAATATGTATTGTAGTCCTACAGCGGCCATTTCTATCAAATCTGCTTTGTATTGACGTATGGCACGTTTTCTGCTACGATAGCGTAGGACAATAAAGCGGGAGCCTTGGCCCCTGCTTTTTAAATTTTAGATCAGGAGAAGAGAAATGCCGGGTATCGCAGTATTTGGCGCGCAATGGGGAGACGAGGGCAAAGGCCGTTTTGTGGACTTTCTGGCCGCAGAAGCCGATGCGGTCGTACGGTATCAGGGCGGCAACAACGCGGGGCACACCATCAAGGTGGGCGGAAAGGTTTATAAGCTGCATCTCATTCCGGCGGGCTCGTTGTACGACGGCAAGCCGTGCGTCATCGGCAACGGCGTTGTCGTAGACCCGGGCGCGCTGCTGGAGGAGATGGATTTGCTGAAGAGCCAGGGCGCGTCGCTGGATAAGCTCTACATCTCTGACCGGGCGCACATGGTGATGCCGTATCACCGCGTGCTGGACGGAATTTCCGAGGATGCGCTGGGCGAGGCGCAGATAGGCACCACGAAGCGCGGCATCGGCCCGTGCTATACCGACAAGGCCGCGCGCTGCGGGCTGCGCATGTGTGATTTGCTGTCCGACAGCTTTCCCGCCAAGCTCAAGGTGGCGCTGGATCAGAAGAACGAGCTGCTGCAAAAGCTCTACGGCAAGCCGGCGCTGGACTACGATTCGATGTTGTCTGAGTTTCTGGGCTACAAGAAGCGCATCGCGCCCTATGTGTGCGATACGTCGCTGGTATGCTACGAGTATTACAAGCAGGGCAAGAAGCTGCTTTTTGAGGGCGCTCAGGGCATGCTGCTGGATATCGACTTCGGCACGTACCCGTTCGTCACCTCCTCGCATCCCATCTCGGGCGGCGTCAGCCTCGGTGCGGGGCTGCCTCCCGCGGCGGTCGGCGAGGTGGTAGGCGTCGTCAAGTCCTACACCACGCGTGTCGGCAAGGGGCCGTTCGTGACGGAGCTGCTCGATGAAACAGGCGATTTTATCCGCGAGCGCGGTCAGGAATACGGAGCGACGACGGGACGTCCGCGCCGCTGCGGCTGGCTCGATCTCGTGATTGTGAATTTCGCGGTGCGCATCGGGGGGATTACCTCCATCGCGCTCTCGCGCATGGATACGCTGGGCGAGCTGCCCCGCGTGAAGGTATGCGTCGGTTATGAAATTGACGGACGCATCGTCAACAACTATCCCGCCTCGCTGGACGATATCGCCAAGGCAACGCCGGTATACGAGGAGTTTGAGGGCTGGAGCGGGAATATCTCTCACGTGCGCCGCTTTGAGGATCTTCCGGCGGCCGCGCGGCGGTATGTGGAATTTATCGAAGCGCAGACGGGCGTGCCGGTCGGCATGATAGGCGTCGGTCCGGAGCGCACCGAGTGCATCCTGCGGCAGAAATACTTCGTATAACCCGTTTCTGCCCGGGGAATAAAAGAATATAGTCAAACAGTTTGCCGTGCCAGACGGGGAGCTAGCGGTGCCCTGAACCTGCAATCCGCTATAGCAGGGTCGCATTCCCGGTTGAGGCGCGCAGCTGTGAGGTATGGAAACGGTAAGGGGCGTTGAGGAGTGGGCCCCGTGCAACGGACAGCCGTGAACCCTGTCAGGCCCTGACGGGAGCAGCAGTAAGCGGATATGTGCGTGTGCCCCGGATCAGTCTGCTCTGAGCAACCTGCCGTGATTCCTCTCGTAGCTGCGCTTCGATTCCAGGTGCATGGCATTTATTTTACCCAAAAACAGAAATGGAATATTCTGAGCGATATGCGGCCGCTGTGCAACGGGCAGCCGTAAACCCTATAAGGCCCTGACGGGAGCGGCAGTCGTAGGGCGCGGCCTCCTGGACGCGCCGAAGTGCGGTGTGCCCCGGATCAGTCTACTCTGAGCAACCTACCGTGATTCCTCTCGTAGCTGCGCTTCGATTCCGGGTGCACGGCATTTATTTTACCTGAAAATCAAAATCACATATTTTATTGGGAACCGGCAGAGGCCTCTGTTCACCCTTGTCTTTTCGGCGTTGTCGAATTTGTTCCAAAATTCATTAGGAATCTTTTTAACTTTACACTTTTGCCGCAATTGCAGACAGGAAAAAAAGCGGGCTTTAGAGAATACTTATTTAAAGACAAATCAGATGGGTGGTGATGGATTAGAGGAATAGCGATAGCGGTATAATCAATATTGTCCCGGATTGCCGGGGCATCAATATACGCAGAAAGGGGGCTGGATTTATGCGCATCAGCATTGCAGGAAAAGGAATGGAGGTCTCCGATTATCTCAAGGATGTGGCAGCCAAAAAGATTGCCAAGCTTCAGAGGTATTTCGAGGCGGACACCGAGGCGCATATAACCATGTCGATTCAGAAGTCCAGGCACATTGTGGAGGTGACCATCCCCTTTGACGGTGTCGTCCTCCGTGGCGAGGAGTCTACGGGGGACATGTACGCTTCCATCGACGGCGTGGTACGCAAGCTTGAGAAGCAAATTCACCGGCATCGCACCGCACTCAAAAAGCGTCTGCGCGATGACGCCTTCACCGACGACGGGTATGTGCCAGACAAGGACGACGACAGGCTGCCTGCCGTGGTGCGCACCAAGCGTTTCATCGTGAAACCGATGGATCTTGCCGAGGCGCAGATGCAAATGGAGCTTGTGGGACACCAGTTCTTCGTCTTCCGAAACGCTGCGACGCACGAAATCAACGTGCTCTACAAGCGGCAGGATGGCGATCTGGGGCTTATCGAGCCGGAAAACGAGTAGACAGGGGGCCGCGAAAGCGGCCCTTTTTGTATGGCTGATGTGTCGAGGGACTTGATGTAAAAGGAGCAAATGGTAAGCTGTGACTATACTGTGAATACCGGATATCCCGGCGAAGGGAGCAGCATATGCTTGAGATTCCTGAAAGCAGCACCATTGCGCGTCAAATCAACGCCACGCTAACCGGGCGCGTGAACACATGCGCGCAGGCGAACGCTTCTCCGCACCGTTTCGCGTTCTATCATGGCGACCCGGAGGGGTATGCGCCGCTGCTGCAGGGCCGTGCGGTGACCGGGGCGCAAGCGTACGGCGGCATGGTGGAGATTTCCATGGGAGATGCGCGGCTGCTGCTGGGTGACGGCGCGAATCTGCGGTATATAACGCCGGGATCAGCCCTGCCCGCCAAGCACCAGCTGCTTATAGGGTTTGACGACCGCTCCGCGCTCGTGTGTACGGTGCAGATGTACGGCGGCATATGGGCGTTCTTACAGGGAGAACTCGATAATCCGTATTACGAAGCGGCGCGCGGCAAGCCCTCTCCGCTGACGGAAGCTTTTGACGCAGCGTATTTCCGGACGCTTGTTGCCGCCGCGCCGGCCTCTCTCAGCATAAAGGGGTTGCTCGCGACGGAGCAGCGTATCCCCGGCTTGGGCAACGGCGTTCTGCAGGATATACTGCTGCGCGCCCGCGTGAACCCGCGTACAAAGGTTGCGTCGCTGTCCGGCCTGGAAGTGGGTGCGTTGTATGAGAGCGTCAGAAAGACGCTTGCCGAAATGACAGCGCTGGGCGGAAGGGATACCGAGAAGGATCTGTTCGGCCATAGTGGCGGATATCCCACGCGGCTGAGCGCCAAAACGGCCGGGATGGCATGTCCGCAGTGCGGCGGGCCAGTGGTAAAGCAGGCATATATGGGCGGGAGCGTCTATTTCTGTACCGAATGTCAGCCTCTGCGCTGACAGAAAAAGCGCCGTAATGCCCGGCGCTTTATGATCGCAGTAACGCTATTTCGAGGCCGGCTTTTGATAAGAAGGCGCGTTTTTCGGGGTGGTTCCCTTTTTGACGAGGTGGTAATACGCGTAGCTCATGGGTTCGCACTCGGAGAGCACCTCGGCGTCCAGCACGTCGCCAATCAGCAGCATATGGGTGCCGACGTCCAGCCTGCCCGAGAGCTTCAGGCTGTAGCGTGCCGCCGTGCATTGCGTGATGTAGGCCACGCCGTTGAGATCGCGCTCGAAGGGATAGTTCGCGAATTTGTCCGTATCACGGCCCGACTTGAAGCCAAAATTGCCAATCAGGCGGATGTCCGCGTCCTGTGTCAGCGCGACGGCGGCAAACACGCCCGACTGCTCGATGAGGCCCTCCGTATAATTGCTTTTGTTGATGGCGACGGACAGCCTGGGGGGATCGGAAGTCACCTGCTCCAGCGTGTTGACGACGCAGCCGCAGTCCTTGCCTTCCGCCCGGGTAGAGACGATATACAGCCCGTAGGTGATTTTATTCAGCGCTTTCAGGTCCATGTGCATACTCCGGTTTCTTATCGGTACTTATGACGACGGATACAGCCCGTGCATCTGGTTCAGCGGCCAGATGACAAAGACAGCCTTGCCCTGGACCATGGAGTCCGGCAGCGCGCCCACACTGTTGTCGCGCGAGTCCATGGAGGCATTGCGGTTGTCGCCCATTACATATACATGGTTTTCCGGTACGATGAAAGGGCTCACTTCCTTGTCCATCTTGTCCGTAAAGTAGTCGTAATTTGCTTCGCCGTTGAGGTAGAGCACGCCGTCCTTCACCGCGATCTCATCGCCCTCAATACCGATAACGCGTTTTACGTAAGTGTCGGTATGGCCCGGGTACGAGCAGATGATGATGTCCCCGCGCTTCGGCTCGGAGAACCAGTAGGTTACCTTTTCCATGAAAACGTACTCATTGGTAAAGAGCGTAGGGTACATCGATTCGCCGTCCACGCGGATGAACTCGAAAACGAAGAAGCGAACCGTCAGCGCGATGACCACGGCAATCGCAAGCGAGAGGAACCAGTTTCTGACCTCCCGGTTGCGGTACTCCTTTTTGCGCAGCATGCGCGATTCCAGACGCTCTGTGTCCAAATCAGTCTGTTTCATCCGGTAATAATCCTTTTCCGCCGATTGATAAACCTTATGGTGCTGCTGTTGACGTCCGCGGTGCATGCGCTTTGGCTCCGCATCGTTGCAGAGCAAGCAGGGCTTGCAGCCGGTACGCGCCCAT
Source organism: Bacillota bacterium (assembly GCA_023460085.1). Lineage (GTDB taxonomy): Bacteria > Bacillota > Clostridia > Christensenellales > SZUA-584 > JAEWCC01. Next base: position 38,123 of record JAEWRI010000019.1, on the reverse strand, counting down.
TCCGCTTGCTCCTGCGGAAGGCAGTTATATTCCGCCGATATTGTCGAGCGGCCATATGATAAACACCGCTTCGCCCAAAATCATGTCCAGAGAGAGCGCGCCGACCATACGGGAATCCGTGGAATTGTTGCGGTTGTCGCCCATCACGAACACGGAGTCTTCCGGCACCGTAAGCTCGTTCATATTCATGTTCATGACGCCGCTGAAATAGTCGTAATTGGCGGTATCGTTGATGTACAGCACGCCGTTTGTGACACGCAGCCTGTCGCCGCCCACGCCGATCACGCGCTTGACATAGGTGTCCGGGCTGCCCGGAAAGTGGCAGATCACAATGTCGCCCCGCTTTGGTCCGGAGAACCAGTAAGTAACGCGCTCCATAAATACATATTCATTATTTTCGAGGGTGGGCAGCATGGACTCGCCATCCACACGAATGAATTCGAATACGAAAAAGCGCAGCGTCAGCGCTACGATTACGGCGATTGCAAGCGAGAGAACCCAGTTTCTGATCTCGCGGCTCCGGTACTCTCTCTTTTGCAGCATGCGTGATTCGGTACGCGCTGTATCCAAATCAGTCTGTTTCATCCGGTAAAACCCTTTTCAGCCGTTTGACGAACACTTCGTGGGACAGCATGACGATGTGCCCGCATTTTAAGCACTTCAGCTTGACGTCCATGCCCACGCGGATGATCTTCCACTTGTTTTCACCGCATGGGTGCGGCTTCTTCATCTGCACAATGTTTCCGAGCGCGTATTCCATTCGGCGATTACCTGTCCGTCGCGGACGCGTCTGCAGTTCTCTGGTTGTCCGGCGCGCCGGGCTCTTTCAGCATATTATCATGAAATTTCATATATTCCAATCTCACTGTGTTTTTGCTGTAGCGACAAACCGCTTTCTTCCATTGATGTCCATGTATTGCCTGCCATCAAGTGCTTTGCCTGTTATTGTAACGCATTGAGAAACGAATTACAAATGACGCGAGGCATATTTCAGCTTTCTAAATTTTGAAATAACCGTGAACAGGGATGAGCGCTATTTACATTCCGCCCGCAAGGATGTATTTTAAATATAATACAAAAATCGCAATGTGAAACAAAAACACGATGGAGGAAAGGGTTTTGAATAGAAATAAACTCGCAATCGCAATGGCGCTGCTTTTAAGCGTTCTGCTGCTGGGAGGCTGTGTATCGGCGCTGCTGGAGCCTAAGGAGACGGTGGACTCCTCCTCTCCATCCGCTTCGGTCTCGGTGGATACCTCGACGATAGTGGTGGCCGAGGTAAACGGCGTGGCGATTTACAAGGATAAATATGATGAGATGTACAGTTCTCTTGCATATCAGTATTATATGAACGGGCAGGACACGTCCAGCGACGCGGCCGTGGCCGCCATTCGGCAGGAAACGCTGGACGAGCTGATCAATGATGAAGTGCGCACGCAGAAAATGGGCGAGCTGGGCTTCCTCACGCTGACCGAGCAGGATCTGGACCGGGCCGAGTCGGATATGGAAGATTATCTGGTGAGCTATATCGAAGCGAACTGCATGAGCGATGTGCTCGCGACGCTGGAGGAAGGCTATACCGAAGAGGAACTGGAAGCTGCTAAGGTTGCCTACATTGACACGCTTCTGGAGGATAACGGCATCGACAGGGCGGAGTTCCAGGCGGTCTTTGAAGATGGCGTCATGAACAAGAAGGCTGTCGAGGCCGCGCAGGGAGAGGTTGTGCCCAGCGAAGCCGAAATCAAAGCCAAATATGACGAGTACGTTGCTTCTGACAAGGAAGCGATGAAAGCGGACGCGACGACGTATGTTACCAATGTAAACAGCGGTGTTCAGCTGTATTACACACCGGAAGGCGTGCGCCGGGTGCGCCAGATAGCGATATTGATGGACACGGAGACGATCAGCGCGATTTCGCTGCTGCGTGACAACGGGTATGACGTCTCTGCGGACGCGCTGAAAGAGCAGGGACTGGCGGCCATACAGGCGAAAGCGGAGGAGGCGCTGGGCAAAATCACTTCGGGTTCGCTCAGCTTCGAGGAAGCAATTGCGGAATATAACGAAGACACGGGGATGCCGACGGAAGGCTATCCGGTGATGACGGGAACCACCGCATACATGACGGAGTTTACCGACGCCGCAATGGCCCTCAGCACGATCGGCAGCTATTCGGAGCTTGTCGCGACGGATTATGGGTATCACATCATTGAGTATTACTCGGATGTGCCCTCCGGCAGTGTTTCGTACGATCTCGTCAAAGGGGACATCGCGGATGAACTGGAAGACACGATGATGGACGAGGCGTGGAGCGCGTTACTGGAACAGTGGAAGACCGAGTCTGATATCGTTACACACGAAGAGAATCTATAAGAAAAAAGGTGGTGGTGGGTGTCCTGAAAGCGCGCTTTTGGGGCACCCTCCTTTTTTGCGGGGAGTTGCACGTATTGACCATATATGTGCAATCCGATATAATCTAAATTTAGTATTGACGACAAAAGTCGCAGGAGGCATGGATGGACAGGGCAAGTCAGGTTGGCGTTATTTTTCCCGAGATACTCGTTCCGGACGAAAAGGTCAATAAGAAAAAATGGGCAGTGATCGCGTGCGATCAGTTTACGTCCAACCCGGATTATTGGACAAAGACCGCACGGACGATCGGCGGTTCGCCCTCTTCGCTTCATATCATCGTACCCGAAGCGTTTTTGCGCAGCGCCGATGTGGAGCAGGATATTGCGCACGCAAAGGAAACCATGGAGCGGTACATCGCGGATGGTGTGCTGGTGCGGCTGCCCGCGGGTGCGGTTCTTGTAGAGCGTGAGACGCCCTACGGCACGCGTCTGGGGCTCGTCCTTGCGGTGGATTTGGAGTGCTACGACATCGATCCCGAAAAGAAGCCGCTGATACGCGCCACAGAGCAGACGGTGCTGGAGCGGATTCCTCCGCGCATGCGGCTGCGTGAGGACGCGATGATCGAGTGCCCGCATATTATGCTGCTTATCGACGACCCCAAGGATACGGTGCTGGCTCCGGTGTATAAAGCGCGGGGCAACTTCGCGATGCTGTACGACACCGATTTGATGCAGGATGGCGGCCACCTGAAGGGCTGGTTCGTAGAGGACCAGAAGACGCTTACGGGCATCGTCAGCGCGCTGGAGGGGCTGAAGGCGAAAGCGAGGGACGGCATGCTTTTCGCGGTTGGCGACGGAAACCATTCGCTGGCGTCCGCAAAAGCCGTGTGGGAAGAGAAAAAGCAGTTGCTGAGCGAGGAGGAGCGCGAGGAAAGCCCGCTGCGTTACGCGCTCTGCGAGGTCGTCAACCTGTACGACCATGGCATTTCGCTGCATGCCATTCACCGTGTGCTGTTCGGCGTAGAGCCTTCGGGCGCGCTGCGTCAGCTCGTGTCGATACTCAACAGCATGGGTGCCGATGCGCGCATGATGTATACGCGAGGATCCCGCTCCATTGCGCGCGAAGGCATGCAAATCATACAGTTTGAGTCCAAGATGGCCAAGGGCCGCATAGAGATCGGCAAGCCGGTGCACGCGCTGGTTTCCATGACGCTGACTGCGGCGCTGGATCAGCTGCTGGAGGAGCTGCCCAAGGCGGAGATAGACTATATTCACGGAGACGAAGAATTTCACGAGCTGGCCAAGGAGCATGCCAATCTCGGCTTTTTGATGGAGCCCCTCTCCAGGGAGCAGATCTTCGAATCGGTGATCGACTACGGCGTGCTGCCCAGAAAAGCGTTTTCGCTGGGGCAGGCGGTGGAGAAGCGGTATTATTATGAGTGCCGCCTGATAGAACGCCTCAAGGCCGCAGCACCGGAGGAAACGGCGGAGCCTGACGGGGCACCCATGTCCGAGGAAGCCGTACCGGCAGAGACCGAACTTCCGCAGCAGATTCCCGCGATGCCTCCGCAGTATGACGAGGCGGAAGAGGCGGAGAATTTCGGGGAGGAAATGCCCGAGTCCGCGCCGCGCAAGGAGAAGAGGGGCCTGTTCGGACGGAGGAAGGATCGTTCATGAAGGTATGCAAATTCGGCGGCAGTTCGCTGGCCGATGCGGCGCAGTTTCAGAAGGTCCGCGCCATCATCGACGCGGATGAGCAGCGGCGGTATATCGTGGTTTCCGCGCCCGGGAAGCGGCATGACGGGGACAAAAAAGTAACGGATATGCTGTATGCGCTTCACGCGGCGGCGCAGCACGGGGAGGATACGGACGCGCTCTGGAAGGAAATCGGCGCGCGCTTCATCGCCATACGAGACGGGCTGGGTTTGCAGACGGATATCGAGGGGCATATAATCGCCATCCGGGCCGAGGTACTTGCGGGCGCGGGCGAGGATTATACCGTGAGCCGCGGCGAATACCTGAATGGCATACTGATGGCCGATTACCTCGGGTACGACTTCATCGATCCCGTGGATACGGTTTTCTTTACGCCGGAGGGCGTTTATGAGTCGGAGAAGACGCGCACCGTGATGCGCGGGCGGCTTGCCCACTCTTCGCGGGCGGTGGTTCCCGGCTTCTACGGCAGTCTGCCGGACGGCCGCGTCAAGACGTTCTCCCGCGGCGGGTCGGATATTACGGGTGCGATTGTGGCGCGCAGCGCCCGGGCGGAGGTATACGAAAACTGGACGGATGTGCCGGGTTTCCTGATGGCCGATCCGCGAATCGTTAAGACTCCGCGCCCCATCAAGGTGATCACCTATCAGGAGCTGCGCGAGCTTTCGTATATGGGGGCAACCGTGCTGCACGAGGAAGCCATATTCCCCGTGTTCAAGGCGAATATCCCGATACACATCAAGAATACCAACAACCCGGCGGATGCGGGCACGATGATCGTGCCCAACCTGAGCGATGTCGAATCGGACATCATCACAGGCATCGCGGGAAAGAAGGGCTTTACCGTCATCGCGATGGAGAAAGCCAACATGAACGCGGAGCTGGGCTTCGGGCGGCGCGTGCTGACCGCGCTGGAGAACAACGGCATCCGTTTCGAGCATATGCCCTCCGGCATCGATACGCTGGGCGTGGTGATTGCCGATGCGGAGATAGCGGGAAAGCAACCTCAGCTGCTGGACGACGTGTACAATCTGTGCCAGCCCGACTCTCTGGAGGTGTTTCGCGGTATGGCGTTGATTGCCACGGTGGGCCGCGGCATGATAAAGCGCGTGGGCGTCGCCTCACGCATATTCGCGGCGCTTGCCCGTCAGGCTGTCAACATCCGCATGATAGACCAGGGCAGCAGTGAAATCAACATCATCGTGGGCGTGGACGAACGGGATTTCGAGCGCGCGATTCACGCCATCTATGAGGAATTCTGCGGAGACAGACAGCCGTAATGCAGGATGCACTCAGCGGCATACTCGCGGTGGCGGTCATCTTTGTGCTGATAGGCGTAGGCATATTTGCAGCCTGGCGCAAATGGCTGCCCCCCGAAGCGGCACGCGCCCTGCCGCGTCTCATCGTGGATTTCGGCTTGCCCTGCAATGTAGTCACCAGTCTGTACAACAATTTTGTGGTTGCGCGGGAGTCCGGGGCAAGTGTTCAGTCGGAGCTTGTCGGGCCGTGGCTGCCGCTGCTTATCGCTTTTGGAACGCTGTTGATATCCTTTGGGCTTGCGCAGCTTGCGGCGCGTGTGCTGCGCATCCCGGAGACGCGGCGCGGCGTGTTCGCAGTCCTTTTCTCCTTTTCCAATTCCGTTTTCATCGGTTTCCCGGTAGCGCAGGCGCTCTTTCCGGACGGCGGCATGACCTATGCCGTCTATTATTATCTGGCCAACACCACCACCTTCTGGGTGGCGGGGTACCTGATGATACGGAGGGACGCCGACAGGCTGCGCGGGGAGACAAGCCGTATCGGTGTCGGAGAGGTGGCGAAGAAGCTTGTAACAGTGCCGCTCATCTCCATACTTGTGATGTTTGCCGTGATACTTTCCGGGCTGCATCTGCCGAAGTTCGTGCTTACGGTGTGCGAATACGGCGGCGGACTGACCACGCCGCTTTCGCTTATATTCACCGGCTGCATGATATATGAAGCGGGCCGCTGCAGCATAAGGTATGAGAAGGGGATAGGCGCGGTGCTGCTGGGGCGGTTTGTGCTGAATCCCGCGATGTGTATCGGGGTATGCGCCATCGTGTTTCCGTTGCTTGCGTCTTCGGCTTCGGGGGCGCAGATGCAGGAACTGACACTGATGCGCAACGTGCTGACCGTGCAGATGGGCCTGCCCGTGATGACGCAGTCGGTCATCGTCTCTCAGCGCTACGGCGCGGACGCGCTCTACGCCACGCGCGGCGTCGTCTGGACGACGCTGGCCTCGCTGGTGACGATACCGCTGACCGTGCTGCTGTTTCAGGTGATATGAGGTATCCAGTCACCGAACAAGCTGTTCAATGGCTTTTATCAGATACCCCGGTGAATCGTCTTCGCCTGCGGCGTGATGTGTGCGGACGAAAACAAGGCTGCTGTTTAGAAAAATATCGCCCCTATCCGAAACAAAACGGTATTCCACGCTTCCTTTTCTGATTCGTACCGTCATATTGCCGAAATGCGGATGATCCCGTTCAAAATGCGCCAGCGTATACGAAGTTCCGCTCAGTAAATCCGCGATTCTTTTTTCGATTTCAGGATCTGTCATGCTGTATTCTTATACCCCCGGCTGGGTGGAGATGCGGATGTTGTATTCGTACATGTCCGCACGGTATACCGCGCGCTCGTAATAGAGCGTGGCCCCGCTGGCGGAGTAATACAGGCTGTCGATTTTTAAAACAGGCGTGTTGCGCGTGATGTTTAAGTACTGCTGCTGCCGGGCACTGGGGTGGTGAGCGGAAACGGAGCTGTCCGCGCTGCCGATTTTGTGTCCGAAGGTGTCCGAAATGAGGCGGTAAAGCGACGACGTGAGATCGCTGAGCTTGAGGCCGGGGCAGATATGCAGCGGGATGAATACCTCCTCCACCGCGACCGGAGTGTCGTCGGCCAGACGGATGCGCAGCGCGCGATAGACGTCTCCGGGCGCCATCAGCTTCTCGGCGATATCCGCGGGCGGGCGAACCACGGCAAAACCGATGACCTTGGTGCCGGGCGCAAACCCTTTTTGCTTTACCGTATCGGAAAAGCTGCTGATGTTGCGCTGCTGCATTTTGCGCGCCGATACGAAGGTGCCACGCCCCTGTTCCCGATACAGCGCGCCCGCGGCTACCAGCTCGGACAGCGCCTGCCTGACCGTCATGCGCGAGAGGCCGTATTGCTCCGCCAGTGTGCGTTCCGAAGGAAGCGGCGCGCCGGGAACCAGCTCCCCACTTTCAATGCGACGCTGTATCGTTTCTTTAATTTTCACATAAGTCGGTACGCGCTGCTTCATGCATCGTCTCCGCAGATCCGTATTTTTCCCTTCGATGGTATCACGCCGCGGCTTCGCCGTAAATAATGAATTCAAAAAGTGCGCAGAATAGGACATATAAGGTCGAAAGAAAGGAAAAAACCATGAAACAACCAATGAAAAAAGCACTGAGGCTGGTGCTGGTCTGCGTCGTTCTGTGCGCGGCAACGGCAAACTTTGCCCTGGCCGACTATAGCTATACGGTGAAATCGGGCGATACGCTCTCCAAGATCGCGGCCAATAACGGCGTCACTGTTTCGCAGCTGCTGTCGGCAAATCCTACCATCAAAAACGCTTCGATGATCTACGTGGGCCAGAAGATCACCATACCCTCCACCAAGGCGGTGACATACACCATTCAGAAAGGCGACACGATGTATGCCATTGCCAAGCGATACGAGATCAGCTACGCGGAGCTGCTGAAGGCCAACCCCAACATTACGAATCCGGCGATGATCTACGTGGGCCAGAAGATCACCATCCCCGATACCGGATCGCTGGCGGCGTATGAACAGCAGGTGTTCGAGCTGGTCAATAAGGAACGCGCGGCGAGAGGCCTCACGCTGCTTACGTACAATTCGGAGCTGGCGCGGATGGCGCGCATCAAGAGTCAGGACATGATCGACAAAAAATATTTCTCGCACGAGTCGCCGACGTACGGTTCACCGTTCAAGATGATGGAGTCTTTTGGATTCAAGTTCAGCGCGGCGGGAGAGAACATCGCCTACGGCCAGATGACTGCGGCGGAGGTGATGAATACGTGGATGAACTCGCCGGGCCACAAGGCCAACATACTCTCGGAGGCGTACACCACGATTGGCGTGGGTGTCGCAAAAACCGCTTCCGGCACGCTCTACTGGACGCAGGAGTTCATGAAGCCGTACTGAGCGGGACAGCGTTTGCCATTTATAAAATGGGCATACCCCCGAACAGGCAATCCGGCAGGAATCAAAACGGGCGGCTTTAAGCCGCCCGTTGATGTGTTCTCTTACTTCTCGGTCAACACGGCCTTGATGCGCCGTACGCCCGCACTGCTGGACTGCTCCTTCTGGATCTCAAAGTGGCCGAGCTCGGCGGTGTTGGAAGCGTGCGGGCCGCCGCAGATCTCCTTGGAAAAGCCCGGCGCGGTGTATACGCGCACCACATTGCCGTATTTGGACTCGAACAGGCCGATGGCGCCCTGCGCCTTGGCCTCCTCCACGCTCATCTCCTCGCAGGTGATGTCTACGCCCGCGTCGATGGCCACATTGACGAGACGCTGCACTTCCTGGATTTCATCCTCCTCCATCTTGCGCGGGTAAGAAAAGTCGAAGCGCAGCCTCTCCGCCGTGATGTTGCTGCCCTTCTGCGCGACCTCTTCGCCCAGCACCTTGCGCAGCGCCGCGTGCAGCAGATGCGTCGCGGTGTGCAGCCGCGCGGTGGCTTCGCCGGTGTCCGCAAGGCCGCCTTTGAAGCGCTGCTCCGCGCCCGCGCCGGAAATCTCCTGATGCTTCTTAAAGGCTTCCTCGAAGCCCGGGATGTCCACTTCCAGCCCGTTCTCGTGCGCCAGCTCCAACGTGAACTCGATGGGGAAGCCGAACGTATCGTACAGGTGGAACGCGGAAACGCCGTCTATCGTCTTGCCCGTGAGGCGGCTCTGCAGCTTCTCAAACTCCTTGAGGCCCTGCCGGATGGTGCGCGAGAAGCGCTCCTCCTCGAGGTTGAGTTCGGTGATGATGCGGTGCTCGTTGCGCCTGAGCTCCGGGTACACATCGCAGTATTGCGCGATGACAACCTTCGCGATATGCTGCAGCGACTGCTCCGCAATGCCGAGACGCAGCGCATAGCGTACCGCGCGGCGGATGAGGCGGCGCAGCACGTACCCCTGATCCACGTTGGAGGGCGTCACGCCCTTCTCGTCGCCCAGTATGAACGTCGCGCAGCGCACGTGATCCGCAATGATGCGGAAAGCGCGCGTGGTTTCCGTGTCGTCAGTATAGTTCTTGCCCGAAAGCTCCGCGATTTTCGCCAGCACGCCCACAAACGTGTCGGTGTCGTATACGGACGCCTTGCCCTGCAGCGTGCAGATGGTGCGGTCGAGGCCCATGCCGGTGTCCACATTCTGCTGCGAGAGTGGCTCGAATTTGCCGTCTGCGGTCTTGTTGTACTGCATGAATACGTCGTTCCAGATCTCGAGGTATTTGCCGCAGGAGCATGCGGGGCTGCATTCCGGGCTGCACGCGGGCTTGCCGGTGTCGATGAACATTTCGGTATCCGGGCCGCACGGACCGGTGATGCCCGCCGGACCCCACCAGTTGTGTTTCTTATTCAGAAAGCAGATGTGGCTCTCCTCCACACCGTGGCTCATCCAGTAGTCCGCGGATTCGGTGTCCCTCGGGGCGTCGGCGTCGCCCTCGAAGCAGGTGAAGTACAGCCGGTTCTTGTCGATGCCGAGGTACTCCGGAGAGGTCAGAAATTCGAAGCTGTACGCGATGGCTTCCTTTTTGAAGTAATCGCCCAGGGACCAGTTGCCCAGCATTTCAAAGAACGTGCAGTGCGAAGCGTCGCCCACCTCGTCGATGTCGCCCGTGCGGACGCACTTCTGTACGTCGGCCAGGCGCGTGCCTTCCGGATGCCTGGCACCCAGCAGGTACGGCACCAGCGGGTGCATGCCCGCGGTGGTAAACAGCACGGTAGGATCGTTTTCCGGTATCAGCGAAGCGGACGGGATGATGGCGTGTCCCTTCGATTTAAAAAAGTCCAAATAAAGTTGGCGCAGCTGGACGCTCGTAAGCTCTTTCAATTTCGTATCTCCTCATTCGTGATATCCAAGAGATTATACATGAATCACGCAAAATAAGTCAAATGATTAGGAGGGGCGATTGGCAGAAAACAAGTAGGGACCATTCATTGAAAATTCCGTTTTACGATACGGTTGGGAAAAAGTATAATGGCGGTGACAGCATGATGTTCCCCGTCCTGATGATATCTGCGCACCCCTGAAAAGTGAAACGGAGGAAATACCGATGACCAGCCGAGAGAGAGTAAAGGCCGCAATCCGGATGCAGACTCCGGACGCGGTGCCGGTATGGCACATCAACGCCGACCAGCGTGAGGGAGACGTGCTGTGGTACGATTTGCGCGTCTACGAGGACGAGACGGAGGGCAGCGGGCTTTTCCGCGGCAACCGCTCCGAATGGGGCTACCTCTGGCAGAACTTACAGGACGGTACGATGGGGCATCCCACGCAGCCCGTCATTGCGGACGCCGCCGATATCAGAAAGTACAAGCTGCCGCCGCTCGATTTGGCAAAGCGCTTTTCGGGAATGAAGGACTTTATCGCGGGATCCGAGGGGTACTATCGGCTGGGGATGCTGATCATCAACGGCTTTACGACGTATACCTTCCTGCGCGGCTTTGAGGAGGCCATGGTGGACATCGCCACGGGCGATCCCGACGCGCTGGCGCTGCTGGCGGACATCTTCGCGTGGGAGCGCGAGCTGATGCTTGCCTGCGCCGACGCGGGGCTGGACGGCTTCCACATCGGCGACGACTGGGGAACGCAGGACTCGATGATCATATCGCCCGCGATGTGGAACGAGCTGATGGCGCCGCTGTATGCCGGCCTCATCAGCGCGGCACACGCGCGCGGCGTGGACGTGTGGTTCCACAGCTGCGGGAGCTTTACGCCCATCATAGGCGCGATGCACGATATCGGCGTGGACGTCGTCAACATCGCCCAGCCCAACGTTGTGGACATCGATACGGTGGCGAAGACGCTGCGCGGCCGCCAGTGCTTTTTGATGCCGCTTTCCTATCAGACCACGTCCATATCGGGCAGCGCCGACGAAATCTGCCGCGAAGCCAAAAGGATGTACGATCTGCTCGGTACGGAGCAGGGCGGCTTCATCGGCTATGTGGAGGAATACGGCTGCATGGGCATGTCGGGCAGCAATTTTGAAGCCTGCAAAAAGGCGTTCAGGATGCTCGGCACGTGAGGGGATTTGAGGAGATAGCATGATACTGTACAGGCCTGTCGGGCAAGTGGAGCTGGACTTGATTGCTGAAAGCGGATACCGCGCTTTTCCGCCCCGTTTGCGGGAGCAGCCGATATTTTATCCGGTGCTGAATGAGCAATATGCGGCTGAGATCGCGGAAAGATGGAATACAACGGACCGGGCGTCCGGGTATAAAGGATTTGTGACCCGGTTTGAGATTGCGGACGACTTCATTGCACGGTACGATGTCCGGACAGTGGGCGCAAGCTACCATCAGGAATTCTGGATTCCCGCTGAGGAGCTGGGCGATTTCAACCAAAGTATTATTGGCAAAATAGAGGTTGTGAAACGCTTTGAATGATTAACGTGCCCCCGACCGGCACTGTGCCGAATCCCAAAATACCGCAGGACGTTCTTATATAGTGCTAAAGCCGTAAAGCGCCTTAGGGTTGTTGTGGAACACGTCCTCAATAACCTGTGCTGCGCCCTCCGCGTCCGTGCTGCCAGCGGCGACACGCGCTTCCAGCACGCGCGAGAAGACGTGCCGTGCTGCCAGCAGCGCTCCGAAGCTTTCCTCGCCTGTCCAGGTGTCGCAGCCCCAAAACAGCTTGTCGGCGCTGCCGATATCGAGCAGCTGCGCGAGCGCGTATTCCGCCGCGGCGGGCGATATCAGCGGCAGCCAGCACAGATCCGGGTATACGTTAGCGTAGTTGTGCACCAGCGCGAAAATGTCCTCCATCCACGGGTAGCCGATGTGAAACAGCACGAACTTCGTATCCGGGTTGTCGGCGATGAGGCTTTTCAGGCCCATCGCGCGTGTGCCTGAGAGCTGCCCGAGGCCGGTGTGGATTTGCAGCGGAATGTCCCGCTCTGCGGCGATGCAGCAGATCTCGCGGATGATGTAATCCTGAAAGCTGCGGATTTCCCGCCCGCCGAAGTCCCCGCTCCGGAAGACGGCATTCGCCTCGTCTCGGCTCACGCGGCCGCATTCCAGCGTCCGCTCGTATGCGTATGCCATCTTCAGCGCGACGCAGCCGTTCCGCTGGTGCGCTGCGACGGCGCTTTCCATCATCGCGCAGAACCCGTCGATATCGGCGGGCTTTTTTGTACCCGTCTGACGATAGCAGTCCACGCCGTTGTGATCCGCGGCGTCCTCACTGTAGCCGTGCTGAAACATGTCTACACGGAAGGTGGGCGCAAACAGCTCCGGATGCCCGTTGTCCTCGCCGGGGCTCCAGTACGTATCCAATATGACGCGTTCGTAGCCGCAGTGCTCGGTCATCAGCTTTCGATGCCACGCGGGGTCTGCATGGGCAGAGCAGATGGCTTCGTCATACAGCGCGGCGGTTTCGCTGCTCAGTGGCGTATCGAGGCCGTAGATGTGCTGAAGCGCCTTCTGCAGCCAAATGAAGTACGAGTTGTGCCTCGCGCGGGAAAGGAAGTCGGGCAGCCGCCGCCCGATATCCTCCGCAGCGATGCCCGTCGGTATCCACGCCGCATAGGAATTCTGCAGCAGCCGGACGAGGCCGAAGTCCTCCGCGAAGAACGAATCGGGCAGATGATGGCAGTGCGTACTGATGATGTGCGCGCGCTCAAAAGCGGCGGTAACGGAGTCCCTGGTCATGGAATGGCCTCCTTGTATATGGAGTGTTTATACTGCGAGCGTATATATTGTAGCATTTTCAAGCCAAAAGCCAATGGTCAGATGCAGTATTCTATCAAATTGAAATGAAAAGAGGCGTAGAAAGCAGCGCATAGATTTTTTTAAAATTATTCTCTGAAAGGTGTTGACAAAGACGCAGAAAAGGATACAATATTGATTGACTGATAAGTCAATCAACGAGGAGAAACATAATGAGTCCCAGAAATGAAGAGCAGAACGAGACGATTCGCGACGAGCGCAGAGAGCAGATACTCTCCGCGGCGCTGAAGGTGTTTGGAACCAAGGGGTTTGCCGCCACCAAAATCAGCGATATCGTGGCGCGGGCGGGAATGAGCCACGGCCTTGTGTACCATTACTTCAAATCCAAGGAAGAGATATTTTATGTGCTGCTGAAGCGGGCGATGGAAACGTCCGCGCAGTCGCTCGTGATGGTGGAGGCCATGCCGATTCCGCCCATAGAAAAGGTACGGCAAACCGCGAAATATATTCTCGGAGGCATAGAAAGCTTCACGGATTCCGCGTACTACTTTCTGCTGGTGATGCACGCCTCCGTGATGGAAGACGCCGGAGAGGCGCACAAAGAGATGCTGAATACCTCTTATGTCGCCATCGATTGCATGGAACGCATACTGAAGGACGGGCAGGAAGCGGGCGAGGTGGACGAGGGAGATACGCGCGGTATGGCATTTGCGTTTTTCGCGGCGATACAGGGGCTGGCGCTGTATAAGCTCTCCGTTGCAGACTTTCACATGCCTGACCCAGAGCTGCTTGTCAATATGGTAAGGAAGTAGCCACCGCAGTAAAACCAATGAGAATCTGACTCCCGAAAGAGCGCGTAGCAGGGAGCTGAAATTAGCATGAAAATTTTTTGGAGGCTTATATGAAAAAAGTGATTATCGTGGGAGCCGGAATTGCCGGAATGACGTGCGGCGTTTACCTGCAGCGCGCCGGGTTTGAAACGGAGATGTTTGAGATGCATACACTGCCGGGCGGCGAATGCACCGGCTGGGACCGGGGCGAATACCACTTTGACGGGTGTATTCACTGGCTGGTAGGATCCAAACCGGGCACATCGCTCAACCAGGTATGGCGTGACACCGGCGCACTGGATGATTCTGTACGTATCATTCATCACGATGCTTTTGTGCGGCATGAGGAGGACGGCGGGAACGTGACCTTCTATACCCATGCGGACAGGCTGGAAAAGCACCTGCTGGAGGTTGCCCCGGAGGACAGAAAAGAGATAAGGAAGCTCTGTGCCGCGATTCGTGAGCTGGGGGATTTCGGCATGCCCATGGATAAACCCATGGATATGATGACCGGCAAGGATGGCCTTAAGTTTGCCGCGAAGAACTTTAAGGGCATCATGAAGATGTCGGGCTATCAAACGCTTTCGATGCGCGGATTGGCAGAGCGGTTTCAAAACCCGCTGCTGAGGCGCGCGATACTGGCCACCATTCCGGGGGAAAACACCTCGCTGGCGCTTATTACTACGCTTGCGGGCATGAACGACGGCGACTGCGGTTTTCCGGAGGGCGGTTCCCGCAAGCTGGCGCTGCGTATGGAAAAGAAGTATCTGTCGCTGGGCGGAAAGGTGCATTACCGCGCCCGTGTGGAGAAGATAATCGTCAGGGACGGCAGCGCTACGGGCATCCGGCTGGCGGATGGCAGCGAGCATTTTGCGGATGAAGTGGTGTCTTGCGCCGACGGGTTTGCCACGCTGAAATCCATGCTGGACGATAAGTATACGCCGCCGCTGTACGAGAACCTTTTCAGCAAGCCGCAGCAGTATACTACGCCCACGTGCGCGCTGGTGTTTCTCGGAGTGGACGCGAAGCTGCCGGATTTCGGCAGAGGGCTGAATATCATGCGCACCGAATCGGCTGTGCTGGGCGGCGTAACCGACCCGATGATTTCATTGCTGAACTATGGTTTCGATAAAACCATGGTACCTGAGGGCAAATCCGTAATCGTATGCTTCTACCCCGGCGACTACGATTTCTGGAAAGCCGCTCACGAGGATAAGAAATGTTACAAGGCGGAGAAGCAAAGACTTGAGGAAGACGCAATTGCCACACTCGTGCGCCGCTTCCCCGAGGCGGAAGGAAAGGTAGAAACGACCAATGTGGTGACGCCTGTGACGTACGAGCGGTACTGTGGCGCATGGCGCGGTTCCTGGATGACCTGGGGCGGGCGAGGCAAGGACATTCCGCGGTATTTCCCAGGGCTGCTGGAAGGACTGGATCATTTCCTGATGGCGGGCATGTGGACGCTGCCGCCGGGCGGGCTGCCGGGCGCTGCGGTATCGGGACGCTTTGCGGCGCAGCGGCTGTGCATGCGGTATGGCATGAAGTTTGAATAACGGAAATCGATTATATAAGATGAAGCGCCCGTCAGAAACGGTGCGCTTCATTTAATTATAAGAAGCAAACCGAATGATGCGGTGAGATACTCTGAGACACGGAATTTTTTAATTGCCATCGTGTTTTAGATACGGTAGAATGTCTGTGTTTGCGCGAAAAGGGATGCTATGCGGATAGTCAAAGATAAATTCCCGCTTTCGACAAAAAAAATCTTGCATTTGGTTTTTCGTTATTATATAATCTTCACGCTGTGCCGCTCAAAAAGGGTGCAGCGGCAGAACGAAGCGGGAAGTTGCCGGAGAAAACGCTTCCGGGTAATTTCCGCAGACTGCCCGTCCGACATAAGGACAACGCTCCGCGCGGCAAAAAGCCGCGAAAAAAAGTACGCGACACACACGGGTGAGTGTATACGGGGCGCGAAGCGTAAGGAGGAGAAACATGGCGACTCAGAAGATCAGAATCAAGCTCAAAGCCTACGATTACAACCTGATCGACCAGTCGGCGAGCAAGATCGTCGACACGGCGAAGCGCACAGGCGCTAAGGTTTCGGGGCCAATCCCGCTGCCCACGCAGAAGGAAATCGTTACGATACTGCGCGCGCCGCACAAGTATAAGGACTCGCGCGAGCAGTTCGAGATCAAGACGCATAAGAGGCTGATAGACATATTGGAAGCCACATCGAAGACAACCGACGCCTTGATGCGGCTGGATCTGCCCTCCGGCGTAGACATTGAGATCAAGCTCTAAGGGGGATGTGCAGATGAAAGCGATTTTGGGTAAAAAGGTTGGCATGACGCAGGTGTTCCTTGCGGACGGCACGGTGATTCCCGTGACGGTCGTGGAGGCGGGTCCGTGCGTCGTTACGCAGAAGAAGACCGTCGATACGGACGGCTACAATGCGATTCAGGTGGGTTACGGCGATATCCGCGAGAGCCTCGTCACCAAGCCGGTTGCGGGCCACATCAAAAAGGCGGGCGCTCCGCTGAAGCGCAGCCTGCATGAGTTCCGCGTGGACGATGCTTCGTCCTTCGAGCTGGGACAGGAAATCAAGGCGGACGTATTTGAAAAGGGCGATGTCGTGGACGTGCAGGGCACTTCCAAGGGCAAGGGCATGCAGGGCGTGATTGCGCGCTTCGGCAAGGCACGCGGCCCGATGACGCACGGCTCCAAGAGCAAGCGCATCCCGGGCAGCAGCGGCGCTTCCTCCAATCCGTCCCGCGTGATCAAGGGCTTGCATAAGCCGGGCCATGGCGGCGCGGCAACGGTGACGGTGCAGAACTTAACGGTCGTCGAAGTGGATGCGGACAAGAACGTGCTGCTCGTGAAGGGCGCGGTTCCGGGCCCGCGCGGCACGGTGCTTTCCATCACCAAGGCCGTAAAGCACAGCTAAAGAAAGGGAAGTGAGACGAATGCCCAAAGTATCTTTATATAAGACGGACGGTACCGAAGCCGGCACCATAGAGCTGAAGGATGAAATCTTCGGCGTGGAAGTCAACGAAGCCGTAATGCATCAGGTCGTTGTGGCGCAGTTGGCGGGCAGACGCCAGGGCACGCAGAGCGCGCTGACGCGCGCGGAAGTCAGCGGCGGCGGCATCAAACCGTATCGCCAGAAGGGCACCGGCCGCGCAAGGGCCGGCAGCTCGCGCAGCCCGGTTTGGAGAAAAGGCGGCATGGTATTCGCGGTGAAGCCGCGCGATTATACCCAGAAGGTCAACAAAAAAGTCAAAAGGCTTGCGCTGAAGAGCGCGCTTTCGATGAAGGTAGCCGACAACGACATCATCGTGCTGGACGGACTCAGTCTGGACGCGCCCAAGACGAAGCTGATGGCGGGCATACTCAATAAGTTCGATGCCACCAAGGCGCTTGTTGTCACCAGCGCGGCAGACGAGAAGGTCGTTCGCGCAGCGAGTAACATCCCGGGCGTCAAGACGCTTCCGGCAGACTGCATCAACGTTTACGATCTGCTGAATTACACCAAGCTCGTGATTACGCAGGACGCCGTGAAAAAGGTCGAGGAGGTTTTTGCGTAATGGAAGCGAGAGACATCATATTAAAGCCGGTGCTCACCGAGAAGAGCTACGACGATATCGCGGCCAAGAAGTACACATTTATCGTCAACCCTAAAGCGAATCGCACGCAAATCGGCAAAGCTGTCGAGGAAATATTCGGCGTCAAGGTTTCCAAGGTGAACACGCTGCGCAGCGAAGGCAAGCTGAAGCGGCAGGGGTATCACAGTGGCCGGAGGCCGTCCACCAAGAAGGCTTTCGTTACGCTGACCAAGGCGTCAAAGTCCATCGAGTTCTTCGATTCGCTGTCGCAGTAGCCTAAGGAGGAGAAATTATGGCCATCAAGATTTACAAACCGACTTCACCGGGCCGCCGCGGCATGACGGTCTCCGCATTCGAAGAGATCACCTGCACAACGCCGGAAAAGTCGCTGCTCGAGCCTCTTAAGAAGAACGCGGGCCGCAACGTATACGGGCGCATCACCGTCCGCCATCAGGGCGGCGGCAACAGGCAGAAGTATCGCGTTATCGATTTCAAGCGCAACAAGGACGGCGTGCCGGCCAAGGTTGTCACGATCGAATACGACCCGAACCGCACGGCTCACATCGCGCTGCTGCAGTACGCAGACGGCGAGAAACGCTACATTCTGGCCCCCTACGGCATGAACGTGGGCGACGCCATTATGTCGGGCGTCGGCGCGGACATCAAGCCGGGCAATGCGCTCTACTTAAAGGATATCCCGCTCGGCACGCTGATTCACAACGTCGAGCTTAAACCCGGCAAGGGCGGTCAGCTGGTGCGCAGCGCGGGCAACGCAGCGCAGCTCATGGCCAAGGAAGGCGCCTATGCGCAGGTTCGCCTGCCCTCCGGCGAAGTCCGCATGATACTGCAGAACGCCAAGGCGACCATCGGCCAGGTCGGCAACATCGACCAGGAGAACGTCAGCATCGGCAAAGCGGGCCGCAAGCGCCACATGGGCATCCGCCCGACGGTTCGCGGCTCCGTCATGAACCCGGTAGACCATCCGCACGGCGGCGGCGAAGGCAAGGCGCCTATCGGCCGTCCCGGCCCGGTAACTCCGTGGGGCAAACCGACCCTGGGCTACAAGACGAGGAAGAAGAAGAACGCTTCGGATAAGTATATCGTACGGCGCAGGAACAAGTAGGATAAGGAGAAGGATATGAGCAGATCGGTTAAAAAAGGACCTTTCGTGGATCCGAAGCTGCTGGCGAGAGTGCAGCAGATGAACGAGAAGAACGAGAAGAAGGTGCTTAAGACCTGGTCGAGGTCTTCCACGATATTCCCCGACATGGTGGGCCACACCGTAGCCGTCCACGACGGAAAGAAGTTCGTGCCCGTATACATGACGGAAGATATGGTAGGGCATAAGCTGGGCGAGTTTTCGCCGACGAGAACCTTCCGCGGGCACGCGGGCGACAAAAAGACCGGCTCGAAGTAGGCCCGGAGAGGAGTAGAAAATGGCAACTCGTCAGAGAGAAAAAGCGAAAGCAAGGCAGCAGGAGAAAGACAAGCGGCCGTGCGCGAAGGTAAAGTATGTGCGCATTTCGGCCAGCAAGGTCAAGATTGTGATAGATCTGATCCGCGGCAAGAAGGTTACGGATGCGATCGCCATACTGAAAGGTACACCCAAGGCGGCCAGCCCGGTGGTAGAGAAGCTTCTGAACAGCGCGATTGCGAACGCGGAGAACAACCAGGGACTGCTCCGGGACGACCTCATCGTGGCGGAAGTATTTGCGGGCCAGGGGCCGACGCTTCGGCGCTTTCGGCCGATGGACCACGGCAAGGCTTTCCGGATTCGCAAACGGTCGAGCCATATCACCATCATTCTGGACAGTGCAGTCAAGGAGGAATCTTAAGCGATGGGTCAGAAAGTTAACCCGCATGGCATGCGCGTCGGCGTGATCAAGGATTGGAATGCGCGCTGGTTCGCCCGGAAAGGCGAATTTGCTGCCAACATCAAGGAAGATAACGTGATTCGCAAACAGCTCAAGAAAGAGCTCTATGCCGCAGGCGTCGCCAAGATAGAGACCGAGCGCGCCGCAAACAAGCTGACGGTCAGCGTTCATTGCGCGAAGCCGGGCATCGTTATCGGCAAGGGCGGCCAGGGCGTCGAAGTGCTGAAGGCGAAGCTGTCAAAGCAGACGGGCAAAGCGGTGGTGCTCAACATCATCGAGATAAAGCGACCCGACATCGAAGCGCAGCTTGTTGCCGAGAGCATCACGCAGCAGATGGAACGCCGCATCTCCTTCCGCCGCGCCATGAAGCAGTCCCTCGGCCGTGCGATGAAGGGCGGAGCACTCGGAATCAAGGTGCTGTGCGCTGGAAGATTGAACGGCGCGGAGATCGCGAGAAGTGAGAAATACCATGAAGGTTCGATTCCGCTGCAGACCATCAGAGCGGACATCGACTACGGCTTCGCGGAAGCCGACACGACCTACGGCAAGATTGGCTGCAAGGTCTGGATATACAAGGGCGAAATACTTGGGAACCCCTTGAGAGATAAGTTCAAGGCGCCCGCGGAAGGAGGCAGCAAAAATGTTAATGCCAAAAAGGGTTAAGCGCAGGAGAGTCCATCGTGGCCGCATGAAGGGCCGGGCCATGAAGGGCAACCAGGTGACCTACGGCGAATATGGTCTGATGGCTACGCAGCCCGCGTGGATTACGAGCAACCAGATTGAGGCGGCTCGTATCGCGATGACAAGATACATCAAGCGCGGCGGGCACGTCTGGATCAAGATCTTCCCGCATAAGCCGGTAACGGAAAAACCGGCAGAGACGCGCATGGGCTCCGGCAAAGGTTCCCCGGAATACTGGGTTGCCGTTGTGAAGCCGGGCCGCGTGATGTTTGAGATCGCGGGTGTCACGGAAGAGATCGCACACGAGGCGCTTCGCCTCGCAGCATATAAGCTGCCCATCAAGTGCAAAGTGGTCAAAAACGAGGCTTTTGATGCCGAGGCATTCTCGCACATGAGCTTCAAGGAAAAGACGGAGGCGGAGAGCGTCGCCGAAGAAGGAACGGATGGTGAGCAGGATGAAGGCGAGTAAGCTGCATGAGATGAGCAGTGACGAGCTGTCGCTGAAGCTGAAGGATCTGAAGCAGGAGCTCTTTAACCTGCGTTTTCAGAACGCAACGGGCCAGCTCGGCAACGTCATGGTGATAAACAGCACCAAAAAGGACATCGCCCGGGTGAAGACGATACTGCGCGAGCGCGAGCTCAAAGCAGCGCAGAACTAAGGAGTTAAGCGATGGCAGAGAGAGGAATTCGCAAATCGAGAGTGGGTATCGTCGTCAGCGACAAGATGGATAAGACCATCGTGGTCGCCATTGTCCGCAAGGCCAAGCATCCCCTTTATGGCAAAACGGTGACGATGACCAAGAAGTATAAGGCGCATGACGAAGAGAACGTAGCCAAGGTTGGCGACAAGGTCGAAATCGTTGAGACGCGCCCGCTGAGCAAGGACAAGAGATGGAGACTCGTAGAGGTTATCGAAGCCGCTAAGTAGTCTTGAAATTATAGGAGGCGTTAGCTATGATACAGGCCCAGACGCGCCTGAAGGTGGCCGACAATTCGGGCGCCAAGGAAATACAGTGCATCAAGGTACTCGGCGGTTCCAAACGGGTGACGGCGAATATCGGCGACGTGATCATCGCTGCGGTGAAGACGGCGGCGCCGGGCGGCGTCGTGAAGAAGAAGGACGTTGTCCGTGCCGTTATCGTGCGCAGCGTTTACGGCGTAAAGCGCAAGGACGGCAGCTACATCCGCTTTGACGACAACGCGGCCGTGATTATCGATACACAGAAGCAGCCGAGAGGCACGCGTATATTCGGACCCGTAGCACGGGAGCTCCGCGAGAAGGAATACATGAAAATCGTCTCGCTTGCGCCCGAAGTGCTGTAGGAAGGCGGAAGCAAAATGGCGAAGATGAATATCAAAAAGGAAGACAAGGTCGTCGTGATCTCCGGCAAGGACAAGGGCAAGAAGGGCAAGGTCCTGATTGCGGAACCGTCCAGCGGTAAGGTCGTCGTCGAAAAGGTGAACATCGTGACGAAGCACGAGAAGCCCAAGGGCCAGGGCAAGCCGGGCGGCATCGTGCATCAGGAGGCGCCTATATACGCCAGCAAGGTGATGCTCGTCTGCTCTAAGTGCGGCAAGGCGACACGCCTTGGGTTCAAGCTGCTGCCGGGCGGCAACAAGGTTCGCGTGTGCAAGAAGTGCGGCGAGCCGCTCGACAAGTGAGGGAGGAAAGACAAATGCCCAGATTAAAGGATACGTATGTGAGCGATGTCGTGCCCGCGCTCATGAAGAAGTTCAGCTACAAGAACGTGATGCAGGTGCCCAGACTCGAGAAGATTGTCATCAACATGGGCCTTGGCGACACGAAGGATAACCCCAAGAGCCTCGACGCGGCTGTGGCGGATCTCGCGACGATTTCGGGCCAGCGCCCCATCGTTACGAAGGCCAAGAAGAGCGTCGCCAACTTTAAGGTGCGTGAAGGCATGAAGGTGGGCGCGAAGGTAACACTGCGCGGAGCCCGCATGTACGAGTTTGCAGACAGGCTGATGAGCGTTGCGCTGCCGCGCGTGAGAGACTTCAGGGGCGTGTCGGCCACATCCTTCGATGGCAGAGGCAATTTTGCGATGGGTCTGAAGGAGCAGTTGGTCTTTCCGGAAATCGTCTACGACAACGTGGATAAGATCCGCGGCATGGATATCATTATTGTGACGACGGCTGAAACCGACGAGGAAGCCAGAGAGCTGCTGAGTTTGCTCGGCATGCCCTTCAAGCGTTAAACTGGAGGAAAAGCAAAGTGGCAAAGAAATCGATGATCAACAAGCAGCAGAGAGGTTCCAAGTTCTCCACGCGCAATTATACGCGGTGCAGCATATGCGGAAGACCGCATGCGGTGCTGCGCAAGTACGGCATCTGCCGCATCTGCTTCAGGGAGCTCGCGTACAAGGGTGAGATCCCCGGTGTGAGAAAAGCGAGCTGGTAAGGCTTTGTTCGATAATTAAGGAGGTAGTAAGATGCCAGTAACGGATCCCGTAGCGGATATGCTGACCCGCATCCGCAATGCGCTGGGAGCAAAGCACGAGGTCATAGACATGCCGGCTTCCAGGACGAAGAAGGCTATTGCCGGAATTCTTCTTAAAGAAGGTTATATAAAAGGGTATGAATGCAAGGAGGAAGGCCCGCAGGGCGTTATCCGCATCACCCTCAAATATGGCGGCAAGAACGAGTCTATCATCACCGGCCTGAAAAAAATCAGCAAGCCGGGTCTTCGGGTGTACGCCGGCAAGGACGACGTTCCGAAGGTACTGGGCGGGCTGGGCATCGCCATCATTTCCACGTCCAAGGGAATCATGACGGACAGGGAAGCGCGCGAAGTTGGCGTGGGCGGCGAAGTGATCGCCTATGTGTGGTAAAAAACGCTTTAGCGGAGGAAATTGAAATGTCGAGAGTCGGGAAGAAGCCCATACCCATCCCTGCTGGCGTGACGGTCACGGTCGAGCCGGGCAACGTGGTGCGGGTAAAAGGGAATAAAGGCGAGCTTACCGAGCGCGTTCCTGCCACTATCGAAGTGGCGATAGAGGATGGCGTTGTAAACGTCAAGCGCGCTTCGGATGAAAAGAAAGAACGCGCGATGCATGGCCTCGCCCGCGCGCTGGTTGCCAACATGGTGACAGGCGTGACGCAGGGCTTTTCCAAAGCGCTCGAGGTTGTGGGCGTAGGCTACAGGGTTCAGAAGAGCGGCAACAAGCTGGTTCTGAACGTAGGCTATTCGCACCCAGTGGAAGTACCGGAAGAAAACGGTATCAAGCTTGACGTCGAAGGCACCAACGTTATCAAGGTGTCGGGTACATCGAAGCAGGTCGTGGGCCAGGTTGCGGCGGATATCCGCAGCATCCGTCCGCCGGAGCCTTACAAGGGCAAGGGCATACGGTACGCGGGCGAGTTCGTTGCGCTCAAGGTCGGCAAGGCCGGAATGAAATAGAGGTGGCTTGAATTGATCAGTAAGGAAAATAAAAACGCAATACGCAAGGGACGCCACATCCGCGTGCGCAACCGGGTTTCCGGTACGCCGGAGCGGCCGAGGCTTAACGTATTCCGCAGCACGAACCATATCTATGCGCAGATCATTGACGATGTGGCTGGCGTGACGCTGGTTTCCGCTTCTACGCTTTCGGGCGCGCTGAAGGCGGAGGCCGAGAGCAAGAACAAGTCGGAAGCTGCAAAGCTGGTCGGCATGGAGCTGGGCAGGCAGGCGCTTGCAAAAGGCATCGATCAGGTGGTGTTCGACCGCGGCGGGTACCTCTATACCGGACGCGTTCAGAAGTTGGCAGACGGCGCCAGAGAAGCCGGGCTGAAGTTTTAAAAGGAGGTTTGTCTGGTGCAGAAGAACGATTCATTCCCCAGGGGTGAGCGCAAAGAAGGCGATCGCAAGGGTGCTCCTCGTGGTGGCAGGAAGAACTTCCGGCAGGAAGAGGAAAAAGAATTTAAAGAGAAGCTCGTATACGTCAACCGCGTAGCGAAGGTCGTCAAGGGCGGACGTAATTTCCGCTTTACGGCGCTTGTGGTGGTGGGCGACGAGAAGGGCCGTGTAGGCGCAGGCATTGGCAAGGCAGCGGAGATTCCGGACGCCATTTCCAAGGCAGTGCAGAAGGCCAAGCGCAGCATGGTAACCGTACCGCTCGTCGGCACAACCATTCCGCACGAAGTCATTGGCATATTCGGCCGCGGCCGTGTGCTGCTGATGCCCGCCAACGAAGGTACCGGCGTTATCGCGGGAGGTCCCGCGCGTGCCGTGCTGGAGCTTGCCGGCGTCAAGGATATCAAGACGAAGTCTCAGGGTTCCAACACGCCCGCCAACTGCGTGAAAGCCACCATCGAGGGACTGCGCGCGCTCAAGACGGCTGAGGAGTACGCGAGGATGCGCGGCGTCAGCGTCGAGCAGCTAAGGTAGGGAGACAGCTATGGCAAAGATTAAGATACAGCTCGTGAAGAGCCCCATCGGGTATCCGAAAGGTCAGCGCGAGACCGTGAAAGCGCTGGGCCTCAAAAGGATTGGCAGCTCGGTGGAGCAAGAGGATACAGCGCCCATCCGGGGCATGATTAATAAGGTAGCGCACCTCTTAAAGGTGCAGGGCTAAAGGAGGGCAAGCCGTGAAGTTGAATGAATTGAAACCGGCACCGGGCGCGAAGACCGCACCCAAGCGCGTCGGTCGCGGCGTCGGTTCGGGGCTCGGCAAGACCGCAGCGCGTGGCCATAAGGGCCAGAAGGCGCGCAGCGGCGGCAGCGTCCGTCCCGGCTTCGAAGGCGGTCAGATGCCGCTGAGCAGAAGGTTGCCCAAGAGAGGGTTTACCAACATATTCGCGAAGGAATATGCTATCGTCAACGTCAGCGACCTGAATGGCTTTGAGGACGGCACTGTGGTGACGCCGGAACTGCTTGTAAGCAGCCGCATCGTCCGCAAGCCGCTGGATGGCCTGAAAGTGCTGGGCAATGGCGAAATCACCAAAAAGCTTACCGTAAAGGCATGCAAGTTCACGAAGACAGCCGCGGAAAAAATAGCGGCGGCCGGTGGATCGGCAGAGGTGGTTGAATAATGTTTACGACGCTGCGTAACGCATGGAAAGTACCGGATATCCGTAAAAAGATGCTCTATACGCTCCTGATGTTCCTTATTTACAGGCTGGGTGCGCATGTACCTGTGCCGGGCGTGAACGCAGAGTACATCTCGACAGCCATTTCCAACAACACGCTCGGGAGCTTCATCGATCTGTTTTCGGGCGGCGCGCTGTCGGCTGCATCGCTTTTTGCGCTGGGCATTACGCCTTACATCACAGGCCAGATCATTATGCAGCTGCTGACGATGGCGATTCCGGCGCTCGAACGGCTGCAGAAGGAAGGCCCCGAGGGCCGCAAAAAGATCGCCTCGATTACACGTTACGTCGGCGTGGGCCTTGGCCTCGTGCAGGCTATCAGCACACTGCTGGTACTGAAGAACAGTGCCGAGAAAGTGGGCTTGTCGCTGATGCTCAACACAGGCGCGCCGGAGATACTGAGCTACATCACTGTGGTGATGTGCCTGACCGCCGGTACCGCGCTGATCATATGGATAGGCGAGCGCATTACGGAAAATGGCGTAGGCAACGGTATTTCGCTGTTGATTTTTATCAGCATCATCTCTCGTCTGCCTGTTGAGACGATTAAGATCTTCAGCAACGCGGCTGCGGGCAACATCTCGTACTGGGTGGTGGCACTGATAGTCGTCGCGGCACTGTTTATCGTAACTGCGATTACCTTCATCGATATGGGTGAGCGGCGGATCCCGGTGCAGTATGCCAAGCGTGTGGTTGGCCGCAAGATGTATGGCGGGCAGTCTACGCACATCCCGATGAAGATTAACCAGTCTGGCGTGCTGCCGCTGATATTCGCAATTACGCTGCTGCAGTTTCCGCAGATGATACTGTCCTTCATTCCGGGAGATGCATCCTCCAAGTACGACGCGGTGATGAACAGCAAACAGCCTTTGTATATGATCCTCAACGCGCTGCTGATATTCTTCTTCACGTTCTTCTACTCGCAGGTTACATTCAACACGGTGGATGTCGCGAAGAACATACAGCAGAACGGCGGTTTTATACCGGGGATTCGCGCAGGCAAGCCCACATCGGATTACCTGCAGAAGATACTGACGCGTGTGACGCTGTTCGGCGCGGTATTCCTCGCGCTGGTCGCGACGATTCCGAACATATTCACCGCGCTTGCCGGGCAGAGCACAAGCATGGGCGCGACAAGTCTGCTGATTATGGTGAGCGTGGCGCTCGAGACAACGAGGCAGCTGGAATCGCATCTGATGATGCGGCACTACAAAGGCTTCCTCAAATAAGGAAAGTACGAACGGCGAAGGGACAGACGCCCTCCGCCGCCAAATGGGTAACAGGAGGGACATGACCGAAGCGGCTGTGTTGAAAGGGCTATGATCGTCATCAAATCGGCGCGTGAAATCGCGTTCATGCGGGCTGCGGGCGAGATTACGGCGGAGACGCTTATCCGAACGGGAGAGGCGGTTCGTCCAGGCGTAACGACGCAGGAGCTGGATAGCATTGCGCGGCGCTATATCGAGAGCAAGGGCGCTTCGCCCTCGTTTCTGGGATATCACGGGTATCCGGCCTCGATCTGCGCTTCGGTGAACGATGAAGTTGTGCACGGCATTCCGGGCAATCGGGTGCTGAAGGAGGGCGACATCATCAGCATCGACCTCGGCGCCAAGTATAAGGGATACCATGGCGACACTTCAAAGACGTTCGCCGTGGGCACCATATCGGGCGACGCACAGCGGCTGATCCGCGTGACCGAGCAATCGTTTTACGCGGGGATGAATGCGTTCCAGGCGGGAGAGAGGCTATGGGCCATCTCCTCCGCGGTGCAGAAGACCGCGGAAGCTGCCGGGTTTTCGGTGGTGCGCGAGCTGGTGGGGCATGGCATCGGTCAGGAGATGCATGAGGATCCCAATGTACCGAACTTCGTAAGCTTCAGCAAGGGGCCGAGGCTTGAAGTAGGCATGGTGCTCGCTATCGAGCCGATGATCAACTTCGGCGCCAAGGAAACCCATACGCTTAGCAACGGCTGGACGGTTTGTACAAAGGACGGCAGTCTCTCGTCGCACTACGAACACACGGTGGCGCTGACGGAGGATGGGCCGGAGATCCTGACGAAGGTGGGGTGATGCGTGTGGTGGAATATCCTGTGGAGCTCGGGCGGCTGGTAAAGTCGACGGCAGGCAGGGACAGAGGACGGCATTTCGTCATTATGGCCATCATCGATGAACAGTACGTACACATCGTCGACGGAGATTTAAGAAGCAAGGAGCGCCCCAAAAAGAAGAAGCTTCGCCATTTGAAGCTTTGTCCGGAGGTGCTCTCCGGAATAGCGGGCAAGCTGAAAGACGGAACTCGGATATTCGATGCAGAGATCAGGAGCGCCATCAGGGCGGCGGTCAGCGAAAGCGAAGCGCAGAAGGGGGAAGCGGCTTGTCAAAAACTGACGTAATTGAAATGGAAGGCAGGGTGACGGAGGCGTTTCCGAACGCTGTCTTCGAGGTTGAACTGGAGAATGGTCACAAGGTGCTCGCGCATATATCGGGCAAGCTGCGCATGCATTACATCCGTATATTGCCCGGTGATAAGGTAACGGTGGAAATCTCGCCGTACGACTTAAAGCGCGGACGCATCACGTGGCGCGGTAAGAACTGAAGGAGGACAGGACAATGAAGGTAAGGCCGTCGGTGAAACCGATATGTGAGAAGTGCAAGGTCATCAAGCGCAACGGCAAGGTGATGGTGATCTGCAAGAACCCGAAGCACAAGCAGACGCAGGGCTGAATGTTTGTACGGAGCGGCTGCGATGGGCGGCTCGGAACGCTTTGAAACCAAATCCCCGATGTGCTGTAATAACTGGCATAACATTGGGAATAATGAGGGACTGTAGCGCTTTGTGACATCCATCGGTCCGTATGGCTTCTATATAACAATATTCGGAGGTAAACACAAGTGGCACGTATATCTGGTATAGACCTGCCAAAGGAAAAGAGGGTGGAGATCGGCCTGACGTACATCTACGGCATCGGGTTGAATACTTCCCAGAAGATACTGGAGACTACCGGCATCAACCCCGACACGCGTGTCAAAGACCTGAGCGAGTCGGAAGTCGGTAAACTCAGGGAATACATCGACAAGAACCTGAAGGTGGAGGGCGATCTGCGCCGCGACACAACGATGAGCATTAAGCGCCTCGTTGAAATCGGCTGCTATCGGGGCATCCGTCACCGCAAAGGACTGCCGGTAAGGGGACAGAGCACAAAGCAGAACGCACGCACACGCAAGGGGCCCAAGCGCACCGTGGGCGCGAAGAGAAAGTGAGGCAGTAGCGAATGGCCAAACCTAAAGTCGCTTCCAAGAAGCGCAGAGAGAAAAAGAATATCGAGCGTGGTCAGGCGCATATCCAGGCTTCCTTCAACAACACGCTTGTGACGATGACGGATGGCGCGGGCAACGCGCTGTCGTGGGCGAGTGCCGGCGGAATGGGTTTCCGCGGATCCAAGAAGAGCACGCCGTTTGCCGCGCAGGTAGCCGCTGAGAAGGCTGCGAGCGCCGCGATGGAGCACGGCCTTAAGTACGTGGACGTGTTTGTGAAGGGACCCGGTTCCGGCCGTGAGGCGGCCATCCGCGCGCTGCAGACCGCAGGCCTGGAAGTCAGCCTCATCAAGGATGTTACGCCCATACCGCACAACGGCTGCCGCCCGCCCAAGCGCCGGAGAGTTTAAGGAGGAAGTTGAGTTATGGCTAGATATACCGATTCCGTATGCCGCCTGTGCCGCCGCGAAGGCTGCAAGCTTTTCCTGAAGGGCGACCGGTGCTATTCCGGCAAGTGCTCCTTCACGAAGCGCCCAGTGGCCCCCGGCATACAGTCCAAGAGCCGCAAAAAGGTTTCTGAGTACGGCGTTCAGCTGCGCGAGAAACAAAAGGTGAAGCGGGCTTATGGCATGATGGAATCCCAGTTCCACAAATATTATGAAATCGCCGAGCGCATGAAGGGCAAGACGGGTGAAAATCTGCTGCGCCTTCTGGAATCGCGTCTCGACAATGTGGTGTTCCGTTTGGGTCTTGCAGACTCCAGAGCGCAGGCGCGCCAGACTGTTCTGCATGGTCACATATTGGTTAACGGCAAGAAGATAGACATTCCGTCGTACATCGTAGAGGTGGGCGACGAAATCAGCGTCAAGAAGAAATCCGCCGATACGGACAGGTTCAAAGAAATCCGCGAGACTGAGGCGCGCACGATGCCGTCTTGGCTCAGCATGGATCCCGCCAACCTGACCGGCAGGGTGGTTGCAGCTCCGGCGAGGGAGGATATCGACCTGACTATCGAAGAGCATCTGATTGTTGAGCACTACTCGAAGTAACGAGAAATAGCGGTTGCCCTCGAAAACACTTTGAACGAAACAAGGAGGGTTGGAAATGTTGGAAATTGAAAAGCCGAATATACAGTGCGCAGCGCAATCGGATGATGGTACTTACGCCAAGTTTGTAATGGAGCCGCTGGAACGCGGGTTTGGATCGACTCTGGGTAATTCGCTGCGGCGTGTGCTGCTGTCATGTCTGCCGGGCGCGGCGGTGACGCGCATCCGCATCGACGGCGTGCTGCACGAGTTCTCCACGATAGACGGCGTAAGCGAAGATGTGGTGGGTATCGTTCTCAATCTGAAGGGCCTTGCGGTAAGACTTTATTCCGACGAGGCAAAGACGGTTATCATTGATGCTCAGGGGCCCAAGGATGTACACGCGAGCGACTTCTCTGAGGACGCGGATGTTGAAATTCTGAACCCGGATCTGCACATCATGACGCTCGACAAGGGCGCGCATGTGTACATGGAAGTAACCATAGAAAAGGGCCGCGGCTACGTACTGGCTGACAGGAACAAGGAAACCGATATGCCGATAGGCATCATCCCGGTGGACTCGCTCTTTACGCCGGTGCGGAAGGTCAACTTTACGGTGGAGAACACGCGTGTCGGGCAGATGACCGACTACGATAAGCTATCCATCGAGCTGTGGACCAATGGCACCATCGCGCCGGACGAAGCCGTGTCGCTGGCGGCTAAGATCATCAATGAGCACCTCGCCCAGTTCGTGGGTTTGACCGAGCACGTGCAGAACGTGGAAATCATGGTGGAGCCCGAAGAGGACAAGAAGGAAAAGGTGCTGGAGATTACCATAGAAGAGCTCGATCTTTCCGTGCGTTCGTACAACTGCCTGAAGCGCGCGGGCATCAACACCGTGGAAGAGCTCATTAAGCGCAACGAAGAAGAAATGATGAAGGTCCGCAACCTCGGCCGCAAGTCGCTCGAGGAAGTTGAGCAGAAGCTCGCCGCGCTGGGTCTCTCGCTGCGGATGGACGACTAGATAATACACTACGGAGCGTGGGGCGCACAGGCGCCGCGCGCGGGGAGGAAATATGGCTGGCAACAGAAAGCTGAACATGCAGCAGGATCAAAGAAAAGCGGCGCTGCGCAACCTCGTGACGAGCCTGCTGTGGAACGGGCGTATCGAGACGACGCTGGCGCGCGCGAAGGAAACCCGCCGCATCGCGGAGAAGCTGATCACCGTCGCTGTGAGGGAATACGGAAACACGCAGAAGGTCGTAAAGCCGGTTGCGGAGTTTGATGCCAAGGGCAACAAGGAAGTCGTCAAGCGCGAAGTGATCAACGACGCGCCCAGCAAGCTGGCTGCACGTCGGCGCATCATGCAGTATGTGTACAACGTTCCCGACCCGAAAAAGGAAGGCGAGAGCAAGTACGATTACAGCAGGCGCGCTGCCGAAGTGACGAACCCGCTCGTGGAGAAAATGTTCCGCGAATACGGCCCGAAGTATTACAAGCGTGCGCAGGACATGGGCACGGGCGGCGGTTACACCCGCATCATCAAGAAGGGGCCGCGCCGCGGCGACGCTTCGGAAGTAGTCATACTGGAGCTCGTGTAACGCTTCCGTCAAATGAAATTGCGGAAAGAGGCTTTGAAAAGCGATATTTTCGAAGCCTTTTCGTGTTATAATGGAGTATCATTGGAGGAAAGCTGAAATGGCCATCGTAGAGGCAAACGGGATCAGCTATTCATACCGCAGCGAAACCAATATCACGCCCGCGCTTTCGCAGGTCAGCCTTTGCTTTGCCAAAGGAGAATTTGTCGCCATCATCGGTCACAACGGTTCCGGCAAATCCACGTTTGCCAAGCATGTCAATGCGCTGGTGTTGCCCGATTCCGGTCAGGTGCTGGTGGACGGCATGGACACGAAGGATGAGGCGCACGTATGGGATATACGGCGCACCGCGGGCATGGTGTTTCAGAATCCGGACAATCAGCTGGTCGCGACCATTGTGGAAGAGGATGTGGCTTTCGGGCCGGAGAATATCGGCGTTCCGCCGGCCGAAATACGGCAGCGGGTGGACGAGGCGCTGGAGCAGGTCGGCATGTCCGATTTCAAGGAGCGCGCGCCGCACATGCTGTCGGGAGGGCAGAAGCAGCGGGTTGCCATCGCGGGAGTGCTGGCAATGAAGCCGGAGGTTATTGTGTTCGACGAACCTACGGCGATGCTGGACCCGGAGGGGCGTGCGGAGGTGCTGGAGACGATACGTACCCTGCACGCACAGGGCAAGACCATACTGCTGATTACGCACAACATGGAGGAAGCGCTGGGCGCCGATCGCGTGATCATCATGACGGGCGGCGAAGTGACGTTTTCCGGGACGCCGCGCGAGGTATTTGCTAACGAGGAAGCGCTGAAGGACGCGGGGCTGTCTGCTCCGCCGCACATCGCGCTGTATCATTCGCTGAGACGGCGCGGCATTCGCATGGGAGAATGTCCGCTGACGGAAGAAGAATTCGTGGAGAAGCTATGGCAATTGCGCTTGAACACCTGACATACACCTACATGCCCGGCACGCCCTACGAGGCGAAGGCAGTGGACGACATCAGCCTTACCCTGGCCGACGGCGAATTCGCGGGCGTCATCGGACACACGGGGAGCGGCAAAACGACGCTCATCAGCCTTATCGCGGGGCTGCTGAAGCCCACGTCAGGACGGGTGCTGATGGACGGGCAGGACATTAACGCCAAAGGTTTCGATAGGAAGCTGCTGCGGCGAAGCATCGGCGTGGTTTTCCAATATCCGGAGTACCAGCTCTTTGAGGAGACCGTTGTCAAGGATATCGCCTATGGCCCGCGCAGAACAGGCGTGGTGGAGGACGAAATTGACGGCCGTGTTCATCGCGCGATGGAACTGATGGAAATAGACTACGACGGCATCGGAAAGCTGTCTCCCTTCGAGCTTTCGGGCGGACAGAAGCGCCGCGTTGCCATTGCGGGGGTGCTCGCGATGAACCCGAAGGTGCTGATACTTGACGAGCCCGTGGCCGGGCTGGACCCCAAAGGGCGCGCGCATCTGATGGGCCTGATCACGCGGCTGAACACGGAAGGTGCAACGATACTCATGATCACGCATTCCATGGACGATATCGCGGAGCACGCGAAGCGCGTGCTGGTGCTCTCGGGTGCAAAGCTGCTGATGGACGGCATGCCTGCACAGGTTTTCTCTCGCGAGAAGGAGCTGCGCACCATCGGGCTCGATCTGCCTGCCGTTACGCGCATTGCTTCCCTTCTGCGCGCGAAGGGCGCGGATATACCGCAGGATATCATTACGCTGGAAGCGCTGGAGCATGCGGTTGCGGGGTTGCTGGGCGGTGCGTTATGATTAAAAACATGACGCTGGGGCAGTACTTCCCAGGCAGCTCCGTCATTCATAAGCTGGATCCCAGGGCAAAGCTGGTGCTGGTAATCGGGTTAATCGTCGCCATTTTTATGGCAAACGCGTGGCTGGGCAACGCGGTCATCTTTGGTTTTCTGGTGTTGACGGTGGCGCTTTCGCGCGTGAGCGTGCGGTTCGTGCTGCGCGGCCTTAAGCCGCTCTGGTTTATCATCGTGCTGACGTTTGTGCTGAACACGTTTTTCTATTCCGGCGGGACACCGCTGTTTACGTGGTGGATCATCAACATCACGCGGGAAGGCCTCGACAGCGCACTGTGGCTGGCGGTGCGCCTCATATTCCTGATTTCCGCCACAACGATGCTGACGCTGACGACGACGCCCATCGCGCTGACAGACGGGCTGGAGAGCCTTATGAAGCCCCTCAAGGCCGTTCGGTTTCCGGTGCATGAACTTGCGATGATGATGACCATCGCGATGCGCTTCATCCCCACGCTGCTGGAGGAAACCGATAAAATCATGAAAGCGCAGACGGCCCGGGGCGCGGAATTCGACAGCGGCAGTGTCATCGCCCGCGCGAAGGGCATGGTCCCGCTGCTGGTGCCGCTGTTTGTGAGCGCGTTCCGGCGCGCCTACGAACTGGCGGACGCCATGGAATCGCGCTGCTATCACGGCGGAGAAGGGCGCACGCGCATGAAAGTGCTGCACTTCCACTGGCGCGATCTCGCGGCGGCGATGCTCGTGGCAGCCCTGATTACGGCGATGGCGATTTGGTTTTAAGGACGGGTTACGGCTCCGGATTTTCCGGAGCTTTTTGATTTTCCGGAGAATCCTCCAGACCCTCGGACCAATGGTGCGGCCTACCCGAGGTATCAAAGGGGTGGGGAATATCGGGTGAAATATCGTCCCCGGTGTTACGTTTCTTTCGGGAGACGCCGTCCAGGAAGATGACGATGAATCCCAGCACGATCAGCGAATAGTACGTGATAAGCCGCCAGAGGAGCATTGCAGCGGCGGATTCGCCAAAGAAAAAGCTGCCGAAGAATATGCCGAAGCCCGCTTCCGTCGCGCCGCTGGAGCCGGGGATGGGGATGAAATGCACCGCGAGGAAGAGGAAGGCCGCCATGGCAACCAGCGTAACGGCTTCATCGAACGGTGAAATGGTATCGAATGCGCCCGCCTTGCCGCTGAGCATTCCAAGACGGAACGCGTTGTAAAGGCAATAGGGGATGCAGAAGAAGAACAGCCATTGCACGAGCGTGATGCCGCAGGCGAGCAGCGTTTTCAGCTTGTTGGCTTTCAGGTATTTTGCGCTGTCGTGAAAGTCGTTCAGCGTCTTTTCCACCGTGGCATGAATTTTATCCGGGTGTTTGAGTATGCGGATTTTGGATAGGCCGCGAGTCAGCATCAGCACAAACTTTTTCAGGCCTTCATGCTTAAGTATAGCCAGCCCCATAATGATGATGACGAAAAAGTTGATGGAAGCGCCAAATACCGAGAGCCAGAATATGTTGGGGTTCGTCTGGTGAAAGTAGGTGCCCTTTACCGCCATGAAGACGATGCACAGCGTAACAATGACCACCTCGTAAGCCATGAGCTTGATGGTCTGGATAAATGTCGATACGCCCACCGGCACGTCGTCGCGCTTCATGTAGGCGATCTGTGAGGGCTGGAAGCCCAGCGCCGCGGGCGTGAGCGCGCCGTAGTAGTTGCCGATGATATTGAGCTTAAGCATATAAAAGTAGCCGAGCTTTTTATACATGAATGAGGTGATGTACCATACCGCGAAGCCCTCGTTGAAAAGGTACAGCACCATGCAGCCGATGGCGGCAAGCAGCCAGACGGGACGGATTGTGCCTAGTATGGAAAAAAGGCCCTCGCTCTCCCGTGAAAGGTAAAACGCAAGAATCAGCGTGACAGAGAAGACCAGCGCGAGATACAATATGGAGAAAATTCGCTTATGTTTCTTTTTCATGCGCCCTCCAGAAGAGAATAGAACCACCGTGCATGCGTCGTTAGTATACCACGAAGGTGATTTTCGGTAAACACACAAAACGTTTCTTACAATTCCGTCATCTGCTGCCGCACAGAGATTTGCATGTATCTGCCTTTTCCATTATAATGGCTATACTTTGAGAGAGGAGCAGGGCGAGCCCGGTGCGGCTGCGCCCGGGAACGCTATGCGGATAAGGCTCATCGTGGAGTATGACGGCACGAATTATGCGGGGTGGCAGCGGCAGAAAAACGGTTACTCCGTGCAACAGGCGCTGGAGGAGGCGTTTAAAAAAGCATCCGGCGAAGCCGTCAGCATCACGGGCGCGGGGCGTACCGACGCAGGGGTGCATGCGCTGGCGCAGGTGGCGCACCTCGATACGGCCTGTACGATACCGCCCGAAAAGATTAGCTATGCGATGAATACATTTCTGCCGTATGATATCCGGGTGAAGCATTCGGAGCGGGCGGACGACCGGTTTCATGCGCGCTTCGACGCACGCGGCAAGACCTACCGCTATACCCTCTATCGGGCACCCCATCCCTCCGCAGTCTACCGCAACCTCTCATGGCACCTTTCGGGGCCGCTGGACGTGGCCGCGATGCGCGCTGCGGCGGCCTGCCTTATCGGTGAGCAGGACTTCGCGGCTTTTTGTGCGGCGGGCAGCGAGGTGAAGGACACGGTGCGCACGGTGTATGCCCTGGATATCTCGGAAGACGGCCCGTTCCTGTACATCAATATCCGGGGCAGCGGCTTTCTCTATCATATGGTGCGCATCATCGCGGGGACGCTGGCGGACGTGGGCCTCGGGCGTATTGCGCCGGAACGCGTGAAGGAAATACTGGACGGGAAGAGCCGCCTTGCCGCAAGCGCTACCGCTCCCGCACAGGGGCTGATGCTGGTCAGGGTTTATTATGACAGCATCTATTGATTATAAAATCGTTTTGATATTTTACTTTTAACAAATAAAAATCACGGTATTCCTAAGGATTTTTTATGAGTTTGAAACATGCTGTGGTTAACCTGATTAATAATATGTCGCTGTTCGCTAGATATTGGGCTGAGGCAGATTTGTCTATGCTGAATATCCCATACCATTTTGCTCTCGAGAATAATGAAAATGGTGGAAGCATGGATATTGTTTTTGTCAATTTAAACGAGTTTGATTCTATTGAAAGAGCAATTGTAACCATCGTCAAAAAGCATGTATATTACTGCCAGGAATGGGAAGCTAATTATGCTAATGATACTACAGAAGCAGAGTGGAGAGAATATTTATTAAAGAATTGGCTTCCTATATATTTTGCATGTCCCATTTTTGATAAATATTCATGTGTAAATGAGAGAATGGAACTGAATTTCAATTACAGTACTATAAAATCCAAAGAAGTTATTAAAAATAGTTACTGGGCATTGTATGATTTACTGAGTGAAAGTGAAGTCGTTCATTTTAATGATGAGAGTGTTTTTGTAAATTATTTCATAACTTATAATAAAAGCAAAAGTATTTTGTCACTTTATTTTTGGTGCATTACTTGCTGATTTTAGTACCGTAATACATAAAAAAGATACGGGAGAGGAAGCATCACAACGTCATCAACCCGGCCGCGCCCGCGCAGGGGCTGATGCTGGTGGAAGTTTATTACGACGCGGAAAATAATCATTGACAAATTCTGCGCATATGCCGTATACTGCAATATAAGTTCACAAAGAACACTTCTTTTGGGCACAGGCCCACGAGATGAGACGAGAGAGAGCGACGAGACGAGTGTTTTTTTTGTGCAACAAAATGAACTAGACGAGAGGAGAACAGACCATGAAACAGATCCCGAATCGCGTATTTTTAACCGAGGATGAACTGCCGAAGCAATATTACAATATCGCCGCGGATATGCCCAACAAGCCGCAGCCTTATTTGCATCCCGGCACGCTGCAGCCTGTAGGCCCTGCCGATCTGGAGCCGCTGTTTGCCAAAGCGCTGATCGAGCAGGAGGTTTCCACCGAGCGCTATATCGACATCCCGAAGGAAGTGCGCGATATATACGCGGCTTTCAGGCCGTCGCCGCTGATTCGCGCGTACCGGCTGGAGAAGGCGCTGGGAACGCCCGCGCGGATCTACTACAAGTACGAAGGCAGCAACCCTTCCGGCAGCCATAAGCTGAACAGTGCCGTGCCGCAGGCGTTCTACAACAAGATAGAGGGAATCAAACGCATCTCTACCGAGACGGGCGCGGGCCAATGGGGGAGCGCGCTGTCCATCGCGTGCTCGATGTTTGGCCTGGAGTGCACCGTCTACATGGTGCGCGTATCGTACGACCAGAAGCCGTACCGCAAGACGCTGATGCAGACCTACGGTGCTAATGTCATCGCGAGCCCGTCTCCGCTGACCAACTCGGGCCGCTCCATACTCGCCAAGGACCCCAATTCGCTGGGCAGTCTGGGTATCGCCATCTCTGAGGCGGTGGAGGACGCAGTGATGCGCGACGATACGCACTACGCGCTGGGCAGCGTGCTGAACCATGTCATACTGCACCAGACGATCATCGGGCAGGAAGCCAAAAAGCAGTTTGAGAAGATCGACGAGTACCCGGATATCGTAATCGGCTGCAACGGCGGCGGTTCCAACTTCTCCGGCTGCGCGTTTCCGTTTATGCAGGATAAGCTGACGAAGGGCACGAAGACGGAGTTCGTCGCTATTGAGCCCGCGGCGTGCCCCAAGCTGACCAAGGGCAAGTTCGCCTACGACTTTGGTGATACCGCCAAGATGGCGCCCGTCACGATGATGTATACGCTGGGCCACGACTTCATTCCGGCGGGAATTCATGCGGGCGGTCTGCGCTATCACGGCGATTCCGCGCTGCTGTCGCAGTTGTATCATGACGGCTATGTGAGCGCGGCGGCGGTGCACCAAACCGACGTGTTCAAGGCGGCGGTGACGTTTGCCCGCGCCGAGAGCATACTGCCTGCTCCGGAGTCTTCCCACGCCATCGCATACGTTATCGAAAAGGCGCTGGAGTGCAAAGAGAGCGGAGAGGCCAAGAATATTTTCTTCAACTGCTCGGGCCATGGCGATTTCGACCTGTCCGCGTACGACGAGTACCTCTCGGGCAAGCTGCAGGATTTCGAGTATACCGACGAAATGCTGGAGCAAGGGCTCTCCACCATACCCAACGTGGGCTGAACTCAGAGAACGCAAAACGGCCGCGCTTCCACTGCGCGGCCGTTTTTAGTTTCCAGTAATCGTTATTGCGCGGTCTTTGCGGCCTTGCGCTGCGCGAACCAGATGACCAGCGCCACCGCGCCGAAGATCGCGATGAGTACTGCCTGAATGGCCTGCTGTATGTATATGGAGACGCTTAGCAGGTTGAGTGCATTCTGGAGCACTATCCAGGCTGCTGTGC
>JAEWRI010000018.1 GCA_023460085.1 Bacillota bacterium | reverse complement strand
GCGCCACCGCGCCGAAGATCGCGATGAGTACTGCCTGAATGGCCTGCTGTATGTATATGGAGACGCTTAGCAGGTTGAGTGCATTCTGGAGCACTATCCAGGCTGCTGTGCCTGTGAGCGCCAGAATTGCGGGCATGAAGCCGTTGTCGAACAGGCGGCTGCACGCGATATAGCCTGCGATGAACAGCGGGAACAGCAGACCCGAGTAACCAATGGAAGAGCCTGCATACTGGAAACGATAAAGAACCAGCATTCCCGCCAAGGCGGCCAGTACGCCGCTGATCACATAGGGGATAATGTAGATTGCGGCGGGGCTCTTGTCGCGGGAGTATACGGTTTTGCGCAGCCGTGTCAGCATGACCAGCAGCAATACACCCACAAACGCGACAAACAATATGGCATACGGTGCCCATACGGGAATGTCGAAATATTTTATCGATGCGGTTAGTATCGTGGGATTCAGTCCGTTCGCCAGCGGTCCGCTGGCAATCCAGATTACCACATAGACAGCCGCGGAAACGAAAATTGCGGGAGCTTTCAGATACATAGTGACAACCCCGATGACAGCGCCCAGCGCTGCGCAGATTACGATGGCCAGCAGCAAACCGCCGGCCAGGCTTCCGGAAGCAGCCACCACTTTTGCAGTGATGATCCCTGCGAGCATCATCTGCGCGCTGACCGAGATGTCGGGGCCTTTGGCGCGCGAGGTGAGCGCAACGGCCAGCGCTATCAAGCCGGTATACGTAAAAGACGAGGCCAGGTTTTCCATATTGGCCAGGCTTGCGAAATGCGGACTCAGAACGCCAATCAGCCGGGGCAGTATCAGCAGAAGGCCTACAAGCACGATGCCGAGGTAACCGTCGAGGAATGTGTATTTTGCCTTTGTGCGCGGCGCAAGCGGAGCGCCGTACACCGGAGAGGCGTATGCGGACTGCCCGTAGGACGGGATGCCATAGGGCGGGATTGGCGCGGGGCCTTGAGCGGGCTGATTACCGGCGGCGCCGTGCGCGGAAGACTGGGGTACGTTCGCGCCACAATGGCTGCAGAACGTATTTCCTTCCGGGATTTCATTACCGCAATGGTTGCAGTGTAGCATGGGCGTTTCCTCCTGAATGTGATTGAAGAGACAGATAAATGTTATCATAATTGTACCATGTATTTTAAACATTACCAATATAAATTAGATCACAAAATGCCTAATGCGCCGGCCTGCCTGAGTTTAAAGATACGGATAACATTTTCAAAAGGGGTTTCACAGGGAACCTGCGGTGTGATAAAATGGCCTATCCAATCGATTGGAGGCGTTGAGTGAACGAGATTTATGTATTTGGGCACAAGAATCCCGACAGCGATACCATCTGCTCCGCCATTGCGTATGCCGCGCTGAAAAGCGCACTGGGCGAACCTGCCCGGGCTGTTCGGCTGGGAGAGCTTACGAGCGAAACACGGTTTATTCTCAAGTACTTTGGTGCGAAAGAGCCTCCGCTGCTGGAGACCATACGCACGCAGGTGTCCGACCTCGTGGTGGACGAGCCGTTGTGTGTATCACCCGAAACCACTGTGCGCGAGGCGTGGCTGAAGATGCGCCAGCGCGGCCTGAAATCTTTGACCGTGACGGATGACGCCGGACGCCTGACGGGTCTTGCCACGCTTTCCGATATCACGCGCAGTTATATGGATGTGGGAGATGATATGCTGCTGGCCAGCAGCGGCACGGCGCTTGCCAGCATTGCCGCCACGCTGGATGCCAAGGTGGTAACGGGGAATGTCGGGGGACAGGCGCGGGGGCGCGTGCTGGTTTCCGCGCAGCATCATGCGCGCGCCCGTCAGTTCATGGGCGTTGGTGATATCGTGATTGCCAACATCGGAGAGAACATTCGTGAGGCCATATCGGGCGGCGCGGATATGCTGATTTGCACCTGCGGACTGCGCCCGGATCAGGAACTGATTGCGCTCGCGGTGGACAGAAACTGCGCCGTCGTATCTACGGAGTATGATACCTTCACAGCAGCGATGCTCATCCGTCAGAGCGTTCCGGTGCGCAGCGTGATGACAAGCGAGCGCATTGTGGCGGTGCGGCTGGACGACTTCTGTGACGATGTGCGCGAACGCATGCTGAGCACGCGCTTCCGCAGTTATCCGGTGCTGGACGCGGAAGGGAAAGTGGCGGGCATGGTGTCGCGCTATCATCTGCTCTCGCGCAGACGCAAGCGCGCGATACTTGTGGATCATAACGAGCGCAGCCAGACCGCGGATGGCATCGAGGAGGCTGAAATCCTGGAGATCATTGACCACCACCGGCTGGGCGATATTCAGACGACAAACCCCATACTGATGAAAAACGAGCCGCTGGGCAGCACCGCGACGATCATTGCGTCGCTGTACGCGCAGCATGGCGTGGAGATTGCACCCGGGATTGCGGGTTTGCTGCTCTCGGCGATTATCACCGATACGCTGAACTTCAAGTCTCCCACGTGTACGCCGCAGGACGAGCGCACAGCACAGACGCTGGCGGGCATTGCCGATGCCGACATCGGCGATCTGGCTCGTAAAATATTTGGCGCGGGGTCTGTGCTGCGCAGTAAAACGCCTGATGAAATCGTCGCGGGAGATATGAAGGAGTACGAGGTGGGCAAAGCCAAGGTGGGCGTTGCTCAGGTGTACTCCATCGATTCCGACAGTTTGGATGATATGCGGGCTTCGCTGCTGGAGCGCATGGAGTATTATTGCGAGCGGAAGGGATACGCCCTGCTGATGTTGCTGGTGACGGATTTGAACCGCGGCGGTTCGGATGTGCTCATGGCGGGCGAGCGCAAGGACATCTTTGTTCAGGCGTTTCCGCAGTCGGCCCCTGACGGCCCGGTTTATCTGCCGGGTGTGCTTTCACGCAAGAAGCAGGTGGTGCCGCTGATCATGGCGGCGGAGAGCAACCGGTAGCGGGCGGCCCCCCTCGCCGGAGCCGAAGCTCCGGCGGGGGGCGTTATTGCCCGTTTTACTCCGGGGAATTCTCCGCCAGCGGCACCATGAACCTTTCCTGCTGACAGGCTTGCAGACCAAGCTGTTCCGGCGAAACCTTCGTCAGCGCGTCCCAAAGCGCTGCCTCAAACTGATCCTGAGCCTCGTTGAACTTTGGGTAATCGCATTCATCCTCTTCGCCGTCCATCCGGTACTCTTCAGGATCCGGGTATGCCAGCCCGAAGCGTTCCGCCATGCTCAGGTAGCTGCTGCCCGATTGTGTGCGCTCCAGCACATAGCTGCTGCCATCGTCACTGAACGACAATTCCAGCTTTCCATATGTAACGGCTTCCTCGCCGGGTTCAACATCCCAGAAGTCCGCCGACAGGCGATCATAACCCAGCGTTTTGAGCTCCCGCATCAGCCGCCTCGCATCGCCTCGGTAGAACGAGAAGTTTTCCGACACATTCCAGCGGCCCGATAGTACGCAGCGGTTTTCGCTGAGCTTCTTGAGCGGCTGCGGGGTTTCAGCTTCCTCCGGCGTGTACCCCGCGAGGAAGGTGTCCATGCTGTCTCCACCCGGATGATTGTGATAGGAAAGTGCGGCAAACAGCGCCCCGAACTGCGGGTGCCTGGTGAAAATATCCGTAATTTTTTCTTTTCCTCTGAAAAGAGTAATTTTAAGCTGGGCGGTGGAAATATTGGCCATCGTCATATCCTCCATTATTTTTGTTTGGGGTGCCTGTGATCACTGGCGATGACAATAGCATAGTACATTGCGCGGCGTTTTGCAAGGGCTGCATTTAGACGTATGGGGTGCTCAGAGCCGCTTGAGACCGGGCTAAAACCCGGTTTTTACGGAAGCGGCATTCGTTTCGTCTTTTTGTGCACGGTTGCCGCAGAAAAACCGCGGCTTCCTGCAGGGCGCAGTATTGTCTTCCGCTTTCATTAACTTTACAGGGGACTGTTGCATGCATCCATGAAATCATATAAAATGCAGCCAGAATAAATTCGCTGATGGAAGAAAATCTGAATGGCGCACTGGATACGCAATTTGCTTTGCATCGTACTCATTCTTGTGCTGGCGTCACTGTTTTCCGGCTTTTTTATAACGCCACTGCTTACAGCGGACGATGCCGTGAAGGATGGAGAGTTCCTTTTGGACGGCTCCGGCCGTGTTGCCGTGCTGTCCGGCGAATGGGAATTCTATTGGGATCAGCTTCTGGATGAAGGCGATCTGGAATATGCGGAAGAACCTGTTCCGGCGAACATTCCGGGCGTCTGGAACAACCTGAAGAAGGACGGAGAACCGCTCAGCGGTTATGGCTGCGGCACCTACCACATCACCGTCGGCGGGCTGACTCCCGGAGAAAAGTACGGGTTGTATATTCCGCTGCTTTCGGTATCCTACGATGTGTATGTGGACGATGAGCTGATGGCCCGCAACGGCGTCGTTTCAGATACAGAGGAGGGCTTTGAGCCCTATTTTCTGCCTCAAACGGCGTATTTCACGGCACTCGGAGGCGAGGCGGACATCATTGTCCACACGTCCAACTACATCTACGCGCGCAACGGAATGTGGCATTCCATCTATTTGGGCACGGAGGCTCAGATAAGCGGAATCAGCCGTACGGTGATTTACAAGGATCTGTTTTTTATCGGCGCGTTTTTAACGCTGGCTATCTATTATGCCAGCACCTACGCGCTGCGGCGGGAGAAGCAGGGGCTGCTGTTTGTGCTGCTGTGCGTTGGCGCTGCGATGCGGATTCTGGTAAACGGGGATCGCGTGATTGCGCGCGTTTTACCGGGATTTCCTTTTGAGTTTATCGTTCGGTGCGACTACTGGGCGATACTATTGTTTTATCCCATCATGCTGTTTTTAATGACACGCCGATTTCCGCAGGAATTCTATAAGCCGGTCGCATTTGCGATATTTGGCGCGGGTGCGGCGGGTTCGCTTCTGGTGCTGTTTCTCCCGGTCTCCGTATTCACCCGGTATGTAGTCGTGGCGGAGGT
Source organism: Bacillota bacterium (assembly GCA_023460085.1). Classification (GTDB taxonomy): domain Bacteria; phylum Bacillota; class Clostridia; order Christensenellales; family SZUA-584; genus JAEWCC01. Next base: position 49,368 of record JAEWRI010000018.1, on the reverse strand, counting down.
GCTGATGGGCGCCAATATACTGTATACAGCCGCGATGCTGGGCCTCGCGCTGCTGCGCGGACGCAAAAATGCGCTGCCCATGTTTTTATCCGTGGTGCTCCTTCTGTGCCTTACGCTGCACGATACGCTGTATCAGATGAGCCGTATCGACAGCGCGCAGGGAGAGATCGCCGCTTACGGCTTCTTTGTCTTTCTGTTGCTGGAATCCTTTGCAATCTCGAAGGATTACGCGGAAAGCTACCGCAGCGAGCAGGAGCTTTCCAAGCAGTTGCTGGAAAGCGATAAGCTGAAGGATCGCATTCGACAAACGGAAATGGCATTTTTGCAGTCTCAAATCAAGCCGCATTTCCTGTATAATACGTTGTCTGTCATCGACGAGTATTGTGTGGTAGATCCCCCCAAGGCCAGCCGCCTGATAGACTCTCTGGCGCAATACCTGCGGCAGAGCTTTGTCTTTGACAATCTGGAGGATTGCATTCCCATAGAGAAGGAGCTGGCTCACATTCGAAGCTATGTGGAGATTGAGCAGGCGCGGTTTGACGACTTGGAGGTGGAGTTTATTCTGGAATATCAGAAGAGCTTTTCGCTGCCGCCGCTTACCATACAGCCGCTGGTGGAGAATGCCATCCGTCACGGCGTGCGCAAAAAACCCGGTTCCGGTAAGGTGACGGTTTCCATCCGGCAGCAGCCGGAGCAAACGGCGGTGGTCATCACAGACAATGGTGCCGGAATACCCGCAGAAAAGCTGGCGACCCTGCTCACCGCCTCCACCAGCAGCGTAGGACTTATCAATATCCACAACCGGCTGCTGCGCATGTATGGCCGCGGGCTCCAGATTGAGAGCATCGCCGGAGAGGGTACGCAGGTTTCCTTCATCATTCCGGAGGTGAGGGCGTGATGCGTGTGATTGCGGTGGACGACGAGAAGATGTCACTCATGCGCCTTCAGCGCATGCTGAGTGAGATGCCAGGCACAACGCTGGCGGGGGGGTATCAAAGCCCCGCGGAAGCGCTGGCGTGTCAGGCGGAAGCCCGGCCGGAAGTCGCTTTTCTGGATGTGGAGATGCCGGAGATGAATGGGCTTGAGCTGGCCGAGAGGCTGATGGAGAACGACGCCAATATCGAGGTTGTTTTTGTAACCGCGCACGAGCGGTATGCGCTGCAGGCGTATCAGCAAAACGCCATCGGCTATCTGCTAAAGCCGGTTCAGTCCCTCGAAATACAGAGGCAGCTGGATAGAGTATTGCGGTATCGTGTGATTCAGGCAAGGGAGCAATCCGGGTTGATTCGCGCGCATGTGTTTGGCTCCTTCTTCCTTTATCAGGGCGTGGACGCTTCCTGCGTTTTAGGTTTTCGGACAGAAAAGTCGGCGGAACTGCTGGCGCTGCTGATTAACGAGCGGGGTAAGCCCATCTCCCGCGATCTCATCTGTGAGCGGCTTTGGCCGGATATGAGCGCTGAACGTGCCGCGCGGAATTTTCATACGACGGCATACAACATCCGGCATACCTTTTCGGCGCTGGGCCGCGGCGATGTGCTGCTGCGCACGCAAAACAGTTATCGGCTGAACCTGCAATGCGTACAGAGCGACCTTGAAACCTTCTGCGCTGCCATGAAGAAGGGGACGCAGGAAAAGGATTGGCTTCTGGCGGCGGAAGCGGCGCTGGCGGTTTATACAGGCGGATACATGGCGGACAGGGATTACGTCTGGCTCGCGGAACATCAGGCCTATTACGAGCGCATGTTCGAGAAGCTGTGCCTTCGGATCACGCAGGAATACGAGCGCTGCGGCAGGCTGGACTCGGCGGCGGATACGGCATTTCAGTGGCTGTCCCAAAACCCGCTCAGTGAAGAGGCCTGTGGGTATCTGATATCGCTTTATCAAAAGCGGGGCGAAGGGGAAAAAGCCAAGACTGTATTTTCGGCCTTTCGGGACCGCTGTGAGCAGGAGCTGGGAGAAGAACCGTCTGAATCTCTGGGGAAATTATTACTTCGTTAAATAACAGTGTTTTGGTTGATTTTTGGTTGACTATCTTTTGATTATATTTATACTGACAACAGAATGTATGCATGGATGCGGCTTTTTCGCGAAACCATCGGACGCGGTTGGCAGGCTTGTGTGCTGCAAACAGTAAACGCATTGAGGAGGAACAAAATGGAGACAGGCATCAATTCTGAACGGTTTTCGAAAGGCTTTGAAATGGTGATTGCCATACTGCTGGGCATCACCGCGGTGCTGACCGCCTGGGCTGCGTGGCAGGGGTCCCTGTACGACGGCAATCAGGCACAGGCATATACGGAGGGCAACGCAATACTTGCGGACGGTAACGAGCGCTGGAACGAGGCGTCTCAAACCATCGCGCAGGATCTGGACACGTGGAATCAGATCAGCAGCCTGCAGGTGGATCTCGCATACGCCGAATACTACGGTGATACGGATACCGCCGAAGCTGCGCAGTACAAGATTGACATGATCATGTACAGCGTATCGGACGAGCTGGCGGCCGCAATTGAGTGGGCCAACGCGCAGGAGGAGTATGCCACACCATTCGAGATGGAGGGCTTTATCGACAGCTACTATGCCGACGCGGAAGAAACCATGGCTACCGGCAACGCGACGATAGAGGAAGGCAACACGGCGAACGAGCTGGGCGATAAGCAGGGTCTCGTGACGGTTATCTTTGCGGTGGTGTTGTTCATGCTGGGCATCGTGAGCACTTTCAAAAACATGAGGACACAGTTTGTGATCACTGCCGTATCAGTAGCTGCGCTCATATTCGGGATTGTAATCATGGCAGGCGTACCAGTGGTATGGCTGGCATAATATAGAGTAAAGGAAGGCAATGACATGAAAAAGAAATCAACTGCGCTGCTGCTCTCCATATTCCTTGGAGAATTGGGATTTGACCGCTTTTATCTGGGCAAGGCGGGAACGGGCATACTGAAGCTGATTACCGCCGGAGGCTGCGGTATCTGGTGGCTCGTGGACATCATCCTCATCGCGACCGGCAAGATGACTGACAAATCGGGCAACCCGCTTCAGTAAGAAACGGAGCGAAAATGCAGTACAAAATTTTTGGGGAGAACCTGCCTGCCGTAACCATTCTGCTGAATCAAGGAGAGGCGATATACACACAGTCCGGCGGCATGACATGGATGACCGGCGGCATGGCGATGGAAACCAACATGAAGGGCGGGCTGATGAAGGGCCTTGGCAGGATGCTGTCGGGCGACTCACTTTTCATCGCCACGTATTCCGCATCCGCGCCGAACCAGGAAATCACAATCGCGTCCACATTCCCGGGCGCAATCGTACCCATCGATCCGTCCGGTGACGACGTCATCGTTCAGAAGAGCGCGTTCCTGTGCGCCCAGCCGGGCGTCACGCTCAGCGCACACGTGGTAAAGGGAATCAGCGCCGGACTGTTCGGCGGCGAGGGTTTTGTGCTGCAGCGCCTCAGCGGCAGCGGCCTTGCGTTCATTGAAATCGACGGCGCGGTGTGTGAAAAAACGCTGGGACCCGGAGAGGTCCTCATCGTGGATACCGGCAACATCGCGGCATATGAAGCCAAGGTAGGCTATGAGGTTTCGATGGTCAAGGGCTTTAAAAACATACTCTTCGGCGGTGAAGGGCTTTTGAATACGCGTCTTACAGGACCGGGCAAAGTGTGGCTTCAGACCATGACCATGCCTGGCTTTGCGAAGCGTATTATTCCGTACCTGCCTACCAACAGCAATTGAAGCCGATATGACCGCGGCACCATAATGAATCATCTTTCCCGAATGGCTTCCCTGTGAAGCCATTTCTTTTACGCTGAAAGCAGTACGAAATGGTAAAAAAATTTCAGGGGATACCCCAAACCCGTAACTGATTGTATTAAATCCCCATACTATAGTGTTGAATCATTGGCGTGTGGGAGTAAAAATCATGAAGACTATTATATTAGCCGAAAATTATTGGGACGGATTTGCCAGTTCCCCGCTGGGGTATGCCGAGATTGCGGTTGAAGATGGGATAATCGGTGAAATCGGGAAGAGGCTCGCTCATGATAATGGGACAAGGATCATCGATTTATCCGGACAGTTTGTTATGCCCGGATTGATTGACTGCCATGTTCATCTCACCGGGAACAGCAGAATACTGTCGAACATTACAGGAAGCACTGATGCGGATATGACGCTTGCGGCTGTGGATGCCTGCGGGAGGGTTTTGTACAACGGCTTTACGACAGTGCGTGATGCAGGGGACTTCAGCGTAGAGTCATGGATAGTGCCTTCGCTGAAGAAAGCGGTTGCAGCAGGGGACATTGAAGGTCCTCGTATTATTTGCGGCGGGCATATGCTTTCCGCCGTAGGCGGGCATTTTGACTTTGGCGGCATCGCGAGAAGCGGCATTACCATAGAGCAGGTGTCTGTCGTTGAAGGGGTTGACGGGGTAAGGCGAGGTGTCCATAACGAAGTCCGCCATGGAGCCGACTGGATAAAATACGCCGGAAGCGGGGGGTTTTTATCGCCAAGCGATGGGCCGGAGGATGTGTCATACTCTCAGAAAGAAGTCTGCGCAATCGCCTCCGCGGCCAGAGATATACAAAAGCCGGTGTTCGTTCATGCTTATGATGATGAATCGATATACCGCGCTTCTGTGGCCGGTGTCCGCTCGGTGGAGCACTGCAGCCTTGCTTCTGTGGAGATCCTGGAGGTATTGGCGGCGCGTGGCATTTATCTGGTTCCGACTCAGTATGCGGTGGTTCACTGGGCCCGCACTTACAATCCCAGTGATCCGGAATATGTTCAGGAGAAGAAACGCAAATATGCCGACAGGTTATTGAAGTGCGCCAAAAATGTTGCCGGCAGCTCTGTCAAAATAGCTTTCGGGACAGATTTGGGGACGTTTGATTACACCGCTAATGGCGCGGTGGAATTTTCAGAGATGCTTTACAACGGTTTTACACCTTTACGGGCATTGAAAGCAGCTACGTCCGTGGCGGCGGAGATGTTGCAGCTGAACTCCGGCAGTTTAACGCCGGGCAGATACGCGGATATCGTTGCGATGCCGGGAAATCCGTTTGAAGACATTACGGCAATGGAGAAAGTGAGCTTTGTAATGAAAGACGGAATCGTATATCGTGATGATAATTGCTTCCATATGTTTTCGAATGAAGGGTGCTGACGTCACCAATTTTGCTGACCATTCGGGCTTAAGGAATTCTGGAAGCCGTGACCTTTCATATCGGAATAACAAGCAAGACCGCCGATGAATCGGCGGTCTTGTAATTGGTGCGAGTGGTAATACAGCATTTACGAGAAAAGCCCCATTCTATCGGGGTTATGGCGATCAAAGAGTAGTGTTTATCTCTAAAAATTGAATAAAGGCTAGGCGTTTTTAAGGGCGTTCCATTGCTGTCGAAAACGCCCTTTCCCCGTATCACAAATTTTATCTTGCGTAAATAATGCTTCAAATTCTGTCAATTCAATCTAAAACAATGATTGAATTGACAGAATAAATTTGAGTGATATAATCAAGCTGAAAGACTTACAGCGTAAGTTATCGCAACTTGATTAGGGGGGAATATTCATTGAGTCGTAACCGTTCTATACTCAATCGCGAACTGATATTAAAAACAGCGCTGGACATCTTGGACAGTTTAGGCCTCGAAGCGTTGAGCATGCGTACGATAGCGAATCAATTAAACGTCAAAGCAATGTCCTTGTATAACCATATTAAAAACAAAGAAGATTTACTCAATGGCGTTGTTGAGATTATTTTAAGTGAAGTTCAATACTCCGAGAATACGGCGGATTGGAAAACCAATTTGCGGAGTATCGCATGTTCATTTCATGCTGTTTTAATCCGCCACCCCAATGCTATTTCCATCATTGCGACCCATTCTCCGGTAACAGATAACGGCATGAAAAATGTTGAGAATATGCTGTGGATTTTGAAAGAAGCGAATATAAAGGGCGTGTCCATTTTTTCGCTTATACACATTTTACTTGCATATGTTATTGGGCATGCAAGCATGAGTGTGGTTGATAGTCAAAGTATGAATCATTGCGACATACCATCTTCTATGATTGATCTAGCAGCTTGGCCAAATCATGCAGATGTCGCACAGGATTATTTCAAGAGAGATATTAGTAGGGAATTTATCTATGGGCTCGATCTATTGCTTCATAATCTGTGAATGAGGAATGAAATATATGAAAATCTTAATCATCGGAACCGGAGTGATCGGTTCTATATATGGATGGCAATTATCAGAATCCGGCAATCAAATCACACATTATGTTCGTACCGGACAAAAAGAGAATATTGAAAAAAACGGTTTACTGATTCGCTGCCTGGATACAAGAAAGCATGGGAAACCCTTCGTAGAGAAATTATATAAGCCGAATGTTACGGAACAATATAATGGTGCATATGACCTGATTATTGTGCCGGTCAAAGCAAATCAGCTAAAATCCATTTTGCCAGTATTAACTTGTGTCGATAAAAACACAGACATTCTGTTTCTACAAAATATCTGGATCAGTCATTTGCAGGAAATTGAAAAATGCCTGTCCGATTCTCGAATTATATATGGCCAATCACATATTGCGGGCGGAGGAAAAAGCGGCAATATTATTACTTGTACTATATTTGAAGATAAACATGCCCCAACGATGCTGGGAAAAAAAGATGGCGCTAAAACAGAGCAGATTAAGCGGGTAGCGCAATTAATGCAGAGGGCTGGTCTAAACCCTGAAATTAGTAAAAACATACTCGCATGGCTCTTTACACATTATGCAGAGGCAAGCGGATTGGTATCTGGTGTGATGGAGGCAGGTTCTGCCGCGAACTATGTTTCTGACAGCAAGTATATCAAACACTCAGTAAGAATCATTCGTGAAGGGTTTAATGTCTGTTCTTTATTAAAAATGCACGCATGGAGGATATATCCTCAGATTTTATATTACTCTCCTATGTGGATCTTGCTTCCTGCGCTATTAAAAATGTATCGTTCACAAGAAACACAATTAATGATTCAAGGGCACATTTCGCATTCATCCGATGAAATGAAAGAAATGTTTTATGATGTTCTTAACACAGGGAAGTCTTTGAACTTGAATATGATAAATTGCATGAAAGCGTGCGAATACATTGATAAATTTTGATAAAAGAATTTATTTTCTCAATGACCTGCCAAAAGGTTCACGTATTTTTACTTGCATGTTTATTGCGAGTGTTGCTAAAGTATTTTCAATCCCGTAAACCCGCATAAAACCTAGACAAAATAAAAAGAAGTAGTCAAATCCAACTACTTCTTTTCGTGGTGCGAGAGACGGGACTTGAACCCGTACGCCATAAGACACACGCCCCTCAAACGTGCCTGTCTGCCAGTTCCAGCACTCTCGCCTGTAAAGTCACAAATATGATTTTACCCATACCGTATCAAAAAGTCAACCGGAATATTTGCAGTGTGTGATTTTGCTTCCGACGGGTAAGAATAGTATCATCCCATTCCGGAGGAGGAAAACCATGATGTTGCATCAGATCGAAAACGACGCTTACGAAGCGTTCGCAACCTTATATGAAGAGGAATTGAACTATACGGATTTACGCCCCAGATCCTGCCGCAGACTAAAGGGAGTAAAGCCTGTTTTATAAAGCCTGCATCGGCTGGATACGGTACAAGCCGCTGCTGCTGTATTTAACACAACCGGACAATTACCGCGAAAGGATTGATGTCATGCGCCGCCAACTGGATTGCCGTGCTCCCCAAGGTCTGCGCGTATTTCGGCCAGCGCCGATTTATTAATATCCTGGACGAGATGGAGAAGTATGACCGCGACGTAATGCTGCATGCCCGTGAATTCGAAGACGCAAAGCGGGCGTGCGGGAAGATTATTTCAGCCGATAATTTGACGGTTCACACGTTCCTCCCGGAGTGATATAATCAAACCGTCCAATACAACTAAAATCAGCGCCAAAGGAGTCGCCGATGAATTTCCTCAGTACGATGGAGCAATCCCCGCTGTCTTCGCTGTTCCCCAAAGGATGGGATTTGGCACGCATCGACGCGTGCTGTACGCTGCCGCCGGAGAGCATTGCCGAGCGGCAGGAATTCTGGCACAGCCGGTTTACGCCCAAATGCTGCGACGATGCGGCGGCAATGGACGTGATGATGGGCTTATCTGTCGCGGAGATCGTGCGGCGCACGCGCGACGAGGGCAGGCCTCTGGCGCTGCTGCTGCCGGAAGGGCCCGCCGGCATGTACCGCTGGCTGGTATATTATCTGCGCCAATGGGATGTCAGCTGCGCGCATGTCCATGTCTTCGGCATCTGCGAGTGGAGCGACAAGGACGGCAGCGAGCCGGAGCCGGAAGAGGCAATTTCGTTTCACCGCGCGCTTTACGCGCAGTTTCTGGAACCGCTCGGCGCGCTTGGCGTGCCTGCGGGTCAGCGCAACTTTGCGACGCAGCATGGCCTGCCGAAATATGCGCAGAAGATTGCCGACGTCAAGGCGCAGGGCGGAATGGTTGTGATGGTGTACGGCATTGGGCGCATGATGAACATTGCTTTTTGGGAGGCGAGCCTCGCGGCGGGCTTTACGAGCGAGGAGGAGTGGAAGGCGCAGTACTACCGCAAAGCGGTCAGCCTGCACGTGCTGACGGTGGAACAGCATGCGCTGGAGCGTTTCTCGGGGCGTACCACACTGGTGCCGTGCTTTGCCAATACCATCGGCCCGGGGATCTTCCTGCAGTGCGATTACGCCATTGGCTGCGCGGGCGCAGGGGGCTTACTGTGGCAGGGAAGCGCGCTGTGGACAACGCTGCGCTACGGCCCCAGCGTTTGGGTGCCATCCAGCTTTATGCCTACGCTGCCCGGCAGGCTCTACTATACGCGCGAGCTTACGGGGCCGCTGGGTATACACGGCGTATAGCGGCTTAAGAGGATATGCTGGCGGGCGGCACACAAGCCCGCCGCTTTTATCTGCCGCGGTTGGGACGGGTTGTGAAAGCAGATGCGCTGCGGTATAATCGGACCATGGTCAGAAATTTCGAACAGCTTCATCAGGAAATCCTCTCCTGCCAGAAGTGCGGGCTCTGCAAGACGCGCAAGAACGCCGTGATGGGAGAAGGAAACCCGCACGCCGCGGTGATGTTTATCGGCGAGGGGCCTGGGCGCGACGAGGACGAAATGGGGCGTCCCTTTGTGGGACGCGCCGGGCAGCTGCTGGATAAAATGCTGGGCAGTATTGGGTTTACGCGCAACGACGTATACATCGCCAACGTGGTGAAGTGCCGTCCGCCGGGCAACCGCGACCCGGAGCCGGAGGAGGCCGCCGCCTGTATTGGTTACCTGCGCGCGCAGGTGGCGCTGATACGGCCCAAAATACTCGTCTGCCTGGGGCGGATATCGGCCGGATATATACTGGGTCATCCGGTGCATATTACGCAGGACCGCGGCAAATGGCACGAGGTAAAGGGATTTTTCATTATGCCTACCTATCATCCGGCTGCGCTGCTGCGCAACGAGCCGTGGAAGAAGGACTCGTACCGCGATTTACTGGCGATACGTGCCAAATATGAAGAATTGATACGGGGGAACGATGCAGCAGATTCGTGACGACATGCTTTGCGCGGCGGCAGCCTTTGGTAAAACCGCGGCAGATATGGTATACGGAGAGGGCCCTGCGGGTGCGCGCATACTGTTGGTGGGCGAAGCACCGGGTGCCGAGGAAACCCGCCTTTCGCGTCCGTTCGTGGGCAAGGCGGGGAAGAATCTCGACGAGTTTCTGCGTGCGCTGGAGCTGAAACGCGAGGATATCTACATCACCAACGTGGTTAAATTCCGCCCGTACAAGGTGAGCGCCAAGGGTACGCTTTCCAACCGGCCACCGGAAAAAGAGGAGATACGCTGCATGCTTCCGCACCTGCTGCGCGAGATTGAGGCTGCCGCGCCGCAGGTGGTGGTCACACTGGGGAATGTACCGCTGAAAAGCCTGCTGGGAGACAGCCGCGCCGTAATCGGCGCGTGCCACGCGCAGCCCATTGCTGCCGCGGCGCTGTCGCACGTCTACACGCTGTTCCCTCTTTATCATCCCGCAAGCATTATTTACAATCAGGCGCTGAAGTCGGTATACGAGCAGGATTTGCAGCGGCTGGCGCGGTATCTCTCCGGCAATTTAATTGGATCGTAACATTTCAAGTCTCTTTTTGCGGGGTTAAGATCGAATTATTACAATTTTCTGAAATCCGTAATAATTACGTAACATATCGCCTTTGCTTTCTTATGCTTTCAGATGCTTCAGTTTGCGTATATATCGAAGGTTTGCGCACCTTCCCGGTTTCTGATACAACAGAAGCAGGGATAAGGGCAGCGTCTATATTTTTTCATTCACCTCCGCAAATAAGGACTGTTACGGGCAGGCCTTATTTGTTTTACGCTCCAGTTTCACTTTTCATTTGCTTTACCAGTCCTTGCCGCGACTTTAACATTATCATCTGTGTTTGGGTTTATATATAGTTGAAGGAGGATGGCAGCTGTGAATAAAATTATGATTGTGGATGATTCGCTTATCATCAGAATATCCCTGAAAAAGCTGTTTGAGAAGAACGGCTTTGAGGTTGTTGCCGAGGCAGGCAACGGTGAGGAGGCGGTGGCTAAGTACCAGAAGTGCCAGCCGGATTTGGTTACCATGGATATCACCATGCCCATACTCGACGGTATCTCCGCGCTGGAGCAAATCCGGGGGCTGGACAGTGAGGCCAACGTGATCATGATTTCCGCACTGGGGCAGGAGATTAAGATAATTGAAGCGATTGACAAAGGCGCAAGGCAGTTTATCGTCAAGCCGTTTAATGAGGCCGACGTGATCAACCGCGTGCAGAGCGTCTTGTGTGCTCCGGTATGAGGTGAACTATGAACGAAGCTTCCATTATCAACAACTACGACATTGAGGGAAAGATAGAACAATTTGTAATGCAGGTGCCCACCGTTTCTCCCGGAGCGGAAGGGCATGAAATCAAGGACCTGTTCGAAAACAATCCGGAGACGGAAGGCATCGTCGTTCTGGAAAACCGTCAGCCCGTTGGCCTCATCATGCGCACGGCATTTTATCAACAGATCGGGTCGCTGCACGGGCACGCGCTGTATATGAAACGCCCCATCACATTGGTGATGGATAGCGCCATGATGATAGTGGAGGTGGAGGACAATCTCTCCCAGATCGGTATCCAGGCCATGAACCGGGAGCAAAGCAAGCTCTACGATTTCGTGCTCGTCCGAAGGGGCGGCGAATTTCTGGGCGTCGTCAGCATTCGCCACTTTCTGGTGGATTTGGCCAACCGGAATGCGGCCCAGATCCACGTGCTGAAGTTTCAGCAAAAGGAGCTGCTGCTCGCGCACCAGAAGGTGACCGCGCTGAACAAGGATATCGAAAGCAAATCCAATGCGGTCCGCAACCTGCTGGACAATGCGGATCAGGGGTTTTTGTTCTTCGGTTCGGATCTTTTCGTAAAAAACGAGTTCAGCTTCAAGTGCGTGGAGATATTTCAAGCCCAAATCGGCGGTCAGCATTTTATTTCAATGATAACGCCGTACTTTCCGGAGGACAAGCTGCCCGTTTTTACAGCCGCGTTTGAAAGCTACTTCAGGAACAACTCACCCATTACAGATAACGTCTATCTCATGCTGCTTCCGGCGGATTGCAGGGTGGGCAGCAAGCATATACATGTGGAATATCGCCGGATTACCCACGACGGCAGCAAGGCGGTAATGGCCATATTCAATGACATTACTGACAAAGTAAACATGGAAAAAGCGATGGAGCGGGATCGATACTGGCAGAGGCTTCTGATTAAGGCGTTTGGCTGCCAGGCGCAGATTAAGCGCACGATCGATGAATTCAATGAGCTGTTCTCGGGAGGCTACAGCGTGTATCTCGCGGATTCCGGCGATACGCGGGAGGCATTGCAGGAGTTGTTCCGTGCGGTGCATACATACAAGGGAGATTTTGCGCAGTATGGTTTCGCAAAAGCATCCGAAAATCTTCATCAGTTTGAAGACCGGCTTGCCGCGCTGCTTCACAGCCCGGATCCACAAAAGGATGCCATTAGGGAGGTAATGGCGGCGCTTGATCCCGATGAAGTGCTCCGGGAGGACATGACGGCTGTAACGGATAGTTTGGGCGAAGGGTACTTCCGGAATGACGAGATTGTCAGCATACCCATGCAAAAACTGCGGGAGGCGGAGCGGAAGATAACCGGCTTGGGGGACAGCCTGGAACTGAATGGTGTACTGGAGGTTCTCCACGGGCTCAGGCTGCAGAGCTTCCGGGCGCAGCTGCTGCAGTATGAGGACTATATGCAGTACCTTTCCGGCCGCCTGCTGAAGAGTATGCCGGTATTTATGGTCGAGGGGGCCGACATCGAAATTGACAAGGACCATAACCGGGAATTCTGTAAGGCGCTGGTTCATATCTTCAGGAACATCATGGATCATGGTATCGAACCAGATGAGGAGCGCATTAAGCTGGGCAAACCGCAGCGGGGCCTTGTGGTCTGCCGGATCAGCCGCGAGGGTTCCTCGATGCTTTTGCAAATCAGCGATGACGGGCGTGGGCTTGACCTCGATAAAATCAAACAGAAGGCGCGGGCGTTGTTTCCGGCGGAGCAGCCTGACGAGATGTCGGAGGCACAAATCGCCGATCTGATATTTCGCGACTCCATTTCCACAAAGGATGTCGCCAGTTCGCTCTCGGGCAGGGGCGTGGGCCTGGCCGCATTCAGGGATACCTGCGTCAAACTGGGCGGCAATGTAAAAGTAACGACAAAGCAGGGAGAAGGCACGCTGTTCTCGATCTCCTTGCCAATTTAACATCAGGAGTGTGCATTATGGGGAAACAATATGTACAAATCATCATCAATTCATTTCATTCGGTGCTGGAGTCGGTAGTGTCCTGTCCCGTACTGCGCTCTGAGATACGGGAAGATTCTCACCACGCAGATCCGCAGGCCATCCTCGTCATGATTGGCGTCGCGGGGGATGTCGATGGCGAGGTATATATGTCGATGGGGGTTGACGCCGGAAAATCGCTGGCTTCGCAGATGCTGGGCGGTATGGAGATAGACGACGATGAGCTGATGCTCAGCGCCGTCAGCGAGCTATGCAATATGATGGTGGGCAATGCGTGCAGCACCATGAATGACGTTCAGGTGGATATGACGCCGCCTTCCGTCGTTAGTGATAAAGCAATACAGAACAAACCACACTATGATATCTATGGGATATCCTTTTCCCTGGAGAAACTGGGCAGCGTGGATTTGAATATGCTGATGCGGGATCGTCTGATCGAAATCGGGAAGGGATAATTGCTCAAAAATACTTGACGTAATTCTTTTGTTCTTTGCGAAGACAGTATCCGCAGCGCTCGTAAAAGCGATGCGCTCCGGTGCGGTCGATGCCCGAAACAAGGCGTACTCCCGCGCATCCGCGCTGCTTTGCCCACGCTTCCAGGGCTTCCAGCAGCATACGGCCCGCTCCTTTGCCCTGGCATGACGGCTCGACGGCGAGCGCCATGATGTTGACAAGCGGATCGAAATACGATGCTTCGTAGCTGCTGCCATGGATGTACCCGATTACCCGGTCGCCGTAGCACGCAACATACAGGCGCACGCCGCTTTGCGCGAGGAGGCTGCACAGGCGCTCCGCCGTTTTATCCGGAAGGTAATCGTATCCCAGACTGCGTTTGTTGAGGGCACAGACAGCTGGCGCGTCCCCTGCGGCAGCCGGGCGAATGATGATTGCACCGTGCATCGCTTCCTCCAAAATAAAAACGCCCCGGCGAGCGGAGCGCGTTGTGCTTATTCCTGCGCGGACAGTGCGCGCGTTTTGTCGTCCAGTATCAGCGCATCGATCATTTCGTTCAGGTCGCCGTCGAGAAACTGCTCCAGACGATACAGCGTAAGCCCTATCCGATGGTCGGTGACACGGCCCTGCGGAAAGTTATAGGTGCGGATGCGCTCGCTTCGGTCTCCGCTGCCCACCTGGCTTTTGCGGTTGAGCGACATCTCCTTATCCTGCGCCTGCTTCGCGGCGTCGTACAGGCGCGCCTTAAGCACCTTGAGCGCTTTTTCCTTGTTCTTCAGCTGAGACTTCTCGTCCTGACAGGTGACCACGAGTCCCGTGGGGATGTGCGTGACGCGCACGGCGGAGTCAGTGGTGTTGACGCTCTGGCCGCCGTGGCCGGAGCTGCGGTACACGTCAATGCGCAGATCGGCAGGGTTGATTTCCACATCCACGTCCTGCGCCTCGGGCAGCACCGCCACCGTCGCCGCGGAGGTGTGGATGCGTCCCTGAGATTCGGTTTCCGGTACGCGCTGCACGCGGTGCACGCCGCTTTCGTATTTCATCCGCGAATACGCGCCCCTGCCTGTGATCAGCAGCGTGGCTTCCTTGACGCCGCCCAGCTCGGTGACGCTTCCGGCCAGCCACTCCGTGCCATAGCCGGTGCGCTCGGCATAGCGCTGATACATGCGCAGCAGGTCGCCGCCGAAAAGCGCGGCCTCGTCTCCGCCCGTGCCCGCGCGGATCTCCAGCACTACGTTGCGATCGTCGTTGGGGTCCTTGGGCAGCAGCAGAAATTTCAACGTTTCAGTGAGGCTCTTTTCCGCGGTTTGCAGCGATGCGAGCTCTTCCTTGGCCATCGCGGCCAGCTCCGGATCGTTGTCCTCGGCCATCAGCTTTGCGTCAGCCAGCTGTTGTTTGACTGCGAGGTAATTATCGTATTGCGTGACGATATCGGAAAGTGAAGCGTGCTCCTTGGCAAGCTTCGCGTACAGCTCTTGATTGGCTAAAGTCTCTGCCCGGCTCAGTTCCTCTTCGAGCTGAGCAAATTTCCGTTTATATTCGTCGAGTTTCTCAAACATGGCACACCCTGTTTCCTGCGGGCGGACACGATTCGTTCCCGCCCCTCGTAATCTCTTTCACATTCAATTGATTCAAAGTTCTGTGCGAGCAGCGCCGAAACGCCTCCGCCCTGCCGCGCGCCGATTTCCAGCACGAGCGTGCCGTCTTCGGTAAGGTATTGCGCCGCTTCCCGTGCGATGCGCCGGTAATATTCCAGCCCGTCGCCCGCAGTAAGCGCGATGCGCGGTTCAAACAGCCTCACGTCCTCGGAGAGGCCCTGATATTCGGCTTCGCTGACGTAGGGAGGGTTGCATACGATCACGTCGTATTCGCGGGAAACACGGCTGAACATGTCGCTGGTAAAGAAGCGGACGGATGCGCCATGCTCCAACGCGTTGCGCCGTGCGACGACCAGTGCTTTCTCGCTGATGTCGCAGGCTTCCACCTGCGCGTGCGTTTCGGTGGCCAGCGCGATGGCGATGCATCCGCTGCCCGTACACATGTCCAATACGGCAGCCGTGTCCTGTTCGCGTACCATGTCGATAGCCTTTTGCGCGACGAGCTCCGTCTCCTTGCGCGGAATGAGCACGTCCGGCGTGACGGACAGCTCCAGATGCCGGAAATACGCCCTGCCGGTTACATACTGCACCGGTTCTCCCAAAACACAGCGCTTTGTCATCGCGGCGATACCGGAAAGCAGTGCTGTTTCCACGTGCTGGCAGAAGAAGATGTCGGCATACCCGATGCCAAGCACATGCGCCACAATTTCGCGCGCCTTAGCGTCCGGCTCTGCGATGCAGGCTTCTTTTAATTGATCCCGTGCGGATGAGAATGCTTCTCTGGCTGTCATGACTAACTTTCCGCCTGAGGCGCTTCCTCCGCTTCCGTGGATTTCACTTCGGTCTTAACCGGACGGGCAAACCCATCGGCAAGCGCCTTCAGAGATTCGTCGTCCATCTCACCCAGCGCCGCCTGAAAAGCGACGATGGCGGTCTCCACCATGGAGTCGTCGGGCTGCGCAGTGGTCAATTTCTGCAGCATCAGCCCCGGCCAACGGATGGCGCGGAAGAACCAGCTGTCACTGCGCGCCGCGAATTTTAAAAACTCGTAAGCGATACCCGCGACCACGGGCAGCAGTGCAAGCCGCAGACCAATTTTGGCCAGCCGTGAGATCTCCCACGGAATCAGCGAGTACAGCAGTATGGATATTACCACGACAAGCAGCAGGTAGCTCGTTCCGCAGCGCGGATGAAGCGTTCCGTATTTCTGGATATTCTCTACGGTCAGCGGTTCCTCGTGCTCGTAACAATTGATGGTCTTGTGCTCCGCGCCATGGTACTGAAATACGCGCTTGATGTCCTTGAGAAGCCGGATGCCCGCGATATACAGCAGGAATATAACGAGGCGAATGCCGCCCTCGATGAGGCCCTTCAGTATGTCGGACTCCACGTGGCTTTTGACGAGTTCTGTAAGGGCGAAAGGAAGCATAAAGAATATGCCCACCGCCAGCACGAGGGCGATAATCACCGCCAGCACCATGGCGATGTCCATCGCATCCTTGCCCGTTTTTTTGGCGACGAACTTTTCGAAGCGGGAGGGCTTGTACTCCTCTTCCTCTCCAAAAAGCTTGGCGGATTTAGTGGTCGTCTTTACGCCGTAGATCATCATATCCACAAAGGACACCACACCGCGTACGAACAGCAGCTTTGTAAATCCGTTCTTCTGGGTGGCGGACTTCACAGGCTCTTTTTCAAATACGATTTCGCCCGTCGCCCTGCGCACCGCGAGGCCGGAAGCGGTTTGAGAGCGCATCATAACGCCTTCCAATACTCCCTGCCCGCCGATATTGCACTTTTTCACCAGTCGCCTCATTCCTCGGGCCGTATGCCCAAATGCAGTCCCGGCTTGCGCCGGGATACCCCCCCTGGTTCACCTCCGAAAAGTTGTCTTTCCGGTGTTTCCCTATAAAGTAAAACAGACCGAAATCCGGTCTGCCAAACGCGCCAAGCGGCTATTTAAGGCCGTATCGCTTATTGAAACGATCCACGCGCCCGCCTGTGTCAACCAGCTTTTGCTTGCCTGTAAAGAAAGGATGGCACTTAGAGCAAATGTCCACTCTCATTTCTTTTTTTACGGAGCCGGTTGTGAAGGTTTCGCCGCACGCGCAGGTTACCTTGCACTCATGGTATTCGGGATGGATTCCCTTTTTCATTTCATCTCACCTCTCGCAGGGATAGCGGCGCTAAAGCCGCAGAAACCATTATAACACAAGGCGATTAAAAAGCAACTGTTATTTTAATGCGATTTTCGTAGAAAAGAGGCCAATGTTTCCCGGATTGTTTAAAAAATCGGGGTATGCAATTGTCAGGTTTTCGTTTATAATCGGCTTAGATCGTGGTTGGCGTTGTACAGCAAGGTGCGTACTTTCATCGGCGGTCATTAAAAAGGGTGGCAGTGGGGTAAAAAAAACAAAGGGTGTTTTGATTGGAAGAAATCTATAGATCCATCGTGGATAGCCTTTCCGATTTCAGATGGATTGACGCAATCGACATACTGCTTCTGGCAGTCATCATCTACTGGCTCTTAAAGCTGACCTCCAAGACCCGCGCGATGCAGGTTCTAAAAGGCCTCGGTGTCATATTGCTTGCCGCCTGGGTGGCGGACATTCTACAACTGGTGGGCACTTACTGGGTGCTCAATTACGTGCTCAATGCGGGCGCCTTGGTGCTCGTCATCATATTCCAGCCGGAGCTGCGGCGGGCGCTGGCCAAGCTGGGCCGCGGCACTATTGAGCTGGGATCTACCATGATTAACAACGCACAGGAGAACATTGATAACATTTTGAAGGCCGTGCTCAGTCTCTCCAAGAAACGCGTGGGCGCGCTTTTGGTGTTCGAGCGCAAGACCGGACTAAAGGATGTAATAGAAAGCGGTACGCGCCTTGACGCGCAGATTTCTACGGAGCTTCTGGAGAACCTGTTCTTCATCAATTCGCCGCTGCATGATGGTGCGGTCATCATCCGGGACGGCCGAATCGAGGCGGCGGGCTGCTTCCTGCCGCTCAGTGAGAACAAGCAGATAGGGCAGGAGCTGGGTACGCGCCACCGCGCGGCGCTGGGCGTCTCCGAGGTTTCCGACAGCGTCACGCTGATCGTATCGGAGGAGACCGGCGTGATTTCGGTCGCGCAGGACGGCAGCCTGGTGCGTTACCTTGATTCCAAGGCGATTCGCGATCTGCTGGAAGACCTGTATATGGTCAAGCAAACCAGCAAGCACCGCGTGCTGCGCATCAAGAGGAAGGGGCGTGAAGCGGAATGAAAAAGACGCTGCTCTTTCTGTGGGGACTGCTGAAGAACAACTGGGTACTGAAAGCCATGGCGCTGCTTTTTGCCGTCGTGCTCTGGAGCTATGTGCTGACGGATACCAACCCCGTGCGGGAGGATGTTCTCGCCAACATTCCGGTCAGCATCAAAGGCGCGGCACAGCTGGAAGCGAACGACCTTGCCATCGCCAGAAGCCTTTCAGATCAGCTGGAAACCGCAAAGGCAAATGTGCGTGTGGAGTTTAACCAGAGCGACCGCAAATATATCAGTGACAGCAGCGTTTCGATGTCCGTAGACCTGTCCAAGATCACCGGCCCGGGCGAATGGGAGCTGAAGATAGAATACACCAGCACACGGTGCAATGTCGTGGAGGTCAGTCCGGCTACGGTAACCGTATATGTAGATGAAGACATCGACCGAACCCTGACAGTGGATATGCAGACGACAGGCACCGTGGCGTCGGGATATTACGCGACCGAACCCACGGCGGAGCCGCAGAATATCACGATTTCGGGCGCGCGCGTGGACGTGGAGAAAGCGAGCCGCGCTGTCTGCAATGTGGATATCAGCGGGCTGAAGCACTGGGACAACCAGACGCTGAATGTGGCAATACTGGACAGCGAAGGCAACGAGATCGACACAAGCCTATTCGACAGCCTGCCTTCGGTCATCGTCGATATGACGGTGCTGCCGATGAAAGCCGTGCCGGTGAACGCCGCCGCCGCCATCATCGGTCAGGATAACCTTGCGGCAGGGTATGAGGTGACGGATATCCTGTGCGATCCGGCCACTGTCAACATTGTGGGCGACGCATCGGTGCTGGCGGGCGTTGACGCCATCGATTTGGTGCCTTTCAGTGTCAGCGGCGCTTCGGGAGATGTGGTCGTGCCGCTTGCGTTCTCTCTGCCGGAGGGCGTAACCGTGCTGAACGCGCAGACGGCGCAGGTGACGGTGACGATCCGGGAAAAGACGCGCAGCGAAACATTCGGCGGAGTCCCTATCGAAATCCGCAGCCTCAATAAAGGGTTTTCCGCGCAGCTCTCGCAGTACGAGGTGGATGCAACGGTGCTGGCAGGGCTTTCGGCAATGTCCAAACTGCAGGCGTCGGATGTAATCGCCTATGTGGATCTGAACGGTTTGGGCGTCGGAGCGCATACCGTGACGGTACAGTTTGAGATCCCCGAGGGATTTGACGAAAGCAACTTCTCCGCGCTGCCGCTAACCATCACGGTGACCATTACGCGGGGGTAGCGCGAGGAAATGGGACTCTTCCCGGCTTTGTCTAAGGCGCGCACGTTTCTGGGTTATAATATGAAGGGGGCAGGCGTTTGCCGCCCCTTTTACTATGGATACAACATATCGCCCTTTGTCCTCAGGATTCGGGGCATGGAAAGGGAAGTCATGGCCATAGAGCTGACAGGCCTGTCGCTGCCGCTGGACAGCGGCGATGCGGAGATCCGCGAAGCGGCGGCGGCAAAGCTGCGCGTACGCACAGAGGACATCGCTTTACTGCGTGTGAAGCGGCAGTCGCTGGACTCGCGGCGCAGGGGAATTCACTTCGTGTATACGGTGCACGTTGCGCTGTGTGATGCGCTGCGGCAGCAACGGCTGGAGAAGGAATTTGGTGCGGCGGAGGAGTACGCGCCGCTGGAAATACAGTATGGCCGAGAGCGCTGCGGACAGCCCGTTGTGGTGGGCGCGGGGCCTTGCGGGCTTTTCGCGGCGCTGACGCTGGCGCAGCACGGCTATCGCCCCCTGCTTCTGGAGCGCGGGCGCGGCATTGAAGCGCGCGGACGCGATGTGGAGGCGCTGCAGGTGAGCGGAAACCTGGATCCGGAAAGCAACGTGTGCTTCGGTGCGGGCGGCGCGGGAGCGTGGTCGGACGGCAAGCTGACGACGCGCATCAAGGACCCGCGCGCGGAGTCGGTGCTGCGCACGCTCGCGGAGTGCGGTGCGCCCCGGGAAATACTGACGCTGGCCAAGCCCCATACCGGCACGGAGCACATCCGCACGGCGGTGGAGGGTATCGTGAAAAGTATCCGCGCATTGGGCGGGCAGGTGGAATACGAGAGCAGGCTGACGCGCATCGCTGTCACCGACGGAGCGCTGCGCGGCATATGGTATAGGAAGCACGGGCTGGAAACGCGCGTGGAGACCCGCGCGGCAGTACTGGCCATCGGTCACAGTGCGAGGGATACGTGGGAGGCGCTGCTGGGCGGCGGCGCGGTGCTTTTGCCGAAGCCCTTCGCGGTGGGCGTGCGCATCGAGCACCCGCGGGAGCGGATTGACAGGGCGCAGTACGGCGCGGCGTTCGGGCATCCGCGGCTGGGCGCTGCCGAGTACGCGCTGAAGGCGCGGCACGGAGCGCGCGGCGTGTACTCGTTCTGCATGTGCCCGGGCGGCGAGGTCATCTGCTCCGCGACGGAACCGGGCGGTCTCGCGGTCAACGGCATGAGCTGGTATGCGCGCGACGGGGAAAACTCCAACAGCGCTGTAGTGGTTTCCGTAGGCATGGACGATTTTGAGCCGGGGCCGCTGGGCGGCATGCGCTTTGCGCAGCGCTGGGAGCGTGCGGCATACCGGGAAGGGCTCTTCGCGCCGGCACAAACGCAGGGGGATTTCCTTGCGGGTCGCGTGTCAAAAAAATTTGGTGCGGTGCGTCCCACGTACAGGCCGGGCGTGCTGCCCGCGGATTTGCGCGAATGCCTGCCGGAGTTTGTTTCGGAGGGCATTGCCGCCGGGTTGCGGGACTTCGGCACGAAGCTCCGGGACTTTGATATGCCGGACGCCGTGCTGACCGGTGTCGAGACGCGCACGTCTTCTCCGCTGCGCACGCCGCGCGGAGAGAATTTGCAGGCGGAGGGTATCGCTGGATTGTATCCCGCGGGCGAAGGTGCGGGGTATGCCGGCGGCATCGTATCGGCTGCGGTGGACGGTATGCGTTGCGCGGAAGCGCTGATGCGCCGCTGCGCGAGAGAATGAGAGGGATATACATATGAAGAAAATCACCGTTTATTTTGGCAACTATGGCAGCGGCAAAACGGAGCTGTCGCTGCAGACCGCGCTTTCGCTGCGGGAGGCGCACGAGGATGTGACGCTCGTCGATCTCGATATCGTCAATCCGTATTTCCGCTCGTCGGAGCACAAGGCAATGCTGGAAGCCCGGGGCATTCGCGTCATTGCGCCGGTGTTTGCCAACACCGCGGTGGATGTACCGTCGCTGCCGCCCGACGTGTTCGCGGCGTTTAAAGGCGGATGGGCGGTCATGGATTGCGGCGGGGATCCGGTGGGCGCGGCGGCGCTGGGCAGTTTGAAGGATCGCTTCGACGCGGTGCGCGCCGATACGGAGGCGCTGTTCGTGGTTAACACGCGGAGGCCCTTTCAGGGCAGCGCGGCGCAGCTGGAGGAAAGCCTCGCGAAGATAGAGCGCAGCGCGCGGCTGAAGGCGGACGGGATTGTGCTGAACGCCAATCTCGGGCCGGAAACGACGGGGATGGAGCTGGCGGAAGGGTATGCCATTGTGCGTGAGCTGGAGCGGCGCACGGGTGTGCCGCTGCGCTGGATAAGCGGCACGGAGGAGGCGCTGCGCGTATTTGCGCGGCAGTGCCCGGACTGCGGCGTACAAACGCTGCCGCTGACCGTCCGGATGCGTCCGGACTGGCTGCAGTCAAATCACAGTTGAAATCCGCAACGGGATGGCTATAATGGATGCAATGGGCTTTGGGAGGAAATTGCAGCATGCAGGTATACGGCAACATACTGGACACAATAGGCAACACGCCGCTGGTGAAAATCAGGAAGCTATGCCAAAGCAAACACGTAGACATCTACGCCAAAGTGGAGGGGACGAATCCCACCGGCAGCATCAAGGATCGCATCGCAATTAAGATGATAGAGCAGGCGGAGGCTGAGGGGACGCTCAGTCCCGGCAAGACGATTATCGAACCCACCTCGGGCAACACCGGTATCGCGCTGGCCATGATAGGCGCCGTCAAGGGGTATCCCGTGGAGATCGTGATGAGCAGCGCGGTCTCGGTGGAGCGTCAGAAGATGATTCGCGCGTTCGGCGCGAAGGTGACGCTGACCGATGCCGAGGAGGGTACCGACGGCGCGATACGCCATGCCCGGCAGCGCGTAGCCGAGGAGCCGGGCCGCTACTTCATGCCCGATCAGTTTTCCAACCACTACAACCAGATCGCGCACTACGCCACGACGGCAGAGGAGATCATCCGCGATACGGTGGGGCGCATCACGCATTTCGTATCGGCGCTGGGCACCTCGGGTACGCTGATGGGCACCGCGAAGCGCCTGAAGGAGCTGAATCCGGCCATCAAGATTGTCGAGGCGCAGCCGGTGCGCGGCCACTACATACAAGGCCTGAAGAATATGAGCGAGGCCATTGTTCCGGAGATCTACGATCCCGGCCAGATAGACATCTCCATCATGATAGACTCCGAGGAGGCTTTTGCGATGGCGCGGCGCATCGTCAAGGAGGAGGGCATCTTCTGTGGCATGTCGTCCGGTGCGGCGATGCTGGCGTCTCTGAAGGTGGCGGAACGGCTGGACAAAGGCGTGATCGTATGCATCTTCCCGGACCGGGGCGAGAAGTACCTGAGCACGGCGCTGTTCCGGTAGGCAGTACCCGTCATATGGACTATAAAAATAAGGGTCTTCGGCGAAGGCCCTTTAGTTTGCTTCCGGGTTCTTAAGCGGAGATTTAAACGTCAATCTCAATCTCGCCCTGAAGGTAGCACACGGCTTTGCCGCCGATGCGGACACGATCGCCGCAGTCCTCCACGAAGAGCTCGCCGCCGCGGCGGGAGAGCTGGCGCGCGGTCATGCGGGTTTTGCCGAGCCGCCCGCGCCAGAAGGGCGTGAGCATGCAGTGCGACGAGCCGGTGACGGGATCCTCATCGATGCCATGGTGCGGCGCGAAGAAGCGCGATACGAAGTCGCAGCTTTGTCCCCGCGCGGTGACGGCGATGCCGAAGGCGTCCACCTCGCGCAGGGCGGCGAAGTCCGGCGATAAATCGCGAACCATGCTTTCATCCGCAACGAGCGCCAGCATGTCGCGCGCCATGTACGTTTCCAGCACGGGGACGCCCAGCGCGCGCTCCAGCGCGGCGGGTTTTTCGCACGGAACGGGAGGGCGTGACGGAAAATCGAGCGTGTACATGCCGCCGGAGCGGCTGACGGCAAGCGGACCGCTCTTGGTGCGGAACTCCACGCGCTGCGCGCCGGTATCCACGAAGCGCATCAGCGTATACGCGCTGGCCAGCGTGGCATGGCCGCACAAGTCCACCTCCGTGGCGGGCGTGAACCAGCGCAGTTCATAGTACGCGCCGCGCGGCACGATAAAAGCGGTCTCCGACAGGTTGTTTTCAAACGCGACGGACTGCATGACTTCGTCGGGCAGCCATTCGGGAAGAGGGCAAACGCCCGCGGGGTTGCCGTGAAACGGTGCGCCGGAAAACGCGTCCACGACGTAATACGGCAGTTTCATCTCAGACCTCCTTCACGTAGGGCTGCGGGGGTGAAACGCGCGCGGCAAGGCGGTTCCTGCCGACGAAGAGCAGCATGGCGGCCCCGATGAGAAACAGGGCTATCAGAATGAGGTAATACGGATCCCCGATGATGCTGTAGGCCGCGTCGTCCGTGACCTCGCCCACGTCGAATATGGCGTAGTCGATGACAAGCCCGCCGATATTGATGGGAGCCAGCAGCCCGATGGTGAAGTTCCAGGCCGCGTGGAAACCGCACGATGCCCATATGCTGTTGGTTCGCAGCATCAGCAACGCAAGGAAGGCGCCGATCAGCAGGTAATAGATGCCGCCCAGCAGCGAGTACCCTCCGTTCAGCGCGTGCGCAAGAGAGAAAAACGCGGAGCTGATCAGCACAGCGAAGAATATGCCCGTGCGCTTGGCGACGCCGGTCATCAGAAAACCGCGGAAGAAGATTTCCTCTGAAGAGGACTGTATGACGAAACCCAGCAGGTATACCGGAATGAGCGCCGACAGGCCTCGGTAAGCCGGCGTCTCGGCGACGAGGGGAAGCACATAGCAGAGCAGCAGCATGAAAGCGCCCAGCCCAAAGCCCGCGCCATAGCGGCGGAGGATGCGTCCGCGTGATACGCCTGCGGTAACGAGGGAGCGCTTTTCAATGAATCCCAGATAGATCAGCGTGAGCGCCGTCAGCACGGACGTGATAAACAGCGAAAAAATGACGACACCCTGGGACGTCAGCATGGAATTGAGCATGTCGATGACGGAATGATAGCTTCCGCCCAGCCAGCACAGCAGGCCGTAAATAACGAGGCCGACTACGGTCAGCTTGGAATAGGCGATGTAGATGGCGAGAGCGATCAGAATGACCATACCTGTCTTGGGCTTGAACGCCGCCAGGCTCATTCCTTCAAACATGCGGGGTGTGCGCAAGCCCCATTTTTTCATGGCTGCCTCCCTGTTGATAGCGTATATGCCATTCTATCACAACACCCGAAAAAAGGAAACCGGCGCGCGTTGCGGTGCGCTGTGTAAAGCGTGTACAATAGGAGGACCAAAGGAGATAATAAATGGACATTTATGCGGCAGCTTGGATGGCCGTGATGAGTATCGCCGGGGCCGTGATTTGCGCGCATGACAAACGTGCCGCGATCCGGAGCGCGCGGCGGGTGCCGGAGCGTACGCTGTGGGTGACGGCACTGCTGGGCGGGGCGTGCGGCGAACTGCTGGCCATGGTGGTTTTGCGCCACAAAACGCGGAAAGCGAAGTTTATGGCACTGATGCCGCTGTTAGCGGCGGCCCAGCTGGCGCTGGTCGTTTGGCTGCACGTCGCGGCAGCGTAAAAGCTTTGGTTGACATCAGTTAGGCTCTTCAATATAATATATCCGTCTGACTGTACGAAAAAGGCGACGGTATGGAACGTACGCTCCCGCGTGGGACGGTGTTCGATCTGTCCCACGAAAAAATATGAGGTGTCGCAACGATGAAAATGACATTA
Organism: Bacillota bacterium; assembly: GCA_023460085.1. Taxonomy (GTDB): domain Bacteria; phylum Bacillota; class Clostridia; order Christensenellales; family SZUA-584; genus JAEWCC01. Next base: position 24,154 of record JAEWRI010000018.1, on the reverse strand, counting down.
CAGCCGAAGAAAAGGCAGCGTAAAGTGGAGCATGGTTTCCGCAAGCGCATGAAGACAAGAAACGGAAGGAACGTGCTGAAGCGCCGCCGCGCGAAGGGCCGGAAGGTTCTGTCCGCTTAGTGCTGGCGCGCCGCGTCGTCCGGTTTTCCGGCGGATGGAAGGTATATTGAGGCGTGAATATTCGCTCCGGCGCAACAAGGAATTTCGGTACGTATATAAAAAGGGCAGATCCGTTTCAGACGGCAGTCTTGTGCTGATCTATGTGCTTACGAAAACACCGCGTTTAAAGGTGGGTTTTTCCGTATCAAAAAAGCTGGGCAACAGTGTGGAACGCAACCGGATTAAGCGCAGGATGAAGGAAGCTTTTTTTTCAATGGTGGGGGAAGTTTCGCCGAAGAGCCTGCTGGTTTTTGTACCGCGGGACAGTGCGAAGGGTCTGGATTATCACGGGCTGAAGGCCTCGGAGGAGCGGCTGCTGAAGAAAGCCGGTTTGCTGGGGGGCAAAGTATGAAGCGCGTGATGCTGGCGATAATTCGGTTTTACAAGAGAGCGATATCGCCGTATCTCGGAAACAACTGCCGGTTTACTCCCACATGTTCGGAGTACGCGGCGGAGGCTATCCAAAGGTATGGCGCGTGGAAGGGGTTCCGGCTGGCCGCCTGGCGCGTGCTGAGGTGCAATCCCTTTTGCAAGGGCGGATACGACCCGGTGCCGTAAGGCGCCGATGGAGGACAAGCAGTGGGTTTTTTAAGCGATAATTTTATAGCCGACTTTTTCGCGTTGGCGCTCAAATGGGTGGACAGCATTGTACAGAGCTATCCGCTGGCCATTATCATACTGACAATTGCACTGCGCGTGCTGATTCTGCCGCTTGATTTGCGCCAGAAGAGGAGCTCCCGCCAGATGGCGCTGATACAGCCCAAGGTGGAGTCTTTAAAGAAGCGCTATGGCAACAATCCGCAGATGCTGCAGAAGAAGCAGCAGGAGCTCTATAAAAAGGAAGGCGTCAAGCCTCTGGCCGGATGCCTGCCGATGCTCATCACGCTTCCGATATTCTTCGCGTTCTTTGGCGCGATGCGGACGCTGGCGACGGAACAGCAGGTGTCATTCATGCTGAATGCGCAATACCTTTCGGGTATTGCGTCCCACACGCAGGATGTGACCGCGCTGCCCGGCTGGCTTTGGGTGCATAACATCTGGCAGCCCGATTCGGGTTTCGAGTCTATACTGCCCACCGCAGAAAAGTTTGTCACGTATCTGCAGCAGAACATGAACAGCGTCAGTCCGCAGGCGCTGCATATGATGGCAGATGCGAAGCTCGTCAGTTTCGCGGGCACATCATTTGCGTCGGGCGGAAATTACACCGGCTTGGTAACAGACATCGTCGGCAAGTACAACAATCTTGGTAGTTTCAGCAATGGCTGGTTTATACTGCCGCTGCTCGCGGGCGCAACGCTCTTCCTGCAGCAGAAGATGACCATGGGGCAAAATCCGCAGATGGCTCAGCAGCAGGGCGGATCGTTCATGCTGTGGTTCTTCCCGATATTTTCCGTGTACATTTGCGCAACGTCCAACGCGGCGTTCGCTATCTACTGGCTGTTCGCGAACATCTACGCAGTGGCGCAGACCTTCGTGCTCAACATGATCTATAAAAAGAGGGATGAGAAGGATAAGCAGGGCGTGATTGAGGAGGCAACCTGATGGATGTTTTCGAGAGCAAGGGCAGAACGGTTGATGAGGCGGTATTCAGCGGTCTCGTCAAAATGGATCTTTCCATCGACGAGGTGGACATTGAAATTCTGGACGAAGGCGCCGGTCTTTTCAAGAGCGCGCGCGTGCGCCTGACACGCAAACCGGAGGAAGAGTTCAGCCTTGAAGCGGTGGGAGAACCGGAAGCGCCGCCGCAGCCCAAGAAGGGCTTTGAGGAGCCCTTTCGCCCCGAACCGCGCGGAGAACGCAGCTTTGAGCGGCGTGACCGGCGCGATTCCGGTCGTCGCGACGATTTTCGCCCGGGCGGGCGCAGGGATGAACACCGGCGGGAGGATTTTCACCGGGACGATCGCAGACCGGGCGACAGGCCATACAGCAGGCCTGCGGCGCGTGAAGAGGCGGATGAGCCCATCGTGGCGCGGGAGCCCCAGAATGAAGCGGAGAAGTTCCTGTACGGCTTGTTCGGGCATATGAGAATGAACGTGGCGCTGGCCTCGCGTACGGAGGACGGCATGCTCAAGGTGGACATGTCCGGCCGGGTGATGGGGATGCTCATCGGACGGCGCGGCGAGACGCTGGATGCGCTGCAGTACCTTACGAGCCTTGTCATCAACAACAACAAGAACGATTATACCAAGGTGATGCTCGATACCGAAAACTACCGCGGCAAGCGCGAGGATACGCTGAAGCGCCTTGCGGCGCACCTTGCGGAGAAGGTGGAGCACAGCGGCAGGCGCGTTGTGCTGGAGCCCATGAACCCCTACGAGCGCCGCATACTGCATGCGACGCTGCAGGACTACGAGAAGGTGTACACCTACAGCGAGGGCGAGGAGCCGTACCGCAGCGTGGTGGTTGCGCTGAAGGGCAAGGAGGACGATACGCGTCCGCCGGAACCTGTATCGCGGCCGAACCCGCGTCCCAGACGCCACAGATAAACGTCTTCAGGCGGAGCCGAACGCTCCGCTTTTTTATTTGAGCCGGGAGGCTTCATACATGCGTCCGCGTAAACTGGATAAAGTAAAAGCGGAGGTAGTGATATGAAAAAGAACAAAAAGCTGCTGGGCACCTTCAAGCAAGCCAGAGCGGAGCACCGGATGGACTCGAAGGAAGGCCAGCTTGCGAAGCGCGAGAACAGCGCCGAGCAGAACGGCGAAGACTTCTGAGTCCTGTTTAGAGAGGTACCGGCTGATGCCGGTACTTTTTTGCGCAAATAAAAAAGGACGGCAGAGCCGCCCCTGTTTGTTGAATTACAGTGTGTCCATGAAATCCTTGAACTGCGCAAACGCGATGCCGGGTTCCTCCAGCGAAAGATCCCAGCGCTTCACCCACTCAAGCGAATAGAAGCCGTCGTAGCCCATGTCGCGCAGCAGCTTTAAGATGTGCGCCACCGGGATATCCCCTTCGCCGACCATGCGGTAGCGTACACCGCCGCCCTCCATCACCGAATCCTTGATGTGCACATGGCGGATGTAGGGCCCGATGTGCTTCAGCGTATATTCGGGGTCCTCGCCGAAATAGCGGTAAGGATGGTGGATATCATAGAGTATGCCGATATTGGCACCCTTGGCTTCCTGCAGCATGAGCCCCAGCACCTTGGTTTTAGCGAAGAAGCCATTCGTTTCAATCAGCGGCATGACGCCTTTTTCCTTCGCGTACAGCCCGATTTCATGGAGATTGGATTCGATGACCTTCAGGCGGATTTCATCCGAAGGCGCGGGCTCTCTGTCGCCAAGCAACCGGATATACGGTGTGCCCAGCGCGCTCGCGGTGTCCACATAGGCTTTCGCCTCGTCCAGTATTTCTTCAGAATTGAGATCGCACGAGGTGGCAAGACACGGTATGGAAAGCGACAGGCGCTGCAGTGTGTCCCGCGTGGCCGCGATATGCGCCGGTGAAAACGCGTCGATCGCGGGCGCGTAAAGCTCCCGCTGAACCCCTCTTACCTCGACGCCGTTGAACCCGAGGTCCGAGGCGACCGATACGATCTCCGGAAATGACCACTCCGGACATCCCAGTGTGGAAAAGCAAGTCTTCATTGGCTTCCTCCTGCCGCACGTATTATACGCCCATTATACTACACTCAGGACGATACGCCCATCACATTTTTAAATTCTCCCAACGCGCGCGCAAATTCCGCCATGCAGTTTTTCACGGGCGCGCCGTCCGAAAAGTCCACGCCTGCCCTTTTCAGCAGGTTCAGCGGATGATCGCTGCCGCCGCTCTTTAGGAATTCCATGTAGCTGTCCAGCGCGCCGGGCTCCTTGGCATAGAGCTTTGTCGCCAGCATTACCGCGGCGGAGAAGCCTGTGGCGTATTTATACACATAGAACGCGTTGTAGAAGTGCGGGATGCGCGCCCATTCCAGCGCGATAGTGTCGCAGGTGTTCATGCAGCCGCCGTAGTAAAGGTTGTTGAGATCGCGGTACTTGGCGCACAGCGTGTCCTGCGTAAGGGGCTCTCCCGCCTCGCACATCGCGTGGGACGTTTTCTCGAACTCGGCGAACATCGTCTGGCGCAGCACGGTGGTGCGGAACTGATCGATGTAGTGGTTGAGCACGTGCTTTTTGAGCGCTTCGTCGCCGTGCTCCAGCAGGTAGCGCGTCAGCAGCAGCTCGTTGACCGTGGAGGCGACCTCCGCGACGAAGATGGTGTACTGCGCCGTCGGAAACGGCTGCGTCTCGTCGGAGTGATACGTGTGCATCGCGTGGCCCAGCTCGTGCGCCAATGTGTACACGCTGTCAATATCGGAGCGGTGATTCAGCAGCACGTAGGGATGAGAGCCATACGCACCCCACGAATACGCGCCGGTGGTCTTGCCCTCGTTCTCGAATACGTCGATCCACTTTTCGTTGAAGGCACGGCGCAGCAGTGCGCGGTAGTTGGGCCCCAAGGGCGTCAGCGCGTCCGTTACCATGTCCATCGCCTGTTCGTAGGAATACTTCGTGCCGGTTTCTCCCACCAGCGGAACGTAGATGTCATACATGGCGATGTCTTCGAGGCCGAGGATTTTGCGGCGCGCCTCTATGTAGTCGTACATCGTGGGCAGGCTTTCGTGGATTGTCGCAATCAGATCGTCATAGAGCTGTACGGGCACGTTGTCGCCGAAGAGCGCCTGCTCCAGCGCGCTGCCGTACCCGCGCACCTTGGCATAGAACACGTCCTTTTTGACGCTGGTGGAATATGTGGTGGCGATGGTGTTGATGTGATCGCGGAAGGCGGCGTAATACGTGTCGAACGCGGCCTTGCGCACCGCCCTGTCGCGGCTCTGCATGAGCTCCAGGTATTTGCCGTGCGTCAGCTGCACGTCGCCTTCGGGCGTGGGTACGGTGCCGAACTTCATATCGACGCTCTCGAGCATCTTGAAGATGTCACGCGGGCCCGCGGCGAAGTCGGCGCTCATCGAGAGCAGCTTCTCCTCCGCTTCCGAGAGCACGTGCTGTTTCTGGCGGATGAGATCGCGGATCATGAAGGCGTAGGGCGCGAGGCGCGTCTCCTCTTCGACGAAGCGCAGCAGCGTCTCCTCGCTTTCCTTCAGCAGCGTGGGTGCGACGTAAGACGTTTCGCCCGATACCGTGACGTAGAGCGAAAACGCCCGATCGGCCATCGCCTGATAGCGCGCGTTCCCGTTGTCCTCATCGCGGCGCATCTTGGCGTATACGAAAAGCTGCTCGCACAGCAGCGAAGCCTCGTCTATCTTTGCCAGCGCGTCGGCCAGCGCCGCGGCGCTCTTCGTGAGGTTTTCCTTCAGCGGAGCCAAGGAGGGCGCCAGTGCCTGCAGCTTCGCAAAGCCCTGCTCCCACGCTTCGTCCGAGGGGAAGATAGGGCCCAGATCCCATTTGTACTTCTGATCGATTTCGCTACGTTTCATAATGCCTCCGGATACTTGTTTCTTATCATTATTCCCAAAAACGGCGCGTTAGTAGCGGATGTCCCTGCCGCGAAATATCAGCTTTTCGGAGTGCCGGGAGTCCATCAGCCGCGAGTGAATGCTGTCGCCGTATACGCTCTTGAGCTCGTGAAACGCGAGTGTCGTGACGAAAATCGTGTGCAGCCCCTGCGCAATGCGTTCGTTGAGCAGATCAAAAAAGTACTCCACCGTTACGTTGCGCGTCATGGGCTCTGTGCCGAGGTCATCCACGACGAGCAGCGGCACGGAGAACACCGGATCGATGTCCACGTCGCCGCCGATGCGGTGCGCGTGGAACAGCGAGAACAGCCGGTACGCGGTGTAGTAAGCGGAGGAGTAGCCGTGTTCTATGACGCGCCGCATGATGCAGCGCGCGGTGTACGTTTTGCCGAGGCCGGCGCTGCCCGCGAAAAGCAGCACGCGCGAGCAGTCCGGAAAGCTGTCAGCCCAGGTTTCGGCGATGCGCCGGTACTGCGCCATGTAGTCGCGCTGAGAGCGCCCGCCCTCGATGGGTTCGTCCGAGAAGCGGGAAAGATCGAATTTTTCGAAGCTGACTGCGTCGTCCGTCAGTCTGGCCTCATCCAGCTTGCTTTCAAGCCGATACCGATGGAAGCAGTCGCAGCGGCGTGCGTCCTCCCGCAGGCCGGTGTCGCGGCAGACGGGACAGCGGTATATGGGATCGAGCCAGTCCGCGCTGTAGCCCCCGGCGGTCAGCATACCCTCCGCCTGGGTGCGCAGCGCCGCCAGCGCCGCGGCGTCGAAGGGCTCGCCCTGCGCGGTTTTGCGGATGCGCTCCAGCTGCAGCATGCGGATGCGCTCGTGCAGCCGCTTCAGCTCCGGCAGCTTTGCGTATGCTTCGGCACGCCGCCTTGCGCCCTCCGCCTCGTTGCGGCGGCGGATGTCCTCATAGACTTCAAATACGCCCTGCGCCACGCTATGCCCCCTCGTCGGCGAAGGGATCGATCGCCAGATGGTCATAGTTCTCGGTCGGCCGGTCGAAGTAACCCGGCTGTGCGGGGGACGACGTGCCCACGGAGCGCTTCTTGGTTTCGCGCTGCGCGTCCGCCAGCGTCTTCACGCCCGCGCCGTGCCAGCCGGACAGTATGGCCGAGAGGTAGCGGTACGGATTCTCCGAGAGAGAGCTGATTTCGGCAGCCAGCAGTATGGCGTCATGTGACAGCGCCCATTCGCCGCTCCATTTGGCGTATACCTTGCGGTGCGCGTCCGTGACGGCGCGTTCTATGCCCGCGGCGGACAGCACCGCGGCGACGCGCGCGTCCTGCGCCTTTTGCGCCGCGAGCAGCCTGTCGGCTTCCTCCGGCGTGCTTACACGGTTGTTGTACCAGTCGGTCAGTATTTCATCCAGATAAGCCAGCGGCAGCTTGCCGCGTGCCGCCAGAAGCCGCGCCCCGGCGGAAAGCATGTCCATGCCATAGCCGAATACGCTTGTCCATTTGCGGTAAAGGCTTTCGTGCTCTATGGTGGGTTTGCCGGTTTCGCCGACGACGCGCATCAGCTCCTGAATATCGCGCGAGGTATCCTCACCGCGCTGCTTCTTCTCCGCGATTTGGCGAGAGGTAGTATCTCCGTCGGCGTGCAGCCGCTCCAGTATGCGATCAAGATACTTCATGCTGGGCTCCCGCGCGGCGGTGGTATGCGCGCACGCGGTCAGCACGGCTTCCATCGTGAAGCCCCACTCGTGCGTCCACTTGGAAAACAGCGCCGCTTCGTCCTGTGTCGGCCCGCGGCTGGATATGCCGAGGCGCGTCAGCACGCGCAGGACGCCGGAGCTTTCGTCTTTGAGCGCTGAAAGCTTTGCCTGTGCCTTTTCCTCCGTATCGATACGGTCTTCCTCTGCCCATGACTGCGCCACCTTGTCCATGTATGAGATGGAAACGCGCTTGCCCTTCAGCAGTATGCAGTACTCCGCGAGGCGCAGCACCACGGACTTGGGCAGCCGGAAGATATCGGTGTAGTCGTATATTTTGAGGTATTCATGCGGCGAGAGCTGACGGGAACCAAACAGCTCCTGCAGCCGCTGGTTGAAATCGCGCTCGGTGTAGAGCTCCTCGCCCGCGGGTTCGCGCTGGAATTCGCCGAACTCGAAGCTGAATTCCGAACCGTTGGAAATGCGCGCAAAGCCCCGCTTCTGCCAGTATTCGATGGCGGCCAGCACCTCTTCCCAGGGCAGCCCCAGCCGCGCGCAAAACACATCGCGATCTACCGCCTGATGGCTGGCGGCATGCATCATTCCCAAAAGGTATGCTGCGACATACTTGTCCGGCGCGCCCGCACAGCTTTCAATAAAGCGGTTCGGCACGGCGGTGCTTTTGCTATAGCTTTTCAGTTGCAGCTGCATCCCTACACTCCCATCGTATTGGCGGAACATTTACTGCCCGCAGACAGCGCGCTGTTCTGCCGCGCTTGCGCGTCTCGCGATCCCGGATGACGGGCATTCACCCGGCGCGAATACTATCATACCATCCGGCAGGCGTTTTGCAAGAGCATAATCCGGACTTGCCCATCCATATTTACCCGGGCGGTGTGCGGGCAAAACTGGTGCTTTCTGGGGATTCCTTTACTGAAAGTATACGCCACGGAAAGTTCAAGGTCAAATGAAAGGGTGAATTGTGCGCCGGTTTTTTTACGGTTGCCGATTATTGTGAAAACTGCTATACTCTTTGGCATACGGACGGAGGTGCGCGTCTTTTAGCGCGGAATTATGATCGAAAAACTGGTGATTCGGGGCGGAAAACCCCTTCACGGCCATGTTGCCGTCAGCGGTGCCAAAAACGCCGCCGTTGCCATACTGCCCGCCGCGCTGCTGTGCTCGGACGTATGCGAATTCGATAACCTTCCCGACATCGAGGATGTGCGGCTTTTAAACTATATGCTGTCCAGCATGGACGCGAAAGCAGAGCTTTCCGGCTCCAGCATGCGGCTGGATACCCGCGGGGTGACTACGCATCGCGTGGACAACGAAGCGGTGCGCCATATGCGTGCGTCGTACTATTTTGTCGGCGCGCTGCTGGGACGCTGCGGCCGGGCGGAGATCGCGCTGCCGGGCGGCTGTGCCATTGGCCAGCGCCCCATCGACCAGCATATCAAAGGCTTTGAAGCGATGGGCGCAAAGGTAAAGACCGAATACGGCATGATCGTCGCGGAAACGCCCGACGGCCTCACCGGCACCGATATCTATCTGGACGTCGTTTCGGTAGGCGCGACCATCAATATCATGCTGGCTGCGGTGAAAGCGAAGGGCAAGACCACCATCGTCAACGCGGCCAAGGAGCCTCATGTGGTGGATGTGGCGAACTTCCTCAACTGCATGGGGGCAAAGGTGAAAGGCGCAGGCACCGACATCGTGCGCATCACGGGCGTGGAAGAGCTGCGCGGCTGCCCGTACAGCATCATCCCCGATCAGATTGAAGCCGGTACGCTGATGATTGCGGCGGCGGCCACGCGCGGCGACGTCACCATCGAAAAGGTCATTCCGACGCACATGGAGGCGCTCACTGCCAAGCTCATCGAGATGGGCGTGACGGTGGAGGAGGGCGACGACACGCTGCGCGTCACCTGCCAGCGTCGCCCCAAGCATGTCAACATCAAAACGCTGCCGTATCCCGGCTTTCCGACCGACCTGCAGCAGCCCGCGACGGTGCTTCTCTCCACCGCGGAGGGCGCGAGCATTATTGTGGAGAACATCTTCGAATCACGGTTCAAGCATATCAACGAGATCCGGCGCATGGGCGCGACGGTTTCCATCGACGGGCGCGTGTGCGTGGTGGAGGGGGTGGACCGGCTTACGGGTGCCCCGGTACGCGCGAGCGATCTGCGCGCGGGCGCTGCGCTCGTCGTCGCGGGCCTGATGGCCGACGGAAAGACTGAAATCAGCGGTGTGAAATATATCGACCGGGGCTATGACCACATCGAAGACAAGCTGCGCAGCATCGGTGCGGATATTCACCGAGAGCAGGCACCGGATGAGGAAGAGCTTGATTTTCTCTAAAAAACAGTAAAAGCGGCTAAGCCGCTTTTTTATTTTTCCCTGGTTATCAGGGCGCTGCCCAACGCGAAGGCCTCGTCCATAGCCCGCACGTTGTTCGTCACCTCGCCCGCGTCGCTGGCGCTGGCGTGTACGATGCCCATCAGCATGGCTCCCCGGTACGCACAGAGATCGCGCAGCGAATTCATCGCGTAAATGGCGCCGGAGATGATTTCGTCCTCATCGGCGTATGTCAGCAATATGCCTACGGGCTTACTGCGAATGGCTTCCGGAACTGCGTAAGTTCGATCCAGGAACAGCTTCAACTGAGCCGATACATTGAACATATAGATGGGTGAAGCCAGTAGCAGGGCATCCGCTGCTTCCAGCGCGTCGTACAGCCCCGCCATGTCGTCCCGCAGTATGCAGCGGTTTTCCGGATGGCGCTGGCAGGCGTCGCACGCCTGGCATGGATGTATGTTCATACCGTTCAGCACGAATGCTTCGTATTCGCCTCCTGCCGCCGCGATTCCTTCCATGGCGCGTCGTGCAAGCGCAGCGCTGTTTCCTTTCTGTCTGGGGCTGCCCAGCAATACAACGGCTTTTTTCATGGCGTTTCTCCTGTTTGGGCGGTTGTTATACGTGCAGCCGCTTGGCGAGCTCCTGGCGGAATTTCTTGTTCTTGTCGAGCATCGTCAGCAGCGCCGCGATGGAAACGCAGGGCGCGAATACAAACCAGGACCAGACAAGCCGTATGCCGTCTTGCATGTAGGCATCGACAAGCAGCTCTACCAGCAGCGAAAGCACCGCGGCACCCAGCACGCAAAAGGCCGACAGTATGAGCCCGTGCACCCTGCCCTTTTCCCCCAGAGAGACGAATACGAAGGTCAGGATGAAAATGTACGCCACAATGGGCGCGGCAATGCGCGCAAACCAGCTGCCGCCCGCCATGATTTGAATGATCAGCAGCCCCAGAAGCAGCGCGGCGAAATCCACGCAGAGGAGCTTGCGCCAATCGGGCCGCGTGAAATAGAAAGGCGAAGTCGTCATAGCCCACGCCATGAGGATACCCGCGGACACGTATACCGACCACGTAATCTGCTTGTCATAGACGAGGTTGCAGATGGCGCATGTGAGTATGGGAACAAGATAAAGAAGCGTAAAAAAGCCCATCCAGAAGGTGCGGTCTTTTTTCTTCAGTTCGTCGCGCGGCAGCATGGGTGCTGCGTCAGGTACGGCGGGTTCTTTTGGATTGATGACGGGTGTTTCGCACAGCGGACACTGCTTCAGCGAGCGATCCAGCTCTACGCCACAATTGACACAGTAGGACATGCTTATCCCTCCCGGTTGCTTTCGATTTTAACGTGCGCGCCCATTTTGACGAGCTGCGTAAAGAACTCACGCTCCACATCGGCCTCGCGGATGGTGCTGGTAAAGCAGATATGCAGCGCGTCCCCGTAAGAGCCCACGGCGCAGTTGACGCGGTTATAGCGCGGCGCGCCCAGCATGACGTCGAAGCGCGTCACGTGCGCGGCCATTTGCTGCGGCAGCTCCAGCGGTCCCAGGTTGGTGAGCGTGCTTGTAATGCACTTCTCGCCCGCCATGTTGAAAATGATATGAATCACCAGATTCTTTAAAAACAACGGCAGCAGGCGTACCAAAATGCTTTTCTCGGCCTTGACGTTTTTGGACATCTTGGACGCGAGCATCTTGGCGGACAGCCCTCCGCGCAGCTGATGGTGCGCAGTTCGCAAGATTTCCTCGAAGGTATATTCTCCCCAGCTTGCGTTGATTTCCGGGTTGATGTAAGAGGAGAAATTGCGTAGCGTGCACGAATCAAAGTAGCTGCGCAGATTGACGGGAACCGACACCTTCACCGGTTTCAGCTTGCGCGGGTGTTCGCGCTGCTGTATGAGGTACAGCGTATAGAGGAGTACTGAAGTCAGAAATTCCGTGACGGTAACGCCGTATCGTTTGGAGAGCGTCTTTATTTCCGAAACGGACAGTATGCCTGTGACGACATGCAGTGAATGCCCCGGATCGGACGTTCCGGGAATACGGTAAGCGCGCGACTCCTTCCAGGCGCGCACCGCTTTTTTATTGTAGTAGCGCAGAAAGCCGTCCTCTGTCTCTTCCTCCGATACGGTATCGGCACAGTTTAAAACGCCGTGCGTAAAAGGGATATTGTGGCCTTTCAGGCGTAAATATTGTGCGACGATGGTTTTCAGGAATACCAGCCCGCCGTAACCGTCCGATGCCGAGTGGAATACCTCCAGCGCGATGCGGCTGCCGTGTGCGCGCAGGCGGAACAGGTGCCCGGTTCTCTCCCGCCGGTAAAGGCGTATACAGGGGTTTACCGCATCGTCCATCACGACGGGATCGCGCTTGTTGGGCTCAAAGTAGTACCAGAACAGCCCGGCGCGCAGACGGCACGCGAATATGCCGAGACGCCGCGTGGCCTGCACGAGCGCCTGCTGCAGCAGCTCCCGGTCTATCGGCTCATCCAGCGTCATGGAGATACGGAATATGGCTGTCCAGTTGCGATTCTTAATGGCGGGATAAAGCTTGGCGGCGTTGTCCAGCCGATACCATTTTTCCGGTTCTTTTTTACTCATTCTCCTATGATACCGTATTGGCGCGGCGTACACAATCGTCAGCGGGTAAAAAAAATGGGCGGAGGCCTTGGGGGTTTCCCGAGGTTCCGCCGATAGTAGGGGTATTGGGGACAAAGTTATGGGGGTACGCGAGACCTTACTTGGCCAGCTCGATGTTGATCGAGACCTTATCCTTGCTCTCACACGCCTGATAGGAAACCTTCACGCCGGACTTTTTGATCCGTGAAAGCGCCTTTTTGATGGTGTTGAGATAGATACGGTAATCGCGCATGATGCATACCACGCGCTGGCCCGAAAGCGGAGCGGGTTCTTCGCCGTACAGCTTGGCGAGCATACGCTCCACGATGTCCTCCGTCACTTTGACGGAGAGATTACGCTGTTTGATGTCGCGCACGAGCTTCAGCTGCGCATCTTCGTTGTGCAGCCGAAGCAGCGCGCGCGCGTGCCGTTCGGTGAGCTTGTACTCTCCGATTAATTCTTTCACCGAAGCCGGGAGTTTCAGGATGCGCATCTTGTTGGCAACAGTGCTTTGGTTCTTGCCAAGGCGCCGTGCCAGTTCTTCCTGCGTAAGCCCGTGCTCCTTCATGAGGCTTTGATAGCCTTCCGCCTCTTCGAAGAAATGCAAATCTTCGCGCTGCAGGTTTTCAATCAGCGCGATGACGGCGCTGTCCTCGTCGATGGCAGGCTGAACCACCGCCTTGATATGCGTAAAGCCCGCCTTGCAAACCGCGCGCCAACGCCGCTCTCCGGCGATAATTTCATAGTAGTTATGGGAAAGCTTGCGCACCGTGATGGGCTGCAGCAGCCCGTATTGCTTGATGGAATGCGCGAGTTCGGCGATGCCTTCCTCAGAAAACACGCGCCGCGGCTGATAAGGATTCGGGCGAATGTAATCGACCGGGATCACCTCGAGCGTGTTGTCCTGGCTTTTGTCCATGCTGAACTTACGTGCTTCATCCGAGCCGGTCTTTTGAATCTTCAGCAATATTAAAACACTCCTTTACATTGCGCACAGCGCGATAACAAATCATCCAAATCATAGTTTCTGCTTTTTTCTTATTAGATGCAGATTTCGCCGTAAAGGAGCATAACCCTGCATGGATGGCAATAATTCCTATAATGCGACATAAATAGTGGCGCTATTCGGTATGCGTGTCGAAAATATAACACAGGAAGGGGCTATTTGTGATAGGTGCGGCCTTCGGCAATCATGAAGGCGCGGTAAAGCTGTTCCAGCAGCACGACGCGGAAAAGCCCGTGCGGCATCGTCATATCAGAGAATGAGAGGATTCTTGTCGCGGCGGATTTCACCTCTCCCGAAAGTCCGCACGATCCGCCTATCACGAAGCAGATTTCGCCTGTATCGGCGCATTTGCGCACAAGCGCGGAAAACGCCTCGGAATTCATCTTTTCTCCCTCTGGCGAGAGCGCGATGAGCGTGCCGCGCGCGACGGAAAGCAGCCCCGCGCCTTCGGCGCGCAGCGTCTGCTGTATCTGCGCATCGGACGCTCCAGCGGACAGCGGCGCTTCTTTTTTCTCGATGATCTCTACGCGCGCGAATGCGGACAGGCGTTTGAGGTATTCCTCCTGAGCTTCTCGAAAATACGGTTCCTTCAGTTTTCCTACGCAGAGTATGCGGATGGCGGGCATGGCGTAATCTCCTGCCGGGAGGATACCCCGGTTTTGTTTTTTACTGTAGCACTCGGAAAGAGGGATGTCAAATAGATATATTGCATAAAATAAAATTTTACTTGACATAATTAATAGATTGCGATAAATTAAATAGCATAAAATGCTTTGGAGGCAAAGAATGAACGTGTACGATTTTCAGGTGAAGGCGGCTTCGGGCGAAGTGGTATCCCTGAAGCGGTACGAGGGCAAGGTGCTGCTGGTCGTCAACACCGCAACGCAGTGCGGCTTTACCCCGCAATACAAGGATCTTCAGAAGCTCTACGCCGACTATGCCGCACAAGGACTGGAGATTCTCGATTTTCCGTGTAATCAGTTCGGTGCTCAGGCACCCGGTACGGATGAGGAGATCCATGCCTTTTGCGAAACGCGTTTCGGTGTGAAGTTCCCCATATTCTCCAAGGTGGAGGTGAACGGGCCGGATGCGGAGCCGCTTTTCACCTGGCTGAAGGGCGAAAAGGGCTTCCAGGGATTCGGCAGGAATCCGCTCGCGATGGTGCTTAAAACGATGCTTAAGAAAGCCGATCCGGATTATGCCTCCAAACCGGATATCAAGTGGAACTTCACCAAGTTTCTGATGGACCGAAAAGGCAGCGTGACCGCGCGATTTGAACCCACGGCGAGTGTGAAGCAGGTGGAAAAAGCGGTGAAGTCGCTGCTGTGAAGTTCGGGGATTGTTCACCGCGCGGGTGTGTTCTATAATACAAAGGTCAGGGGGGATGGGCATGGAATTTGATCCGCTGAAGCTGGAAAACCAGCTCTGCTTTCCGCTGTACGCGGCCTCTAAGGAAGTGGTGCGGCGTTACAAGCCGTATCTGGACGAGGTTGGCCTCACGTATACGCAGTATATCGCGATGATGGTACTGTGGGAGAAAAAGACGGTCAATGTCAAAACGCTGGGCGAGGCGCTTTATCTCGACACGGGCACGCTGACGCCGCTGCTGAAAAAGCTGGAGGCGCAGGGGCTGGTGACGCGCCGCCGTTCACGGACGGACGAGCGCAATCTGGTGGTGACGCTGACGCCGCTGGGCGAAGCGTTGCGCCAAAAGGCCGTGACCATACCGGAGCGCATGGGGCAGTGCATCGGTTTCTCACGGAAGGACGCGGAAACGCTCTACCGGCTGCTGTATAAGCTGCTGGGCAGCTGTGCGCCGCGCGAGACGGAAGAGGCCGAAGAGGCGTAAACCATCATTTTTAGGGGGAGAATTCTTGATGCAGGCTATATTTGAAACGGTATTTGATATCGCTTATTTGGCGACTGTTGTTACGCTGGGCGTGCGGCTGGTGCGTTCATCTCAGGGAAGAAGCGCGGTGCTGCTCTTTGGCATCATGGCGCTGGTTTTGGGGTTCGGAGACGCTTTCCACCTCATCCCCAGGGCATACGCGCTGAACACTGCCGGGCTGGAAGCCAACGCGGCGCTGCTCGGGGTGGGAAAGCTGATCACTTCCGTTACCATGACGGTGTTCTATGTGCTGCTGTATTATATCGCGCGCCTGAGATACCGCATCCAAGGCAAACGGTGGATGGACGCGCTGATGATCCTTCTGGCGGTGATTCGCGTGGCGCTCTGCCTGTTCCCGCAAAACGAATGGACGAGCGCAAATGCGCCGCTGGAATGGGGCATCTACCGCAACATTCCCTTTGCCGCGATGGGGATATTCATCATTGCGCTCTATGCCGTGATGGTGAAAAGGACGGGCGATCGGCCTTTCCGCTTCATGGCATTGGCCGTGGCGCTGAGCTTCGCGTTCTATATTCCGGTGGTGCTCTTCGCGGACGCCTACTCGCTTATCGGCATGCTGATGATCCCCAAGACGCTTGCGTATGTGTGGGTGATTGTCATGGGGTATCGCGACAGCGCGGCAGAGTCCTCAGGGTATGATGTACTCAGTTTGGGTAACGATCATCATAATTCCGTAAATCAGTGAAGCCAGTGACAATGCCGCCAGCAGCACGCCGCCGATGATGAATCCGATATTTTTATTTTTCGCGGTATCGCCGGCGTCATGCACCTCCTGAAGCGGTTCAGCCGCTTCAGGCGCGGCGGGCGGGGACGTCTCCTTATGGGGTGCTTCCGGCACTTCCACTTTTGGCGCGGGAATGTAGGGCTGGGTGAGCTTCAGCCGGAATTCTTCAAAGGAAGGCAGGCGCGGCAGACGCAGCGGCCTGCCGGTATCGCGGCTTCTCGGCATCCTGACTATCAGCAGCACCCCAATTCCTCCGCTCAGTATCAGCAGGCCGATTGCTGCGGCAAGCTCGCTGACACCCAGCGGTAACAGACAGTACTTGTAAAACATATTTTCAAAATTACCGCAATTAAACAGGTAATAAACGAACGCGGCGATCATGGAGGGCAGTATGGAACCGGACTGCAACGCGATATAACTGAGGGTAAAACCAATAAGCGCAGCGCCAATGATAGACCACAGCGCTATGCCCATGACAGCATATGAACCGACCATCACCAAACCGTACAGCAATCCCACAAGCAGACAGGCCTTGAGAGGCTTTACATCATGCAGGCCGGACTGCACCGCACCCTGATATACGGCGACCTCCAACAACGCGGGGACCAGACACGACGTAAGGATGTACGGCCAAAGGGAAGGCAAGGAGGAGTCGAAGAAGGTATACGGCTGGTTTATTATCAAGGCAATTGGGGTGCTGAGCAGCGAATTAAACAAGCGGACGAATAGGAACAGGCATATGCCGATGCCGACGGCATACCCGGCGTATTTGGCCGAAAAGGTATGTAAACGAAGTACTCTTGCCGGTGGGTACTTTCGTACTGAGACCATGATCAGGGGCGGCAAAAATATGATGAGTTTGCTCAAAAAGATTCCAAGCATACCGTTGAGATAATCTGGAATAAGATACACTCCCACCATCGTCAACCCAATGGCAGTCTGCGTTGCAATGGACGCAATTGCGACATACAAAAACGCATAACCGGAGAATCGTCTGGAAATGTGCCGCATCTGTTTCCTCCTGATTTTCAGGGGATGTTATCCCTGAAAATATCCCAGGGCGGAGAATACCGACAGCCCGAACAGCACCACGGTGATGATCGCGGAGATGAATATGCCCGCGATCATCGGGTTGTTGTCGCGTGGGTTGGGCGTTTCCGGTTCGTTTTCTTCCGGCGATGGTTCCGCCATCTCGTCCGGAGCTGCTTCGGCAGCGGTTTCGTCCGGCAGCGTGTCCTCCGGTGTCGGTTTATCGAACGCCGAGAGGGAGAACAGCCCTGGCATGATGCGGCGCAGCTTGCCTAGCACGCGCTTCGCGCCTCCCTGCTCATAGCGCCTGTCCGGCATTTTCGCGAGCAACAGGCCGCCGAGCAGCGTGAAGATGACAGAGAGCAGCACGACAGCAATATTTTCACTAAGCCCTGCAGGCCCGAGTACGGAATGGTACAGTCTGCCTGAAACGCTGAAGTCGTCCAGCAGCAGGTAGATGAAGCCTGCGATCATACCCGGGAAGATGGAGCCGGTGCGCAGGGTCAGATAGGCCAGCACAAAGCCGAGCACAGCGCCCGGGATAAACGCGGCCAGATCGAACTGCACGAGCGCGTATAGCAGGCCGACCGTGAGGCATGCCTTGAGCGGGCGCATGGGATGCAGCCCGGAAAGGACTACTCCACAGTAGAGCCCGCCATCCATCACGGCTCCGACGAGACTGATTGTAAGTATATGCACCCAAGACGGCATGGTACGAACGGAAAAGAAGTGCCCAAACTCAGATAAATCAGGGGCCAGCAGATTCTTCATCAGTTGAGAACACAGCGTATCGAGGGCATCCAGAGCAAGGTATACACACAACGCGATAGCGATAGTGAATCCGAGCTGTGCCAGAGTAAAAGGGTGCGCGCGCAGAGCCGGGCGCAACGAATGCCGCATCGAGGCGGCGATAGGCGGTACGGCTATCGCAAGCAGGGAAAATAGCTTGATTAAGGTTGCATGTTCCTGATAGAAGTAGAAACCGATGCTGAAGGTAGCGGCAAGGTTGAAGGAGATAAGCCATGCCAGCGATGCCAATACAACGTACAGATACGCATTGCCCGAGAACCGTCTGGACAGGTGATGCATAAACGCCTCCTAATAAGCTCCTGCTTATTTCATTAACAACCCGGTGCTGATATCCGATAGTACGAATGATCAGCTGATGAGCACTCTTTCCCAATATGGGGGGGAATCCCACGCATCGGTAGCGAACACCTGACGCACAATGGAAAAGTAATATGCCATTTTGCTTTGGATTCTGGGATACGAAAGAAACTCCGGAGGGGTGTCGTTCATGGCGTAGCCAAACAGGGTAGCGATATCCTCGGGGAAAGCGGACTTTGAATAGGTGTCACAGAAATAAATATTCTCCGGATCGGTTTCGTCGACATAATATAAGCTTCCTAACATGCCGAGAGTATCTTCCTCAGGCTCAATCTGGTTATCGTATTTAAAATCCGGAGGGTTGAGGCTATTCCACGTTGTATAATCGAATGGGAAGCCTTTTGCGAAGCGCTCAATATAGTAGAGCATCATATGGCCGATCTCATGGTTGAACGCATAGGAGATATATGGTGCATTATTGACGTACTGCCAATTCTCCTCCGTTACCTGAAGTAATATCACGAATTCCGAATCCTCCTCAGAAAAACCGCCTCCGCATGGCGTAGCCCCGTCCATCCCTTGGTAGATGGAGGCACATAGTATAATCCGTGTGGGTACGTTTTCATCAACCCGCAAATCAGTCAACAAATCCTTGGGATACTTCGACAGTTCATCGTCAATCATGACAAGACTGGCGCGTATCAACTCCTGGTCAGTCAGCGGATCGTATGAAAACAGAAGCACTCGCGGCGTATAGTCGTTACCGTATAGGATATCCACTGCGTATTTCTCTTCGATCTGTTCCTCCAGCAGCGCCAGTGGTGTTTCGGTTTGCTGGGGTTCTGTGGGCGTTGGTGCGGGCGTTGCGGTCTTTGTGGCGGTAGGGTTTAAGACGGGATCAACGGTTGCAGAGGTTGTCACGATAATATGCTGCGGCGAACAGGAACACAGTAAAACGGATATAAGCAACAGGATGCATATGGTTGCCTTTTTCATATAAACTCCTTTGGAGTAAGGGATAACCTTATTTTATCAGCAGAATATGAAAAAGGAAATTTTATATGCTTTTTTGAAGTCATGGGTGAAGAAGGAGCTGTGCAAATCGATTGAAATCATAAATCATCTCACTTCAAATCTACCCGTTACCTGCTCCCTGAACGCCACGCCGAGGCTCATATCCCGGCCCGGCTGTATGCCGCGCGCCAGCAGCGCGTCCGTCACGGTGCGGTACGCCAGCGGCTCTTCGTTGTTTTCGCGGCTTAAGTGGCCCAGCAGTATGGATGTCACGCCCGCGGCCACCAGCCTTGCAGCCGCCTCGCCCGCTTCGTCGTTGGAGAGGTGGCCGCGTCGGGAGCGGATGCGCTCTTTGAGCGCGCGCGGATAGCGGCCCGCCGCGAGCATTTCGATGTCGTGATTGGCCTCCAGCAGCACGATGTCGCACGCGTGCAGGCGCTGCTCCACGGACTGCGGAAACCAGCCCATGTCGGTGGCTACGGCGGCGCGGCGGCTGCCGCAGGCGATGCAGTAGCCCACCGGGTCCGCGGCGTCGTGCGGGATGCCGAAGGGTTCTATCAGCAGATCGTCAATGTAGAACGCGGTTTTGTCGATGACGCGCGTGTGGCGCGGATGCACGCTGCCCAGCTTGCCGGAAGCCGCCTCCCATGTGGGGGCGGTAGCAAATACGGGAATGTCGTGCTTGCGCGAGAGTACACCCGCGCCCGCGATGTGGTCGTTGTGCTCGTGCGTGATGAGTATGCCGCGCACGCCGCGGATGTCCTCGCCCGCGCTGCGCAGCGCCTCCTCGATGCGGCTGCCCGAAAGGCCCGCGTCCACGAGCACCTTGGTGCGCCCGGAGCATACGAGCGTGGCGTTGCCGGAGGAGCCGGAAAACAGCGGTATAAACGTAAGTGCCATGATGAATCCTTTCTGCGCACAGTATAGCATAAAAGGCGCGTGCTGCCCACAAAATGTTGAACTCGCCCGCGGCGCTGTGGTATGCTGGACGGGAAAGGAAGTGCGCTGTGGAAAAGTCGAGGGTGCAGATTTACACGGGCGACGGCAAGGGGAAAACCACCGCCGCGACGGGCCTCGCGGTGCGCGCGGCAGGCCGGGGACTCTGCGTGAAATTCGCGCAGTTCATGAAAGGACGCGACTCCGGAGAGGTGGCGTCTCTGGGAAAGCTGGGTATCGAGGTGCTGCGCGCGTCGGAATGCAAAAAGTTCTTCGCCGATATGACGCAGGAGGAGCAGGCGCAGCTGCGGCAGGGCGCGCTGGAAGCGCTGGATAAGATCCGGGGCTGGCTGGGCAGCGCGGATCTCATCGTGCTGGACGAAGCGCTGGGCGCGGTGCATGCGGGCGTGCTGACTGTGGACGAACTGCTGGAATTGATGGCGGCGCGCGGCGGCACGGAGCTGGTGCTGACGGGGCGCAACGTACCCGGGGCGCTGGCGGACGCGGCGGATCTCGTCACGGAGATGCGCGAGGTGAAGCATTATTACCGCGCGGGGCAGGCCGCGAGGAAGGGCATCGAATTCTGATGATTACGCTGGTGACGGGCGGTGCGCGCAGCGGCAAGAGCTCCTTTGCGGAGAAGCTGTGCCGCGAGGCGGGCGGCCGCGTGGGCTATATCGCGGCGGCGGTGGTGACGGACGACGACATGCGCGCGCGCGTGGCGGCACATCGCGCCCAGCGCCCTGCGGACTGGGTGACGTACGAGTGCTACCGGGATTTCGGCGCGCTGGAGGCGGACGCGGATTTCGCGGGCTGCAGCATGCTGCTGCTGGATTGCGTGACCACGCTGACGACGAATCACATGATGGACAGCGGCCTCGATTTTGACACGTGCGCGCTGGACGGCGTGTGGGCCGTGGAGGCGCGCGTCCGCGAGGAGCTGGATGTGCTGCTGGCGCTTGCACGCAGGCATGGCAAAAGGCTGGTTCTTGTCACGAACGAGGTGGGGCAGGGCATCGTTCCGGCCTTTCGCATGGGCAGCTTGTTCCGTGATATCGCGGGGCGCATCAACGTGCATCTCGCGTCGCAGGCCGACGAGGTGTACTGCATGATTTCCGGCCTGCCGCTGAGGCTGAAGGGATGAAGGGGCTCATCGTCATGCTGTCGCTGTTCACGCGCATTCCCCTGCGTCCGAAGTTCGAGATTGACGGCGCGGTGTTTGCGCGCGGCATCAAGTGGCTGCCGCTGGTGGCGCTGCTGATAGGCGTGCCGGTGGGCGCGCTTTTCGCGCTGCAATCGTGGACAGGGCCGTACCTCGCGGCGTTTGTGGCGCTGGCGGCGTACCTGTTGATTTCGGGCGGACTGCATGTGGACGGCTTTGCCGATACGCTGGACGCGCTGGGCAGCCGCCGCGACCGGGAGGGCATGCTTGCCATCATGAAGGACAGCCGGATCGGCAGCTTCGGCGCGCTGGGCATCGGCTTGTACATCGCGGGAATGCTGGTTTGCCTGGCAGGTGCGGACTGGCGCTTCGCGGCGCTGCTGCCGCTGGCGGGACGCACGGCGGCGCTGCTGTGCGCGGTCCTGTTTCCGTACGCGCGGCCGGAGGGAATGGGCCGGGGCTTTGTGGAGAGCGTGCGCTGGGGTCATGTCGCGCTGTCGCTGGGCGTGTATCTTGCGGCTGCGGCATTGCTGTCCTGCGGGGTCTCGCCGTGGGCGCTGGACGGGCACCGATTCATGGTGCTGTGCCTGCCGCTCGTTGCCGCGCTGGGCGTAACGGCGGGGGTTGCCGCGGGCATCGCCAAAAAACTGGGCGGCATTACGGGCGACGTGGTGGGCTTTGGCATCGAGCTTTCGCAGCTCGTTTACCTGCTGGGGGCGGCGCTGTTGCTGCGGCTGGTCTGAAAGCGTCATAAACCGACAAAATTCAGCCTTTGACAAAGCCGGGCGCAGCTATATAATGGTGCATAGAGAAGGTGGGGTCAGGTGAAAGGGGCGTATATGGGCAATTCAATCAATGATATTCTGACGGAAGATTTCCAAAACGTAGTCAGTGAACTGCTGGTGCGCAACCGCAGCGTTCTGGATATACTCTCCAAGGTGCAGACCAGCACGGGGCGGGTGAACCGTGCGGTGGTAAAAGCGGTGACGCACTGCGGCTGCATCGGCATAGAGGGAAAGAAGCAATCCTTTCCGAACGAAGCTTCGGAGGATGGGCTGCGGGGCCTGCTTTCCACGCAGGTTACGGGCGTGCTCTGCGAGGAGTGCCGCTCTACCGTGGAGGATGAGATCGGCGGTGCGCTGTTCTATCTTGCATCGCTGTGCAACGCGCTGGACATCAGCCTGTACGATGTGATACTCAAGGAGAAGGAAAAGCTGAGTACGCTGGGCGGATACTGTCTGCGCTGAACAGAAAATGGCCGAGGGAAAAGGATGGAGCTGTGCCGGGCGCACGGCTCTATTTTTACGCACGCGCCAGCCTATGCATACCGCTTTGGCAGCAAAAGTCCCCTTTTTCGTATAACCGATGTGCTATGATGAGTTGAATAAAATGCACAGGATATCCCGGGAGGACAGCGCATGAAATTTCTCAAGGGTTTTATCGAAGGCACATTTGACGCTTTGTTGATCGGATAGAAGCTGATACTCATAGCGGCTGTGGTGCTGAGCGTAATCGTGTGGCTGTTCAAGGGCTGTCTCGGCTGACGCGGCACGAAAGTAAGAAAAAAGGGCGGAAACCGCCCTTTTGCGCGTTCGGGGGTTATACTGGCGTTCCGGGTGCAGAAGGTTCCGGGAGCGTTTCCTGCGGGCCCCGGCAGGAGATCAGGTACATCACCGGTATCAGCGCGGCAGCGGCAGCGCCGATGAAATATGCGGCACTCTGATTTGTGGCATTTACGACCGCGCCAGACAGCAGCGGCAGCAGCGCGCCTCCGAGGCCGGAGAAGGACATCATGATGCCGAGCACGGGGCCGGTGGTGGCACGGCTGCGCTGTCCGGCGACGTCCATCAGCAGCGGCCATATGGGGCCGGATCCAAAGCCCGCCAGCGTAAAGCAGACCAGTTTAACCCACAGCACGGGAACCAATACTGCGATGAGGGTTGCGGCGCATACCAGCGCGGAAAGTGCGGTAACGATGGTTTTAACGCTCGTTTTCAGCACGCCCGCAAGGAAGCGCGACGGTACCATCGCGGCCCAGAACAGCGTCAGAGCAAGCAGCCCGTACTCCTCCATGCGAATCGCCTGGAAGTAGCTGACGAGGTTGGCGGCGATGGTGACCTCCAGACCGACATAAAGCGCAATGGCCAGCGCGATAAACAGCAGCGGCACGTTGGAGAGCACCCGCAGGGGATTGAAGCGCTCCGGCGCTTCGCCTTTGTCGTTGCGCGGGTGTGTGAAGCCGTGCGTGAACGCAACGAGCACAAACAGTACGGCACAGCCAATGTAGAGGTATCGGAATACGACGCCGACGCCATTGAGCCATTGCGTAAGCAGCGGGGCCAGCAGTGCGCCCGCGCTGAAGGCCACCTGCGAAAAGTTGAGGTGTCTGCGCGAGTGCTGCGGAAACTCATCCGAAAGCACCGACGACGCGGTCGCTTCCATCACGGAATAACCGGTGCCGATGATGAACATCGCAGCCAGGAAGGCGGGCAGGCTGTGGGTAAGGCCGACGAGCAGCGCCCCCGCGGCAAGCAGCAGGTACGATACCATCAATACTTTCTTCTTGCCGGCCCAGTTGCTGAAAGCGCCGATGAAGAAAGGGGGCGCTATCATGCCGAAATGCTGCATGCCAATCATGACCCCCATTAGGGCGGCATTGGCAAGGAACCCGTCGGCGATGGAGCGGATGGTGGAATCGTACATGGTGATGTACATGCCCAGCAGAAAAGTGGTCGCGTACGATACCACGATAATCAGCTTACCGAATGATTTTTGACGCAACGCTGCATCTCCTTGTGCGGTATGAAATATGCGCGTCAGAGCCGTGCGCTTCTCCATGATACCATCCCTGCGGGCGATTCACCATATTCAATTTGTGCACTTCATATTGATTGCGGGCTTACGGGTGTAGGTTTGTCAAACATGTTGGACAGTATAGGAGCGCAGATAATCGACTGGTGAACGCCAACCGAGTGGACGCATGGGAATCTTGTTGGAACGGTATCGATAGACTTCAAGCTGCAGCTTGAAGT
>JAEWRI010000017.1 GCA_023460085.1 Bacillota bacterium | reverse complement strand
TAAAAGGGCAGCTAGTAACAAGCTTTTGCGGCTGCCGACCGTTGGGTACGCCTTAAGGCGATGCCAGTAATAGAGGGCTATGCCCGCATATGAAATACCCCCGGCTCGCCGGGGGATTTTTATTATTTTGCCGAAAATCCGAAATATGTCAGAACCGCTCGAGGTTTACAAGAATACCGCGAATCCTGTATAATCGGCTTATAGGGGGAGACAGCCATGAAAGCGAAACTATCGTTGTTTGCGGTTATCATCGCATTGGCATGCCTGCTTGTATCCTGCGCACCCCAGACCCCGGAGGATGTCGTGGGCCGTTACCTTACCGCGCTGCAAAGCGGCAACGTGCGCGCGATGGCGCGCTGTTTGACACCCGAGGATGCTGAGGAGCTGCACGAATACGCGGAGGCGTACGGCATCAAGGCGGGCGGCCCGCAGCTTTACAACATGACGCCGGTCGAAGCGCCCCCGCCCAGCTTCGAAGGTACCGTCCATTCCAGCAGCTTTGAAGTAACGAATGTGCAAATCGAAGACGATACGGCATGGGCGGCTGTAGAAATATCCTACACCAGCGACGACGATTCCAGCTCTCAGGAGGTATTGCTGAAGCTGGAACGCATCGACGACTGCTGGTACATCGCGGAGTAAAGGGGCGCCCTCACTCTATGTCATCCCAGGGATTGCATACTGCAGCTATGTGCGGTATAATGCACGCAGACTCACCGAAAGGAGATGGTTGATTTGACAAAATCGCAATCGGTCGCAGCCTTTCGGGAGGCCGTTTTAGGGTAACCTTTCGTGCCTCCCGACAGCCCTGCAAATGAATTCGGGAGGATCTAAAGAATATGGAACTGAATATGGTATTGTTTGAGCAGCGCTTTCGGCAGCAGGCTTTGGCGTATCCTTCGCTTTGCCTTGGCCGCGTGGTGCTGCAGCAAAAGGAGTTTTACGGCGTCGTCACGGACGAAGGCGCTGTAACGGCGCAGGTTTCGGGCCGCCTTCGGCACGAGGCGGGTTCCGCGCGCGATTTTCCTGCCGTGGGCGACTATGTATTGCTGGACGGGCCGACGATCCGCAGCGTGCTTCCGCGCGGCAGCGCGCTGGTGCGCAGGGCCGCGGGGCGCGCACAGGAGGAACAGCTCATCGCGGCCAACGTGGATTGCGCCTTCATCTGCATGGCGCTGGGGGCAGACTTCAACCTGCGGAGGCTGGAGCGCTACCTCACGCTCGTGTGGGACAGCGGCGCAACGCCCGTGGTGGTGCTGACGAAGGCGGATCTCTGCGCCGATGCAGCCGCTCTCGCCGCACAGGCCCGCGGGGCTGCGGTTGGCGCGGATGTAATCACCGTCTCCGGTATGACGGGAGAGGGCGCGCAGGCGCTGCTTCCGTACATCGCAGGAAAAACCGTCGCGCTCATCGGCTCTTCGGGCGTGGGCAAATCTACGCTGCTGAATTGTCTGGCGGACGGGGCGCTGATGGATACCGGTCAGACGCGGGCCGACGGCAAGGGCCGCCATACCACGACGTACCGCGGGCTGTTTCCGCTCTGCGGCGGCGCGGTGATAGACACGCCGGGTATGCGCGAGCTGGGGCTGGAGAGCGGCGATTTCGAGCGTTCGTTTGCCGACATTGAAGCGCTTGCCGCCTTCTGCCGCTTTGGGGACTGCGCGCACAAGGCCGAGCCGGGCTGCGCCGTGCAGGAAGCCGTGCGCCGGGGAGAAATCCCGGAGGAGCGGCTGGCCAGCTTTCACAAGCTGAAGAAGGAGGCGGGATACGACGGGCTCTCCTCGCGTGAAATTGAAGCGAGAAAACGCAAGGCGATGTTTGCAGCCGGTCCGGGAATCTATGTGGATAATGGAGACAAGTACAACCGCCGATAATCCCCGGCGGCATCAGAAGCGCAGATTATAAAATAATTCGCAAAAAAAGAGCCTGAAAAGGCCTTTTTTGCTGTATACCCCGCTTGTATCCCCCATAATCATTCAATATAATAATAAAGGTATCCCTGTCGGAGGAGGGCCGCCGCGGATGCTGTCACAAAGCCGTTTGCTTTGGCTTTGTTTTCTTGTGTGTTTGCGGCCCGTGCGTTTCATCGCGTGCGGGCCCGTTTATTATCATAAATGTGGCGTGCCTTTGGGTGCGCCGCGCCGTTGCTTTTATATTAGTTTGGTAAAGGAGAACAATCATGAGATGTCCCAACTGCGGATATGAGAACGAGAGCGGGGCCCGTTTCTGCAAACAATGCGGCACGCCGCAGACAGAAGCGGTGCAGCCCCAGTTTGCTCCGTCTCAGCCCGCGCCCCAAGCCACCTATGAGGTCCCCCAGAATTATGGGCAGCCGCCGTATTCGCCGCCCCAGCCGGCTTACAACCCACAGTACTCCATGCCCGGCACGCAGCCGGACGCCCCTAAGAAAAAGAACAAGACCGCTCTGATTATCGGAATCTGTGCGTGCGCGGTGGTGATCGTCGCAGCCGTTGTTGCTCTGGTGCTGCTTCTGCCCTCCGGCCCCTCTGTGGAGGGATTCTGGGTTTCCGAGGATGACGGCATCGTACTCTCCGCGGAGAAGGATGATCTCACGCTCTACTCGCTTGCGGGGGCGACGGATGCCGACTATGATTTCGACAAAAAGGAAGGTAAAGGAAGCTTCAAGACGGATGACGCCGAGTATGAGTTTACGGTGGAAAAGGATACGCTGAAGCTGACCAACACCGATACTGACGACACGCTGAAGCTGAGCCGCGCCAAGGACGATCCCGATATCGAAAGCGTCGTTACGGCGCCGCTGCTGGGCACGTGGTCCAGCGAAGAAGCCGCGCAGGTGCTGGAGCTCAAGGAAGAAGGCGAAGCAAGCGCGCATTCAATTGACGGCGAAGCGTCCGCCACCTACGAATTTGACGTGAATAAGGGCACCGGCGAGCTGGATATAGACGGCGCCAAATCCGACTTTACGGGAGACGGTGAAACGCTGACCGTGGACGGTGTGGTGTATTCCAAGGCTTCGGGCAGCCTGGACATTGAGGCGTTCATTGCCGAGCACAGCAACCCGCTGCTGGGCGTGTGGTACGACACTACGGGCATATACGGCAGCGTCGAGTTCTTTGACGGCGGTACCTGCACATTCACCACATACGGCGTGGATCAGACCTGTACGTACTCCTTCGACAGCGCAAGCGGCACAGGCGAAATTGTTTCACCCGACGGAACAGCCGGAACGCTAAGCTATGAAGATGGTACGCTGGCAATAGACGGTACTGACTTCACCCGGGACTACGTGGAACAGCAAAGTATCGAGGACCTGTATGCCGATATCGTCGGTGCCTGGGACGAACCCTACGGCTATGGTTCCATCACGTTCTACACCGACGGCACCTTCGACATGTGGTTCAACAGCACGTACTACTACGGCACCTTCACATTCGACCCTGTGTCGCTTACCGGCACCATAGTGACCGATACAGATGAGACGCTGAGCTTTTATGTAACCGGTATGAGCCTGTATCTGGAGGGCGTGGAGTTTACGAAAGGGGATACCGGCGATACCGGGGACACCGGCGATTACGGTTCTCCGGTGGGTACCTGGTACGACATGGACGGTGCCGCGGGTACACTGGACATCTATTCAGACGGCACGCTGATAATCTACACTGGCGGCACGTTCGTATACGGCTCGTATGAATACGATTCCACCACCGGAGTGGGTACCGTCGAGCTGGAATCGGAAGGCTCCACGACAATCTGGTACTTCTATCTTGAAAGCGGCATGCTGACCCTGATGGATGAGAATTATGAGAACTTCGTATTCTACACGCAGGACTACGTCGCACAGCCCTGACCAGCGTATCGCTAAAAGGCCGGTTTTCCGGCCTTTTTCTTTTGCCGGTAATTCTCATGTCCTGTCCCTTACCCATATGCATGAACAGTGTAGGTTTGTCAAACATGTTGGACAGTATAGGAGCGCAGATAATCGACTGGTGAACGCCAACCGAGTGGACGCATGGGAATCTTGTTGGAACGGTATCGATAGACTTCAAGCTGCAGCTTGAAGT
>JAEWRI010000016.1 GCA_023460085.1 Bacillota bacterium | reverse complement strand
GGGAGACAGCGTATCGGCGGCGAACCTGTTCGGCGTGGCGTCGCGCATCGGCTACATCTGCACGGGCGGGGGCGCGCTGGTGCGCTTCCTCTCCGGCGAGGAGCTGCCCGTGGTGACGGCGCTGAAGAGCGCGGCAGTCCACGGATAAATTGGCCATACCCTAACCTACTTAAAAGCAGGGTGCGTCGGTGTATGCACCCTGCTTTGCTTTGTTTCGATACAGCGGTGGAATGTTGATATGACGCTGGCGGGGGGTTGGTGCGACGCGCCCTGCGGGCGTACCTTCATGCAAGAAAAAACTATCGTAGAATTACTTGTATTATATAATGTACAAACCGACTGACAAAAAAACATTTCATCTGTAATAATAGGCTAAAAAACCCAGAACACAACCACATATGTCACGGAAATTGTTTGACATGAGTTATAACATATGTTAATATTGCTTTGTGACATTGACGCACGCCGGAGGACAGAAAATCGGCGAGTGTACCGTTTTATTTCGGGTCGAAAAAGAGGTCAACTGCATGAACATCAATGGCTGTCTGTTAGGCCTATATGAAAAAGCGCTGCCCGTCGACTTAAGTTGGGATGAGCGCCTCTGCATCGCAAGAGCAGCCGGGTACGATTTTGTGGAAATCAGCATCGATGAGACGGATGAAAGACTGATGCGCGTCCAGTGGACGGAAGCGGAGCGCGAAGCCCTGCTGAGCGCAATCAACCGTCAGAATATGCCCATACTCACGATGTGTCTTTCGGGAAACCGCAGGTTTCCAATAGGTTCCGAGGATGAGAAAATCCGAGCGCGTGGAATCCGTCTGATACGCGACGCCGTAGATTTCTCCCTATCTGTCGGTATTCGTATCGTACAGCTGGCGGGATACGACGAGTTTTATAATGAAACCAACGCAAACACGCAGGCGCTTTTCGTCGATGCGCTTCGTGAGGTGGTGGAATACGCGGCAGGCAAGGGCGTTTCTCTGGCGCTGGAAACCGTGGAAACGGAACTCATGGATTCCATCGAAAAGGCCATGCGATTTGTGTCGCTGGTCAATTCGCCGTATCTGCAGGTTTATCCGGACGTGGGAAACATTACAGCGACAGGGAATGATGTCCGTAAGGATTTTTTGAGCGGCGCGGGGCATATCATGGCGATTCATCTGAAGGATACGCGTCCGGGGCAGGTTCGCGATGTGCCTTATGGCGCGGGCACGGTGGATTTTGTCTCGTTTTTTCAGCTGCTCCGCGGGATGGATTACAAAGGGCTTTTGGTGATGGAGATGTGGGCTGCCGGAGGCCGGAAGGAATCCATTGAGTATATCCGTACCGCAAGGGAATTTATGATCGCCAAATACCGGGAGGCTGCACAAGGCTGAAGCCATGTCATATCTCCGCCGTACCCTGATATTGCAAACGTTCAACTCTCATGATAGAATTAACATTTGTAATAGCAAAATTAACGGCGATGGAATCGCCGGGCAATCCGAGGGAGAAAAAGGAAATGATGAAGGCGCGGTATGATATCCAACTGATGGTTCAAGCCTCAAAAATGTATTTTATCGGCGGACAGACCCAAGAGCAAATTGCACAGCAGCTGGGCATTTCCCGATCATCCGTTTCGATGATGCTTTCGGAAGCGAAAGATTTTGGCATTGTCGAGATAAGCATCAAGGATCCTAAAAACAACGTCCAGGAAATCGCGGATCAGTTTATTCAGCGGTTTTCCCTTAAAGGCTGCCTTATTATTCCGACAGCCATAGATGACTTTCGCATACTGACGCGCGTGGTCGCTTCTCAGGGGGCGGATTATGCGGAGGATATACTGAAGAGCCACAGTACGGTAGGCATTGCCTGGGGCACCACGTGCTATGAATTCATGCTTTCGTTCACGAACCGCAATAAGCTGAATGATGTCACCGTCGTGCCTCTGGTGGGCGGCACTTCGCGTATCGCATCAGAATACCAGCTCAACGAGATGGTGCGCATGTTTGCCGAGAAGCTGCATGGAACGCCTTCCTTTATCTATGCGCCGGCCATTGCGGAAACCATTGGCGATCATGAGCTGTATATGCAGAGCACGTCAATGAAGTATATTATCGATAAGTGGAACACCATGGACGCGGCCATCGTGTCCGCAGGCGCTCCGCCCGAGTTTTACGACAATCGCATGGTTATCAACCTTGCCCAGAAACAGCAATACGAATCCAAAGGAAGCCGGGTCATCGGCGATATCTGCGCGCGGCGCTTCAACCTGAAGGGCGAATTCATCCACGATGATTACAGCGCGCGCATTATGGGAATCGATGAAGCCAGCTTGCGCCGTATACAGAACATCATTTGCGTCGCCGCGGGGAAGCATAAAGTGCTTTCCATCATCGGTGCGCTGCGTACCAACGTTATCAATTATTTTGTCACGGATGAGAATACCGCACGGAGCGTACTGGAGCTGCTGGATAAGTAGTACACCCGTCACAAAACCCATCCGCAAGACAATCAATAGATCCTTTACATTCATATCACATGCAGAAAGCACGGGACATCGTCTGCGCGTTTAGTTTGGTTTCCCCTGAAAAATGCGCCTGATGCGTTAGCCTGCCTTCCTGAGCGCCGTGGAATTTTCTTTGACAAAAGTGTTGACACTTTCCATGGCATATGCTATCATACGACTAAACAAATGTTAAGACAATTGTTAATCGTTCCAAGCAAATCGTATGAAGCTCACACTCAGGATGTAAAGGTTTAATCAGCATCAATCGTTGATTAAATACTAATTCATATCAGGAGGAAAGTATGAAGAAGGTTGTCGTAGTTGTCTTGAGCCTGCTGTTCGTCTTCAGCATGCTGGGCGGATGCCAGCAGACGGGCACGTCCAACTCGCAGGAGGCCTCAGCCGCGACGTCGGATGCAGCTCCGGCGACATCGGATGCGGCCCCGGCTACGTCGGGGAAGACCGTCGAAGGAATGAAAATTGCGTATTTCGTTTCGACGATGGCCAACGAGTTCCATCAGGCCCGTGCGAACGCCGCGGTGGAATATGGCAAGACGCTGGGTATTGAAGTCACTATCGTAGACGGCAAGTCCGACTCGAACGTGATGACGCAGAACGTCGACATGCTGGCCACGTCCGATTTTGACGGTGCTTCGCTGCACATCTGGGAAGCTGAAGCGGCAAAGCCGGGTGTAGAAGCGGCTCTCGAGGCGGGTATCGCCGTAACGTCGTTCTTCAGCCCGCTGGGTGACACGGGCATCCCGACGTACCGCAGCGACGAAGCCGGCGGATCCAAGCAAATGGGCGCCGATGCGGCGACTGCCTGGGTTGCGGCGCATCCCGACAAGCCCATCGTGACTGTGCAGCTGGGCTGGCCGGATAACCGCGAAGTCAAAACCGGCCGTACCGATCCGTTCGTGGAAGGCATTGAGAGCGTTGTTGGCGCTGGCAACTATACGGATCTCGGATGCATCGACTGCAGCGGCGGCGCCGATGCGACCAAGACAGCGCTGAGCAACATACTCGTGACGAATCCCGATGTCAACATCATCTACTCTGAAGCGGGCGACCTGACGCCTGGCGCGATGGCTGCGCTGGTGGACGCTGGCCGCGGCACCATGGACAATGGAGTACCGACCACGGAAATCGTGTGCAGCGTAGACTGCCCGACGACCGAGATCAAGCTCATCTTCGACCCCAACAGCTCTTTGAAGGCATCTCTGGGCCTGCCCCCGATTGGCACCTCCCAGGCGATCATCGACATGATCGTGGATGTGTACATGGGCGAAATTGCTCCGACGTCTGATCCCGCTCAGGAAGTCTTTG
The DNA here is from genome assembly GCA_023460085.1 of Bacillota bacterium. Classification (GTDB taxonomy): domain Bacteria; phylum Bacillota; class Clostridia; order Christensenellales; family SZUA-584; genus JAEWCC01. The sequence continues at coordinate 8,419 of JAEWRI010000016.1, read as the reverse complement.
GACCTGTGCAGGTAGTGGATGCCTGGAACATGACGCTGGACGAAGCACTGGCGTGGTACAACGAGCAGTTTGGCACCAGCCTCACAGCTGCCGACCTCGGCTGAACAATCGCGACATAATGGGTTGATGTTTTGGGAGGAGGCACAGTGTGTCCCCTCCCAAAAACACGGAATGGGGAGAATGGGTATGGATGGCTACGCATTGGAAATCAAGAATCTGGTCAAGGATTTCCCGGGCGTCCGGGCGGTAAACGATGTCAGTTTCAACATCGTGAAGAACACGGTCCATTGCCTGGTAGGGGAAAACGGCGCGGGTAAATCCACGCTGATCAAGATATTGACGGGCGCGCTGCCCCGCACATCGGGTATCGTGCTGCTGAACGGCAGGGAGTACAGCGCAGGCAGCCCAAAGGAAGCGGGACATAAGGGGATCAGCACGCTTTTCCAGGAACTCAACGTAGTGGATCAGCTGACGGTGGAAGAAAACCTGACGCTGGGCATAGAGGATACCAAGCTGGGTTTTTTGCGCAAGACCGATAAGATAAGGAAAATCATCGAGGTGCTGAAAAACCTCGATCCGACGATAAACCCCAGAGAACGGGTTTCACGCCTCAGCGTGGCCAAAAAGCAGATCATCGAGATCGCGAAGGCCGTTGCCTCCGATGCAGACATCATCATTATGGATGAACCGACAGCGGCACTGACCGAAAGCGAGATTGAGCGCCTTTTTAAAATTGTCAAGGGGCTGCGCGAGCAGAACGTGACGGTTATCTACATCTCGCACAGGCTCGATGAAATCTTCGAGCTGGGCGATTACGTGACGGTGATGCGCGACGGGAAGCACATCGAGACCAAGCCGCTTCCTGAAGTTCACGACAGAATGGAGCTTATCCGGCTGATGATAGGCCGTACGGTGATGGAGACCTACGTTCCCAAAGACGCGCAGTCCGAAGAGGTATGCCTCGACGTGCGCCACGTTTCCAGCCATAAGCTGAAAGACATCTCCTTCACGGTTCGCAAGGGGGAGACGGTGGGCTTCTATGGTCTCATCGGCGCGGGAAAAACGGAGCTGGCGCGCGCCATATTCGGAGCGGATAAATACAGCGGCACGATTGAATGCAAGGGGAAAAAGCTGGGCAGCAGTCCTTCGCAGGCCATTGAAGCCGGGATCGCGTTTATTCCGGAGGAAAGAAGGACGCAGGGGCTGTTTACGCTGCTCACGATACGGCAGAACATCCCCGTGATGAACGTCAAAAAGATTTCGCGCGGCGGCATCATCAACTCCGCGAAGGAAAGGGCCGCGGCAAAGGAGTACATTGGCAAGCTGGGTATCAAGACCGATACCATGGAGAAGGAGACGGCGAAGCTGTCGGGCGGCAACCAGCAGAAGGTGGTGTTCTCCAAGTGCCTGTTTGCGGACGCGGATCTGCTGATACTCGACGAACCGACGCGCGGCATCGACGTGGGAGCGAAAGCCGAAATCTATCAGATTATCCGTGAGCTCGCGAAGGAGGGCAAGTCCATCATTTTCTTCTCATCCGAGCTGCCGGAGATACTCTATTCCTGCGATAGAATCTTCCTGCTGTACGAGGGCGAGCTGCGCTCCGAAATTGAGAACGGCAAGGACATCGATCCGCAGCAGATCATTCATATTTGTACGGGAGGGGTGTGCTGAAGTGGGGAACAACGAAGTGCAAATCAAAAAACGGGGGAAGATGAGCAACGAGAGCTTCATTAATTTGTCCATGTTCTTGGTGCTCATTGCTGCCTTCGCGCTGGCCAGCCTGCTCATCCCGAAGTACTTTTCGGTGCAGATCGCGCTCAATTTGCTGGCGAACAACTGGTTTATCGTCATTCTCGGCATCGGAGTAACGTTCCTTTTAATCACCGGTCATTTTGATATGTCGGTGGGCGGTATCATCGCGATGTCGGGTGTGTTGTGCGCGTACTTCTGCCAGACGCAGAAAGCGGGCTTCTCGGAGCTGGCAACGGGCCTTGGCATGAGTTACGGCGTAAGCGTGATGCTGGCACTGCTGGCGAGCCTGGGAATCGGAGCCATCAACGCGTTTTTCATCGCAAAGATGCGCGTAGCTTCTATTATTATCACGCTTGGCACCATGTCCATTGCACGCGGCATTGCGCAGGTCATCACGCAGGGTGCGCAGCGCAGCGCGGGGCTGCCGGATGTGTTTGGTGTGGTTGGCAACCTTACACTGATAGGGCCTATCAAGATTGCGGTGGTCATCGCTTTTGCGCTGGTGGTGATGGCGCTGTTTGTGGAAAAAAAGACGGTGTTTGGCCGCAGGACGTACCTCATCGGCGCAAACCGTGAAGCGGCGCGGCTCTCCGGAATCAAGGTGGAACGCCACATTACGCTGCTGTATCTGCTGAGCGCGCTGCTGGCGGGCGTTACGGGTATCATGCTCGCGTCGGAAACGCGCACGGGCATGTCGGCCAGAGGCAGCGGCTTCGAGTTCGACGCGCTCGTGGTCACGCTGCTGGGCGGAACGAGTATCAATGGCGGCTTCGGCTCTGTGGCAGGTACGGTGGTCGGCGCGTTTATCATCGGCGTCGTTACTTCCGCGGCCACCAGTCTGCTGCTGCGGCCCGAATGGCAGTTCATATTGAAGGGCGTGGTCACATTCCTCGCCATACTCGCGCAGCGCTATGCGCTGGACAGAAGAAACAAGTGACGGCGGCGAAGGGAAAGGGTGAGCGGTATGAATGAAAAGAGCAACACAATCGGCGGCAGAGAGCGCGCCAAACGTTCCGTAAAGGCCATATACGTCTATGTCATATTGCTGCTGGTCGTCGCAGCTTTAAGCCTCATCAAGGGCGACCTGTTCCAGCGCGGCAACTTTCTGTATGCGGACAATATCATGCGCATACTCATGATGTCGGTTCCGGTGATCATCGTAAGCGCGTGCTTTACTTTCATTATGATTTCGGGCAACATCGACCTTTCAGTGGGCAGCATGCTGAGCCTGACGACGGTGTTTTTCGCAATTCTCGTACGCGGCGGCATGGGCTTCTGGCCCGCGCTGCTGCTGACACTGGTGCTGGGAGTTGTTTCGGGCGGCATCAACGGGTGGCTCGTCATGCAGATGCGGATCACGCCGGTTATCGCCACGCTGATTACCATGAGCGTGTACCAGGGCATCGCGCGTTATCTCGTGCCGGAGGGCATATCGTCCATACAGAGCACCGATACGCTGAAAATGCCCGAATGGATCAACGATTTTACCCGCGGCGACGCGTTCCCTTCAATTCCGCAGCTTCATGGCCTGTCATGGGCGATGATCGTTGCCGTGCTCGTCATCGTGCTGCTGGTGGTGCTGCAGCGCCGCACCGTGCTCGGCAAGTACGTCGCCGCCATCGGAGGCAACCGCACCGCGGCGGAGCTTTCGGGCGTCAACGTGGTAAAGACCATATGGGGCGTGTATATGCTGATGGGCGTGTTGACAGCCTTGGCAGGCGTCGCCAACGCCAGTTACTCCAGCGTCGGGGAACCCAACACGGGGAAAGGCCTCGAGACCCAGGCGATCATCGCCGTGCTGCTGGGCGGCACCGCATTTACCGGCGGCGAGGGCTCCGTGGTGAAGTCGGTGATCGGCGCGCTCGTCATCGTCTGTCTGACGCAGGGACTCAAGGGCGTAATACCGGATTACTGGCAGTCGCTGGCGATAGGCATCGTGCTGGTACTGGCGGTGGCGCTCAACCATGTGGTTTCGCAGGAAAGCGTCACGGCATAGGGCAGAGAGCGTTGAACACTGGCGATTCGATGGCCTGAGGCAAGGACGCGGGAAAATGTCGTCCCGCTGTGAAGGCGGGCAATCGGCAGTAATATCATTAACGAAAATAATAGATGGAGGTTGAAACATGAAATACAGGAGAATGGGCAACAGCGGCATCGACATCTCCGTCATCGGACAGGGCACATGGGAGATGGGCAACGACTTTTTCGGTGAAGTGGACGAGAAGCTTTCCATCGACGCCATTCGCGCGTCCATCGACGCGGGTGTCAACATGGTGGACACCGCGGCGGCGTACGGACTGGACGGTGCTTCGGAGAAAGTGGTGGCGAAAGCCATCAAAGGCCTGCGCGACAAGGTCGTGCTGGCGACGAAGCTGGGTGTGCTGCGCATCGACGGAGAATACGTGCGCTGTCTCAATACCAACATCATGCGGCGCGAGCTGGAGGATTCCCTCCGCCGGCTGCAGACGGACTACATCGATCTTTACTTCATACACTGGCCTGATCTCAATAACAGCATCGACGATGCGCTGGCATTGATGGTCAAGTTCAAGGAGGAGGGGAAGATCCGCGCAATCGGCGTATCGAACTTTGATACGACGCTGATACAGAAGGGCATCGACATTGCGGACATATCGGTTGCACAGCCTCCGCTTAACATGCTGAACCGCGCTTCGATTGATAACGGAATACTTCCGATGTGCAAGAAGAACGGCGTGGGCGTTATCACCTACGGATCGCTGGGCGGCGGCATACTCACGGGAAAGATGGAAAAGCCGGTAACGGGCGGCAAGGAGCTGCGTTCGGCGTTCTATTCTTTCTACGAGGAGCCGATGTGGTCCAAGTGCCAGAAGTTCCTTGATGTGCTGCGCGGCATTGCGGGGGACAGGGGTACGACGGTTGCTCAGGTGTCCATCAACTGGGTGCTCTCTCAGCCGGGTGTGACGTGCTCTCTGATGGGTGCGACGACACCTGAGATGGCGTACGAGAACGCCAGCGCGGCGGATTGGGAATTGACTGCGGACGAAATCGCGCATATTGAGGCCAAGTATAAAGAGATGATGGCGTAACGCCGGAGGCAGTGATGAAGGAAATTAAAATCAGAAAGCTGACGCGCGACGCGTTTGCTCCTTACGGTACGTTTGCGAGCATATTGAACCCCGAAGGGCCGAAGCTGGGTGCACCGCCCGTGGAGTTCTTCCGTGACATGGTACAGCAGCCTTTGGGGCTTGTCGAAGCCGTCTCGTATTCGGCATGCGTTGTGAAGGCGAGGCCGCAGTGGGTGCCGGAAAATGCCGAGTACCACAACCACACGGGCGAGGCGATACTGTGCTTGGATGGCGACTATCTGATGCATGTCGCACCCGCGTGCCCCGAAGATGAGCAGCCATGGGACCGCATTGAAGTGTTTCTGATACCCAAGGGCACTGTAGTGGTGACGCGGCCGGGTGTGTGGCATCAGGCAGGATTTCCGTATGGCTGCGGCGAAGTGCACATACTGTGCGCCCTGCCGGAGCGTACCTACGCCAACGATTGCGTGTGCCTCACCATTCCGGAGGAGAAGCGCGTACGCATCGTGGACGAACTGACAGACTAGAAGGAGAATGTGTCGGATGAGCAGGCAATATCTGCTGGGGCTCGATAACGGCGGTACGTATGTGAAAGCCGGGCTTTACTGCGAAAGCGGCGAAGCCGCGGCTTTCGCGTCACAGGAGGTACCGACGATACTCGGCCGCGGCGGCATCGTTGAGCGCGATACGGATGCGCTCTGGGCAGCCAACTGCGCCGTTGTGCGCGAGGTGATCGTGCGCGCGGGCATACACCCCAATTCCATCGCCTGCGTGTCGGTTTCGGGCCATGGCAACGGGCTGTATCTCGTGGACGAGGCGCTGCGGTCTGTGATGAACGGCATCTACTCCACCGACATGCGCGCAAAAGACTATGTGGAGCGCTTCCGGCGTGAGGGTATACTGGACGCGATATATCCGAAAGTGATGCAGGCGCTGTACCCGGGGCAGCTGCCGCCGCTGCTGGCGTGGCTGTCCGACAACAGGCCGGAACTGTTGGCGCGCGCGAAGTGGGCGCTGGGGTGTATTGATTTCATACGGCTTCGGCTGACGGGCAGGGCGTATGGCGAGATCACGAATATGTCCGCGGCGTGCGTGCTGGATCAGGGCAAACGCGATTACGATTATGGCATACTCGAAGCGATGGGCATCGGACACTGCGCGCGTCTGCTGCCGCCGTTAACGCCCTCGTGCGCGGTGTGCGGACACGTCACCGCAGAAGCTGCCGACCTGACGGGACTGCCGGAGGGGATTCCGGTGGCCGGAGGGCTCATCGACCTCACCTCGTGCGCTATCGCGACGGGCCTCACGGAGGAGAGCCGACTTTGCGTCATCGCGGGTACGTGGGGTATCAACGAGTTCATCTCCAGACAGCCGCTGGCTTCGCCGGAGCTGCTGCTGACTTCGGTTTACTGCCTGGATGGGTATTACCTCGTGACGGACGGCAGCATGACCTCGGCAAGCAACCTCGAATGGGTGCTGCGGGAATGCGGTGCAGGTACGGGACAGGCGGGGTACGAAGCCGCCAACGCGCTCGTGCAGTCGACCGCGCCCGAGGACAGCGACGTGCTGTTTCTGCCGTTCCTGTATGGTACCAATTCCGGCCCGGACGCGACGGGAGGATTCCTTGGCATGTCCGGCTGGCATACGCGCGCGCACCTGCTGCGCGCCGTGTACGAGGGGGTCGTTTTCTCGCATCGTATGCATGTGGAACGGCTGCTGGCGCTGCGCGGCAAGCCCGAAGCCGTACGTATGGCGGGTGGGGTTACGCGCTCCGGCGTATGGGTGCAGATGTTTGCCGACGCGCTGGGGTACCCGGTGGAGGTGTCGGACAACGCGGAGCTGGGTACGCTGGGCGTCGCGATGTGTGCCGGTGTGGCCGCGGGCTGTTTTCCGTCGCTGCGCGAAGCCTCCAGAACATTTTCGAAGGTATCGCGGGTGGTTATGCCCGACAGCGCAAAGAAGGCGGTTTATGATGAGAAGTACCGGCGCTATTGCCGGGCTATCGATTGCCTGAAGCCCCTGTGGGAATGCGCAGGCGCTTAAAGAGGAAGACGCAGGGGTTTCAGCAGGGTTTCGCTATAAAAGGTGCAATACCTCATATCTATCTCCCCACTTTGGGCACTGAGCTACCGGTTCGGTGCCTTGCTTTATATTGGCGCAATGAGTGATGAACATATGTGCAAACTGAAAAAAGCAATGAAATAAAATACTTGCTTCCTGTGCCGCCATATAGTATCATGAATTCCAAAGGATGGTGATTGCGGTGGACAGGCGGGACACGATGATCATGGCTGCCAAGATGTACTATATCGACGGCCTTTCGCAGGAAGAGATTGCGCAGCGGATTCATGTTTCAAGGCCCAGCGTATCGCGGCTGCTTTCCGCGTGCGTGCGCGAGGGCATCGTGCAGATCCGCATCGACGATGTTTCGTCCTACGGCAAGGAGCTGGGCAAGCGCATCGTCGATGTGTACGGCATCCGTGCCGCCATCGTGGTGCCGCAGGGCCACAGCGCAGAGGCCGATAAGGAGAAGGTGGGGCAGGCCGCGGCGGATTACATCGCGTCGCTGCTTTCGCCCGGCATGCTCATCGGCATCGCCTGGGGCACCACCATTCACAGCATCGTTCAGCACATTAAGCCGGACAGCCCGGTCAGGGCGGATGTAATTCAACTGCTGGGCGGCATGGGCAACAAGACCAACGACACTGACGCGGGCATGATGGCATTGAACCTCGGCAGGGCGCTGGGCGGCGACAGCTATATTCTGCAGGCACCCTTCATGGTGCAGAGCAAGATCCTCCGCCATTTGCTGATGGAGGAGCCGCATATCAAGAGCCACTTCCAGAAAATCAAGAGCACCGATCTCGCCATCATCGGCCTGGGGTCCACCAAGCCCGAACTCAGTGCGCAGTTTCGATCGGGCCATATCAACCTTGAAGACTCGGAGAAGCTGATCAGCGAAGGCGCGGTCGGGGATATCTGCGGCAGTTACATCGATATCAACGGGCACCGCTGCCATTCATCGCTGTGCGACCGCATGATCGCGGTGTCGCTGGATGATCTCAAGCGCATTCCCACCGTCATCGGTGTGGCCGCGGGTGAGCCCAAGGCGGATATCATCGTGGGCGCACTGCGCGGGCGCTACATCGATGTGCTGATCACGGACGAGAGGGCTGCCGCCAGCGTGCTGAACTATCGGTAATAGTGAATAATAACATGAATAGTCGTAGGGCGCGGACTCCTGTACGCGCCGATGTGCGCAGCGGGTAACACGGGATGCAGGATGTTACCGTTACGGCAGCCGGAACGTCCGGGAGGCCGTCCCCTACGGATACGATGATATAAGACCGGTGTGCGATGCATCGTTTTTTCTGTTTGCGTATCGCAGGGGCGACTTTTCGTCGCCCGCAACTTCTGAGACATACGACGATGTACGACCGTATGCGGATGAGGGATAACTGCCGTCGCAGATCCTGACGGGCATCTTTTTGTTCCATTGTGCTCGCGTGCGGGTAATATCGCTCCTACGGATTACGCATATCCCGTAGGGCTCGGACTCCTGTACGCGCCGAGCGGCGTACCGGTTACTTTCAAGG
>JAEWRI010000015.1 GCA_023460085.1 Bacillota bacterium | reverse complement strand
GCCTATAACCTTACCTTTCAGCAGTTTGTTGGACAATTCCTGCTCCTGTTTTATTGCTAGCTTAAGATATCGTTCGTTATGCCCTACCTGATATCGTACCCCTTCCACCTCCATAGACTCTTCAAATAGAATTTTCTCTATTCTGCCCAAGAATTGTGTCAGGTATTCCTTTTCCAGCAAATTAGAAAGGGCAATCAACTTATCGCTCCTTAAACTTTTGACATCCTCTGGAATCTGATTAGGCATCACCGCTGCTTTTGTGCCTGCCCTCTTCGAATACTTGAATACATGAATATGGGTGAAGCCAACTTTCTTCACAAAGTCCATCGTCTGGTCAAATTCCTCCTGTGTCTCTCCTGGGAATCCGACTATCACATCGGTAGTAAAGGAAGGATTTTCGAAATACCTACGTATCAGCTGGACTCTGTCATAATACTCACCTGCACTATATTTGCGATTCATTCTTTTTAAGACACTATCACTGCCGCTTTGTAAAGAAAGATGAAAATGAGGACAGAATTGCTTTATTGTCGAAATTGTTTTTACAAACTCTTCCGTGATAATTCTTGGTTCAAGAGAACCGAGTCGAATCCGCTCAATCCCCTCTATCTCACCGATTCTTACCATTAACCGGGCTAAGGGCATCTCCATACTTAGCCTGTTGTAAATATCCTGCTCCTGATTGGTTGCTTCCGTCTCTGCTTCCGTCTCCCGTGAATGATTTTCTAGAGACATCGTTTTCTTAAGCAGATCCGAACCATAAGAAGAGATATGTATTCCGGTTAACACAATTTCCTTATAGCCCTTTTTCGAAAGCTGAGTAATCTCTGTAAGAATATCCTCTTCATTTCTACTTCTTACCCTACCACGAACATAGGGAATGATACAGTAGGAGCAAAAACGATTACAGCCATCCTGGATTTTGATAAATGCTCTTGTTTTCTCCATGGTAGTTATTACATGAAGCTCCTCATAATCCTTCTCAGCATTGATATCTATTACTAATTCCTCTTTATCATTACTATTTCTGCAACGTTCAACCATAGTAACGATGTCTGATTTTTTATTATTACCGATTACAAGATCTACTGCGCTATCGGCCAGAAGTACATCTTCTGCAGCCTGAACATAGCAGCCGACTGCGGCGATAATCGCCTGAGGGTTTCTGTTCTTTGCCTGATGCAGCATCTGGCGTGATTTGCGGTCAGCAATATTAGTGACCATACAGGTATTCACTACATAAACATCCGCTATATCTTTAAAATCTACGATATCATAGCCGGCCGCTTCAAACATTCCGCGCATTGCCTCTGTTTCGTAAGAATTCACCTTACAGCCAAGGGTCAAAAATGCCGCTGTTTTTCTCATTCCAATTCATATTCCTTTCTGACATTTTACAATTATTATAATAAATAGTCTGGTTACCTATACAACTTTACATCTCATTTTTATGAACTTTGTATATTGACTTTTAATTAGGTAAATTATAGTATATACGTATATCGAATAAAGGAGGAGTTATTAATGAAGACAGTAAAGATTTCTTTAAATTCAATTGATAAGGTGAAAGCTTTCGTAAATGACGTGACAAAATTTGATTCCGATTTTGACTTGGTTTCCGGTAGATACGTTATAGATGCAAAATCCATTATGGGCATTTTCAGCCTCGACTTATCAAAGAACATTGATTTAAACATTCATAGCGAGGATGATAGCATCCTTGCAGTATTAAAGCCTTACATTGTTGAATAATTGATGCTTTTTATGGAGGTTGTCTGTTGAGACAACCTCTATTTTTATACCAGTTCAGCCATACAATTTTTCAACATGATAGGAAAGAGAAAGCTTGCTTTCTCATGGATATTATGTTGAAAAATTGTATGGCGCTCTACCTAAGCAAGATGAAGCAAAGCGAAATCGAGCTTATGGCCGAACTGCTACATCCTTTATTTCACATTGACAATCTCAACTGTCTGTAATGCTGTCTCTATCATTTCATTGATCTTCTCTTCTAATTTCTCTTCCGATTTCCTAATTACTTTGATACTGGGCTTCGTAACCGGATGCTTTGCAACAAAGATGGTACAGCAATCCTCAAAGGGTAGGATGGAGGTCTCAAAGGTATCGATTTCCTTCGCAAGCTCTACGATATCCTTCTTGTCAAAAGCGATCAAGGGACGGTAGACCGGCATATCGCACACCTCATTGGTAGCAGCCAGACTCTGCATTGTCTGACTTGCAACCTGTCCAAGGCTCTCTCCGGTAATCAACCCGAGGCAACCCTCCTGATTGGCTATCCGTTCTGCTATCTTCATCATATATCTTCTCATAATGATAGTCAGTTCCTCATGAGGACATTGATCATAGATGTAAAGCTGAATATCTGTAAAGTTTACGACAAAGAGCTTAATCGGTCCCGTATACTTTGACACCTTCTGTGCTAAATCAACTACTTTTTGCTTTGCACGGTCACTGGTATAAGGCGGTGCATGAAAATAAGTTGCCGCCAG
>JAEWRI010000014.1 GCA_023460085.1 Bacillota bacterium | reverse complement strand
ACTTCAAGCTGCAGCTTGAAGTCTATCGATACCGTTCCAACAAGATTCCCATGCGTCCACTCGGTTGGCGTTCACCAGTCGATTATCTGCGCTCCTATACTGTCCAACATGTTTGACAAACCTACATAATTATTAATTTTCATTGTTATTATTTCTTACGAAAAGTGCGGCATTTACATGAATACTCTCAACAATATGCTCTTCTCCAGGTTCTATATGCACACGCTCATGCGGCTTTTTCAGCATTAGTTCATGTCCCCATTCAGAAAAGCAGTGATGCGCTTCCACTCCTTTTTCTCGATGACTTTCATCCTTCGGCAATATAATCTTTACTATCTTCCTTTTATCAGTCCCTATGGCGCGTAAGTGGACGGTGCTGCCAATGATCACAAACGGAATCTCATCTTTGATATCCGCAGGTTTCGAGTCTTCAAGAAATGCCTCGATCCCACGAATGTAACCGTTCAGACAGTTCAGTTTACTCATGTAAGAGTCATAATCAATTGTATACGGACTGACAATATTCATCTTCCTGCGATGGATGTCAAGCATGTGGTCAAGAAGAAAGTCGAATACGTACTTGGATACGGTAAAGTTCATTCTTCCTCCATCAGATTGTCCCTATCAATGTCATCCTACCATAGTTTTCTATCATTTGTCAACTCTGTATCTAACATACATTAAATAGTCGATATAATAAGAAATGTTATTTTGTCGATATAATGGGTATATTGTCGATAAAAAAGCAGCCCTTTCGGGCTGCTTTACAGGCTTAACAGAATGTTACTTCGCGTCTACCTTGGCCATATGCTCGATGAGCAGCAGAACCTTGTTGGAATAACCCCATTCGTTGTCGTACCAGGAGACGAGCTTCACGAAGTTGGGGTTCAGCATAATGCCCGCATCCGCATCAAAGATGCTGGTCCTCGCGTCACCGATGAAGTCGGACGAAACCACTGCGTCTTCCGTATATCCGAGAATTCCCTTCAGTTCACCTTCGGAAGCGGCTTTCATGGCAGCCTTGATTTCATCATACGTTGTGGCCTTTTCCAGACGCACGGTCAGGTCGACGACAGACACGTCAGCCGTGGGAACACGGAACGACATGCCGGTCAGCTTGCCATTGAGTTTCGGGATAACCTTGCCAACCGCCTTTGCGGCGCCTGTGGACGACGGAATGATGTTGAACGCAGCACCACGTCCGCCTCTCCAATCCTTCTTGGAGGGACCGTCAACAGTCTTCTGGGTAGCCGTGGTGGCATGCACCGTGGTCATCAAGCCTTCAACGATACCAAAGTTATCGTCAACAACCTTCGCCAAAGGTGCGAGGCAGTTGGTCGTGCAGGACGCGTTGGAAACAACCTTCATCTCCGGCTTATAAACATCCTGATTGACGCCCATAACGAACATCGGGGCATCAGCGGAAGGGGCGGAAATAACAACCTTCTTTGCGCCGCCCGTGAAGTGAGCGCTGGCCTTCTCCGTTGTCGTATATACGCCCGTAGACTCCACAATGTACTCCGCGCCGCACTCGCTCCACGGAATATCGGAAGCGTTCATGCAGGCGTACACTTTGATCTCGCGGCCATTGACGACTATAGCGCCTTCCTTGGATGACGCGCTGCCCTTAAAACGGCCATGCACGGTGTCGTAGCGGAGCATGTACACCATGTACTCAGGATCGATAAAGGGATCGTTAATTCCCAGTACCTCAATATTCGGATTCTCCACCGCAGCCCTGAAAACCAGACGCCCGATGCGTCCAAAACCATTGATACCAACTTTGATTGCCATAAGTTCTCCTCCTTATAATTAAAAAAATCACAAACTCTTATGAACCATTTTACCGCAAAATCGGCTAAATATCAAGTGCCGACGGAGCAGCGCTCCGCCGGCTTCGATAAAATTACGCGGGATGAATCATATTCTTTTTATCCAGCGTAGAGCTGTCCACGCCCTTCTGCTGAGCGCGTCTGAACTCAAAGAATTTCGGTGCTACCTGCGGGAACATCGCATATGAGAGCACATCTTCCTCGGCATTGCTGTACTGCTTGACTTCCTCGCGATACTTATCAAGCTCTGGTGCAATGTCATCGGCGGGACGATGCGTAATCACGACGTCGTCGCCAATGCACTTCTTACGTACATCTTCGTTCACCGGCGCGGGCAGGCGGCCATACTCACCACGCAACAGTGCTTTGCTCTCCTTGGTCACCATCTTGTAACGCTCGCCCGCCACCACGTTGAGCACGGCCTGGGTACCCACTATCTGGCTAGTGGGCGTAACAAGCGGCGGGAATCCAAAGTCCTCACGCACGCGCGGTACTTCCTCCAGCACCTGTGTCAGCTTATCCAAAGCTCCCTGCTTCTCCAACTGGTCCAGCATGTTGCTGTACATTCCGCCCGGCACCTGATAAATCAGCGTCTTGATGTCCACGCCCAACACATCAAGCTTCAGGAAACCGTCGTCCATCAGGCGTTTGGAGACACCCGCAAAGTGCTCCGCAATTTTGTTAAGCAGCGTGATATCCATTCCGGTATCGTATTCCGTGCCTTGGAGCGTCGCAACCAGGGACTCGGTGCACGGCTGCGCCGTGCCGTTGGACATCGTGGAAAGCGCACAGTCCACAATCTCCGCCCCCGCTTCAATGGCCTTCAGATACGTCATATCTCCCGTACCGGCTTTATTGTGCGTATGGACGTGAATAGGCACTTTGATGACTTTTTTCATATCCTTTACGAGCGCATATGCTTCATAAGGCAGCAAAAGGTTTGCCATGTCCTTGATGCAGATGGTATCCGAGCCCATCTCCTCCAGTTCTTTGGCAAGCTTTACGAAATATTCGCGCGTGTGCACCGGGCTGGTCGTATACGATATGGCTGCCTCGCAGTGGCCGCCATATCGTTTCGTGGCTTCCATGGCACGCTTCATGTTGCGTGTGTCATTCAACGCATCGAATATACGAATTACGTCGATACCGTTCTCGATAGCCTTTTTGACAAACAGGTCCACCATGTCGTCCGCATAGTGCTTGTAACCCAGCAGATTCTGCCCGCGCAGCAGCATCTGCAGGCGCGTATTGGGCATCGCTGCGCGCAGTTTCCTCAGGCGTTCCCACGGGTCTTCATACAGGAAGCGCAGACAGGAATCGTAGGTTGCGCCGCCCCATGCTTCCAGCGACCAATAGCCCGCCTTATCGAGCAGATCTGCCACCGGAAGCATCTCCGATGTTTTCATGCGCGTCGCAGCCTGAGACTGGTGTGCGTCGCGCAGTATGGTGTCCGTTATATATACTTTTCCCATAAAGTATCCTCCATTCAATTGCGCTTTGCGCGGTCGCGATTTCCGGCTAAAAGGACGAACGCGCGGACTGGCATGTTTTTTGCAGTAGCATCAGCTAATGACTATCAGCAGTTCGCCCGCGTTCACCGCGGCTCCCTTGGATGTGTGGATACCGACTACTTTGCCAACGCCAGCTGCCTGAATCTCGTTTTCCATCTTCATGGCTTCCAGTATCATCAGCACGTCGCCCTGCTTAACCATATCCCCTACGCTGACCTTAATATCGAGTATCGTACCGGGCATTGGCGATTTAATCTGTGTTCCCGCCTCCACCGGAGTGGCCGTAACAGGCGCCGGCGCCGCTGCAGGAGCCGCCGCAACAGGCGCTGACACTGCAACCGGAGCCGGGGCGGGCGCGGCTGTCTGTACCGCCTGAGCCGGCGCATAGGACGCGCTGCCGATTTCTTCTACTTCCACTTCGTAGCTTACACCATTGACGTTGATTTTGAACTTACGCATATCCCGTTCCTCCGATTAATCAAAATTCGTGGTTGATATTCTGTACCCGTCCCGCGATCCCCCACTGGGGCGTCGAGGGACGGCTGCGGCGCAGCGAACGTATGACGATGCCATTGGCCGATGTCCCCATCATTGCGGCTACAGCCGCTGCGATGACCGCTATCAGCGCTGCGTCCTCGCGCGGGGCTTCCTGTACGGCAGACACCGGCTGCGGCTGACCAACTGATTCCGGTTCCTTATGCTTGCGCTTTCCAAACATATCGTTCCTCCCTAGCGTACGCCGTGCTTTTTGGGCAGGCGATTCTCGCGCTTGCCAATCGCAAGCTCTAAAGAGCCCGCAATACGCTGGCGCGTTTCCGCGGGATAGATAACCTCATCCACTAAGCCCGCTTCCGCCGCTTCAAACGGAGAAGCCAGCGCTTCCGCTTTGTCCTCGCCCATCACAATGGCGGAGGCTTCTTCCGACAGGCAGGAAATCTGTGCCTGCGGCCAGGCGTAGACCATGTCCGCGCCCAGCGCGCGCGATGCCAGCGCCACATAGCCGCCGCCAATCGCCTTGCCGGTAATCACGGCAATCACCGGAACCGTCGCTTCGGCATACGCGCTTACCAGCGCCGCGCCCGCACTCAGAATGCCGCCCTGCTTCTCGGACAGCGTAAATCCGATCGTATCCACGAACGTGATGACGGGAAGACCAAAAGCATCGCACAGGCTCACAAATCCCGCCGCTTTGGCGCATGCGTTCTCGCAAAGCGCCGCACCGGAGGAAGCAACCACGCCCACGCTGCGTCCGTTGATGCGTGCAAAGCCCGTGATCAGCGAGGATGCAAACGCGGCTTGTGTTTCAAAGAAAACGCCGTTGTCCGCAACGGAGCGCACCATCTGGCGGGTGTCATAATCTCCGGCATAGTTCTCAATCATGCGGTTTAGATCATCATTGCAGTTCGCGTCCGGCGCGTCCACAAGGTTGTTGTCGGGCAAATACGACAGCAGCTGACCGACACAAGCAAACGCTTCCGCTTCCGAAGCGCACTCAAAATGCGCAACGCCCTGCTTCGCAAGCGCCGCCGCACCTCCGATTTGATCCGGCTTGGGCGCAACCTCAGTCTTGTTAAAGGCACCGGGCGCAGCGGTAAATACGCCGCCAACTCCCTTGATCATAATCACAAAGCTGCTGAGTGGGGCAAAGAACGCAGCAGTACCCGCACATTGACCACATACAAGCGTTATCACCGGCACCACGCCCGATAGGCGTGCCAGACGCGCAAACACACTGCTAAAGCCATTCATCGCGGCAGCGCCTTCCCCTAAACGCACACCCATCGAATCGAGCAGCAGCACCACCGGCAATCCTGTCTTCCCCGCGAGATCCAGTGTCTTGCAAATTTTCGCCGCGTGCATGGCGCTCATCGCGCCGCCCAGCACCGCGAAGTCCTGCGACACCACATAGACACCCCGCCCATCGACCGCACCATAGCCGGTGACAACACCCTCGCCGGGTGCGCTTTGCGATGCGCCGGTTTGCTGTACAAAGGCGTCTGTTTCCACGAAGCTTTGATCGTCCAGCAGCCTTGCAAGGCGCTCCCGTGCGGTCAGGCCAGGCTGTTCCTTGGAATTGTCAGTCTTCTCTTTGACACTGGCTGAAAGCAGCTGCTGCCGCTTTTTTGCCAATACATCAAAGCCGCTTTGTTCGCCCATGATGTAATACCTCCATTTATACTATAGGGCACGCTATAAAATAATCCTATCCTACCCCGTATTCTTTATTCTACATTAATCCCCTTTTTCCTTTCGCCTTTTCAACAAAAGGCAAAAAAAATAGAAGCCCTTCGTCAGGGCGTCATGTTTTCAATCTCTTCCCTTGTCAGATATCTCCATTCCCCCGGTTTCAAGCCCTTAAGCTCCAGGTTTCCTTCGGAAACCCGCCTCAAATAGCGGACGGCAGAGCCCACCGCTTCCATCATGCGCCGCACCTGTCGGTTCCTGCCCTCATGAATGGTTATCAGAATCTCCGTCGCTTCATGCGTCCTGCGCTTAATCTCTACCACGGCAGGGCTTGTAAGGGTTCCGTCCAGCATCACACCCCGGCGCAGCTGTCGAATTGCATCATCACTAAGCATTCCGTCTGTCACGGCAAGATACCGCTTCTTTACCTCTCCAGACGGGTGGGTGCATTTATAAGCAAAATCGCCGTCGTTAGTCAGCAGAAGCAACCCCTCTGTATCGTAATCCAATCGGCCCACCGGAAAAATTCGTTCCTCCACGCCTTCTATCAGCGACAGCACAGTATTTCTTCCCCGATCGTCGCTGCAGGCGCTGATATATCCGACAGGCTTGTTGAGCATGATGTACACCTTTCGCTCTTCCAGCTTGAGCGGGCGGTTGTCGACACGCACCTCATCCCGTTCCGGATCGATTTCCGGCCCCATTGTAACCACGATTTCCCCGTTAACCGTCACTCTCCCAGCGGCAATCAGCACATCTGCGCCGCGGCGCGAGCTTGCGCCACACATGGCAATATATCGATTTAACCTCACAGATTCCTCCCCGGCTTTAAGCCGCCGGTGAAATCCACATCTCCAGCAGCTTGTCCAATTGATACCAATACGAGTTGTCCCCGATGTCTTGCGCTGCCTTCAGGCTGGCTGAATATACCCTTTTCCCGTCCAGCCAGACATCAACGCTGCCCACAACCTGCCCCTGCGCCACCGGCGCTTCCACGGATGATTCGATGTACACCTTCTTCTGAACGCGCGCATACTCTTCATCAGTCAGCGGATACGCCACATCCTCGTCGGTATACACGGGAAAGCTGTCCTCCATCCCGTGGGCCACGCTGACGTCGCCCACATGCTCACCCGCGGACACCAGCGTCTTGTACGAATAGTTTTCAAACCCATAGTCCAGCATCCGCCGGGAGTCGTTGAACATGTCGGGCGCATCCAGCACCACCGATATGAGCTGCATGCCGTCGCGCATTGCCGCGGAGCAGAGGCAGCGGCCTGCCGCGTCGGTATACCCCGTCTTGATGCCATTGCAGCCCTCGTAGTCGTACAGCAGCTTATTCTTATTCATCAGCACGCGATCCCATTCGTGTCCCTCCCATGGAATCGTCTTGTACTGTGTCTTGACGATTTCACAGAAGTACGGCTCACTCATGGCATACGCACAGATAAGTGCGAGGTCGTAGGCGGTCGTGTAGTGGTTTTCCGCCGGCAACCCGTTAGGGTTGGCAAAATGTGTGTGATACGCGCCCAGTTCCTTGGCTTTGGCGTTCATCATCTCGACGAAACCATCCAGACTTCCGCCGACATGCTCCGCGATAGCGATCGCGGCATCGTTGCCCGAGCGCAGCATTAATCCAAACAGCATGTCAGACATCGACATCTTTTCTCCCACATCCAGCCATACCGACGATCCGCCAATACCGCTCGCGTTATCAGAAACCACGACGATATCATCCGGGTCACTGTTCTCGATTGCCAGAATGGCTGTCATCACCTTGGTGGTAGAAGCCATGGGCAGTTCCTCATACGCATTCTGCTCGAACAGTATGCGTCCCGTCCGGGCTTCGATCAGTATCGCCGACTCCGCGGAAACGCCGATATCCGCCCGTGAGTCTTTAATATTATAAACGAAGATGGCGCTGAAAGCTATTATAAACGCCAATAATTTCGGAACCGTCTTTTTCACGCGTTATTCCACCTCGCCGCTTCTTTTCCCTCGTACTGCATCCTTGATTTCAGTGATCAGGTCCGGTATCGATTCCACAATCTGTTCAACTATGCTCCTGCCGGTAACTGGCAGCAGCTGCACATTGCACTCGTCTACGACCAGAAAGCCCACCGGAGTAATGCTGATCCCGGAACTTGCGCCGCCGGCGAAAGGATAGCCTGACTCCTGCCCCCCCTGAGAGGACGACTTTTGCGCACCGTCTCCATATTCACCGCCGCCCGCGACGAACGCGAAGCTTACCTTTGTAATGGGAATAATGGTAGAACCGTCTGCAGAGACAACCGGATCGCCTACTATCGTATTCACGTCCACGATTTCTTTAATTTTGGACATCGCAGTTTGCATGATGTTCTCGATTGGATGCATTTTCTTTACCCCTCGTTTTCATTTTGTAGATAAAATATCCAAGTATAATATTTGCAAGCGTGATGGCGATTATGCAGTTGGTTTGGAGCGAAAAAGAAAGGCGGTTGAACTCCGGTTTAACGGATATTCGAAAATGCTTATTGCCTCTTGTATAGGCAGCGCAAAAGGCGTTCCCCACCGCCGCAACCCATCCGCACAAAAGAGCGGTATAATAAGCGTCCCCGATGCCGATAGCGGCCATTATGCCGACATCAAACCGGCTCTTTTTATTCAGATATGAAAAAGCCTTACGTTCCTTTCCCTCGCGTCTGTTTTGCCCTACGATTTTTAACAGATTGACCAAAGAAACCTCTGAAGCCTCGCCCTTGTCTTTCGCCAGCAGCTTTCTCAGGGTGGTGACCTTTTTCTCTTCCTTCTTCTTCAGCTCATACAGAGCGAGGTATCCGCCGCTATCAGGGCGTATCTCATACTCCCGCCGGATATGGATGAACAGAAACCGTATGCCCAGATGTACGCGCAGGTTATCCTGCCGTATTTCCGCTTTCAGCGGGCATGTGACAAACAGTATGATCACCGCGGCCAGAGCAGCCCATGCAAGGTAAATCAAAAACAACGCCTTTCCAAAAAAAGAATCGACGTTGTTAGTATTATCTAAAATATGAAATAAATACGTTTATCCTTCCTTCAAAGCGGGAAGCTCCTGAAGCGATGATATGCCAAAATGTCTCAGAAATTCATCGCTGGTACCGTAGAGCATCGGGTTTCCCAGCGCTTTTTTGCGCCCCACGCGCACAACGAGACCCCTCTCCACCAGCATCGCCACCGAATAGTTACACTGAACGCCACGGATCTGCTCGATTTCAAACCGCGTGATGGGCTGTTTGTAGGCAATGATGGCCAGAGTCTCCAGCGTGGATTGAGAAAGCCGGGTCTTCTTGATGGGTTGAAGCACCCGGTCGATATATATCATGTATTCCGGGTTGGAGCAAAGCTGCAGCTTGTTGTCCACCCGCACCAACAGCACGGCCTGTGAGGACTGGCGCTTCTCTTCCGCCAGTTCATCCGCCACGCGCGACAACGTTTCCTCGTCTGTCTCCAGCGCAGGCGCGATCTCCGAGAGCGCCACGGCGTCCCCAGAGACAAACAATATACTCTCTAATGCTTTTTTTAGCTGTTCTTCCGTCAAACCGCGGCTTCCTCACTTATCCTGGTGATTACGATATCTTCGAAACAGCGCGGCTGGGCAATGGTTACCACGCTCTTGTGGATGAGATCCAGCAGCGCAAGAAACGTGACGGCGACCTCCAGCCTCGTACGCGCATCGGAGAACAACGAGAAAAACGTGATCGTCTTCTGCCCGGACAGCAGGGCGAGTATATGTCGACGCCTGTCCTTCATCGTAAACGTCTCGCGCTGAATTTCGATGGTTTCCAAGCGCTCGGGCAGCGCATCCGGCACGCGCGCCATCACCTCCAGAAATGCTTCATACAGCCCCTGAAGCGTCATCTGCTCAATTTCCCACTTCTCATCCGGGAACGCAATTTCCTCCGGCAGCTTGTAATATGTACACAGGCCGCCCTCCTCCAGAGGCCGCATCTTCTCCGACGCGTCCTTGAAGGCCTTGTATGTCTTCAACCGTTCGATGAGCTCCTGCTCCGGATCAACTTCCTCTTCTTCGTCCTCTTCGTCGCTGCGCGGCAGCATCATGCGGGACTTGATGTACAGCAGCGTAGCCGCCATCTCCAGAAATTCGCTCGCGCTGTCCATCGGCAGGCTCTGCATCTCGGAAACGAACGATAAGAACTGCCCCGTCACCTCCGACACGAAGATTTGCTCGATGTCGATGCGCGCGCGGCCTATCAGATGCAGCAGCAGATCCAGCGGCCCTTCAAACTGCTCAATATGAACTTTATATTCATCATTTTGCATTATAATAAACTCAAGATCCGAAGAAATACGGCAAACGCTTCCGAAGCGCCGAACAGCCGTACAACCCACTGAAACACCCAAACGATAAGGCCAAAAAACGCGCTGCTGACACCCGGCACCAGGAACAGCAGCACAATCAGGGCAAGATAGCCATACTGATTATAGTACATATAAAACTTCGGGCTCCTGCGCGCAATGAAACCCTTTACCAGGTGATGTCCGTCCAACGGCGGTATCGGTATCAGGTTGAAGAAGCAAAGCACCATGTTGAGCAGCGCAACCTCAAACAATATCACGAGCAGAATCCCCATGATATTGCCCAGCGTGCTGCCCGTAACGCTGCTAAAGGCCCCCAGCGCGTACATCAGCGATATGATGCCCGTCGTCACCACAGATATTATCAGGTTGGTCGTGACGCCCGCCAGCGCAACCAGCACATTGCCTTTTTTGTAGTTATAGTAGTTGCGCGGGTTCGTTGGCGTGGGCTTGCCCCAGCCAAAGCCTATCAAAGCGAAGGATAAAAAACCCAGCAAATCGAAGTGTTTGGTGGGATCCAGCGTAACGCGGCCAAGATTCCTGGCCGTGGGATCTCCCATCTTCCAGGCCATCCAGGCATGCGCGGCCTCGTGGAACGAAATGGCAATCACGAGCGCGGGCAATATCAAAAGCAGATTGATGAAAAACCCCTGAAAATTCCCGTTAAACAGCTCGCTGATCGGCAGATTGACCATTCTTTCACTCCATCCCAATATTTTATATTCAGTATATAGTGCCTAATAGGCGTTTTCAATGTGTGTTTATGTCGAATTTGTAAACCTTCGTCCCATAAAATAAGCGCACCAAGCAAGGTACGCTTAGCCGAAGTCTTTACCCAGTCTGCTCACTTATAGTTGTCGAACAGCTGGCCCTTGTCCTTTTTGATAGAGGACACGTTGGAGCGGTGCCCGTCTTTCTCGAAAGACATCTCCGGGCGCAGGCCCTTGTTTTCCTCGGCAAGCTTACCGTATTCTGCGCTGAGGGCGTCAAACTGTTCCTGCAGTTTCAGAAGATCGTCCGCGATGTTCAGAGACGTAAGCACCGACAGCGTACCGGGATTCAGATTGACGTACTGGCCTTTGAGCTCCGACATCTTTCTGTCCACATAGATGGCGACACGGTGAATATACTCTTCGCTCTCGTAGCCGGCCATCATGTATTCCTTGCCGCAAATCTTCACCATCGTTCGTGTCTTTTCCATACAGCGTCAAGCACCCCAAAACCCCTATAATTAGTACTATTATATACCAACATAGTGATTATTTCAACAACCGTCTATACACAATGTTGTATCATTCGCGAAGCGCAGCGCCATGTGCCTTGCTGGCCGCCGCAACCACGGCATCCCGTGCTTCGTTTGCCTCCTCGTCGGTGAGCGTTCTCTCCTTCGCGCGAAATACGATGGTAAACGCAAGGCTCTTTTTGCCCGCGCCCAGCTTTTCGCCGGTATAAACGTCAAACAGCGACGCGCGCTCAAAATGCGCCCCCGCGTGCTTTCGGATACATTCCAGCAGACTGCCCGCCGTTACCTCCTCATCCACCGTCAGCGCAATATCACGCTCAACCGCCGGGAATTTCGGCAGCGGCTCGTACCGAATTGCCTCGTCCGCATGCGCGCAAATGGCTGCCACGGAAAGCTCCGCGATGTAAACGCGCTTCTCGATGCCGTATTTTTCCGCAACGTCCGGATGAATTTCTCCCAATTCACCCAACTTTTCATGCCGGATATATATCCCCGCGCGTCGGCCCGGGTGGTAATAGTCGGAAGATTCGGGCAAGAAGCGCAGGTTACGGAGTCCGTACACGTCCAGCAGATTCTCCACCGCACCCTTGAGCGAGAAGAAATCCTCGTCGCCGCACATGCCCATGCAGATGTATTTTCTCTCTTCCGGCAGCGCGTCTGCTTTTTTCAGATACACCCGGCCCGTTTCAAACAGCCGGATGTTCTGTGTCCTCTTATTCAGGTTCAGCGCAATCACGCGCATCATGTCGGGAACCGGCGAGGTGCGCATCCAGCCCTGTTCGTCGCCCAGCGGGTTAATGATGCGTACCATGCCGCGGCGCTCGTCGTCCGCTGCGAGGCCCAGTCTGTCCGGCTCCGCCTGTGAGCAGAACGAATACGTCACGCACTCAAAGAACCCCAGCGCGGTAAGCCGGGCGCGCGCTTTATCGACACACTTCTCACTTGGCGGAATCATGCCTCGCTGCACCAGACCCGTGATAGGCTGCATCGGAATCCTGTCGTACCCGTAAATCCGTGCCACCTCTTCCGCAATGTCCTCTCCGATACGGATATCGCCGCGAAAGCTGGGGATTTCACATGTCAGCACCTCGCCCTCCAGCGAAGTGGCAATGAACGCACGCCGAAGCAGCGCGGCCATCTCCTCCGCCGGGAGCGCCGTACCCAGCACCGCGTTTATCTTGCCGGCACTGACCGAAACACTGCGAGGTGAAAGATCCGCCGCACAGACGTCAATCTCGCCCGCAACAATCTCTCCCGCACCCAACTGCTCTACCAAGTGAAGCGCTCTATCCATTGCCGTCTTGCATCCTGCGGCGTCAATCCCCTTGGAGAAGCGCATCGAGGACTCGGTCGCCATACCCAACGTACGTGAAGTACGGCGCACGTTGCCCAGCGAGAACTTGGCGGATTCAAAAACAACCGTCGCGGTGTTCTCGCGTATACCGGAATCCTGTCCGCCCATGATGCCTGCCAGCGCGATAGGTCCCTCCGCGTCACAGATCAGGAGCATATCCTCCGTCAGCGCGCGCTCCTTTTCATCCAGCGTGGTGATCGTCTCTCCCGAGTTGGCGCGGCGCACGACGATTCGCTTTCCGCGAATATCGTTATAATCAAACGCGTGCATCGGCTGTCCCGTTTCCAGCATCACAAAGTTGGTGATATCCACAATGTTATTGATGGAGCGGACACCGGCCGACTGCAGGCGTTCGCGCATCCATTCGGGTGACGGCCCGATCTTCACGTTTTTAACAGCCCGCGCAATATATCGCTCGCAGAGATCGGTATCCCGAACGGTTACCGAGACGTAATCTGCAATACTGCCCCCGGCATCTTTGTATGCAGTCTCGGGCAGCGCGATGCCTTTATCCAGCGCGGCAGCGCATTCGCGCGCAACGCCCAGTATGGAGAGGCAGTCGGGACGATTGGCGCCAACTTCTATCTCGAACATCACATCGGTGAGGCCCAGCAAATCCCGCAGCGGCGTACCCGGAGCGGCTTTCTCACGCAGTATCATGATGCCATCCACACCCGCGCCTTCGTACTGCTCCTCGGAAATCCCCAGTTCCGCTCCGGAGCACAGCATGCCGTTGGAATAGACGCCGCGCAGCTTGCCTTTGTTAATTTTCAGACCGCCCGGCAGGCAGGCTCCCACCAGCGCAACCGGAACCAGCGCGCCCTCGAAAATATTGTGCGCGCCGCAGACGATCTGCAGTTCCTCATCGCCTACATCCACCATGCAGATAGAAAGCTTGTCGGCGTCAGGGTGCTTTTTAATGGAGTTAATCCTGCCCGCCACAACGCTTTTGATTTCCGCTCCAAGCTCTTCAAAGCGATCCACCGCGGTGCCTGCCATGATGAGCTTTTTGGCAAGCTCGGCCGGTTCAATATCCATCTCCACATAATCGCGGAGCCATTTATAAGGCGCTATCATAACGTCCTCCCTATCTGAACTGTGATACGAAGCGGATATCGTTCTCGAAAAGCAGCCGGATATCCGTAATGCCGTATTTGATATTGGCGATTCGGTCTATGCCCATTCCAAAAGCAAAACCCGAATATTCCTCCGGATCGATGCCGCACATACGCAGCACATTGGGATGCACCATGCCACAGCCCAGCAACTCGATCATGCCCGTTCCCTTGCATACGCCGCAGCCCGCGCCGCCGCACTTTGCGCATGTCGCGTCCACCTCCGCGCTGGGCTCCGTGAACGGGAAGAAACCCGGCCGGAACTTCGTCTTTGTGTTGCTGCCGTACAGTTCCTTCAAAAAGCTGTCCAGCGTTCCCTTCAGGTGTGCAAACTGTATGCCCTTGTCCACAACAAGCCCTTCCATCTGGTTGAATACCGGCGAATGCGTGGCGTCCACGTCGTCCATACGGTAAACGCGGCCCGGGCATATCATACGGATGGGCGGCTTCTGGCTGAGCATCGTCCGGATTTGCACCGGCGAAGTGTGCGTGCGCAGCACCACATCCTCCGAGACATAAAACGTATCCTGCATATCGCGCGCGGGATGATCCTTCGGGATGTTCAGCATCTCGAAGTTGTACTTGTCGTACTCCACCTCGGGACCGTCCATCACCGTGAAGCCCATGCTGACAAATATGTCGCGCATTTCATAATAGACGCGCGTCAGCGGATGCAGCCCGCCGAAATCCCGCCCTTTTCCGGGCAGCGTGATATCCACACGCTCCGCCTTAAGGCTTGCATTCTTCTCGCCCTGAGAAAGCTGCTGCGTCCGGCTGTCCAGCGCTTCTGTCAGCGCGTCCCGCACCTCATTGACCTTCTTGCCGAATGCCGGGCGATCCGCTTCCGGAATGTCCTTCATGCTGCGCAGCGCACCCGTGAGCTCACCCTTCTTGCCAAGATACCTGACGCGCAGGGCTTCCGCATCCGCTGTTGTGGCACAGCGCGATATTTCCTCCAGCGCGGAGGCTGCCAGTTGGTCCATCGCCTGATAATCCATAGAGTCCTACTCCCTTCAGCAGGTTAGTTTTTCGCAGTCGTGCACCGAAAAGCGCCTCTTTCCGGCCTCATAATAAAACAGACCTTCGCTTGGGGCGAAAGTCCGCGGTACCACCCAAATTCAAAGACGATTAACCGTCTTCCTTTACAGCGCTTTAACGGGCGCGTTCCGGGGGAAATATGCCCCTGCTCAGTCTGCGAAGGTTCTCACTGCGTGCAAGCGGGCGCTTTCAGCCGATGGCGCCCCGTCTCTTTCTCATGCCTTTTGGCAGCGATACTGTTCAGACTTCACCGCATTTAATGCAGGCATTATAGCACAGCACTTGAAGACTTTTCAAGTGCGGATTTTATAGATGAGAATCCCTGCGGCCACCGCAGCATTCAGGCTTTCCGCCTTGCCATACATCGGTATGCGCACTGTGTCGGTCGCACACGTCATCACGGCGTCTGAAACCCCGCGCGATTCGTTACCAATCACGAGGCAGGTGTGCCTCCAGTCAAACGCAAAATCGGCGTCTCCTTTCAGGTGAGCGCAGACAACACGGCTGCCCCTGCTTTTCAGCGCGGCAAGATACCCCGGCAGCTCGGTTTTAAATACCGGCAGATGGAACACGCTTCCCATGGACGCGCGCACCGCCTTGGGCGCAAACGCGTCAGCGCTGCCCGAGGACAACGCAACGCCCGAGCATCCCGCGGCATCTGCCGTGCGAATGATGGCTCCCACGTTAGCCGGATCCTGTACATCGTCCAGCGCAATGATGAAACCGTCATACACCGTCTCATATGCGGGTAAGGCGGCAACGGCTGCCACGCCCTGCGGTGTCTTGCAGTCGCACAGCGCTTCCATCACATGCGGTAAAACCGTATAGACGCGCGCTCCCTCCGAACGAGCCTCCTGCACGACATCCTCAAAACGGCCTTCCGTAACGAAAATACTGCGCAGCCCATGCTTATGGAACGCGATCAGCTCGCGTACGCACTTTTCGCCTTCGACGAGCAGTTCCCGGTTCACGCTGCGGCCTTTTGCGTCATGCAGACTGCGCACGTACTTTACCGTTTCATTTTTAGTACTCGTGATGACGTCCACGTGTCAGTCCTCCCCGCCGGGTGTCGCGGTAGGCGTTGCGCCTGCAGATGCCTCTGGCGTCGCGCTTGCGCCGACGCTTTCGGAAACCGGCACGATATCACCGTCTTCGTTTTTGATAAACAGATACCATTGCGGCAGCGTGGTGAAAAGATTCAGATCCCGCATGTCCCCCGCGATAGCAATTGAGGTGTCGTACAACAGCGCATTGGTTCTGAAATACAATCCGATCTGCGGTACGGTCTCAATAAACCGCTGCTCCATCGCTTGGAATGCCTTTGCCATGGAGGTTTCGTCCAGCGCCTTTAAGCACTCCTCCATCAAACCATCCAGCGTTCCATCCGAAAACGAACCGTAATTCTTGCTTCCGCCCGTGCCTATCAGGAAGGAAATATCCGGATAGTCGTCGAGATAAAATGAGCACAGCGCAAGGTCAAAGTAGCCGTCCTCCAGCCGCTGTTTGTACTCTGTTGCCTCCACCTCCGTAATATTGACGGTGATACCGATCTCTGCGAGCTGGGATTTGATGTTTTCCGCAACGTCGTGCCGGTACGTATTTTCCTGTATGAGCGGTATGAGTAAAACAATTTCGAGGTTGGTGACCTGTGTGCCGTCAACCTGCTCGCAGAGTCCATCACCATTCCTGTCCTTCCACCCCGCGGCTTCCAGTAATTCACGCGCTTTTTGCTGATTGTATTCATACATATTGGACGATGTGCCCGACAGGAAAGAGTCCGGTGCCACGGGGTAATCCGTAGCCACCGCATGACCAAGAAGCGCCTTCGAAATAATATCCCGCCTGTCCAGCGCATACCCGATAGCCTGCCTCATGCCGACATCACTGAAGAGCCCGCTTCCCGCATTCGGTACGATGCAATCATAATATTGCGTCAGGTAGTCCGCATACGCATGATGGCTGTTTTTAAGCGTACCCACCGTAATGGTCGAAGTGGTGAGGAAATCCAGCAGATCCTGCTGAAATACCGCCAACTCATCGTCGTGATCCTCGTAGCAGACCGCCGTCAGCGTCTGTATATATGGCGACTGCTTCCACCACAGCGTATTCACCGTAAGCTGCATCTGCGTTTCCGGATTGTATTCAGTCACCTCATACGGCCCCGTCCCCAGAGGGGTCTGCGTATTCGGATCGCCGTCTTCGCAGTAATCTTTGCACATAACGGGAAAAGTCATGAAATATACGCCCAGTCTGCTGGGCTTGTCCAGAGTGACGGTGATCGTATATTCATCCGGAGCGTCACAATCCGTAATATGGCTGTTATACTGGGCATAAGATGATTCTTCGCTGGTATAGCCTTTGATGAGCCCGATCGTATAAAGAACATCGGCAGAGGTCATTTCGCCATGGCCTCCCTGCCACTGAACGCCCTGCCTCAGTTTGAATGTCCAGATGGTACCAGTATCATCCACACTCCACGTCTCGGCAAGCTCCGGCTGTGCTTTTCCATTGATATCGAACCGGACCGGCTGTTCGTATATCAGCGTATACAGGTTATGCAACTCCACATTATCAATCTTCAGCGCGTTTAACGATTCCGGACTTTTCGGAATCGGAAAAGTAAGATCTCCTCCGGATGCGGGTTTTATCTCTCCCACAACAGGAGGCAGAGTATATTGTGGTATTTCGGATATCGTTGCCCCTGCCATTTTGGAGCCGCACGCTCCCAGTGACGCTGTCAGCGCCGCACACAGGAGCAGGCAGATCAGTTTATAATTGATACAGCCCTTGGTAAATCTCATAATATGCCTTCACTTTTTTCAGATAGTTCTCAGTCTCGGGATAGGGGATCTCTTTCAGCGACGGATCAGTCTTCACCCACTCCCGCACGTTGCCCATACCCGCGTTGTACGCCGCTATCGCATAGTCCTGGTTGCCGTCAAAATAATCGATCAGGTAACTCAAATGGTAGCAGCCAAAGCGGATGTTTACTTCCGGATCCTTCAGCATATCCTCCGTAAAGTCTTCCACGCCCAGCTTGTCCGCCACTTCCTGCGCGGTGGAAGGCATCAGCTGCATCAGTCCGACAGCCCCGTCTCCTGAGACTGCACCCGGTCTGAAGCTGCTTTCCGCTTTTATCATCGCGCAGACAAGATAGGGATCCACACCGGACTCCTCGCTGTATTGTGTGATATAATCCTCGTACTGAAGCGGATATAGCTTATAAACCAGCACACCGCGTCCAAGCAGTGCCGTCGCGCACACCACAATCAGGCACACGATCGTCCATATCTTGCGCATCTTCGCCGCATCATTTCCGCCGCGCGTTTTTCTTTTCATATCATTCCTCACCGTACGCTTTCAGCAGTGCATCAATCTTTCGATGCAGATCCGAAATCTCCTGGCTGTTGTCGATGACTTCATCCGCAGCATTCATCCGACTTTCGTCGTCTGTCTGCCCTTCCATGCGCTTCTCCACCGCCTCGCGCGAAGCGTCATCCCGCAGCATGACGCGCTGAATCCGCGTTTCCCTGTCAGCGGTAATCAACCATACCGCATCTACCTTTTTGTGCATACCCGTTTCCACCAGCAGGGCCGCGTCGATAAACACCCTGCCCTGTATGCAAGATGCCTGTGCCCATATTTCCTCCAGAATAACGGGGTGCAGCGCTGCGTTCAGCCTCTCCAGCGCATTTGCGTCGCCGAATACGCGCTGCGCAAGCTTCGCGCGGTTGAGCGCACCGCCCGGCAGGAAAAATCCGTCACCGAAAACCGAACGTACGGCCTCTGCGCCCCGGCTTCCCGGCCGCACGACCTGCCGCGCAACTTCGTCCGCGCAGATGACACGCTCTCCCCTGCGCCGCAGATACGCGGTAACCTCTGATTTGCCGGAGCCTATGCCCCCGGTAATTCCGATAATCCTTCGCTTCATTTTGCGTCCAGCCAGTTGTCGCCCACCGAGAGCTGTGCAACCACCGGCACATCCAACGGGTAGGCGTTCTCCATGCACTCTTTAAGCAGCGCTCCCACCGCGCCCGCTTCCTCCGGCGCGGCGTCGATGATCAGTTCGTCGTGCACCTGCAGGATGAGCCGGGACTGATAGCCGCCGTCCAGCAGCTTGCTGTGAACATCTATCATCGCCAGCTTGATGATATCCGCCGCTGTTCCCTGAATGGGCGTATTGAGCGCCGCACGCTCTCCGAAGCTGCGGATATTGTAGTTGTTGGATTTTAGCTCCGGCAGGTATCTGCGCCGCCCCAGCAGCGTCGTTACATATCCGTCCGCTTTGGCCTTTTCGATGATGCCGTCCATGTAGGCGCGAACCCCCGGAAACCGCTCGAAATAGCGCCGGATATATTCCGCCGCGCGTTTGACGGGAATATCCAGATTCCTCGCCAACCCGAAATCGCTGATGCCGTAGACAATTCCAAAGTTGACCGCCTTAGCGCTGCGGCGCATATCGGATGTTACCGCGTCCAGCGATACGCCGAAAACCTCGGAGGCGGTGCGCGTGTGGATATCTAAGCCCTCGCGGAATGCCTCCTGCATGACGGTATCCCCCGCGATGGACGCCAAAATGCGCAGCTCTATCTGCGAATAATCCGCCGCGACGAGCTTCCTTTCTGACGAAGAGGGCAGGAACAGCCTTCGTATTTCCCGGCCTTCCTGCGTGCGCACAGGGATATTCTGCAGATTGGGTTCCTTGCTGGAGATGCGCCCCGTTACGGTGGAAATCTGCACGAACGTCGTATGCACAAAGCCGTCCTTGTCGGCAATCTTGGCCAGACCATCTATATAGGTACTCTTCAGCTTGCTCAGTTTTCGGTATTCAATAATCTTATCTATTACGGGATGCTTGCCGGAGAGCTTTTCCAGCACTTCGATATCGGTAGAATAGCCCGTCTTCATTTTCTTGACGACAGGCAGGCTCAGCCTCTCGAACAGCAACTGTCCCAGCTGCTTGGTGGAATTGATGTTGAAATCGTTATACCCGCTCAGCGTGTATATATCCTGCGTAAGCGCGTCCAGCTGACGCGTCATTTCGCTCTCGCTCGCGTGCAGCGCCTCCCTGTCGATACGAAAACCCGTGCGCTCCATATCCAGCAGCACCTGCGTCAGCGGCGCTTCAATGCGGCTGTAAACAATCCACAAGCCGTTGTCCTCCAGCAGCTTTTTCTGCAGCGGATAAAGCTTCTGTATCGCCGCGGCGCTGCCCGAAACGCCGTACTTCTCTCCCAGCGTGCGCAGTGAGTAATCCGAAGTGCCCGGATCCAGCGCATATTCCGCGAGCTTGGTATCAAATACGATGCCCTTGGGCTCTATTCCGGCTTCGCGCAGCATCGCAATGGCTGGTTTCGCGTCATGAAGCAGCTTGGGAATGCGCACGTCGCTGAGCACCGCTGCCATTTCATCCAGCACCATCTCGCGCGTAAAGTCCACGTTGAGCAGCGAATGCTCAACCTGCAGTATATATTCCTTTTCTCCGGCAAATGCGAACGAAATCTCACCTTCGAGATCAAGCGCCACCAACTCAGCATGCGCTGCCTGCTTCAGCGCTTCCCGCAGCGCGGGTATATCCGAGATGCGCACAGCCTCCGTTGCCGGAACTTCCGGTACCGGAATGCCTTCATCCCCACCCTCCAGCCTTTTCTGCAGCGATCCGAAGCCAAACCGCGCGAACACAGGCTTCGCCGCCTCCGCGGTCATCCCGCCGAATGTCAGATCGTCCAGCGTAACGCCAATCGGCACATTGGTGTCGATGGTGGCCAGCGTGCGGCTGAGGTAAGCGAGCTCCCGATTAACCGAGAGCTTTTCCTTCAGCTTGCCCGCGATATTGTCAATTTGCGCATATACGCCGTCCATGTCCCGGTATTCATGCAGCAGCTTCAGCGCGGTCTTCTCCCCTACGCCCGGAACGCCGGGAATGTGATCCGAAGCGTCGCCCATAAACCCCTTCAGGTCGATGATCTGCGCGGGTTCCAGACCGTATTCTTCGCTCAGCTTTTCCCTGTCGAAAAGTGCCAGCTCGCTCACTCCCTTGCGTGTCAGCATCACGCGGCAATGGGATGATATCAGCTGCAGCGCATCCCTGTCTCCCGTCAGCAGCACGGAATCGGCGTCGCGCGCTTCCGCCAGCTTGGAGAGCATCCCCAGTATATCGTCTGCCTCGTATCCCTCGCTCTCCAGTACGGCAATGCCCATACCACGCAGCGCGTCTTTCAGCAGATCAAACTGCGGAATCAGCTCATCAGGCGTTTCCCTGCGTCCGGCCTTGTATTCTGTATACATCTCATGACGAAATGTTTTACCCTTCATATCAAACGCGATGGCGAGGCAATCGGGCTTTACCGATGCGAGGGCGTTGATGAGCATTGAAAAGAATCCGTATACCGCGTTGGTATACTGACCCTCCTTGTTGGTAAGCAGCGGCAGCGCGTAGAAAGCGCGGTACATGAGGCTGTTACCATCTACGACCATCAGCGTTTTCTTCATGGCATCTCCCAAATCCGTTTGGTTTCATTATAGAGGAACACGGCAGCATATGCAATTGCATAATCCTGCCGCAACGATTACAGCCGCTTGCGAATCTCTTCAAAAACCGACGCGTTCATTACGTCGTTATGGCCCGACACCACGGTATCCGCACCTGTTTTGATATAATGACGCAGCGATGCGTCATAAACGGTTTTGTCGCATTCCAGGTCCGGCATGATATGTTCCCGGTCGTCTCCGATATTATCGCCGACATTCAACACCCCATCATATTCATCCAGAACACCGATTCCGTCTTCCGTATGTCCCGGCGAGTAAAACACCCGAATGCCATCGTCCGGAAAATATAACCCCTCATCAAATACGATATCCGGCAACCGTTTCACCGCATCTCCGTCAATATAACTTCCGTTCTTTCGGATCATTTCGTCCCATCGCGTTTCCATCCGCTTCCTGCACAGTTGGTGCGACACAATCATGGCGGCATCCAGCGCCGCGTTGCCCCAGATGTGATCCCAGTGAAAATGGGTATTAATAATAATGATCGGCTTTCCCGATGTCAGCTTTTCTTTTACGGGTCTCATGCTTTCAGAGCCAAGACCGGTATCTATAACGTAATCAAACCTTTCCCCCCGTATTAATTGAACGTTCAGATTCCAATCAGGACTGTTAGCAAACGTCCAGACAAAAGAGCGTCGTTTAATCTGCTGTACTTTCAAGGCATCCTCCGCATCGCTTTATTATCTAATTATATCATATCCCGTTCTTCGCCGCATGAATTACA
This sequence comes from Bacillota bacterium, assembly GCA_023460085.1. Lineage (GTDB taxonomy): Bacteria > Bacillota > Clostridia > Christensenellales > SZUA-584 > JAEWCC01. Next base: position 22,030 of record JAEWRI010000014.1, on the reverse strand, counting down.
TATCCTTCCATATGAAAGCAAAAAAAGAGAGTCGCGACTTGCATCACGACCAATGTAAAGGGGGTCTTAATATATTTTGTGAGGTCTTTAATAGTTATTGCCAAAACAACAACTATTATTCATCTTTTTTTGGGAAGAAATCTGCGAGCGAAATCGTGGACTCCTGTATCGGAGGAAGCTCATACCTGAAATCCTCCTCATTGGTAGTCATCACCTTCTGCTCTACAGGCTTCTCCTCGACGGCCAGCAGCGCCTTGCGCGACAAGCTGATCTTGTGCTTTTCGGCGTTAACCTCAAGCACCTTGGCCTCCACGATATCACCCAGGCGCAATGCGTCCTCCACCTTTTCAAGGCGGTGTGCAGCAATCTGAGAGATGTGGATCAATCCATCTACCGTGGGCTCAATCTGCACGAAAGCACCAAACGGCACGATGCGTACCACTTTGCCCTTCACAATATCCCCTGCCTGATACTTCTGCGATACCGTCTCCCACGGCTTAGGCTGAAGCTGCTTGTACCCCAGTGCAATTTTCTTCTTAGCAGGATCCACGTTCAGTATCAGAAGCTCCAGCTCCTGACCTTCACTGACAACATCCGACGGATGCTTTACGCGGGACCACGAGAGATCGCTGATATGCAGCAGACCGTCTACGCCGCCCACATCGACAAACGCGCCAAAATCGGTGAGGCGCTTCACAACACCTGTGACATGGCTGCCTTTGACAAAATGATTCCAGACTTCCTGCTCCTGCTCCTGCTTCTCACGCAGCAGCACCGATTTGTGCGAGGCGACGAGGCGCTCCTGACGCTTGTCGGCATCTATGAGCGTGACTTCGATCTCCTTGCCCTCGAACTGCTTTAAATCTTCGACATACTTGAGTGAAAGATGCGAAGCCGGAATGAACGCGCTGTAACCCTCTATCTTCGTAGTTACGCCGCCTTTTACCGCTTTGCGAATCGTGCATTTGTAGAGCTTCTCGGTTCCGACGTTCTCCTGCATTTTGGTCCAATTGAGCTTACGCTCAACACGCTTGCGGGAAAGAAGGATGTTGCCTTCGCCGTCGTTGAGGCTGATGACCTCAGCTTCGATCTCATCCCCGACCTTAAACAGATCGCGCGGGTTGACATCATTCATCGAGATCTCGTTTTTATGGATAATGGCGTCCGACTTGGAGCCAATATTCACGGAAACATCCTCGTCCGTCACCTGGACGACGCTGCCCGTGATTAACTGACCCTTTTTGAGCCGAACGACCTTATCAAGGCTTTCCAAAAATTCTTCGTGCTCGGTTGGGGGTGTGCTGGGTTTGGTTTCAGACGCCGCAGCAGGCTCCTCCACCGTTTCGTCTTTTACTTCTTCAGTAACCTGCGGAAATTCGGACGGCTCGGGCATCACTGCCGTTACGCCCTCAGCGATGGGTGCCTCAGCTTCGGCAGACTCTGCCGCCTCGCTGACAGTGCTGGTACCTTCAGCAATCATTTCGCCTTCGGCGCCGAGCACCTTCTCGTTCTCAATCATGCGGTCAAAAACCTCCCTAATCATCGTATCCGGTGTTGACGCACCGGCGACAATGCCTATTATACCACCAAAACACATTTTTTCAATAGAGAGTTCATCTTTGTGCTCAATATGATAGACATTTCTGCAATATTTACGGCATAATTCGTAAAGTTTTCGTGTATTGGAGCTAGACTTCCCTCCCACAACGATAACTGTATCCGCTTTTTTCGCAATTTCTTCCGCTTCCTGCTGCCTTTCGGAAGTAGCGGAGCATATGCTCATGAACGGCTCCACTTCCTTTATCCTTGTCTGAAGCGCGGAGAGCACGCCGTCCCATTTTTCCCGTGTTATCGTGGTCTGCGCTGCAACCACCGCTTTGTCCATATGCGGAAGCGCCTCGATCTGATCGTCACTGTATACCGCATACGCGTTTTTTCCTGCCCAGCCCAGCACTGCATCCACTTCCGGGTGCCCCGCTTCGCCGACAATGACAACGGGAATTCCTTCTTCCCGCGCTGCCTGCACGCGCCTGTGTATACGCATGACAAAGGGACATGTTGCGTCAATAGACGCTATCCCTCTTGCCTTCATCTCATCATACACTTCAGGCGGCGCACCGTGCGAACGGATTACCACGGTCTCATCCGGATGCACCTCTTCAAGACTGTTTACACATCGCGCGCCGCGGGCTTCCAGCCCTGCCACTACATCACGGTTGTGAATCAGCGGCCCCAGTGTAACGATGCGCTTATCCAGATTGTTTTCCACAGCCTCCACGGCCCGTTTTACGCCAAAGCAGAATCCTGCGTGTTTTGCCAGCAGTATCATATCTTTGTATTTCTCAAATCTTCCACCTTCTGATTCAAGAAGGCGGTTGCGGCTTCTACGGCCTGTGGATCCGTTTTCGTCCCCACATAATCCGCAAGCTGTATGGGTTCGCCGACGATGAGCTTCATTCTGCGGAAAGGCTTATACGCGCCTTTAATGTAAAGCGGTATGATTGGCGCGCCGCTTTTCAGCGCGATCATCGAGGTGCCCGGCTCAAACTTGCGCAGACCGCCGCCTTTTACGCGCGTGCCTTCGGGAAAAATTCCGAACAGCTTGCCATCCCGCAGCAGACGGAAGGCATGCCGTATTGCCGCGAGGTCACCCTCGCCGCGGCGCACCGGAAACGCCTTGACAATGTGAAAGAACGCGCGCGCAATCCAGTTCTTGAACAGTTCCACTTTACCCATCCAGAAAATCTGACGGTGGAACACCACCGAGATTATCAGCGGATCCCACATGCTCAAGTGATTGGATATCACAATGCCTTTGCCCTTAACATGCGTATTTTTCCGCCCGACTACCTTCGGGAAAAAGAGCAGATAGATGACGGGGATACCGATCAGCCTTAATAACTGATAGAGCATAATTACTCCAGTCCGATGCGGGCCAGCATCACCGCCAGCACTTCATCAATATTCATGCGGGTTGTATCTATTAGAATTGCGTCGTCCGCCTGTCTCAGCGGCGCGAGACTGCGCGTGGAATCGTTCCTGTCACGCTGCTCGATTTCTGAAAGCACCTGCGCGTAAGGTTTGTCGTACCCCTGCGTCATGAGTTCCTCATGCCTGCGGCGGGCACGCTCCCCCGAGTCGGCAGTCAGAAAAAACTTATATTTTGTATCTGGCAGTACGTAGGTGCCGATGTCTCTGCCATCCAGCACGACATCATAATTGCGCGCAACCTCCCGCTGCATCGCAACGAGCTTTTCACGCACGCACGGGTATGCGGAGATATCGGATGCCGCCTTGGATATTTCCGGTCGGCGCAGATACGGCATCACATCTTCTCCGTCCAGCAGGTTCACCTGTTCGCCGTCCACGTATTCGGTGCGCAGATCCACGCGCTTCGTCAGTAAGAGCACCTCGTCCGCATCACCGATATCCACGCCCTCCCGCAGGGCCGCGTAAGCTACCGCGCGATACATCGAACCGGTATCGAGGTAATGGATGCCCAGCGCCTTCGCCACCGCGCGCGCCAGCGTGCTCTTTCCCGCTCCGGAAGGGCCGTCAATTGCAATATTAATCATTATATCACCCTGTGCCCAAGGCCGATGGCGACCTCATTCAAATGCAGAAGGCCGATGCCAAAGAATATGCCCACCGCGATATGTTCGTCAAACCGCGCAATGCCAATCTTGCCGCCCACATTGAGGCCGATGGCTTTGGCGGTAATCTGCGAAATGGCTTCCCGCGCCGCACCGGCTACGGCGCCCTCCTCATGATGCGTTTCCCCGATGATATTTTCACGCTTTGCCGCTACTACGCAGCATTCCACGATGCGCATCACCGATGCCAAAAACTCACCGCCGAAGTCTACAGCGGCTACTTGTATATTTTTGTCGGCATACCGCTGTTTCAGCGTTTTTTCGTCCTCACGGCTGGACGTCAGCGCAAGCCTGATTGCCGCCTTGGCTACGTCCTTGCTCCCCGGCGCCATGCATTTATCCTCCGTTATTCCTCTAAAACATCATTATATATAATGTTTTGTCAATCCACAACCGAAAATGCGAATTTTCTCGCGGCAACGGGCCAAAGTTTTCCTTTATATCGCGCATGTTATGGGTTATGATATCTATAATGACACTATACACTGAAGGGGTACGCATATGAGCAAACAGGTAACGGAAACAAGCGGCTTCATCTGCCCGTCCTGCGGATGGGAAATGGCCTACGACGAGCCGTCCGCCAAAGCCAAATGCGGACATTGCGGCGCGGAAGAAGCCGTATGTGAGGAAGGCGACAAAGAGGATATTGATTTCGCGGCAATCGAAGCCGACGCAGACCGGCAGGACTGGGGATTCCCGACAAAGGTCGTGCGGTGTGCGGGCTGCGATGCCCGGTTCATCGTTGCCGCAGATGCGGCGCTGCTTTCCTGCCCGCTCTGTTCCTCCTCGCAGCTTGCAGATACCGATGAGGCGCCGGGCTTACGCCCGGATTCCGCCATCCCGTTCAAGCTGGACGCCAACGCGGCGGGTTCCCGTTTTACACAGTGGGTACAGCGCCGCAGGCTAGCCCCCTTTTCCATGAAAAAAGAATATGAAGCAGGCCTGCTTTCGGGTGTATACATTCCCTACTGGTCCTTCGACGCGAAGACAAAGACCGCGTATTCCGGTCAGGCGGGCGACTATTATCGGGAGACCGAGCAGGATACGCATACTGAAAACGGCCAGACAGCGGCACAGCCAAAGTCGGTCAAAAAGCTACGCTGGCGCTTCGTCTCCGGCGCTTATGAGAAGGCATTTGGGGGCATCATCTACAGCGACTCCAGAGAGATAAGCGAGGATACCGTCCGTAAGCTGGAGCCGTTTAAGCTGAACGAGCTCGAAAAATTCAACCCGCGGCTGCTTGGCGGACACTTCGCCCAGCGCTACGGCGAGGGGCCGGGCGCGGCGTGGAAACGCGCCAAAGCATACATGTCCGGCGTAATCCGCGGCGACGTGAAGGGCATCATCAAACGCGGCAGCGACGCGCTGGGCGCGCTGCATATTTGTCCGGAGTACAGCGGTATAAAGTACCGGCTGATGCTGCTGCCCGTCTGGATGGGTTCCTACCGCTATCACAATAAAACGTACCGCTGCTATATCAACGCGCAGACGGGCGAAATCACGGGAGACGCTCCGCTCAGCGCACTCAAAATATTCATATTGATCATGACAGCCCTGATCGTTCTCGCCGCGCTGTACTTCCTTCTGCTGTACAAGAAGTAACGAAACGGCATACTATTCCACGGCATACACGAAAGCGGACGGCTCAGCCGTCCGCTTTGCATTCCTCCGCATCGTATGATCCCGCACACTCCAGCAGCCGCAGCTTATCCGTGCGGCACAGTCGCTTGATTTCTTGTTCCCTGCGCATGGCCTCCGATCGGCTTTCGCAGAGCTCAACGTACCGCAGCCTTACCGGCAGGCGGCTTCGCGTATAGCGTCCGCCTTTTCCCTCGCTGTGCGTAAGCAGACGCTTTTCTATATCGTTTGTCCAGCCGGTGTACAGGCTGCCGTCTGCGCACTCCAGCATGTAAACGCAATCCTTCATTTCCGGATATACAGTATCCCGATGGTTCCCGGCCCGCAGTGCACGGAAATCGTCGGCGAGGCATCGGTGATCATCACCGTTTCGAAGCCATAGTCACGCTGTATCCACTGCATCACTTCCTCGGCGTGCTCCGACAAGCAGTGTGTCACAAAAATGCGCTTTGTGTCGATACCTTGCGAATCCGCCATAATGTGCCGGTAATACTTCTGTACATGATGGGAGCCGCGGAACTTGACGCCCGGCATGATTTCTCCGTTGATGAGCTCCAGCATCGGCTTTATCTGCAGCCGCGAACCGACGATGGATACCAGCCGGGAACACCTGCCGCCCATGTACAGGTATTTCAGCGTATCAACGACGAAGCTCGCCTGCACCTTGCCGCGGATTTCCAGCGCATGCCGGGCAATTTCCTCTAGACCGGCTCCCTGGGCGGCGAGGTCGCACGCCTCCAAAACCTGAAGCCCCACTCCGGTGGACAAGCTGAGAGAGTCCACGACCGCGATGCGTTCCTTATCCAGTGCTCCTGCCGCAGTCAGCGCGTTCTGCATCGTCGCGGAAAGCTTGCTGCTGATCCCCGTAAAAAAGATATCATAGCCCGCGTCAAGCCACTTACTGAATATCTCGGTAAACTGATATTCGTTCACCGCCGCGGTTTTTGGGAGCGCGTTGTTCTTATCCGCGAAGGTGAACAACTCTGTGCTGGATTGGCTCCCGTCGTCCGGAAATGATTCCTCACCAAGAATGATGTGCAACGGAACCATTTCAATTCCGTATTCCTCCCTCGTGCTCTTTGGCAGATCGGCAGTGCTGTCCGTGATGATTTTGACCTTTCTCATTGCATTCTCCCATCACATTGGTTGTAAAGGGAATTATACCATATCCCCTTCCCGAAAGAAATACGGCGTTCTTCCTCTTTTGCGCCTGCCGATGGTTGCGGTTGGAAACCATATCATGTATAATACTTCCGCAAATACGGAGGGAGGCTGAACATGACACAGATGCCGATGGTCGCGCTGCGCGACGTCATCGTTTTCCCATATATGGCGCTGCATTTTGAGGTGGGCCGTGAAAAATCCATAGCCGCGCTGGAAGCGGCAATGGCCAATGACCAGACGATATTCCTTGCCGCGCAGAAGGATAAGGAGCTGGCTGATCCCGCGCCCGATGAAATCTTTGAGATCGGCACGGTCAGCAAAGTAAAGCAGATACTGAAGCTTCCGGGAGATATCATCCGCGTACTCGTTAAGGGTATGTATCGCGCGCGCATCATGCGCTTTGCGCAGACGGAGCCCTATCTCGAGGTGGAGACAGAGGAGCTGCTTTTTGAGCGCGTTTCGGACGACGATGCCAAGGAGCAGGCGCTGAAGCGCATGGTACTCTCCGTATTCGAGCAATTGGTGGCGCTGAGCAGCAAGGTTTCTTCCGAGACGCTCTCCTCTGTAAACAGCGTGGATGATACGGGACAGATGGCAGATGTGATCGCGTCCAGCGTATTGTTTCGTCTGGAGGACAAGCAGAAGATACTCGAAAGCATTGACCCGCTGGACAGGCTGGAGCATCTCGCCGTCATACTCTCGGGTGAGCTGGAAATCGCGACGATAGAGAACGACATCCGCGCCAAGGTGCGCAAACAGATAGACCAGTCTCAAAAGGAATACGTGCTGCGTGAGCAGATGCGCGCCATCCAGAAGGAATTGGGCGAAGGCGGAAGCGTGCAGTCCGATGCGGATGAACTGCGGGCGCGTCTTGCGGCGACGAACGTCAGCGACGAGGTGCGGGACAAGGCGGAGAAGGAGATCTCCCGTATGGAGCGGCTCTCGCTTGGCTCGCCGGAGCTGGGCGTAATTCGCACCTATGTGGAGTGGATACTCGATCTGCCGTGGGGAGTGACCACCGAGGACGATCTCGATCTGGCACACGCGCGTGCAGTTTTAGACGAGGATCATTTCGGTTTGGAAAAGGTGAAGGAGCGCATTATCGAATACCTCGCGGTATTAAAGCGCAAGCAGGACATGCGAGGCCCGGTGCTTTGCTTTGTCGGCCCTCCGGGCACTGGCAAGACTTCTGTTGCGCGTTCCATCGCGCGGGCGCTGGGCCGCAAATTCGTACGCACCTCGCTGGGCGGCGTGCGCGACGAGGCTGAAATCCGTGGACACCGGCGTACATACATCGGCGCGATACCAGGCCGCATCATTTCATCCATCAAACAGGCGGGCAGCGTTAACCCGGTGTTCCTGTTCGACGAAATTGACAAGATGACCGGCGACTTCCGGGGCGACCCTGCTTCGGCAATGCTCGAGGTGCTGGATCCGGAGATCAACAATGCTTTCCGCGATCATTACCTCGATTTGCCCTTCAGCCTGGAGCAGGTGATGTTCATCACGACCGCCAACAGCTTCGACGCCATCCCCGGGCCGCTGCGTGACCGCATGGAGGTCATCGAGCTTTCCAGCTATACCGAAGCCGAAAAAACAGGCATTGCCAGAGACCACCTGATCCCCAAACAAAAGCGGCAGCATGGACTTAGCGAAGAAGAGGTGACGATACGGGAAAGCGCGCTGCTGGAAATCATCCGCCGCTATACGCGCGAAGCGGGTGTGCGGGAGCTGGAGCGTAAAATCGCCACGGTGCTGCGCAAATGCGTCGTCGAGCTTTCCGCGGGCAAGCGCAGCCATGTGACCGTCACCGAAGCGTCTGTAAACCGCTACCTCGGCGCGCCTATATTCTCTCAGAATGAAGCGGAAAAGCAGGACCGCGTAGGCGTGGTAACAGGCCTCGCTTGGACCGCTTCCGGAGGCCAGACGCTGGTTGTCGAGGCCATACAGATGCACGGCAAGGGCAACCTTGTGCTGACCGGAAAACTGGGCGAGGTGATGCAGGAATCCGCCAAGGCTGCGCTGAGCTATGTACGGGCCAACAGCGCCGCGCTGTCCATCGACGAAAATTTCATCGACACGACGGATATACACATCCACCTGCCGGAGGGCGCAATCCCGAAGGACGGACCTTCCGCGGGCATCACCATCGCAACCGCGCTGGTATCGGTGCTCTCGGGTCATACCGTTCGCAGCAATATCGCGATGACCGGCGAACTGACGCTGACCGGACGCGTGCTGCCCATCGGCGGATTGAAAGAGAAGTCGCTGGCCGCGCTCAAGGTAGGTATCCGCGAGGTGATCATCCCGGCCGGGAACGAAAAGGATTTGGGCGAAATGCCCGATGCGGTGCGGCGCGGAATCCGTTTTATCCCCGTTACCGAGCTCAGCGAGGTGCTGCGTCTCGCCATCAACCCCTGAAAGGGCTGCTATGCTGATTAAAAAAGCACGTTTCTTGAAAAGTATGAATGATATCTCCGGCATGCCCGAGCTTGCATTGCCTCAGATTGCGGTCTGCGGAAAATCCAACGTGGGCAAGTCGTCGCTGATCAACCTGCTGACCAACAACCAGAAGCTCGCAAAGACGAGCGCTTCCCCCGGCAAAACGCGGCTGGTCAACTTCTTCGTGATCAACGAAGAGTTCATGCTCGTCGATCTGCCGGGCTACGGCTTTGCGCAGGCACCCAAAACCGAACAGCAGCAGTGGCCGCGCATGATAGAAGGCTATTTCGCGAAGGCGCATGTCGATATCAAAGCGCTTCTGGTGCTGCTCGATATTCGCCGCGACCCGGGCGAAAACGACCGGCTGCTGCTCACATGGGCGGCGCACTTCGGGCTTCGGGTGATCCTCGTCTGTACCAAAGCCGACCAGCTCTCCAAAACACGCCGGAAACCGCGTCTTGCCGAGATCAAGGCAGCCGTGAGCGGCGGCGTGGATTACCCCGTCGTCGCGGTATCCGCGCTCGAAAAAACGGGCGTGGAAGAACTGCTTGATGAAATTGAAAAGGTGCTGGCGACATGAACGTATACGCCATCTCAGACCTTCACCTTTCCGGCTTTTCGCCCAAGCCCATGAATATATTCGGCGATCACTGGAGCGGGCACTGGGATAAAATCCGCGAGCACTGGCTTTCCTGCGTAATGCCGGACGACGTAGTGCTGATAGCGGGCGATATCTCCTGGGCCATGCGGCTAGATGAAGCCAGAGTGGATTTGGACGAGGTCTGCGCGCTGCCGGGCAGCAAGCTCATCATCAAGGGAAATCACGATTATTGGTGGGGTTCGCTGTCTCAGGTGGAATCGCTGCTCTCCAACCATACCTATGTGCTGCAGAACAACAGCCGCGTCGCGGGCGATGTTGTTTTCGCGGGCTCGCGCGGGTGGACCGTGCCGGACAGCAAGCAGTACGCGCCGGAAGATGAGAAGCTGTACCTTCGCGAAGCGGCGAGGTTGGAGCTTTCATTGAAGCACGCGCGAAAAGCCGCGCCGGAAGCGCGGCTCGTCTGCATGATGCACTTTCCGCCCGCCAATGCCAACGGAGCTCCCACACTCTATACCGATCTGTTTGAGAAATACGGCGCCGCGGATGTGGTGTACGGACATCTGCATTCCGCCAGCATCCGGGGGGCGCTTTCCGGTGTAATTCGCGGCGTGCGCTATACGCTGACGTCGTGCGACGCCACAGAGTTCAAGCTTGTCAGTATCATCTGATCCTCTCCCGCCGCGCTCAGTACCGTCTCGTGCTTCTCCGTTCTGTCCGTTCCAAACGCAACGCGCATCACTTCGCCGATATGGCTGACCCCGATGACGCGGATGCTCTCGCTGACGATCGCCGCTTCCGCCATGTTCTCGGCAGGCACCAGCACCGTCGTCGCGCCCGCGCGCCGCGCCGCGATAATCTTTGCCGCAACTCCGCCTACCGCGCGCACGTTGCCATTGATCGATATCTCCCCCGTCATCGCGATGCCGGGGCATACCACGCATCCCGTAAGCGCCGAGTACACCGATACCGCTATCGCCACGCCCGCCGACGGCCCGTCGATGGGCGCGCTTCCCGGCATGTTGATATGAATGTAGTACTCGCCGGGATTCACGCCGAAATTCTTTTTCAGCGCCGTCAGCACATTTTCCACCGAGCTGCGCGATGTGCTCTTGCGGCGGAACCGGCGGCTGTCGAAGCCGACCTCCTCCTCGTCCACCAACCCCGTTACGGTCAGCGACGGATTCTCCGAGCGCACCGCCACCGTCTCTATCTCGATAATCATGCCGATATTGGATCCGTACACCGCAAGGCCATTGACGCAGCCCGACGAATTGCCGCCGAGGCGCGGCACCGGACGGCGCGCATATTTTCCCGTCTCCACCACCCACTGGATATGCCCCGCACGAATCGCGGTTCCGCCCTGCTCCCGCGCAAGCCCCGCCGCCATCTGCACCATGTTCACCGCTTCGCGCCCATTCGTCGCGTATTCCCCGATGTTGGCCGCGGCGTCCGCGTCGATGCAATATCCCGCCTTATTGGCGGCGTTACGCGCAATCAGTATCAGTTCCTCCGGATACAGCGGGCGGAAGAAAATTTCCATGCAGCGCGAACGTATCGCCGGAGATATCTCCCGCGGCGACTTGGTCGTCGCGCCTACCAGACGAAAGTCCGCTGGCATTCCCCGGGCAAAGATTTCATGAACGTGCCGCGGCGTCTCCTTGTCATTACAATTGTAATACGCGCTGTCGAAGAAGACGCACCTGTCTTCCAGCACCTTCAGGAGCTTATTGATATGGAACGGGTGCAGCTCCCCGATTTCGTCGAGAAACAAAATGCCGCCATGCGCCTTGGTCACCGCACCCTCCTTGGGCTGCGGAATGCCCGCCACGCCGTACGCGCCCGCGCCCTGATAGATAGGATCGTGTACGCAGCCGATCAATGGATCGGCGATGTTGCGCTCGTCGTAGCGGATGCACGTGGCGTCCATTTCCACAAACTTCGCGTCGGGTCGGAAGGGCGATATGCCGCTGCGTTTTGCCCTGTCCATCACCAGACGCGCCGCGCAGGTCTTGCCCACGCCGGGAGGGCCATAGATGAGCACATGCTGCGGGTTTTCCCCGCACAGCGCCGCGCACAGCGCGGTGACGCCTTCGCGCTGTCCGATGATCTCGTTAAATTGCTGCGGACGCGTCTTTTCGGACAGCGGTACGTTCAGCGATATGGAGCGCAGCTTTTCCAGCCGCTGAACCTGCTTTTTGGACTCCACCTGCATGTTTTGCTTGTGGGTGCGCCGCCCCCTCAGCATGGTATAAAAATATACGCCCATGACGACGCTGACGGCCAGCTGTATCACCAGTATGACTTCGGATATCATAAAAATGCTCCTTCTTCCTGCTGCAGTTAGTGTGCGGAATCAGGAGCATATTATGTGCGCAAAGACGCTTTACTCAGCGAAACAAATCCCAAAGCCTTGTGAAAAACGTTTCCTCCTGCTGGGTATCTTGCGTTTCCGTCTGCGCCTCCGGCTTTTCGATCGAAGGCGTTCTCAGTACGTACTGCACGCTGTTCGGATGGTTCTTTTCGGGCGACGCGAAGGACACCGCGATTGAGGCAGAAAGTCCCTCCGTTTCTGATTGCAGCTCATCCTTTGCGGAAGCGATGCCGTCACGGAATTCCGCCTGTCCGTCGATCAACTCCTGAATATTATCGGGCAGTCCATTGATGGCGTCGTATATTTTGTACGCACCCGAAGCGCTGCTGCCAACGCCCGTAATATATTGCTCCGCTCCGCTCAGTATGTCGTTATAGCCCGAGCTGAGGCCGTCCCCCTGTGCCGCCAGCTGGGCGAATCCGTCGTTGAAATCCCCGTACTGCGCCGCCGCCTGCTGCACGCCATCCGCATAGCTGTCTACGCCTCCCGACACCTCGTCAAGGCCATCTGACACCTCGTCAAGACCGCCCAGCATCTGCAGCGTGCCCTGGGCCAATGCCTGCACCGCAGGATCGTCGCTTGACGCCAGCGACTGGGCAAGCGCAAGCAAATCGCCGTTGGAAGCCATTGAACTCACGCTGCCGCTCAGCTGCGATAGGCTTTCGGCCAGCGCACCGCCGTTTCCGGCCAACGTATCCAGCCCGGATTTCACCGCATCGGAAGCCGCCGCCAGATCGCTGACGCCCTGCGTATACTGCTTCAGACCATCCGCGTAGGTCTGCATGCCCGTCACCATATCGCAGCCATAAAGCTTCAGGCTTTTGAGGCCGCGATAGAGATCCCCCATGCCACCCGCCAAAGTCGATACGCCGTCCTTCAGCTCGCTCGTGCCGTCCACCATGTCATCCGCGCCGGTGAGCATATCGTCAAAGCCAGCCTCGTATTCATCAATGCTGTCTGTAATCCCTGCGAGGCCGCCCTGCAGCAGGGTAACGGTGATGGCATCCATCTCAAAATTCGTGACGTCCGCCTCCACCGCAAACGAACCTTCCCCATCGGGCAGCACCGTAAATGCGACGCTCATGGTATTTCCGGTGATCACGGTCGTCGCATCGCCCGCGCTGACATTCCGCGCCAGGTTTAAATCCAGATTCATTGTAATCTGTGCCATCAGCCCCTTGCGGACGCTTTCATCGCACAGCGTGTTTTGTGCGCAGTCCAGTGTGATCTTCAGGTGCCCCGAAGCGCCTCCCAGGCTCTCTCCGCACACTTTGACGCCATCCAGATAATAGGCAATGGCAAACGTCAGCGGCAGCTGTCCTTCCATCGTGCCCTGATAGTACAGTCCGCCCTCGACATTCTCATCCGGAAACGTAATTTTATCTCCATCCACAACGGGCGTGCTTCCGGTGGAGAGATTGACGATCTCCGAATAGCTGCCATAGTCCGAATAGCCGCCATTCAGCTGGTTGACCACGTAGATTGCACCCGCGCTGCCGTCATAGCCGAGCAGTGAATATACCGTCTCATTCTTGCCGTCTGCCGTACTCGCGGATAATTTAGCGATATCAAACGCCGTCGCGTCATATGTACCGGCGCTTGCAGTCGGGGCAAACAGCAGCCCAAACATGATCAGCACCGTCAGTGTTACCGCAAAGATTTTACGCATCATAGTGCTCCCCTTTTCTTTGAAACCTGTCTGCCGCGCTTCGCACGAGCAGCAGTATCCACATCATTGACTTCAGCAAGAATCGCTCTGCTTTGTTGGTCTTCATGTATTTCCTCCCGGAATTTCCGTCTCATCGTCGTCTTCTGAATTACGTTGTCCAGCAGCGTTAGCACCTGTGGCAGCACGAATATTGTAAGCGCGCCGGACAGCAGCGCACCCCGGCCAATCAGCGTCCCCAGCTGGGCCATGGCTTCCTGTGTAAACACCGAGGCCACCACAAACCCCGCCGCGCTCAGTACCAGCGCGGAAACGAGTATCGACGCGCCCGCCTTTTCGGTGGCGTATTCCGCCGCCTCGCGCTTTGGCATCGTGGCTCGGCCTTCCAGATAATAATTGGTCATGAGTATCGCGTAATCGATGGTCGCGCCCAGCTGCACAGCACTGATAATCATGTAACCGATGAATATCATGGGCTCTCCCGAGAAATATGGGAACGACATGTTGATCCAGATGGACGTTTCAATAATAAACAGCAGTATCACTGGTATGGAAATGGAACGAAACGTCAGCAGCAGTATAATGCCGACAAATACGATGGACAGTATGGTCACCAGCGAAAAATCTCCCGCTGTCGCATCGCGCATATCGGTAATCACAGGCGACGCGCCCGTCACGTAAGCGTCCTCGTAGCTCGCGTCAACGACACCCCGAACGGCGCTGACCGCTGCGGTTGCGTCATCCCCCTCCACCGCTGTGTCCACGGTTACGACATATCGTGAGTAGTGCTCACTCAGAAATTCCGATTTCACCGCATCCGGAATCACCTGCTCCGGAAAAGCCTGATCGACGAATGCATAAAGCCCCTGTACGCCCCGTACGCAACCAAGCTCCTCGAGTTTTTCTACCATTCCGTATTCCCGTACCGCGTCGCCGCGCGCAACCAGCACGATAATATCGTTGCGTTTACCGAACGATTCTTCCATCTTCGTATTGGCCAGTTCCTGGCTGCTGTCTCCCACATTACTGACGGAATACATGAATGTATTGTTATTCTGCGCAAGGAACCCGATGACCGACAGCAGCGCGAGCACAGCAAGGATTGCGTATCTTGCTTTGCCGCCCAGCTTATGCTGCACGTTTTTAAGCGAGGGCAGCAACCGGCGGTGTTTGGTGCGGTCGATCGTCTTCACGAACAGCACCGACAGCGCAGGCAGCAGCACCAGCACGGAGAGCAGACTGAATACGATGCCCTTCGCAAGCACCAGCCCCATATCCAAACCGATGGTATAGCTCATGAATACCAGCGCGATAAACCCCACCACCGTTGTCATTCCGCTGGAGAGTATCGACGACAGCGACGCCCGGGCCGCGCGTGCCATGGCTTTGGCCGGATCGCTCTCCGTCTGCCGCTCGTAGCCAAAGCGGTGCAGCAGAAAAATGGAATAGTCCATGGAAATCGCCAGCTGCAGTATCGCCGCACTCGCAAACGTCATATACGAGACTTCACCGAATATGATGTTGGTGCCCATGTTGATGACGATGGCTACCCCGATGCCTATCAGGAACAGCACCACCTCAAACAGTGAATCTGTGGTTAAAAAGAGAATAGCGAGTACGATCGCCAGCGCTATCACTATGCCTGTCAGTATATTACCGTTGATAGAATTGACGTTGATATACGCGTCTACTGCGCCACCCGAAAGAAGCGCATCCTCTCCCAACTGTGCTTTAATCTGACTCACTGCCTCATGCGTCCCCTGCGCATAGTCATTCTCTGTGAACACAATTTGAAACAGCGCGTCGTCGCCCGCATAGTAATTATTGCGTATCTCCTCGTCAATGAAATCTACCGGCTGAGTCATATCCGCTAAGTCGTCCAGCCACACAACCGTTTCCACGCCCGCAATGGCCATAATCTGTTCTTTGACTGCCAGCGCTTCGACGACGCTGACATCCTCCAGCAGCAGTGACGCGCTGCCGTTATACGCATATTCCTCTGTCAGCGCATCAATACCCTTTTTCGAATTGGATCCCTCCGGCAGGTATTTGGACATGTCGTAATTCTGTCCGACACCCAGCATTAAAAAAACCGATACCAGAGCAGCGCAGGCAAACACAATGATGACAACAATTTTATGGCGTATGACCCCTTCGAAAAATTTCAACGCCGCCCTCCTTCATGCAATCCGCAAAATAAAAAACCATACCTTATGGTATGGCTTTGGATGTTCAATCTCAATTACCCCAACGCGCGCTATTGTGCATCGTTATGGGTGGATCTCGTTACCCTTTTCGGGTGATTCGCCCTTATATCTCCGCATTTTTCCCAGATAACCCATTTCCGCCCGCGACACCGTTGAATCCGTTTCCTGCCAACAGGCTCATCAGCTGCAGCCGGCTGGACACACCCAGTTTCTTGTATATCCTCTTGATATGCGATTTGACGGTGTTTACAGAAATGTGCAGCTTGGCACCCGTGGTTTCGTTGCTGTCGCCGCGCGCCAGCAGATCCAGCACCTCCAGCTCCCTGTCCGAAAGCTCATATCGCTCCTTCAGAGAATTGTGATAAGAGGTGATATCCATCGAGCGGCGGAAGTTGGTGAAAAAATAGGAGCACAAATCGACGAACGCAAATATGGAAAACACCGTATATGAAAGATGCGTCAGTTGGAAGGCGATGTTTCGGATGAGCAAAAAGTCGGCCGCCGAAAAAAAAGCCTGCGGCAAAAATGCAATCAAAAAATACCGGGCAAGCCTTCTGTCGTGCGCGTTGCTGATGTTCCGGTACATCACCAGCAGCGCTATCGCTTCTATAAAAATGGCGATGGAGCACAGTGGATAAAATGCCCACAGCACGTTACGCACCGCATTAGCGAGATCCAGCTTTGACATAAACATAACGAGCACCGATGTCGCTACGAGAAGCACCCCCACCAGCGCACCCGCCCATATGATCGAGAGGCGTTTCTTCTGCGGCGTAAGCGGAAATAGCTGAATGATGTAATAGCAGGTTGCCAGAATCGACATCATGATCAGTGCAACCACCACGAGCGCAAAAAGCGGGGACAACCAGGTGATGTCCTGCATACCGGAATGCGCGCTCTGCTCGTTGATGGTATACATATACGAAATAAAAACAACGGAGGAAACGGGAAGCAGCACCATCAAATTCCGCCCCGCAAGCGCGTCCCTTGTTCGCATAAACATCACCGCGGAAAATAGAAACGCGGAAAATAGCAGTGATGTTTCAATAAACTGTATCGCGTCAAGAACAATTCCCAATCTGTTAGCCTCCGCCGGATGATATTTTCATTATACCATTTGAAAACGCGCAATGTATAGCGCCCTCAATGATTGTTTACGTTTGTAAGTATTTTAAACAAACTGCCTGGTATCCCATTTAAAGTTTCAATAAAGTTGGTTTGTGCCCAAAATTTCACCAAATGTAGTTTAAAACCATTGATTACGGCCACACTGAATTGCACAGCACGCATTTTTTGCGTCTGTGACGCATATAGTTTCACATACGTGGGAATGTGTGCAAAGGAGTACCTATGAAAAAGGCGGCTGTAATCGCTGTGATTTTAGCCATCGCGTTCTGCTTTGGCTGGTATATTTTCGATCCCGGATATGAACAAGGATGGATCGGGCATCAAAGCGATGAGCTGCAAGCGGCGATGCCTGCCGCGGAGCCATCCGGTAACGCAGCGCCATCCGCTACGGAAATGGAAAATTCCTTCGTTCCTTCTGAAGCCACAGCTTCGGCGATAACCGTTTCTCCTTCCTCCTCGGCAGATGATCTTGGTTCGGCTGGCTGGACGCTAGCTTGGTCTGATGAGTTTGACGCACCGTTTATTAATATGGAATATTGGTCCGAAATGGACCGACGGGATAACTTTAACGGGGAGCTTCAGTATTATACCGCCGATAATTCTTATATCGAAAACGACTGCCTGGTACTTACGGCAAAAGAGGAAGAAAAAGAAGGCAAGCGGTATACTTCAGGAATGGTACAGACATGCGGAAAGCTTGAAATGCGTCAGGGCCGTATCGAAGCAAGCATCAGCCTCCCAGTGGCTCAGGGTATATTCCCCGCGTTCTGGCTTACTACCGACAGCGGAAAACATGAGCTGGATATATTGGAGATGGTAGGCTGTGAACCCGGAAACATCTACGGCGTATGCCATTACCCCAGCGGCAGCGGCCTCACCAAAACATACGGAATGCTGCACATTGAAAACGCGGAAGCATTTCATACATATGCGCTCGAATGGGATTGGGATTCGATACGCTGGTACGTGGATGATACCCTGTATTTCAGTACCCGCACCGGCATTCCCGACGAAGAGCTGTACGTATTGTTCACGCTTGCCGTGGGCGGAGAATGGCCTGGCAGCCCTGATTACACGACTTCTTTTCCTCAAAGCATGAGGGTGGATTATATACGGCTGTACAGCCGGGAAGCGGAAGGTGCTGATGATGATACTGATTGAACTGCTGATATTCTTCAGTACGATACTGCCGCTGTTCCACCTGATTAACGCGTTACTGGTACGCAGAAAACATGTGGCAAAAAGCGATATCGAACGTAAAATCAGTATACTTATCCCCTGCTACAATGAGGAGGATACGGTTGCCCTTTCGTTTCGCGGACTGATGCAGATGAACTACCGCCGTTTCGAGGTCATCTATATCAACGATGGCTCCGAAGACGCTACGCTGGAAAAGCTGGACCAGCTGCTGCATCTCAAGCCTGTACCGGACGTAATTCTCCATGGGCGCGCCACGCTGTACCGTTCTCAAAGATACCGCAATTTTCGGGTTATTGACAAATGTAAAGGCGGGAAGAGTGCCGCCCTCAATATGGGCCTCATGCTTGCCAAGTCGGAGATTATTGTGACGCTGGACGCGGACAGCGTACTTGAGCGCGGGGCGCTTAAAATTCTGAGCGACGCGTTTGATGATCCCAACGTGGTCGCCGCGGGCGGCGCGATTCATATCATGCAGGGATATGATCCCGCATTTTATCACTGCCGTTATCGCGGTGTACGCAATGTACTGGTCTCCCTTCAGATGCTTGAATACTTGAAGGGGTTCTACGTCTATAAGCTGTCTCTGGCCCGGCAGGATGCCATTGCCATTATTTCCGGTGCTTTCGGGGCTTTTAAGCGCTCTGCATTGATTGCCGTCGGCAGATACCGCCGCACTTTAGGCGAAGACATCGACATCACCATGCGCATACAGAAGATGATTCACAACACAAAGCAGAAGGTGGTATACCTGCCGGATGCGCTCTGCTATACGCAGTGCCCGGAGAACTGGCACGATTTGACCCGTCAACGTCTCCGCTGGCAAAAAGGGTTTGTGGACTGTACAATGCATCATCACAGGTTTCTGTTGCGCACATTCCTCTATAAGAGCCTTAGCTTCCATTATCTTGCGGAGGCTTTTGTTATCGGCCAGTTCTCCTGCCTCTTTACTGTACTGAATTACCTGCTGGCGGTTGCGCTCGCCCTGACCCATCCCGGCGCGGCAGGCACATTCCTGTTCTATCTGGGGCTTTGCGTCTTTCTGAACCTTTGCTATACGCTGGGTGCGCTCGTGATATCTAAAAGATATCACCGATATCCGAGGGGCGCGTGGAAAAAGAAACTGCTCGCGGTAGTTCTGGATGCGCTTTTTTATCGGTATTTCAACCTGTTTACCTATATGGCAGGAACGATCTCCTATTTTTGGAACCGCAGAGACGCAAGGTGGAACAAGGTAGCCCGCAGCAAGCAGTATTATTGCGTAACAGACAGCTAAGGAGCGTTATGAAAAAACCAATGATTCGCATTTATATTGTCCTTCTCGCTTCCGTCGCGGCGTGCGTGTTCATAGCCCCCTCCGCGCTGGGGCATACTTCCGCCTGGGCTACCGACACCACCGCGCGCATGCGGCTGATGAAGCCGGAGAATGCGCAAGCCGCGGACGACGATACGGGCGCCGCCCGCATTTCCTTCATTTTGGATGACGGCTGGAGTACGCAGTATTCTCAAGGGTATGCAGAGCTGCAAAAGTACGATTACCCCGCTTCCATTGCCGTCATTCCCGCGGCTGTGAATACCGAAAACTATATGTCATATTCCGAGCTTGCGGATCTGTATCTGGATGGATGGGATATGCTGAATCACACCTATAACCATGTACTGCTTTCAGGCAGCGAGCCGAACGAACAGCTCCTGCAGATGACAAAAGCGCGCGAATGGCTGCAATCCCGGGGTCTGAAACGGGGCTGTGATATCGTTGTCTACCCAGGCGGAGAATTTGACGACAATACCGTGAACGCGCTGGAAGCGGGCGGCTTTTCGGCGGGCCGCAGCCTGAAAAGTTTGTGGTCTGCGCAGGCGGGCTGCAGTCTGGAGAATGTGGAAATCTGCAACCTGATGTGCGATATGAGCTTTGAAAATGTAGAGGAAGCGGTCAATAAGGCGATCCGCAGCGGCAGCGCGCTGATATTGATTGTCCACAAGATTGAACCGGTCACCGACGACGCGCACATGCAGGTGCCATCCGAATACTTCAGCCGCGTGGTAGAGTACGTACATAAGAACGAAAATAGTCTGCGCGTAATGACGCTCACGCAGCTTCTGGAATCATACTGAATCAAAAAGGAATGCCTTCCGGCATTCCGATGAATCCCTGATTAACGGTTCGCCCCCAACATAGAAAACGGGCCTGCTACACGCGCTTAGCGTTAAAATCGTGCGCCGCAGGAATTGCAGACTGTGCTGTCGCCCAGTGCTTTCGTACCGCAATAAGCGCAGACCTTCTCCGGCAGCGCGGCGGGTGCGTCCGGTTTGGGCGGCTGCGGAGGTGTGCTGTAGGGCGGAGGCGCTACGGGAGCGCCATACGGCGGCACATTGGCCCCATACGGCGGTACGCCATATGTCGGCGGAGGCGCGCCATACACCGGTCTCACATCGTCATCGTGGCTTTTGTCACGCAGGCATGCGGCGACGATAATCGCAACCAGCGGTATAAAGAAACCGAACACGTAAAAACCGCCGAAGCTGTAGCCCTTCTTTTTCGCCATATTCGCCGGAATAAACGCAACTCCAATTAGCACGATCAGCCAGATAATTGTACCGCCTGAATTCATATTGCCCTCCATATCCATGGTTTTCTTTCTGATGCATTTTATTATATACGCTCACAGGCTATGTTGACAATACTTGTCGCATTATGAAGAAATAAATATCAATCCACACCCTTTCCTGGTACGGTTTATGCTATAATTGCGTTGAAAATGCATCTTGGGAGGATACGCGTATGACCCATGCTTCCATCGCAGTCATCGGAGCGGGCGCTATCGGAGGCGTCACCGCCGCTTATATTGCCAAAGCGGGGTATCCCGTTCAGCTGGTCTGCAAAAATCCGGACAGGGCTGATCAGATTATGCAAGAAGGTCTCCACATCACCAGCATTCGCGGGGATCAATACGTCCGGCTGACTGCCGTGGCAGAGATAGAGCAGCTTTCGGGGCCGCTGGACATCGTGCTCATCGTCACCAAAGCATACGACATGCCGGACGCCGCACGCCGCGTGCTTCCGCTGCTGAAAGAGGGCTCGCTGGTGGTCTCCATGCAGAACGGCATTTGTGTGGAAGCACTCGCCGAAGTGGTGGGTGTACGCCGTGCCGTGGGCTGCGTGGTGGGCTGGGGCTCCACGATGCTGCAGGACGGCACGCTGAACATGACCTCGGAGGGCGACTTCGTGATCGGGAGCATGACGCCAGACATCGATCTTTCCGTGCTGCGGGAAATCTTGTGTGCTGTGACTCCCACACGGATATCGGACAGCATTATCGCGGAGCTGTACAGCAAAATGATCGTCAACGCCTGCATCACTTCTCTTGGTGCGCTGTGCGGTCTGTATCTGGGACAGATTTTGAAGCGCCGTTCCGCCCGCAATGTATTCATCTCCATCATCCGCGAAGCAATGGACGTCGCGAACGCGATGAAGCTGACGATACCGCCTTATGGCGGCAAGCTGGACTATTACGCTCTGGTGAAGGGCAGCGGCACGCTGGACAACCTGCGCAGACATCTCACCATCCGCGTAATCGGCTTTAAATATCGCAGACTCAAATCCTCCAGCCTGCAATCTCTGAACCGGGGAAAGCCCACAGAGGTGGATTATTTTAACGGGTACATTGCCAGAAAAGGTACGGAGCATGGCATACCAACGCCCGTGAACTCCCGCATTGTGGCGATGATTAAGGAAATTGAGTTCGGCAAACGCGGCATAGAACCGCTGAACCTGCAAGACGCAGCGCTTAAGGGATAAACTACGCTAATTTGCATCGAAAAGGCTCCGAAAAGCTCTGAAGTGACCCCTAAAAGTTAGACAAATATTTATTTAAGTAGTCGATAGGGCTTGCTGCCTATGAACAACGGGCGGTAAGCCCTTTAGCTTTGCCTTAATGCGGCGATTATTGTAGTAGTCAAGAT
>JAEWRI010000013.1 GCA_023460085.1 Bacillota bacterium | reverse complement strand
CTACCATGCGCCCTTCCAGGTTGCCCTGGAACACGCCCACTTCCATCCCGGTTTCCGCCAGCGCTTTTTTCACCGCCGGGATGTCCTTGTTCTCCCAGCACCAGAACTCCACGCAGTCGAACCCCGCCGCTTTCGCTTTATGAATGCGCTCCACGAACGGGTATTCCGTGAACAGCATCTCGATACAGCATGAGTATTTCACAGATTCTTACCTCCCGGATTTTTCAATAAATTCGGCAACCTCCGCTGCCGTGGGCATCGCGCTCTGCGCGCCCATCTTCGTGACGGCGATGGCCCCCACCGCGTTGGCATAGCGGATGCTCTCCTCGGTGGTCTTGCCCTGCGCCAGCGAAACCGCGAAGCCCGCGTTGAACGAGTCTCCCGCCGCCGTGGTGTCTACGGCTTTCACCTTAAAGCCCGGCACATCGAAAGAGCCTGCCGCCGTCAGCCAGCGCGCGCCCTTGGAGCCGCGCTTATTGAGCACCGCGCCCATGCCCTGCGCCAGCAGCATATCCGCCGCCTTGCGCACGCCTGCGTCGTCAGACGTGTCCACGCCCGTGGCAATCTGCAGCTCCGTCTCGTTGGGCGTCACCAGCGTGCAGCAGCGAAGCAGCGCATCGGGCAGCTTCTGCGCCGGGGCCGGGTCCAGTATCACCGTTTTGCCGCGCCCGGCGGCATACTGCGCGGCCCATGCCACTGTCTCGAGCGGCGTTTCGAGCTGCAGCATCAATATATCCGACTCGTCCAGCACGGAGGTGTGCCGCTTCACATAGTCCACGTCCACCAGCCCATTCGCGCCCGGCACCACGATGATGGAGTTCTCCCCCTGCGCGTTGACGATAATGGTTGCCGTACCGGTGCTCGTATCGGCACTTTCAATATGGTCCGTCTTGACGCCCGCGCTTTGCAGCGCCTCCAGCGCCACGGCGGCAAACGCGTCGTTTCCGACCATGCCGAGGAACGTTACGTCCGCCCCCAGTCTGCCCGCCGCGACGCCTTGATTCGCGCCTTTGCCGCCCGGGAAGGTGTTGAACGCCACTCCCGTCAGCGTCTCCCCCGGCAGCGCAAAGCGCGGGGTTTGGGTCACAATGTCGATGTTGATGCTGCCCAGCACACAGATCTTCTTCACCGAATGTCCTCCTGAAAATATTATTTATCTACCATGGCTGACCCCCCGCCATGAAGCCTCCGTCCACGAAGTGAACCGTGCCCGTCAGATAATCCGCGGCGGGAGCCGCCAGGAATAGCACCGTAGCCGCAACGTCCTCCGGCAGACCCGGCCTGCCGAGGGAGATGCGTTCGAGCATCCACCTGCTTCGCTCCTCGTTTTCCCAGAGAGGCACCGTCAGAGGCGTCTTGATAAAGCCCGGGCACACGCAGTTGACACGGATGCCAAACTTCGCCCACTCCACCGCCATCGCCTTGGTCAACTGCGCCACGCCGCCCTTCGTCGCCGCGTACACCGACACATCGCCGAGACCGACCGCCGACGTCAGCGAACCAAAATGGATGATCCGCCCGCCGCCGTGCTCCTTCATGCCGCGCGCCACGCGCTGCGAGAGCAGGTACAGCCCCTTCAGATTCACGTCCACAATGCTGTCGAACGTTTCCTCCGACACGTCCAGCACGGGTTCGCGCTTGTTGACGCCCGCGCAGTTGACGAGGATGTCGATGCGGCCCAGCTGCCGCAATACCTCCGCCACGGCTTCGTCTATAGACGCGGCCCGCGAGAGATCCAGCGAAACGGCGATGCTGTCCGGCAGTGCCGCGCTTACGCGCCGCGCGCCCGCTTCGTCGATGTCGCACACGGCCACGCGCGCGCCCGCCTGCGTCAGCTCCAAAGCGACTTCGCTGCCGATGCCGCCCGCCGCGCCCGTTACCAGTGCCGATTTCCCCTCCAGTGAAAACTTCTTCCGCAAGAATTCAACGTTCACCGCCGCAATCCTTCCTTATACCCACTCTTTGTGCGGCGTCACGAGTATTTTGATCTGATCCCGCTCGTTCATGGTGCGATGTATTCCGCCTTCCAGCCCGTCCGCGATGTAGATTTTGTCGGTGATGATGGGCGTGGGATCGAAGCGCCCGTCGCGTATGTACTGCACCGCCCACGGGAACTCGTCGTGGAAGGTGTGCGCGTTGGTGCCGATAACCTCCTTGCTGGTGAGTATGAGGTCCAGCACGTTGAGCGGCAGATCCTGACGCGATACGCTCGCCACCACGCAGCGGCCCTGTCTGCGCGTGATGTCATACGCCAGCTTAATGGCGGGAATATGGCCGCCGGTATCGAGCGTCAAGTCCGCGCCCTCGCCTTCCGTCAGATCGTAGTATTCTTCCTTCCAGTGCTCGCCCCGCGTGTCGATGCTGTGCGTCGCGCCCATCCTCTTCGCGACCTCGGCACGGTAGCCGCCGTGGTTCAGCGAAATCACATTCCTGGCACCCGCGATGCGTGCCGCGCCGATGGCGCACAGGCCGATGGTACCCGCGCCCACGATGGCGACCGTCTCGCCCATTTTCAGCCGACCCAGGCGCATGGCGCGCACCGTCACGGCGAAGGGCTCCGCCGCCACGAAGGGCAGCTCGTCCGCGTCGTCCGGCAGCGGGATGCAGTTCTCGCCGGGCACGTTGACATACTCCGCCATGCCGCCGTCGGTGTGCTGCCCGATGGACACCATGCCGGGGCACAGCGCTTCCTCATGCTTTGCGCACCAGTAGCACTTGCCGCAGCCCACAACGCACTCCACCGCCACCTTCTGACCGGGCCGAAGGTGCTTCACGTTCTTCCCCGCCTCTGCCACGCGCCCGACGAACTCGTGCCCGAACACCAGCGGAGCCATGCGCCCGGAGGTGGGGTGCGGCGTGCCGAGCGGAATGATGCCGCCGTGTGTGTAGTCCTCGATGTCCGTGCCGCAGATGGCGCACCAGGACACCGCAACCGTCACCTCGTCGGCAGACGGCGGCGCGGGATCGGGCCAGTTTTCCTCGTAGCGGATGTCTCCCCTGTCATAAAACACAAGCGCTTTCATATACTATTCCTCCCTTGCCTTGCGACAGATTTCGATAAGCCCATTCCAGCCCTTGACGAACATATCGCGAAAGAAAGTGAGCGGAGCGTACTGCTCGAACTCCTCCTCCGGCATGCCGTCCGGCGTCCAGGACTTTTTGAAATCGGGGCAGTTCTCCAGCAGCTCGGCGACGACGGCCTTGTCCGGCTCATCCAGCAGCATCGCTTCCAGCTTCGGTTCGGCCTCCAGCAGCTCCTCTGCGGTGGATCCGTTGATGGTGATGTGCGTGTCGCCGCCCACGAGACCCAGGAAGTGCGCCATGCGGCGCGCCCCGCCGCCCAGCAACGTACCTCCGTACCCGCCATCCTATATTGCTGATGCGCAAGGTACAGCCCGCCTGCTTCCAACGCCTTTTCAGACAGCCTGATTTCCCTGCGTGCCGCCTTTTCGGCCTCGCATTGATCGTAAATGCCCGTGATATGCGTGATGTACATCGCCGGGGAATGGCCTGTCTCCGCCTTCACACGCTGGTACCGTTCGCACGCGGCGACGGTTTGCGGCAAGCCGAATATTTCGGTGACGATCACCGGCTTATTTTCGCGCAGGACGGCTTCCATCGCGGCAAGCCCCGCCTTGTGCGCCGGAATCTTGGCGATGAGGTTGGGCGCGGCGGCGGTGTGCCTGCGCGCGTCCGCCGTGATTTTCTCCGCGCTGCCATCCTCCAGCGGGTTGGCCTGTATGGACACGCGGCCCTCCCTCCCCTCGGTCTTTTCAAACAGCGGGTAGAAGACTTCCGCGAGGTCTGTGACGAGCCGAAGCTGCACGAGATCCGCCGCTATGCTGTCGTCGTCCGTTTTTGCCACGCACTCTCTGACCACGCTACTGCCGTACTCCGGATCGCGCTGAATCAGCTTCGCCGCGAAGGCGGGGTTCGTCGTCGCCGAGAACGCGCCGCGCCGGATGGCAACCTTCGCTTCTTCGCGCGTGGGATTGTTCACCCACATCCGCGTATTCGTTTCAATTCTCAGCTTTTCGAAAAAATCCATTGCGTCATGCCCCCTGAATGCCCAGCGCGCGGCGCACCGTGCGCACGATGCTGGGTGCGGAAAGCCCGAGGTGCTCCCGCAGCTCGAACTTCGGGCCGACGGGCGGATAATCGTCCGCGAAGCCGATGCGGTACACGGGCGGGTGCGGCACTTCGGCAAGCGCCTCCAGCACCGCGCCGCCGAGGCCGCCGATGACGCGGTGCTCCTCTGCGGTGACGATGAGCTTCGTCTGCGCGGCCCGCTCCACCTCGGCCTGATCGATGGGTTTGATGGTATGCACGTCCGCGACGCGCACCGAAAGCCCGTCCTCGCGCTCCAGCGTTTCCGCCGTGCGCAGCGCCTCGCGCACCAGGCAGCCCGTGGCGAGTATCGCGACGTCGCCGCCCTCGCGCAGCACGTTGGCCTTGCCGATTTCAAACGGGCACTCGTCCTCGTACACCACGTATTCTTCGCCGCGGCCCCCGCGGATATAAACCGGGCCGACAGTTTCCACCGCGGCGCGCACCGCCTTGCGTATGGCGACGCCGTCCGCGGGAGACAGCACCACAAAATTCGATATGGCGCGCATCACCGCGAGATCCTCATACGATTGGTGCGATATGCCGCCCTCGCCGAAGCTCACGCCGCAGCTTAATGCCACGACCTTCACGTTGAAGTTCGTATAGGCGATATCGTTGCGCAGCTGCTCGCCCGCGCGCAGGCACGAGAAGTTGGCATAGCTCGCCGCGATGACGGTTTTGCCCGCCGACGCAAGCCCCGCCGCCGTGCCGAACAGGCTCTGCTCCGCGATGCCCACCTCAAAGAAGCGCTCCGGGTACGCGCGCGCGAAGCCGTCGCAGCGTGTGGGATGCATCAGCTCCGCCGTGCCCACCACGACATCCGGGTAATCCCTGCCTATCTCGATGAGTTCCTTGCCGAACTCGTCGCGGATGGCCAGCATTCTTTCTGTCTTCATGACTGCGCCTCCAGCCCTGCCATGATGCGCTCGTACAGCGCGTCGTCCACGGTGTGCGCGTGCCAGTGTACGTCGTTCTCGGCGAATGCGATGCCCTTGGCCTTCACGGTGTTGCAGATGACCATCTTCGGTTTGCCGTTTTTACGCGCCGCCGATTCCGTGAACGCCTTGTTGAGGCTCACAAAGTCGTGACCGTCCGCTTCCGATACCTCGAAGCCGAACGACTCCCACTTATCGCGCAGCGGTTCCATGGGCATCACGTCCTCCGTGCAGCCCCCGACGCACAGCCGGTTCCTGTCGGTGATGGCCGTTAAGTTATCCAGCTTATATTTGTTGGCGCACAATGCGGCTTCCCAGACGGCACCCTCGTTCTCCTCGCCGTCGCCCAGCAGCACATAGGTGCGGTAGTCTTTGCCGTCCATCTTCGCGGCCAGCGCCATGCCCGCGCCCACCGCGAGGCCGTGCCCCAGCGAGCCTGCGCTCATGTCGAAGCCGGGGATTTTCAGGTAGTTGGGGTGCGTGCTGAGGCTGGCCCCCAGCTTCTCGTATTGCTCCACCCACGCCTCCGGAATGAATCCCTTCTGTATCAATGTTCCGTATACGGCGGGTGCGCCGTGTCCCTTGCTGATGATGAACCGGTCGC
The DNA here is from genome assembly GCA_023460085.1 of Bacillota bacterium. GTDB lineage: Bacteria > Bacillota > Clostridia > Christensenellales > SZUA-584 > JAEWCC01. The sequence continues at coordinate 13,116 of JAEWRI010000013.1, read as the reverse complement.
GGTCGGGCCACGCGGGGTTTTCTGCATTCACGCGCATCTGTTCGAAGTACAGCTCCGTCACGATTTCCACGCAGGAGAACGAGCCGCCGAAATGCCCCTGTCCCGACACGCGGAACATGCGGGTGATGTACTTTCGGGTCTGCAGGGCAATCGCCTTCAGTTCCTTCTCGTTCATAAGCCCTCCCGGGTGAAGAACAGCGCCGCTTTAATGACGCCCCGCAGATCGCCGGTGACACGCTCCAGCGCGTCCGCGATGTTCTCAAACGCGAAACGGTGCGTCAGCAGCAGCTCCGGATGCAGCCCGCCCTCCCGCATCATCGCCGTCACCGGCTCAAACGCGTTTACGCTGTTGCGCGAGCCGAGTATGTTCATCTCGCGGCGCGTGAAGTCCACGCCGTCGATGCTGACCTTGTCCTTGCCGAGGCCGATGATGACCACCGTGCCGCCCGGCGCGACGATATTGAAACAACTCTCCGTCGCGCGGGAGTTGCCCGTGGCGTCGAACACCACGCCGAAGCCCTCTCCCGCCGTGCGCGCATTGGCAAACACGCGGATGTCCATCTCAGCGACGTTGACGCCCTCCGCGCCCATCGCGCGTGCGGCCTCCAGCCTTTCCGGGTACATGTCCGCCGCGGCCACGGCTGCCGCGCCCGCGCGCAGCGCCTGATCGACGATGGCGAGGCCGATGGCGCCCGCGCCCATCACCAGCACATTCTCTCCCGCCACCGCGCCCGCGCGCTCCACCGCGTGGTAGCCGATGGTGTAGGGCTCGATGAGCACCGCCTGCTCAAACGGCAGATCGCCGATGGACACCAGCTTCTCGGCAGGAACCGCAATCTTTTCCGCGTAGCCGCCGTCCGCCTGTACGCCCAGCACCGCGATGCTTGTGCAGCAGTTGGGCTTGCCGTGACGGCAGGGATAGCATTTCCCGCAGGCGCTCAGGGGATTCACGACCACGCGCTCTCCCGCCTGAATATGCGCGCCCTGCGGCGCGTACTCCACGACGCCCACCAGCTCGTGTCCGCCGATGCGCGGGTAATTCGCGTAGGCGAACTTTCCGGTATAGAAGCCCGCGTCCGCCGCGCAGATGCCCGCCGCCTTGATGCGCACCACGGCTTTATCGCCGTGCTCCGGCTCCGGCAGCTCCACGATCTGCACATCGCGAGGCCCCTGATATACCGCCGCCCTCATGTGGTCAATTCCCTGCCGCAGTGCGAGAGCAGCTCGTAGCCGGTTTCCGTGACGACCACCATGTCCTCGATGCGCAGGCCGTACTGGCCCGGGAAATACAGCCCCGGCTCCAGACACAGCACCGTGCCGCGCTTCATCGGCTTTTGGTTGGCCACGTGCAGCCCCGGCCCCTCGTGATAGTTGTAGCCCGAGCCGTGGCCCACCGCGTGGCGGTAATCCTGCGGCCCATAGCCCTCGCTCTCGTACGACGCAAAGCACGCCTTGGGGACGTCGCTGAAAAGTGCGCCCTCGCGGATGCTTGCAAGCCCCGCCTGCCGCGCGCGCTTCACCGCGTCGTAGCGCTTCGTCAGCGTTTCGTCCGGCTTGCCCACGCAGATGCAACGCGTGAGATCGCACCAGTAGCCGTCGCTGACGGAACCGATTTCGAGTATGATGACGTCGCCTTCCCGCACGACGCGGCCCGACGTGGCCGCCCAGTAGGCGTTCTGCTCGGCGCTGCGCGCGCCGGTATACACGGACGCGAAGCAGCGCGAAAAGCGCACGCCGCCCTTGCCCGTACCGTTTATCATCACTTCGCTCTCCAGGATTGCCCCCACCTCGGCCTCCGTCATGCCGGGGCGCACGCGCTGCCGCACCACCTTCAGCCCCGCGCAGACGAGATCGATGGCAGTACGGATTCGCGGCAGCTCCTCGGGCGCTTTGACGAATTTCATTTCGGTAATCAAGCCTGTCGCGTCCTTCACATTCGCCTTGGCGAAGAAAGCGCGGATGGCGTTGAAAGTGGGCAGCGAAGGATACTTGAATTCGCCGCAGAAGTTCGCGGACGAGCCGTCCTCGAAGGACTCCTCGATACCGATGGTACCGGTGAATTGCTCCGCGTTCGGGATCACGTCGCGCACAATCTCAAAGAAGAAATCCATATGCGATTTCGTGGAGGTCGGGTGCTCAAAGTCGTAAGTCAGTATGCGCACCACGGACGGATCGTTGCCCTCGGCGTTGCAAAGCTCTGAAGCGGGAATGATCAGCGCCGGTTTCCCTTCGGCGGGAATCACGGCTTTGGCCGCGTGGCCGCCTGTCCAATAGCCCAGGAAGGCCAGTATGTTATGGCTCAGGCAGAGTATCAGTGCGTCTATTCCGTTTTGACGGAGCTGTACCTGTATCGCGTCAACCTTGGTCTGTGTCACCATGATTTTCACCTCGGCACCCCGGCCTTTTACCGCGCACTGCCGCGGCGGGACCGGTGAATTACTGGCTCATTTTGAAAAGCGGGATGGAGCAAACCGCTCACTGTTTCGCAGCTTTCTCCATCCCACCTCTTTAGTGCCGAGGCTGCATCGCTGCAGCCTCGACCGTCACTTCCGGGTTTGATTACTTAATCGCGTTTGCCCAGAGCTCTTCGCTGTCGGCGTTGTCCGCAGTCGCCTTCACCGGAGCCAGACGCTGGGTCTCGTTCGCATCCAGCGCGATTTCGCCAGCCGCAGCAGCGATGATCTTCTCTACCGCAACCTGACCAAACGTCAGAATGCTCTGCACAGCCGTCGCATCCACAGAACCCGCCTTGATGGCGTCGATAACGACCGGGCAGCCGTCAACCGTCGTCACGATTACGTGGCCGGTCTGTCCCACAGGAACGGACTTGCCAAGCTGATCGAGAGCGGAGTTGACCGCAGCGCACATGATGGAGTCCGAAGCCTCGAATATCGCGTTGATATCCGAATGAGCCTGGAAAGCGTCCAGCGCAGCGTTGTAAGCTTTGTCGGGATCCCAATAGGTCGGCAGAGAGGTCACAATGGTCATGCCCTTCTCGGTGCAGGCCTTCTGGAAGCCTTCGGATCTCTCCTGGCCAGCAGAGGTAGCGAGGTCGCCCTGGAGCTCAAGGATCTTGAGGTCAGACAGCGCGATGCCGGCTTTTTCCGCAGCTTCAGCCATGTACAGGCCAGCCTGGTAGCCGTGCTCCACGTTATCGGACTCTATCAGAGCCACGATGTTGCCAGAGGTGACCGAACGGTCCATGCAGACCACCGGAACCGAGGCTTCATTTGCCTTCTCAACCGCCGCACTCAGCGCGCCGCTGTCAGCCGGGCACATGATGATGCCGTCTACGCCCTTCGAGATGAAGTCCTCGATCTGGGACATCTGGGTCGCCGCATCGTTGTCCGCATCCGCTACGAGCAGTTCCACACCCGCCTGGTCAGCGTACATCTGCACGCCGTTTGCCATCGCCGTGAAGCCGTCCGTTTTGATCTCAGGCATAGAGAGGCCGATGGTCAGCTTCTCGGGCGCCGTGCTCTCGGAAACCGCAACCGACTCGGAAACCGCAGCCGACTCGGAAACCGCAGTCGACGGGGACTCCGTGGACTCCTGCTTGGTGCAGCCGGCGAATACGCTCATCATCAACACCAGAGCCACGACGATAACCAATACCTTCTTCATGTTCTTCCTCCTCTTTATTTATTGCGCCTTGATGACGCAAATCCAATTCTGTTTTAGTCTGCCTTGCGATACCGCGTTCTCAGGGCGTCGAGCATGACCGCGAGGAATATGATGGCGCCGCGGAACACGTCCTGCCATTCGGACGGGATACCCCAGAGGTTGAGGGCGTTGTTGATGACGCCCAGCAGCAGCACGCCCACGAGGGTGCCGCCCAGCGAGCCCACGCCGCCGGCGAGGCTTGTGCCGCCGACCACGACGCCCGCGATAACCATGAACTCGATGCCCTCGCCCATGGCCGCCCAGAAGCTGCCGACTCTCGCCGTCGTCATCAGGGCCGATATGCCCGCGACGAGGCCCATCACTACGTACACGCTCATCTGTACGCGGCGCACGCTGATGCCCGAAACCTTGGCGGCTTCGGCGTTGCCGCCGATGGCATACACCTTACGGCCGTATACCGTCTTCCGCAGCAGTATCCATCCCAGCACATATAATATGGCAACCATGAATACCAGCACCGGGATACTAAAGTAGGACTGCTTGCCAAGATACTGGAAGGCCTGCGGCAGATCGTACCACGACTTGCCGCTGGAAATGACGAGCGTAAAGCCGCGCGCGATGCCCTGCGTCGCCAGCGTCACCAGGAAGGGCGGCATGCGCAGGTACGCCACCGAAAGTCCGTTGATGAGTCCGAACAGGGTGCCGACCGCGATGATGACGAGTATGCCGAGGCCCACCGGAACGTCGTATACCTTGATGAGGCCGACGCCGCACGCGCTCGCCACGGCCATTACCGCGCCGATGGACACATCGATGCCGCCCGTGATGATGACGTACGTCATGCCGATGGCCAGCACCGCGTTCACCGAGGTCTGCAGGCCCACGTTGATGATGTTCGTACCCTGTAAAAAGTTCTCATTGAACAACGCGAGTATGATGACTATGAGCGCGAACAGAAAATAGATGCCGTACTTGAGTATGAACTGTCCTACCGAAATTCTTTCGCCCGCAAGGCTTTGCGTCTTGTTTTCCATGAATTATACCCCCATCGCTGCTGAAAGCAGGTTTTCACTGTTGACTTCCCCGCCGTCCAGCGAGGCTTTGATTTCGCCCTCCTTGAGCACGATCACGCGGTTGCACACCCCGATGATCTCCGGCAGCTCTGACGAAACGAGCAGTATGCCCACGCCCTGCTTGGCGAGCTCGTCCATGATGACGTACAGCTCGTGCTTGGCGCCCACGTCGATGCCGCGCGTCGGTTCGTCCATGATGAGCAGCGAAGGATTCGTGTTGAGCCACTTGGCGATAACCACCTTCTGCTGGTTTCCGCCCGAGAGGAAACGCACCATGCGCTTGATAGTAGGCGTCTTGATTTTGAGATCCTCGACGCTCTTTGCGGCGATCTTGTCTTCCTTTTCTTTTTTGACGAACAACCGGCCCGTCGAGATGGACGGCAGGTTGGCCAGCGAAATGTTGTATTTCACCGACTCGCCCAGCACCAAGCCCTCCAGGTGTCTGTCCTCCGTTACCATCGCGATGCCGCTTTTGATGGCGTCCATGGGCTTTTTGATGCTGACCTGCTTGCCTTGCAGGAGAATCTCACCCGAGTCCACCTTGTCGAGGCCGAATATGCTGCGCAGGATTTCCGTGCGTCCGGAGCCCATCAGGCCGTATATGCCCACGATTTCGCCGCGGCGCACATTGAACGAGATGTTGTTGAGCTTATCCTTGCGGCAGATGTTTTTCAGCTGTATCAGCTCTTCGCCCGCAGTCCTCGTTTTTTCGACATAGAACTCGTTCATGGTGGTGCCCAGCATTTTATTGACGATCTCGCCGCCGTCGATGTCCTTCAGCGGAGAGGTTGCTACCACCTGACCGTCGCGCATGATCGTGATGTTGTCGCACACGTCGTAGATTTCCTCCAGACGGTGCGTGATGAATACCACCGCGACGCCCTTTTCCTTCAGCGACTTGATGAGCGAGAACAGTATGCGCACCTCGGGCTTGGTCAGCGACGAGGTGGGTTCGTCCAGCACCAGCACGCGCGTCTTCTGCGCCAGTGAACGGCCAATTTCGACAAGCTGCTGCTCGCCAATCTTGAGAGCGCCCACCTGCTTGGACGGCTTGCGGTCGAGCTGCATCACCTTTAAGATTTCGCTCGTATCCTTGTACAGCCGCTTCTTGTCGAGCAGACCGTACTTCCTTGGCATATGGTGGATATAGATGTTGGAGGCAATGTCCATGTTCCGGAAAAGGGAGAGCTCCTGATGAATGAAGCTGATGCCCAGTTCCTCTGCCTTGCTTGTACTGTCAATCGTTACTTTCTGACCGTCGAAAAGTATGGTACCCGTATTCGGCGGGAACACGCCGCCCAATACGTTCATCAGCGTCGATTTTCCGGCGCCGTTTTCGCCCACAAGTCCGCGGACTTCTCCCGGATACAATGTGAAATCCACATCCCGGAGAGCATGCACGCCCGGAAAATACTTGTTGATGCCCTTCATTTCGATAATCGGTCTTACTTCCTCTGCCATGCTAATGAAATCACCTCCAAAATATCTTTCGCATTCGCGCAGGCTCCATCTCCCAACCTGTGCCGGCTGCACTGCCGTTTACATATATATATTTATATTCTGTAACCGCTTTAATAAATCAGATCTGCTCGAATAAAAAACTCCGTTATTTACGACCCTTTATGCACATAAAATCTTTTATTTTGCCGCTTCGCTTCAATTTTATATTTTCATTATGTTTTTGTCAATTATTATTTTCTTTCATTTTGTTTGCGGATTTTTTCTTTTTCGCGCACCAAACGCACCCTCGAAGCACAAAATTCGTCGTTTTTTTCTCCGCGCTGGCCATAAACTCATAAGCGCGGCAAAACGTCCGCTCCTGTTCTTTCGCCCATACAATAGCCGACTTTGCCATACACCCGATGTATCGTTTTACTTTGAATCGCTTTATATCGCGCTTTTCAGCGCAAAACTTAATGTTTACCGTTAAACTCCTCATCCTCTTTCGCAGGAACAGAAGTTGCCGCGCGCGGATCCTCCGCACGCCGTGTCGTCCAACCCATCTCCCCCTAGCCCGCCGTTTGCCACCTCATCAGCGGAAAGCCCGCGGCGCTTGGGCTGCCATACACAGCCCGGAAGATCGTCTTCATAACTTACATTGGCTATTGTATTTGATTTTCGCTTTTTTGAAAAGGTTGAAATTTTCTAAACAATATAAACGGTTTTGTAATCCCGGAATAAAAAAAAGTTGACAGCCTGTCAACAATGAAATTGCCCTCGTCCGACATGGCGCGAGAGTTGTCTTATTCGATAAAGTTGGCCCACAGCGCAGCGGAGTCCACGTTGTCCTGGCTTATCACCTGCGGCTGCATGCGGACTATCAGCTGATCCGGCTTCTCTCCCATGGCCAGAAGAATGCAGTTCTTCATCGCCTTCTGCCCCACGGAGTACAGCCGCTGGCCCACGTCGATATCGATGTACTGCTTACGGATGTTCTCCAGCCCCACGGGATGCCCGTCCACGCTGACGATGACCACATGTTCCGGATCACCGATGGGCTTCAGCCTTCCCATAATTTCGAGCGCGGCGACGGTTCCCTGCGTATACAGATCGCTGGGCAGGTAAATGGCGTTGATGGAAGGATCGGTGCTCAGCGCCTCCAGCACCGCCTGATATCCCAGGTCGGCCTTCCACAGTGTCTTGGCGCTGGCAGCCACCACGCAGTTGTCATAGTTCCGGATCTCCTGGCGGAAGCCACGGTCGCGCTCGTAGCCCGCCGAGGTCATCAAATCCCCCTGCAGCACCAGCACGCGCAGCTCCCTGCCGCCGGAGGCGGAAGCCATCTGCTGCGCCGCCGTCTTTCCTATCTGGATGTTGTCGGATTCCACCAGCGCGTCGGGCACGGCATTCACCACGGAGCGATCCGCCGCCACAATGGGGATGCCGCTGGACTGCGCCGCGTGAATCGGCGCGGACAGCCATTCCGAATTCGTGGGGATAAAGATGATCCCGTCCACGCCCATCGTGATAAGGTTGTTTATCATATTGACCTGTCTGTCGGGATCGTTGTTGGCGGAATAGCACGTGACGCCCACGTCCTGCTGCATGGCCTCGTCAATGATGCCGTTGAATATGGCGATCCAGCCGTTGTTGTCCAGCGCCGCCATCACAACGCCTATCTGTATCTCGGAATCCGGGTTGCACACCGCTTCCTTGCCCTCCGTGGTGAGGCTCACCAGCCTGTCCACCTCGGACTCTTTTTCGCCCGGTACGCACCCCGCCAGCAGCAGCGCCAGCATCAGCGCCGCCAGCGCGCCCTTCAGCAGCCTTTTCATCGCTTGACGTCCTCGCCCACGCAAAAATACTTGTTGAGCAAATCCTTCATGCCGAGCCGTTTGATGAGCCCGATGACCTCCTTGGTGCTGTGCATGTCGAATTTCTTCAATATATTATTGATGTGCGTGCGCACGGTGGAGACCTCCACGCAGCGCTGCCGGCTGATTTCCGATACGGACATATCCTGCGACAGCAGGTCCAGCACCTCGAACTCCGTCTGCGTCAGGTGGCAGAATATGCTGACCACGCGGATGAAATTGCTCTGGTCGTTCTTGATGCGCATGTACTCCCTGCGCAATTTGTCCGCGATGCCGGGGCGTATGGAGACCTCGCCTTCGTAGGCCATGCGAATCGCGCCGATGATTTCCACCGCCGAGGCGTCCTTGATGATGTAGTCCACGGCGCCCACCTCGAACGCCTTGAATATCATCTCGTCCTCTTCGTGAACCGTGAGCACGATGCAGTTGACGGCGGGGAACTGGCGCGTAATCTCTGCGATGGCGTCCAGTCCGTCCGAATGCGACTCCATCTGGATATCGGTCAGCAGGATATCCGGCCGGTGCTTCCGCACGCTTTCCACCGCTTCCTTGCCGCTGCTCACCGCGTCCACCACCTGAATGTTCGTCTCATGATCGAGCACAGTCTTGAAGTACCCGCGGATGACGTCGATGTCTTCGGCAATGACCACCTTGATGATATGTTCCATCATGCTACCTCCATATCCTTGGCAAAACAATTTCAAATGAAGTATATGCGTTTTCCACGCTTTTCACGGAAATATCGCCGCCGTGCGAATTGATGACGAGCCGGGAATACGACAGCCCCACGCCCCAGTTGTTCTTCTGGTTCTTGGTGCTGTAGAACGGCTTGAACATGTTTCTCAGCGTCTGCGGGGACATGCCCACGCCGTTGTCGCGGATTTGTATGACCGCCCACTCGCTCTCGGCCCAGATGGACACCGAGATTCCGCCGTCCTCGCGGCCCTGCACGGCTTCCGCCGAATTGACGAGGAAGTTGCGCAGCGCCTCGTACAGGTACAGCTCGTCCGCCGGAATGGGGAGGCTGTCCAGCGTGTGGGCGACCTCCACGCGGACCTGATAAGTTTCCTCGATGTCCCGCTTCAGCCTGTCTGCCAGCGCCACCAAATCCAGCTCCGCCAGCCGTATCCTCACCTTTTTCAGCCGCGACTGAAGGATGTTGATTTTGCTGATGTACTCGCTGCACAGCTCGCTGATGTCCTGCCCCAGCTTCATCACTTCCTCTTTGTCCGCCTGCTCCGAATTGATGCGGTTCGCCATGATCTTGATCGCGAGGAAGTTGTTCTTAAACGCGTGGAACAGCCCCTGAAAGTTCTCGTTAGCCTCGCGAAGCCGGTTATCGAGCGTGCGCGTGCGCTGCCGCTCCATGCGGTACAGTATCTGGTGCCGCCCGATGAGGTAGATGTTGAGCACGAGAAAGCCCGCGGTGACGATGGGCAGCAGCTCGAAGAAGGAATACGGTATCGAGAAGTCCGTGGGCATGAAGGACAGGCGGATTGAATAGCTGTAGATGTCCACGTCCTTGACGGGTATCCAGATGAATATGAGCAGGAAGATAAGCGACAGCGGCAGTATCTGCGCGATGATGAACAGGACTTGATTTCGCTTGATCTTCAGCTTCGTCCGGAAATACTTGCGCGCGAGTATGACGATGGAGCTCAGGAAATACAGGTTGATGAAGTAATAGTTCCCTACCTGCAGCACGCGGATGATGTGCAGCACGGTAACGGAATTGCCCGTGCCCTCCGTACCCATGCCGATAAATATCTGAAAGCTGATCAGCGGGTCGTAGAAAAGTATGATTTCCACCGGCAGTATGGCGAGCAGCGCCAGCGCAATCATCACGCCCCTGGTCCGCTTCTCCGTGGCGTAAAGTATGGAGAATACGATTACGGCGTAAATGAACACCGACGACGAGATATTGATGACGCGAATGAGCGTATTTGCGCTGATACGAACGGTATCCAGCCGCGTCCACAGCCAGTAGTCCAGCGAGAACACGACCTCTGACGAAGAGCTCATGAAGCGGTGGTTGTAGTTGATGTACTTTGAAATGTACAGCTGCAGGAATACGATGGTAACCCCCAGCATGAGCACGATCAAAAACAGCCACCGGATGTACTTGCTCTTGTGGTTCACCAGCAACATGTATAAGCTGAAAACGGTCAGCATGATCAGCGTTATAATCATCGCATCATCCCGAAAGCGTCGTCTGTTCCGCGTACTGTAATCACAAAAGAAAGCAACCGGGCGGCTCCGAAGCGCCGCCCTACATCACCGCCACCCGACACAAAGATAAGCGTATTATACACGCACGCTATGGCTTTGTCAAAAACGCAGATTGTGTACGCAAGGAATGCCCGCCCGAGCCGCAAATATTATCCGGTGCTGCGCCCCGGAAAACCAGCGTCTGCGGCCTCCGTCCGGATAAGCCAGGCTGCTTTCAGATGGCGTTGGCCCACAATTCCTCGCTGTCCGCGTTGTCAATCGTCGTTTTAATGGGCCCCAGCTTGCGCACTTCGTTTGCGTCCGTCGCGATTTCGCCCATCACAGCCGCGATGGCCCAATCGACGGCGACCTTGCCATAGCCCAGCAGGTTCTGAGCCGCCGTCACGTCCACGGCGCCTGATTTGAGGGCGTCAATAACGTTCGGGCTGCCGTCCACCGTTGCCACGAGGATGTGATCGCGATGCCCCACCGGATCGCTCTTGCCCAGCTCGTCCAGCGCGGCGCTCACCGAAGCGCACATGAGGGAATCCGAAGCCTCGAATATGGCGTTGATGCTCGGATGCGCCTGAAATGCGTCCAGCGTTGCGGTATAAGCCTCGTCGGGATCCCAATAGGTTGGCACGGAGGCGGCGATGGTCATGCCGCGCTCTTCGCACGCCCTCTGGAAGCCCTCCGATCTCTCCTGTCCGGCGGAGGTGGCAAGGTCGCCCTGGAGCTCGAGAATCCGGAGCGCGGAGAGCGCGATGCCCGCCTTTTGGGCGGCTTCCGCCATATACAGGCCCGCCTGATAGCCAAACTCCGCGTTGTCCGCCAGAACGAGGCCCACGATATCTCCCGAGGTAACCCCCCTGTCCATACAGACGACAGGCACGTCCGCTTCATTGGCTTGCGCCACCACTGTGCCCAGCGCACCGCTGTCCGCGGGGCACAGCACGATTGCGTCCACGCCCTCCACGATAAGCTCCTCGATTTGGGATATCTGAAGCGCGGCATCGAAGCCTGATTCAACCACGATCAGCTCCACGCCCACCTGTTCCGCGTACACCAGCACGCCGTTTGCGATGGCTTTGAAGCCGGCTGTCGCCATTTCGGGTATCGCGAAGCCGAAAACCAGCGTTTCGCCCGCTATGCCCGGGGAGGACGAAACAGTTTCGACGGGAGTTTCAACGGGGGACTCGGACGGACTGGAAATGGCGGATTCACCAGGCGTTTCCGTTGGAGTAACGCGGTAACCGACGAGCGCGCGGCACCCTGCGAAAGTCAGGGTGAACATCACAAGCGCCAGGAAAATCCCCAATGCCTTCTTCATGCTGCCCTCTCTTTGTGCATGCTTTTTCCTAATTATATACATCCAACCGCATTGTGTCAAAACCGGCCGGGGTACGCTTCCGGCGCAGACTCGATACGCTCTCCCTCCCATAAGACCGTACCTTCTCGCTCGCCGCATCCGCGCCAGACATCACCAGCCCCACATACGCCTGTGCCAAGTCCGCGCTCCCCGTCAGCCCCGCCAGAACGCCCTGAAGCTGGCTTACCTCCGCCGCCGACAATTGCCCCGTCGCGATGGCTCGCCCGATATCTGATGCCATGGCCTGCGCGGCATTTCCCAGCATCGCCCGCTTCGCCGGGCTGTCCGGATTATCGATGCTATACCCGCCACCCACCGCTTTTGCCTGTACTCCGTCCGCTGCGTCGAGGAATGCTGCCGCGTTGGCTACCGTTGCGTTGGCTTCATAGTTGCGATATGCCGTCTCCAACGGTTTGAAGTCGCCCCGGGATACGATATTTTCCGGTATGTCAAGGTACTGCGTGTACATGTCTCCGATAGCGCCATGCAGTTCGCCAGTCATCTAAGGCCGGGATAACCAGCGAACTATCGCCTTTTGGATAAAATAGATTTTGTATACCAGTCATTGTATTGATCCTGTAAACTTAAATCAGCAGGATCCCATTTAGATATAAAACACTCCACCAAGCCTATAAAAAGCAATACATCATCCTTGTCTATTTCAAACCCAAAATGACGCGTCCAGTTGGAATTTAGCTTTAAGCTAATATCACTTTCATCCATTTGCTTTTGAAAATCCCACAATAAAATTGTTCTGGATATATCATAACCCTTGTAATTAATCCATACTACAGACCAATTACCGTCTTCTTCTATTCTATATTTACATATATCATCTTTAAGCCAAACAAGCGTTCCTTCTCTAAATTCTTCATTCAGCATTCTTGTTTCCTCCATAATATAAATCATATAGACCGGTACAAGCATCCATACCAAGATTACTCCTAACAGAAGCAAAAATGACTTCTTCCCATGAGCCATATTTGCTAAATAAAAATGCTGCGGTAGGCCCATCTGGGTTATTATATTTTTTCATGTTCCTTGCTTGCATTGCTTCTAAGCCTTTATAATTACCATTTTCCATATATGTTTGAATTCGATTTTGATTGCGTTCATTAACAATCAGCGATGCGATATCTTCAATGGAATAGCCTTTTTCCGAAAGTTCCCCGACTTTTTCGCTTAATCTCATTTCTTCGATTTCAAGATGTTTATGATAATCAATCCTTTCTGCTCTGGCTTTGGCAACCTGTTCTATGTTTTCCCAATCGATCAATGTAGCATATTCATCCAATGATGAACCGGGTTTGGGCGAAAACCCATAAACAGCGTCTGGGTTTTCGACAATATCTTTAGCTGCCTCTGGATTATCCATAGGGTTGTGGTTATAACCATGTACGTTCCCATTATCCCCCGCACCACCCGCACTGTCAACGTACCCCTTCGCGTTAGCGCCAATGTCCGCCGCACTCGCACCTATGTCAGTGGCCGTCGCACCAAGGTCGGTTGCGTTAGCGCTAATATCCGT
>JAEWRI010000012.1 GCA_023460085.1 Bacillota bacterium | reverse complement strand
TATTCATGGTGCAGCAATGGCTCCTTTCGGTAATGTTTTGTCTTGCAACTCAACAATACCCCACGAGTCCGTTCCTGCATCTTCTATTTTCAAGGTTCAGTGTCCAATATGTATTGTAGTCCTACATCGAAATTTGACTGACCTTGACGTTGCAAATTTACAACCCCATGTTTATAATATACAATGGGTTGGGATTGGAACATTTTTTTATCAGCCGAATAAAAAGTACGTTGTTACCAGACGAAATGCCTTGGCGTTTATTTGGTATACTAAAAAAAGTTGGAAACGGGGAGATGAAACATGCAAAATCTGCTGGAAGCCTTTCAGCCTGGCAACTGGGAATGGCGAAATGGCGTAATGATCGTGGTCGGTCTTGTGCTGATATTGTTGGCCATAACGAAAGAGTATGAACCGATGCTTCTGCTGCCCATCGGGTTTGGCTGCATACTGGTCAACCTGCCGCTGGCAGCCGTACTTTCGGTCACAACCACGGCGGCGGATGGCACCCAGGTCGTGCAGGAGGGATTCCTGCAGGTGCTGTACAAGGCCGGTATCGTCACCGAATTGTTCCCGCTGCTGATATTCGTAGGCATCGGCGCGATGATCGACTTTTCACCGCTGCTGAAACAGCCGGTGATGATCTTCTTTGGCGCTGCGGCACAGTTTGGTATCTTCGCGGCTTTTCTGCTTGCGATTTGCGCAAACTGGATTTTTCCGGATATATTCTCGATTAAGGAGGCTGCGGCCGTAGGGATCATCGGCGCGGCAGACGGGCCTACCACCATTTATGTCGGTAATCTATTTGCCAAGGACTATATTGCACCGCTCTCGGTTGCGGCATACTCGTATATGTCTCTGGTTCCCATCATTCAGCCGCCGGTGATTCGCGCCATGACGACCAAAAAGGAAAGGCTCATTCGCATGGACGCTGATTTCAGTGCGAAGGTCAGCAAGCCTGTGCTCATCGCACTGCCCATTGTAATTACGATTATAGTAGGCTTTGTGGCTCCGGCGGGCGTTCCGCTGGTGGGTGCGCTGATGTTCGGAAACCTGATCCGTGAATGCGGCGTACTGGAGAGGCTTTCTCAGGCAGCGCAGAAGGAGCTGACCAACATCGTCACGCTGCTGCTGGGCATCACCATCGGCGCATCGATGGTCGGCAAGGAATTCCTGCAGTGGCATACGCTGCTGATACTTATCATCGGCTTCCTCGCTTTCGTGTTTGACACGGCAGGCGGCGTGCTGTTTGCCAAGTTCGTCAACCTCTTCCTGAAGAAGAAGGTGAACCCAATGATTGGCGCGGCGGGCATCTCGGCGTTCCCGATGTCTGCGCGCATCGTCCAGAAGATGGCTCAGAAGGAAGACCCCTCGAACTTTATACTGATGCAGGCGATTGGCGCCAACGTGTCCGGCCAGATAGGATCTATTATCGCGGGCGCTGTGCTGATATCGCTGCTTTCATAGGAAGGAGAGAACCATGGTTGGTAAGATGATCGTTGAAGGTTTGGGTTATATGGGGATAGGCATCGGTATCGTGTTCGCGGTAATCCTGTTATTCTATGGCCTGATTAAACTCATGATGAAGATCTGGCCTGCAAAATAATACTTTAAAGAAGGGACTGAAATATGGACAATCTGCTGCTGTTTGAAATCGTTGGTATTGTCGTATCCTTACTTGCCTTTGCAGTGGCCGCGTACTTCTACGTATGGGTCAAGAAGCTGCCTAAAGGCACAGATCAGATGGAAAATATCGGTCTGATGATTAAGAAGGGTGCGAGGGCTTTTCTCAAGCGGGAATATAAGACGCTTGCCTGGTTCGTGCTGGGTGCCGGCGTGCTTATCTTCCTGTTTCTTCCGAAGCCGCTGTGGGCTGAAGACGGGAATGTGCTGTACAACCTTGGAATGACGCTGTCTTATATCGCCGGGTCGGTATTTTCCGGGCTTGCGGGCAAAATAGGCATCGAGGTTGCCACCATTGCCAACGTCAAGACGGCGATTGCCGCCAAGACGGGGATTCGCAAGGCGTTTTCAGCGGGTTTCCGCGGCGGCGCGGTGATGGGTATGGCGGTCGTGGGTTCCGCGCTGCTGGGCACCTCGCTGCTGTATCTGATCACAAAAGACACCAATATGGTAATGGGCTTCTCCTTCGGTGCCTCAACGCTGGCGCTGTTCGCGAAGGCGGGCGGCGGTATCTTCACGAAGACCGCGGATATCTCCGCTGACCTCGTGGGCAAGGTGGAGCTGGGCCTGGAAGAAGATGACCCGCGCAATCCCGCAGTCATCGCGGACAACGTGGGCGACAACGTGGGCGACGTGGCTGGCATGGGCGCGGATCTGTTCGACTCCAATGTGGCGGCCATACTCGCGGCAATGATTATCGGCTTCTCACTGAAAATGGTGGACATGGTGCTCTGCTATGCGAGCCTTGGCCTGCTGGCCTCTATCATCGGTGTGCTGATGGCGCGCATGGGCAAGAGCGAGGATCCGAGCAAGGCACTCAACAAGAGTACATATATCACTACAGCAGTTTTCGCGGTGCTGACAGCGATCGCTTCCATCGTCTTTAAATTCGACTTCCGTATCTGGGGCGCAACGGCGGTGGGTCTTTTCGTGGGTACGATCATCGGCTTTGCTACGGACTATTTCACAAACGACGCGAAGAAACCGGTGCAGCATGTGGCGAGGTCCAGCCAGTCCGGTCCGGCTTTCACCATACTCTCGGGATTCAGCTATGGCTTTATGAGCGCGCTTCCCTCGCTGGTGGGTATCGGCCTTTCCGCGGCGGTCGCGTACTTCCTCTGCGATCCTATCGGTGAAGGATTTGCAATGTTCGGTATTTCAATGGCGGCACTTGGCATGCTCTCCATCGTGGGCATGATAGTCTCCAACGACGCTTACGGCCCCATCGTGGACAACTCCCGCGGTTTGGCTGAAATGGGCGGTCTCGGCGAGGACGTCATCAAAATCACTGACGAGCTGGACTCTGCGGGCAACACTGTCAAAGC
The DNA here is from genome assembly GCA_023460085.1 of Bacillota bacterium. Classification (GTDB taxonomy): domain Bacteria; phylum Bacillota; class Clostridia; order Christensenellales; family SZUA-584; genus JAEWCC01. Next base: position 106,984 of record JAEWRI010000012.1, on the reverse strand, counting down.
CATCACCAAGGGTTTTGCGATTGGCGCTGCAGGCCTCACGGTTATCGCGCTGCTGGCCGCGTTCCTCGAGGTAGCGGAACAGGCGGGCGCGACGGTTACCAGCTTCAACATCATGGATCCGTTGGTGTTCTTCGGCATGCTCGCGGGCCTTGGCATTCCGGCGCTGTTCTCTTCCATGCTGATCATGGGAGTTGACAGAAACGCGCAGCGCATGGTGGCTGAAATCCACAGACAGTTTGACGAGATCCCGGGCCTCAGAGAAGGCAAACCGGGTGTGCTGCCGGAATACGACAAATGCATCGATATCGCTGCCAAAGGCGCTCTGCGCGAGCTTATTCCCGCGGGTCTGATGACGATAATCGCGACCATCGTGGTGGGTCTCATTGGCAGCTTCATCGAGCGGGATGGCGGCATATTGGCGCTGGGCGGCTTCATCACGGGCAATATCGTCTCCGGTCTGCTGCTGGCTATGTTCATGTCCAACGCGGGCGGCACATGGGACAACGCGAAGAAGTACGTCGAAGCGGGCAACTTCGGCGGCAAGGGTTCCCCGGCGCACAAGGCTGCGGTTACGGGCGACACCGTGGGAGATCCGTTCAAGGATACCGCGGGCCCCTCGCTGAATACCCAGATCACCGTGGTTTCGCTCGTTGCAAACCTGACGGCGGCGCTGTTCATCGCGATTTCCGTGGTGCTGTAAACTCTGGATACAAGAGCGCCGGTCTTCGGATCGGCGCTTTTTATATTATCAATCTCGCCATAAACAAGGCATGAGCGTACCGAATGTCTCATATATATCTAGTGTTAAACCAAACATTTTGGAGGGTGCGCCATGCAAAGCTACAATCTGTACAAGGATATTTCCGAGAGAACGGGAGGAGACATATACATCGGCGTGGTCGGCCCGGTGAGGACCGGCAAGTCGACCTTCATCAAACGGTTCATGGATATGCTGGTGCTCCCGAATTTAGACGATACGCATGAGAAAGAGCGCGTTGTCGACGAATTGCCGCAGAGCAGCGCGGGCAAGACCATCATGACGACGCAGCCCAAGTTTGTGCCCAATGAGGCGGTGAAGATACGCATCAATGATGAAGCGGAGATGAAAGTGCGCATGGTGGATTCCGTCGGCTACATGGTGGACGGTGCCATGGGGCACATGGAGAACAATGTACCCAGAATGGTAACGACGCCCTGGTTCGATCATGACATACCGTTCGAGGAAGCGGCGGAGACGGGCACAAGGAAGGTCATCACGGACCACAGCACGATAGGCATCGTTATGACGACGGACGGCAGCATCACGGAGATTCCGCGCGCCAACTACATCAACGCGGAGGAGCGCGTGGTGCGCGAGCTTTCGGATCTGGGGAAGCCGTTCATCATCATACTGAATTCGGCAAATCCCAACAATGAGGACACCATACGGCTGCGCAAATCGATGGAGGATAAATACGGCGTGCCCGTCGTTTTGATGGATATCATGAGGCTGTCGGAGAACGATATCAATTCGATGCTGGAGAACCTGCTGTACGAATTCCCGATCCGGGAGATTACCCTGGATATGCCGGGATGGGCCCGCGCGCTTTCGCCCAGCCACTGGCTGATGGACGAGGTGCTGGGCGGCGTTACCGGGTCGGTAAACCGTATGGAGAAGGTCAGGGACTTTCACACGCTGCTGGACGCGTTGAAGGGCCTGGAGGACGTGAATGACGCCGGCGACGTCAACATCCAGCTCGGTGAGGGCTCCATTACCATCCGCGTCGAGTTTCCGTCAGAGCTGTTCTACCGCATATTAGGCGACGAATGCGGATACCCCATCGAGGACGACTATCATCTCGTGTCCATCGTCAAGGATCTGGTCAGTGCAAAGAAAGAGTACGACCGCATAGCGGGCGCGCTCGAAAGCGCCAAGAAGACGGGCTATGGGCTGGTGCCGCCCATGATGGATGAGATGTCACTGGAGGAGCCGGAGATGGTTCGGCAGGGCGGACGCTTCGGTGTGCGTCTTAAGGCCAGCGCGCCCTCGCTGCACCTCATACGCGTGGATATCCAGACAGAGGTATCGCCCATTGTGGGCAGCGAAAAGCAGAGCGAGGATCTCGTCAATTACCTGATGTCCGAGTTTGAGAACGATCCGGCGAAGATTTGGAATACCGACATCTTCGGCAAATCGCTGCATGAGCTGGTCAAGGAAGGCCTTGCGGGCAAGCTGACACATATGCCGGAGGATGCGCGGATGAAGATGCAGGAAACGCTGCAGCGCATTATCAACGAGGGCAGCGGAGGACTTATCTGCATACTGCTTTAACCGGGTGGATTGCCGGATACCCCGGGGCTCGTGCCCCGGGGTTTTCTTATGATGTGATGCTTGACAGCAGAGAATCGCAGATGTATGATGAAATTAGACCACATGGTCTAACGGAGGATGCGGCAGTGAATAAGCCTGAAAAATACGAGCGCCTGATGGAGGCTGCGTTGAAAGAGTTTTCACAAAGAAGCTTTGATGAGGCGTCTATGAACAGCATACTGAAGCATGCCGGAGTCAGCAAAGGGGTATTCTATTATCACTTTCAAAACAAAATGGCGCTTTATATGCAAATCGTAGAGAAGGCGTCGGAACTTAAGTGGGAATTCATCGGCAGTCAACTAAGCGGCGATGTTTCCAATGATGCAAGCATATTTGAGTTGTTCTGTCAGCAGGCACGCGCCGGCATTCGTTTTGCCGAACAGTTTCCTGAATACCATCAGTTGGCCCATATGCTGGTTCTGGAGCGGAATCCGGAAATACGCGCATATCTGGATGCAGCTACCGCAAATTCCGGCAGATTGGAAGCCCTCATTGATTGGGCGCAAAAGAAAGGCGACTTCTCTTCTGAATATACGACCTCGTTTTTAACATCCGTTATCGGATATTTGTTTGCGCATTTTCATGATGTCTTTCCGGATGAGCAGGACGCTTATAAAAATCTTGACGCCTATATTTCCATGATGAAAAACGGCTTGGGTTCATAAGGAGGTTTGTATGGATAAGAAGATATGTTTGATTACCGGGGCCAATTCGGGCATCGGCAAAGCGGCTTCCCTGCAAATGCTGCAAAAAGGCTATTATGTGGTGATGGCTTGCCGAGACGAGGAACGCGGCAATGAAGCTCTGCTGGATGCGATAAAGCAAAGTGGCAGTGATGCGGCAGAGTTGCTGGTCATTGACATGGCGCTACAGTCCTCTGTTCGCAGTGCCGCAAGGGTATTTAAAGAAAGGCATGGCACGCTGGATGTGCTGATCAGCAATGCGGCCGCTTTCGACGTATCCCAAAAGGTTCCGCTGAAAACAGCGGAAGGAATTGAGACAATATGGGCGACAAACCATCTTGGGCCTGTATTGCTGGTGGATGAGCTTACAGAACCATTAAGAAGGAGCGGAAGCGCGCGCATACTTACCGTCGCTTCTCAGGGCTTGGTATTGCATCCCGGTCTGCGTGTGGATCTTGACGATCCGGAATCTGAGAAACGGCCATTTCACGTTTCCAAAGCGTATTACCAGTCGAAGCTGGCCCAAGTGATGTTTACATACTGGCTGGCAGACAAGCTTAAGCTTGAAGGAATCACTGTAAACTGTGTGCGCGTCACGAATGTAAAAATAGACATCAACCGCTATCCCAATTTGTCTCACATCGCCCAATGGGCATACGCGATTAAAAGTAAAAAATCCATATCGCCGGAACAGATGGCGGAGACCTAAGTGTGGCTGGCAACCGCGCCGGAAATCGCGGGGGTAACGGGTAAATACTTCGATCATCACTGCCATGAAGTCAAATCGTCTGCTTACAGTCAGGACAGGGCGCAGATCGAGGCCTTGATGGGACGGACGTACGAGTATCTGAAAAAATAATATTTCTAACGTAGAAGACGGGGAACTAATTCAATTTGCTGCCGTCTAAAGAACAGAAAGGGGATGAAGAACAGTGAAGAAAATAACGGCAACGATATTGGGGGTGCTGCTCTCTTTGTGGGTGCTGACTGGCTGTGTACAGGTAACCGGCGGTAAGGTATACGGCGAGAATGATACGAATATTGAGGTAAAAAAAGGCGGAACGTTTGTCATTCAACTGCCTGAAAACCCCACGACGGGATATCAGTGGGCCATCAGCATCGCGGACGACGCCATTGTAAAAACCAGCGACGATCAGTATAAGCCGGATGAGACAGCTACGGATGTCGTGGGTTCGGGCGGGGTGCGCGTGCTGACGTTTGAGGCGCTGGAGAAGGGGACGACGAGCGTTACGCTCTCTTACGAGCGCAGTTGGGAGGAAGGCTCTGCGGAGCAGACGATCGTCTACACCGTTACGGTGAAATAATCCCTGCCCCAGGAGCGGATATCTATGGCGAAAGCTGTCAGCAATGACGGCTTTTTTGTTTCCGGAACAATCCGCGATGGACAAGAACGGGTTAATTTTCTACAATACAGGTACTAGGAGGAGAAGGGAGACGAGGGCGGTGGATGATATCAGCCTGAGCAAGGAGATGTCCTTTGCGCTCCGTCATCATCCGGAGGCGTACGGGCTGGTGCTGGACGCACAGGGATGGGTGAGCCTGGAGCAGCTTGCCGCTGCGCTGCGGGCAAAGGACTGTTGGCGGGGCTTGGGTGCGCAGGATATCCGCCGCGTTGCGGAACGCTCCGATAAAAAGCGCTTTGATGTTTCGGGCGGCGCAATCAGGGCAGCATACGGGCATTCCACACCGGTCAGGATAGAGCGGGACCCGCAGATTCCTCCGGATGTACTGTATCACGGCACCGCAAGGCGGTACATATCGGCAATTATGAAAAGCGGATTGCTTCCCCGCGGCAGGCAGTATGTGCACCTGTCCGCAGACACCGCAATGGCGCTTCATGTGGGGACGCGCAGAGACAGCCAGCCCGTTCTGCTGGAAATCGACGCGGCAAAAGCGTGGACGGATGGCATTCGCTTTTATCCCGGGAACGACAGGGTATGGCTTGCCGACCTCGTTCCGTGCCGGTATATCCGCTTCGGGGATGCTGAGCCGCAATAATCATGGAAGGGAAATGGGGAAGTATGAAAAGCTATCGCAAGGTGCTGGTGCTGGATATTCCGCAGCGCAGGCAGTTCGTCAACATCACACGCGAAGTGGAGGCGGCGCTGAGGGAGAGCCGCATCCGCGAAGGCCTTTGCCTTGTAAACGCCATGCATATCACTGCCAGCGTGTTCATTAATGACGACGAGAGCGGGCTGCACGCCGACTTTGAGGCTTGGCTGGAGGGCCTCGCGCCGGAAAAACCGTACTCGCGGTACGCGCACAACGGCTTCGAGGACAACGCCGACGCGCACCTGAAGCGTACCATCATGGGCCGCGAGGTGGTGGTCGCCGTAACGGAGGGCAGGCTGGACTTCGGCCCGTGGGAGCAGATATTTTACGGAGAGTTTGACGGCAAACGCCAGAAGCGCGTGCTGATCAAGATCATCGGAGAATGAACATACCATAAAAAATGTCATGTTGGAATAAAACCGTTGAAAAGCCTGGCCCGCTGGGATATAATTTGGGCTGAGTTTTGAATTCTGGAACTTTGAGAGGAGAGCTTTACATGGGTGTATTAAAGGGAGCATGCATATTCGGACAGTCGGGCGGGCCGACTTCGGTTATCAACTCCAGCGCATGCGGCGTGTTTCAGCAGGCGCTGAAAGAGGACTGCATCACGAAGGTGTACGGCGCTGCCCACGGCATCAAGGGCGTGCTGGACGAGAAGCTGTATGACATCGGCCAGGAGGATGCCAAGGAACTGGAGCTGCTGAAGACCACCCCGTCCTCGGCGATGGGCTCGGTGCGCTATAAGCTCAAGGACAGCGAAGTCGACGATACCGATTACAAGCGCATGCTGGAAGTATTTAAAAAGTACGACGTGCGGTACTTCTTCTATAACGGCGGCAACGACTCCATGGATACCTGCAATAAAATCAGCAAGTTTATGCAGAAGTCGGGCTATGAGATGCGCGTGATGGGCGTGCCCAAGACCATCGACAACGATCTGTGGGCCACCGACCACTGCCCGGGCTATGGCAGCGCCGCGAAGTACATCGCCACCTCCACGATGGAAGTGTATCAGGACGCGCGCGTGTACGACACGGGCACGATTACCATACTCGAGGTCATGGGCCGCAATGCGGGCTGGTTGACTGCTGCGACCGCACTGGCCGCATGGAAGGGCGCGGGCCCGGATCTCATCTATTTGCCGGAGCGCGTATTCGACATGGAAGACTTCCTGGAGCGCGTAACGGCCATCTACAAGAAGAACGGCAATGCGCTCGTTGCGGTATCGGAAGGCATTAAGGACAAGGACGGGAAGTATATCTCTGAGTACGGCAGCAGCATGTCGCAGACGAAGGACTCCTTCGGCCATGCACAGCTGGGCGGCCTCGCCTATACGCTGGCGGGCTTTGCACGCGAGCGGTCGGGTGCCAAGGTGCGCGCCATCGAGTTCAGCCTGCTGCAGCGCTGCGCAGCGCACATCGCCTCGAAGACGGATATCGACGAAGCGTACCTTGCCGGACAGACCGCCGTCAAAGCCGCCGCGGAAGGCAAGACCGACCTCATGGTCGCTTTCGAGCGTCAGCCGGGCAAGGCGTATCAGTGCGACATCAAGCTTATCAACTTAACCGAAGTGGCCAACCGTGAGAAGAAGATACCCGACGCGTGGATCACGCCGGACGGCGTCGGTCTTACGCAGGATTACATTGATTATGCGCTGCCGCTCATTCAAGGCGATACCACGCTGCCATTCGAGGATGGCATGCCGCGCTTCGCGAAGCTGAAAAAGATACTGGCAAAATAATGGCGGATTACAGGAGGGCTGCTGCAAAGCGGCCCTTTTGCTTAATGCAAATTGACGTTAAGGCTTTATTTTTCCGTAGTGATACGCTATAATCATCTCTATATATGAAGCACGGGAGTACAGTAGTTCTCTTTGCGCAAAAAGAGAGGGTTGCAAATGATCTGGAATGAGGGTGTGGAGTGCGCGTCGCGCGACGAAATACGCATGGTGCAGCTCGAAAGGCTCAAGAGTACGGTAGCACGGTGTTACAATAATGTGGCGCATTACAGAAAAAAGATGGATGAAGCCGGCGTCCACCCAGATGATATCAAGACGCTGGAGGATATCCGGAAAATACCTTTCACCGTCAAGGATGATCTGAGGGACAACTACCCCTATAAATTGTTCGCGGTGCCGATGAAGGAAGTCGTGCGCATACACGCCTCATCCGGCACTACCGGGAAACCCACCGTCGTGGGCTATACGAAGGCCGATATCGACATGTGGGCGGAGTGCGTGGCGCGTCTCGCATGCGCGGCGGGCGTTACAGCGGACGATGTGGCACAGGTAACGTTTGGCTATACGCTGTTCACCGGCGCGTTCGGTCTGCATTACGGAATGGAAAAGGTAGGCGCGTCCGTAATCCCCATCTCCGGCGGCAACACGGAGCGCCAGCTTTCGATCATGCAGGACTTTGGCACAACAGTGCTCATCGGTACGCCGTCGTATGCCTTGTACATGGCCGAGGTTGCCAAGAAAAACGGCATCGATACACGCAAGCTTAAGGTGCGCATCGGCATGTTTGGCGGCGAGGGCCATACCGAGGAGATGCGGCGCGAGATCGAGGAAGCCTGGGGTATACTCGATACGGAAAACTACGGGCTGTCCGAGGTGCTGGGGCCGGGCGTGTCGGGTGAATGTTACCTGAAAAACGGAATGCACATCGCGGAGGATCATTTCTTCTGCGAGGTGGTGGACAAGGATACGCTGGAGCCTGTGCCAGACGGTCAGCCTGGCGAGCTCGTGATCACATCGCTTTCCAAGGAGGCGCTGCCCATACTGCGCTACCGCACCAAGGATATTACGTGGCTGATACCGGAGAAGTGCGGCTGCGGCAGGACGTCGGTGCGCATGGCCAAGGTGCAGGGCCGCACGGACGATATGCTCATCATTCGCGGCGTCAACGTGTTCCCGTCACAGATCGAGAGCGTGCTGCTGGGTATCGAGGACATCGGCCCGCACTACGAGATCATCGTGCGAAAGGACGGCTACATGGATAAAATCGAGGTGCTTGTCGAGGTGACGGATGCTTCGCTGCTGGATCGGTTCAGCGCGCTGGAAGCACTGGAACGCAAGATTAAGCACGCGCTGTACACCGTGCTCAACATCGACGCGGCGGTGCGCCTCGTGGAACCGCAATCGCTGAAACGCTTTGAGGGCAAGGCTAAGCGCGTCACCGATTTACGCAACCAAAATCAGTAACTTAGCAGTTTGGAGACAGACATGAAGAAATTGATGTCAGGCAACGAGGCGTTTGCACAGGGCGCATATGAAGCGGGCGTGACGGTAGCCGCGGCATATCCCGGTACGCCGAGCACAGAGATTACCGAGAACATCGCCAAGTACGACGGCGTGTACGCCGAATGGTCGCCCAATGAGAAGGTCGCACTGGAGGTGGCTGTGGGCGCGTCTATCGGCGGCGCGCGCGCATTGTGCTGCATGAAGCACGTGGGGCTTAACGTTGCGGCAGATCCGCTTTTCACCGCGTCCTACACGGGCGTAAATGGCGGATTGGTCGTCATCGTTGCGGATGATCCGGGGATGCACTCCAGCCAGAACGAGCAGGACTCGCGCTTCTACGCACGAAGCGCCCATCTGCCCATGCTGGAGCCCTCCGACAGCGCCGAAGCGCGCGAATTTATCCTCCGCGCGTTTGATCTGTCCGAGCAGTATGACACGCCTGTGCTCGTGCGTTCCACCACGCGGCTCTCGCACTCGCTGACTCCGGTGGAAACCGCGGAGCGCCGGAGTGTGCCGCTGCGCGAATACAAAAAGGATATCGCCAAATACGTAATGATGCCCGGCATGGCGAAGAAGCGCCACATCGTGGTGGAGCAGCGCATGACGGACATTGCCGAGGCCGCCAATACCCTGCCGCTTAACCGTATTGAATACCGGGATAAAACCATCGGCGTTGTGACCAGCGGCATCGCGTACCAGTATGTGCGCGAAGCGCTGCCCGATGCGAGCATTCTCAAGCTGGGCATGGTTTATCCGCTGCCCGACAAGCTGATCGCCGAATTCGCCGCGGGGGTCGATACGCTCTATGTCGTGGAAGAACTCGAACCTTTCTTTGAAGAACACATCCGCGCGCTGGGTATCCCCGTCACCGGAAAGGGAATTTTCACGGTGCAGGGAGAGTACAGCGTCAATCTGGTGCGCGAGCGCATTGGCGGTGTGAAGACTGCCGTTGAAGACCCCGGCACACTGCCCCAGCGGCCGCCTGTGATGTGCCCCGGCTGCCCGCACCGCGCGGTGTTCTATACTCTCAAAAAGCTGGGACTTACGGCGACGGGCGACATCGGCTGCTATACGCTGGGTGCGCTGCCGCCGTTGGCCGGAATCGATACGTGCATCTGCATGGGCGCGAGCATCGGCGTTGCGATGGGCCTCGAAAAGGCGCGCGGTACGGCGTTTGCACGCAAGCTGGTCGCGGTGATTGGCGACTCCACGTTCTTCCACTCCGGCATCACCGGTCTTGTGGACATGGTGTACAACGGTGCAACCTCGACCGTGATCATACTCGACAACTCCACCACCGGCATGACGGGACATCAGCAGCATCCCGGCACCGGCAAAAATATCAAAGGCGAAATTGCGCGCGCCGTGGACATTCCGAAGCTGCTGGAAGCGCTGGGTGTGGAGCACGTGCGCATCGTCGATCCCTTTGATTTGAAGGCGCTGGAACAGGCGCTGAAGGAGGAAACGGCGAGGGAGGAGCTCAGCGTGGTCATCGCGCGGCGTCCCTGCGTGCTGCTGGAGCGCAAAGCCGAGTCGGTTCCGTATATCATTACGGACAAGTGCCGCAAGTGCGGCGTATGCCTGAGGCTGGGCTGCCCGGCGATTGTGAAAACACCAGAGGGGATGCATATTGACGCGTCGCTGTGTACTGCATGCGGGCTATGCGCGGGCGTATGCGCTTTCGGCGCGATAGAAACGGCGGTGGAATGATATGACGGATATTCTGATTGTAGGCGTGGGCGGACAGGGTACGCTGCTGGCCAGCCGGGTGCTGGGCCGCATGGCAGAAAGCCTGGGATATGATGTAAAGCTTTCCGAAGTGCATGGCATGGCGCAGCGCGGCGGCAGCGTCGTGACGCACGTTCGGTATGGCGAAAAAGTTTTCGCACCCGTCATCGACGAAGCCGGTGCGGATGTGATTTTAGCGTTCGAAAAATTAGAAGCGTTGAGGTGGCTGGGCCGTTTGAAAACAAACGGCCGTATGTTTATCAACTCGCAGCAGATAAGCCCCATGCCGGTCATTACCGGCGCGGAAGCGTATCCGACAGACATTGAGCAGCGCGTGCGCGCGGCGGCACCCGAGGCGGTTTTCGTCGACGCGCTGGGGCTGGCCACGGAGGCGGGGAACCCGAAAGCGCTCAATGTCGTACTGCTGGGCGTGATGGCACGCCATATGGGACTCGATAAACAAGCCTTCCTGAACGCGATTGAAGACGCCGTTCCTCCAAAATTCCGGGAGTTGAACAGAACTGCGTTTGAGAAGGGCTATAACGCGTAAATTTGGAGGAAATTATGGGATACTGGAATCAGGCTATAGAATGCATGGACAGGGAAGCGCTTTATACGTTGCAGCTCGCGAAGCTGCAGGAAACGGTGAAGCGCGTATATGACCGGGTACCCTTTTATAAAAAAGCGTTTGACGAAAAAGGGTTGAAGCCCGAGGATATCAAGACACTGAACGATGTGAGGCTGCTGCCCTTCACGACAAAGCAGGATCTGCGCGACCATTACCCGTTTGGCCTCTTCGCCGCGGACATGGAGGATATCGTCCGGATCCACGCGTCGTCCGGTACCACAGGCAAGCCCACGGTGGTGGCCTACACGAAGCGGGACATCGAGAACTGGGCGGAGCTGATGGCACGTACGCTGACCTACGCGGGCGGAACCAAGCGTTCCGTTGTGCAGGTGGCCTATGGCTACGGCTTGTTCACCGGCGGCCTGGGCGCGCACTACGGCTCGGAACGGCTGGGCGCGGTGACGGTGCCGATGTCGGGTGGCAATACGAAGAAACAGATCATGCTGATGCAGGACTTCGGCACGACCATACTGGCGTGCACGCCCTCGTATGCGCTGTACCTTGCGGAAACCATCGAGGAGATGGGCATTCCGCGCGATTCACTGAAGCTTACGGGCGGAGTGTTCGGTGCTGAGCCTTGGACGGAGGCGATGCGAACAGAAATCGAACAGCGCCTCGGAATACTTGCCATCGATATCTACGGCCTTTCGGAGATTATGGGACCGGGCGTCGCTTCGGACTGCGAGTACAAGCAGGGACTGCACATCGCGGAGGATTTCTTCTTGGCGGAGATCGTGGATCCGCAGACGCTGGAGCCGCTTCCGTACGGCGCTGAAGGCGAACTGGTGATCACGACGATCGACAAGGAGGGAATCCCGCTGATTCGCTACCGGACGCGCGATATTACTTCGCTGCATGTGGAGAAGTGCGGCTGCGGGCGCACCATGGCGCGCATGAGCAAGGTGCTGGGTCGCAGCGACGATATGCTTATAATCCGCGGCGTCAACGTGTTCCCGTCGCAGATCGAGAGCGTACTGGTGCAGATTGCGGAGGTTTCGCCGCACTATCAGATACTGGTGGACCGCGTGGACAACTTTGATACGCTGGAGGTGCAGGTGGAGGTTTCCGCCGAGCTGTTCTCCGACGAGGTACGCAGGCTGGAGGCGTTGAGCAAGCGTATCCGTGCAGAAATACAGTCCGTTCTGGGCATCAGTGTCGGAGTGACGCTGGTGGAGCCCAAGACCATCGCACGCAGCGAAGGCAAGGCCAAGCGCGTGATCGACAACCGAAAGCTATAAGGAGGGAAAGTATGGTCAGACAGATCTCTGTGTTCGTGGAAAACAAGCGGGGCAGGCTGGCGCGCATCACCGAGGTGCTGGGGCAGGCGGGAATAGACCTCATCGCGCTGTCCATCGCGGATACGACCAACTTTGGCATCATGCGCTGTATCGTCAGCGACACGGACAGCACCATCAAGCTGCTGCGGGACAACGGTTTTACCGCAAGTACGACCGAGGTAATCGTGGCGGAAGTGCCCGATAAGCCGGGCGGACTTGCGAGCGTGCTGGATACGCTGGACGAAAACGGGATCAGCGTGGAATACTTATATTCTTTCGTGCGCACGCATGGAAGGAACGCGCTGATACTGTTCCGCGTGGAGGAAGTGGCAGCCGCGTCTGAGGCGCTGGCGATGAGTGGAATCAAACTGCTTAGCGAGGAGGACATTCACGAGGCATAGCCTTGTGCCCTGCGCGGACAATGGCGTCCCGCAGCGGCAGTGATACGAAAACATGATGTTAATCAGGCCTACATACGCGATCATCGATCTGGACGCGGTGAAATTCAACGTCAGGAACATTAAGGCGGCGCTGCCTGCGGGTACGCTTTTTTGCGCCGTGAACAAAGCGGACGGCTACGGACATGGCAGCGTGATGACGGCGAAAGCCGCCATCGAGGCGGGGGCGGACTGGGTGGCTGTCGCCATACCGGAGGAAGCCGCGCCGTTGCGCGACGAGGGTATCGAGGCCCCGATATTGGTGCTGGGCCCCGCAAGCATTTCGCAATGGCGGCTGGCTGCGGAGCTTGACCTGCGCATGGTGGTCGCTTCCGAGGACTGCGTGCAGTGCGCGCGCAGCGTCAGCCGGGAAACGGGCAAAACCATGCGCCTCCACCTGAAGGTGGACACCGGGATGAATCGCATCGGTGTGCGTACAGAGCAGGAACTGCTGAGGATGCTGGAGCTCATCGCAGAGGAACCCAGCCTGGAGTTGGAAGGGCTGATGACCCACTTCGCGGCAGCCGATGAAGCCGACAAGAGCTATACGCAGATGCAGAAAGCGCGTTTTGACGAGTGCGCGGAGCTGGTGCGGCAGCGTGGCTTTTCGCCTATGCTGCACGCGGCAAACAGCGGCGGCGCGCTGGATTGCCCCGGCACCGCGTACGATATGGTGCGCGCGGGGATTGCGCTGTACGGCTGCTACCCTTCGGGCGAGGTCTGCAAGGACATAAAGCTTCGTCCCGCGATGTCGCTGCACACGAAGATATCGTTTATCAAAACGGTGGAGGCGGGCGCGAAGCTGAGCTACGGCTGCACGTTCACCGCGCCGAAGGAGATGCGTATCGCAACGCTGCCTATCGGGTACGCGGACGGTTTCAACCGGCTGCTATCCAACCGCGGTGAGGTGCTCATCGGCGGGCGGCGCGCGCGTGTCGTGGGCCGTGTCTGCATGGACCAGATACTGGTGGATATCACCGATATTGAGGGCGTGCAGCTGCACGACGAAGCGGTGTGCATTGGAAAGCAGGGCCGGGATGCGATCACCGCGGAGGAGGTCGCGAACTGGTGCGGCACCATCAACTACGAGATACTGTGCGCCATCTCGCCGCGCGTGCCGCGGCTGTACGTCGAGGGCTGATATGAAGGAAGAGATGCGTCGGGAAATGCTCGATATGCGCCTCGGCCTCAGCGGTACGCGTGTGCAGCAGGACAGCGAGGCGATAGTGCAAAACCTGCTGTCTCTGCGGTGTATTCAGGACGCGCAGAGGGTGATGACCTATTACTCCGTGAAAAACGAGCCGGATATCTGGACACTCACTCAGCGGTTGCTGGATATGGGAAAGCGGGTAGCGCTGCCGGGTGTTACCTCCCATCGAATCATCGCGGCGGAATATACCCGGGATACCAAGCTCGTGCGCGGGCCTTACGGTATTCCGCAGCCCGAAGTCCAAGAGGAAAGTGAACCTTTCGAGCCGGATCTGGTAATCGTACCGGGTGTGGTGTTTGATCTGCAGCGCTGTCGAATCGGCTTTGGCGCGGGGTACTACGATCGGTTTCTGTCAGTCAACGCCGCTGTCAAGGTGGGGGTATGCTTCGAGAGTCAGCTCGTGGACAGCATCGAGGCGGAATCTCATGATGTACGGATGGATTGCGTGGTTACAGAGCGGCGCGTGCTGGAGGGGATCTGATGCGCGTCATCGCGGGGCATTACAAGGGCAGACGCATGGAGGCACCCAAGGGAGAAGCCGCAAGGCCCACCACGGATCGGGTTAAAGAAGCGTTGTTCGGAGTGCTCCAGTTTGAAATCGCGGGCATGCGCGTGCTGGATGCGTTCGCGGGGAGCGGCGCGCTGGGTATTGAGGCACTGTCCCGCGGCGCGGCGCATGTGGATTTTATCGAGCGCGACGCGCTTTGTCTGCACGCACTTTCGGACAACCTTGAGATGGTGGAGGAGAAAAGCCGCTTTCGCGTGCTGAAGGGCGATGTATTCACGCTGTTGCCGTCGCTTGGCGGGTACGACCTGCTGTTGCTCGATCCGCCTTACGATGCGGACTATTACAACAAAGTGCTGGAAATGTGCCATCAAAACGGCTGCCTGGAGCAAGGCGCTGTCGTCGCGATGGAGTGCCGCAGGAAATTTGATTTTTCTCCGGCTTTAGAGTATAATTTTACTAAACGCAGGGATTACGGCGACATATCGCTGATATTCTTGGAATACGGGGGCTGATGTGATACGATGCGTATACCCCGGAAGCTTTGACCCCATCACTTCCGGACACCTGGACGTGATTCAGCGTGCCGCGGCGATGTTTGAGGACGTCACGGTGGCCGTTCTTGTCAATAAGAATAAAAAGCCCGCTTTTTCAGTGGAACAGCGTATTGATTTTATCCGGCGCAGCACCGCGCATTTATCGGGCGTTGCGGTGGACAGCTTCTCCGGCTTGCTCGTAGATTACGTGAAGTCGAAGGGCGCCAATGTCGTTGTACGCGGGCTGCGCGCGTTGTCGGATTTCGAATATGAGTTTCAGATGGCGGCGATGAACGCCAAGCTCGCGAAGGATATCGAGACGATATTCCTGATGACCGACATCAGCAATTCGTTTCTGAGTTCCAGCATGGTGAAAGAACTGGCGTATCATGGCGGCGATATCACCGGGCTGGTACCCGAAGCGATCAAAGAGGATGTGATGAAATTATATGGCAGATAAACCGATGACCATTCGTGAGCTGCTGGACGAGCTCAGGGAAGAGCTGGAGAACAGCCCAAGGGCGGTGTTTTCCAACAAGCGCAGTGTGGACGCCGATATCATCATGGAGATTATCGAGGATATCAAGGCCGTGCTGCCGGAGGAACTCAAGGCAGCCCAGCGCGTGGTGGAGGAGAGGGAGGCTATACTCGAGGCGGCTCGCAAGGAGGCCGCGTCCATCGTTACAAGCGCCGAGGACGAGCTGCAGACGCGCATCGCGGAGACGGAGGTTGTGCGCGAGGCGGAGATCCAGGCCAAAGAGCTCAAGGAGCTGGCGCAGGGTAATGCCAAGGAAATCGTTGTGGGCGCACGCGAGTATGCCGACGAAATCCTGCAGGAGCTCGAGACCTATTTCGCGGATTACCTTAAGATGGTGCGAAAGAACCGGCTGGAGCTATCGGGAAAGAGGAAGGACTGAGCGCTTCCGGCGCGCCCGGGCAATATAGACTGTGAGCACAAAAAGAAGTGCGACAACCGCGAATATAACGCCGCCGAAAGCGGCGTTTTTTGCTGTCCCCGTTATTGATGAAGCCGTGACGGTCAGCGGGAACAGCTTCAGCCAGAATACACAAAGCAGGCTGGAAAGCGTACCGTGCAGCATCTTCGCGAGCCCGAAGCCCTTGGGCTGCAGCTTTGCCGCGGCGCATACCGCGTGTGTCTGCATGTGAACGCAAAGCCCGCCGAACGCGATGACCGAAGCCAGGACAGGCAGCGCCAGCGCGGCGGGCATTTCGGCTGCCGCCACGCGTGCGCATCCGGTGCTCATCTCCAGACTTCCGAGTATCATCGCGGAAACGGCGGTTGCATCAACTCCCGCCAGTTTGGCGACGGGCATATAGACCGCCGTGAGTACGCCGAGTACGCCCGTAACCGAAAGCATTTCCATGATAACGGAGAAGAGGATGATGTATCCTCCGACACGCAGCATCAATGCCATAGACTTTTCCACGGCATCGGCCATCAGCGCGCCCATGGGAGGGCAAGCGTCGGCGTCGGCGCGGAACTGTACCAGCGCCTGCCGCAGCGTCTGCCGGGGAGGCGGTGCTGACGGATGCTTTCTGCGGCTGAACAGACCAAATATCACGCCCGTCAGTACCGCGCCAAGGTAGTGTGTGGCGGCCAGCGCTGCGCCCGCTTCCGGCAGGCCGAGCATTCCCGCCGCCACTGCGCCCGTGATGAATACCGGGCCGGAAACACTGGTGAAGCGCACCACTGCCTGCGCATCCGCTTCGGAGATGCGTCCGCCCTGATAAAGCTCTGCCGTCAGCCGCGCACCCACCGGATAACCGGACAATGCCGCCGTGAGGAAGATGTAGGCGCTTTCGCCGGGCGCATTGAACAGAAAACGCGTCAGCGGCGAGAAGAAATGCGCAAGCAGGCGCACCAGCCCGGTTTCAAGCAGCATCAGCGAGGCCACTACAAAGGGAAACAAGGATGGCAGCACGGTAAGCAGCCACAGCGAGAGGCCGTACCGCGCGCTTAGCAGGCAGTTTTCCGGGTAGAGCAATAAGAATACGAGCATTACGGCGATGAGCGCGATGAGCGGCAGTCTCTTCATGAAAAAAGCCCTCCGCCTAAACTTATGAATGGCGCGGGCCGCGTATGAGAACTATGGATTGATCAGCAGCTTTTGGGTAAAATCCCGAAAGCCGTCGCGAAAAGGCGAGATACTCTGGCTGAGCGCCCATACGTCGGTGGCGGCGGCGTCCAGCGCGGGATAGGGCGAATTGGCGGCGGAGCCCGCGACGATGGGCACGCGGCTCGTTTTGGACAGCGCGGAGAGCACCTCGGGACTCTTCACGGCCAGCAGGCGCACGTGGGAAACCGGGGAGCGGTTGTGCTCCCGAACGGCTTCGCGTGTGATGTCCAGCAGCGCGTACAGCATAACACGGGAGATACGCGTGTAGGCGTAGCGCTTCGTTTTTACCGCGGCGATCAGTTCCTCGCGCGTGGTGCAGCGCTGAGCCGCGTCAAAAATGCGATTCTCAAGACCCTCGGAGATATCGGGAAGGCATCGGAGAGAATCGCGTCCGTTGCGCCGGAGCGTCAGCAGCAGCGCGGTGTCGAATACCTCCGGATACGCCGGAACGAGGCCCGCGCCGACCTGCACCTGAACATACTGGCGGCATGCCTCGGGCATCGCGGAGAGCGCATCCGCCGCCTTTCCGGCTCTGAATGCTGTTCGCAGCGCCGTCGCGCTGGGCATCGTGTCTGCCATGTCCGCGCTGTGGTAAGCGCCGCCCGTGCGCGGCACAACGCAGGGCGTCATCTCCGCACCGCTCTGAAGCATCGCTTTGATGTATTCCACGCCGAGTATGGCGTTTGGGCTGCACAGTATCTCCAAGGTTTCGCCGCTGAATTCGCCGGAAAGCGCGGCTTTCATGCGCGCCGCGGGGTAGGAGTCACCTTCATCAAGACGCTGGCGCAATGCCCGGCGAAACTCTTCTGTTTCGGCGGAAAGGATTTTTGCAGCTTGCGTGAGCGCGCCGATATCGGCTGTTTCGCAGCCGAAGCTCAGCGCTTCAGCCCCCAAAGCGTGCAGCTGCCGTACGCCGCCCAGCGCAAACCCTTCCGCGCTCTGTATAGCCGAGAGCAGCGGCAGCTCCGCCACAGCATCCGCGCCGCAGCGGATGGCACAGGCTGCGCGCGTCCATTTGTCAAAAAGCGCAGGTTCGCCGCGCTGCACAAAGCTGCCGCTCATCGCACATACGATGAGATCCGCGCCGCTGCGCTGCCGCGCCTGCGCAATGTGCCACGCATGTCCCGCATGAAACGGATTATATTCCGACACAATTCCGCAGATGCGCATCAAATTCTCCTTTTCAAACCGAAACAAGTCCGCTATAATAGGCGGGTGGTATTATCATTATACCACCCGCACATCATTTAATAAATCGCTTGTTATAGATGGAAGGGAGAGCATGGGGACAATGGGTTTGATGGATGGAATCAAGCTAAAGGCACGGGCGGCAAAGAAACGGATTATGCTGCCGGAGGGCACGGAGGAGAGGACTATCAAGGCGGCGGAGATTATCGCAAGGGAAGGCATCGCGGATGTAACGCTGCTGGGCGATGTGGACAAGATTAAGGAAATGTCCAAGGGGCTCGACTATACAGGGGTATCGCTGATAGACCCCGCCAAATCGGAGAAACTGGAAGCCTATGCGGAGAAGTTCTACGAGCTGAGAAAGCACAAGGGTATAACGCCCGAAGCCGCCAAAGCCGCAGTGACCGATCCGCTTTTCTATGCGTGCATGATGATGAAGTCGGGCGATGCGGACGGCATGGTGGCGGGTGCCATCAACACCACCGCCAACACGCTGCGGCCCGCGCTGCAAATCATTAAGACCGCACCGGGAATTTCGGTGGTATCAAGCTGCTTCATTATGGAACTCACCACGCCGAATTATGGCCATAACGGGGTCATGCTGTTCGGCGACTGTGCAGTGAATCCCTGCCCGACCGCCGAGGAGCTGGCTGCCATCGCCATTTCCACCGCGAAGACGGGCGCGCAGCTCACGGGCATGGAGCCAAAGATTGCCATGCTGTCATTCTCTACCAAGGGAAGCGCCAAGCACGAGCTGGTGGATAAGGTAGTGAAGGCCACCGCGCTTGTCAAAGAGCTGGCGCCGGAGCTCATGGTGGACGGCGAGCTGCAGGCGGACGCCGCGCTCGTGGAGAAGGTCGGGCAGCTGAAGTCGCCCGGCAGCCCGGTGGCGGGCAAAGCCAACGTGCTTATTTTCCCGGATCTGCAGGCAGGCAATATCGGCTACAAGCTGGTGCAGCGCCTCGCGGGCGCCGAGGCCATCGGCCCCATCTGTCAGGGTCTTGCCGCGCCGGTAAACGACCTCTCGCGCGGATGCAGCGTAGAGGATATCGTTTCGGTCGTCGCGATTACCGCCGTACAGGCACAGGGCTGAGGGAGGACATCATGTACAAAATACTCGTCATCAACGCAGGCAGCTCGTCTCTGAAGTACCAGCTGATTGAAATCACCACGTCCGAAGTGCTGGCCAAAGGTCTCGTGGAGCGCATCGGCATCGAAGGCTCCGTACTAACGCACACCGCGCCGGGCAAAGACAAGCTCGTCGTCGAAGAGCCCATGTCGGACCATAAGCAGGCGATGAAGCACGTAATCAGCGCGCTTACCGACCAGCAGTACGGCGTCATTGCCGATATGAGCGAGATCAACGCGGTGGGTCATCGCGTGCTGCACGCTGCCGAGAAGTTTACGCAGAGCGTGATCATCAACGATGCGGTCATCGACGCCATTCGCGACTGCATCAAGTTCGGCCCGCTGCACAATCCGGCCAATCTGATGGGCATCGAGGCGTGCCGCAGCATCATGCCTGAAACGCCGATGGTGGCGGTGTTCGATACGGCGTTCCATCAGTCCATGCCGAAGAAGGCGTATCTTTACGGCCTTTCGTACGACGCCTATAAGGAGTACGGTATCCGCCGCTATGGCTTCCATGGCACGTCGCACAAGTATGTTTCCCGGCGCTACGCTAAGCTTGCGGGCAGAAGCGACGCCAAGCTGGTCACATGCCACCTCGGCAACGGCTCCAGTCTGTGCGCGGTGGACGCCGGCAAGTGCGTCGATACCTCCATGGGCTTAACGCCTCTCGCGGGCGTCATTATGGGCACGCGCTGCGGCGACATCGACCCCGCCATCGTGCCGCACCTGATGAAGGAAATGAAGCTGGATTCCGAGCAGATGAGTTCGTATATGAACAAGAAGTGCGGCATGCTGGGCATCTCCGGCGTGTCGAGCGACTTCCGCGATGTTACGGCTGCAGCGAATGAAGGCAATGAGCGCGCGGCAACCGCGCTGGAGATGTTCTGCTATGGTGTGCGCAAGTACATCGGTTCTTATGCCGCCGCGATGGGCGGACTGGATGCCATTGTGTTTACGGCAGGCGTCGGCGAGAATGATATCGGCGTGCGTGCGCGCTGTGTGGAGGGCCTCGAATTCCTGGGCGTGAAGATGGACGCGGAGCTGAACGCGAACCGAGGCAAGGAGATGCGCATCTCCGCCGCCGATTCCAAAGTGGATATCTGGTGCGTCCCGACGAACGAAGAGCTTGAGATTGCGAACGACACATATGAGCTCTGCGGGAACTAGCGGCAGCTTTACGACAGAGTAGATTCGGCAATAACGGCTGGCAATGCCAGCCGTTTTATCATACAACTGTAAATCGTGCTTCTGGGCATACTGGTGCGATACAAGAAAATAAAGCTCCTGCTTCTGCAAAGAAGGCGTGGACAAACAGATCTTCCGCGTGTATAATGTGCATAATCGAAGGGGACGCCCATTCAGGTATATTGCCCTTACAGGGACCGGCCGACGCGACTGCAATCGGCAGGAGGGGGATCTGGATGCGGTGACAGCCGCTTTGCGTGTGAATATTCTCTGAAGCGCCCGGGACGGACCGGGAATTTGGGTGGCACCGCGGGTAACATACTCGTCCCTGTCTTTGGATAGGGACGTTTTTGTATTCAAGTTTTTGCGGCATGGGGCCGCGTTGAGGAGTGAAGCATGCTGACTCAGGCGCCGAAAGGCACGAAAGACGTGCTGCCTTCCGAAAGCGGGAAGTGGCAGTATATTGAAGGAAAGGTGCGGGATATCTGCGCGCGGTTCGGATACCGGGAGATTCGCACGCCGGTATTCGAGCATACGGAGCTGTTTCTGCGCGGCGTGGGCGATACCACGGACATCGTACAGAAGGAGATGTTTACGTTCCGGGATAAAGGCGACCGCAGCGTTACTCTCAAGCCCGAGGGTACAGCGGGAGCGGTGCGTGCATTCATTGAGCATGGCCTGTACGGTGGTGCACAGCCGACAAAAATGTATTATCTGTCGTCGCCGATTTTTCGTCAGGAGAAGCCTCAAGCCGGCAGGTTGCGGGAACACCATCAGTTTGGCATAGAGGTGTTTGGCGCTCCGGGGCCGTCGGTTGACATGGAAGTAATCATGGTGGCGCTGACGTTGCTATGCGAGCTGGGCATAAAAGGGCTTGCGCTTAACATCAACAGCATCGGCTGCCCGAGTTGCCGCCCGGCGTATAACGCGACACTGCGAGGTTTTCTGGAATCACGGCAGGGTTTCTGCAATGACTGTGTAGAGCGTATGAAAACAAATCCATTGCGCGTTTTGGACTGCAAAGAGGAGAAATGCCGGGAACTCACAAAGGATGCGCCGGTGATGTTGGACTGTCTTTGTGATGATTGCAGGGCACATTTTGACGGTTTGAAGGTACGGTTGGAAGCGCTGGGGATTGCGTACGCAGTTAACCCGCATATCGTGCGCGGGCTGGATTATTACACCAAGACCGTGTTTGAAATCATCTCGACGGACATCGGAGCGCAGGGTTCGGTGTGCGGCGGGGGCCGCTACGATGGGCTGGTGGAGCAGCTGGGCGGGCCGTCCATGCCGGGGATGGGATTCGGAATGGGCATTGAACGGCTGCTGATGGTACTCGAATCGTTGGACATTGACTTGCCTAAAAACGATGAATGTGAGGCCTATATCTGTACATTGGGCGAAACGGCTTCCGTGGAAGGCTTCCGGATTGCCTCGTCGCTGCGGAATGCGGGCATTCGGGCGGATATCGATCACATGGGGCGCAGTCTGAAGGCGCAGCTGAAATACGCGGCAAAATTAGGCGCACACTATGTGGTAATCCTCGGGGAGGACGAGCTGAAAAACGGCACGGCGGTCGTGCGCAACATGACGGCCAGTGAAGAGAAAACGGTTCCGATTGTGGAA
This sequence comes from Bacillota bacterium, assembly GCA_023460085.1. Lineage (GTDB taxonomy): Bacteria > Bacillota > Clostridia > Christensenellales > SZUA-584 > JAEWCC01. The sequence goes on along the minus strand of JAEWRI010000012.1, from coordinate 85,048 downwards.
TTGAATGAATATTTAAAGGCGGGGTTACAATGAGCGAGTTTTTGCAGGGGTGGAAGAGGACGGACTACTGTACCCACTTTACCACCGGGGACGTGGGAAAAGAAGTGACGTTGATGGGCTGGGTACAGACGCGCCGGGATTTGGGCGCGCTGATATTCGTCGATCTCAGGGATCGCTCGGGGATCATGCAGGTGGTGTTTAACGAGTCACAGATAGGCGCGGACTTCGCCAAGGCGGAAGGGCTTCGCGGGGAATACGTGATCGCCGTAAAGGGTCCCATCGTGCGGCGCGATCCCGAAACGATCAACGAAAAGCTGCCGACAGGTCTTATCGAAGTGCGGGCGACGGAACTGAAACTGCTGAGCCGGGCACAGACGCCGCCGTTTGAAATCGAGGACGAGACTGCGGTGCGCGAAGAGCTGCGCCTGAAATACCGCTATCTCGATCTGCGCCGCCCGAGCATGCAGCGCAACCTGATGGTGCGCAGCCGCATTGCCGCTGCCGCGCGTGATTACCTCGTCAACAACCATTTCATCGACATAGAAACCCCCGTGCTGACGAAAAGCTCTCCTGAAGGCGCACGGGATTATCTGGTGCCTTCTCGTATCCATCCGGGCGAGTTCTACGCGCTGCCGCAGTCGCCTCAGCAGCTGAAACAGATACTTATGATATCGGGTTTCGACCGCTACTTCCAGATCGTTAAGTGCTTCCGCGACGAAGACCTGCGCGCGGACCGTCAGCCCGAATTCACGCAAATCGACATCGAAATGTCATTTGTGGACGTGGACGATATTATTGCGATGAACGAAGGACTCATCGCCCACGTATTCAAGCAGGTGATGAATATCGATGTGCCTCTGCCCTTAAAGCGCCTCTCCTATGATGAAGCAATGAGCCGTTACGGCTCCGACAAGCCGGACACGCGCTTTGGACTGGAACTCGTCGATGTCAGCGATATCGTGGAGAAATCCGGCTTCCAGGTGTTCGCGTCGGTGGTGAAGAACGGCGGCAGCGTGCGGGCCATCAACGCCAAGGGCTGCGTGGATAAATTCGCGCGGCGCGAGATTGATGCGCTGGTCGATTTCGTGAAGATTTACGGCGCGAAGGGGATGGCGTGGATATCGATGAAGGAAGACGGGATGCAATCTCCCATCACGAAGTTCTTCACAGAGGAGGAGCTGACGGAGCTGCTGGGCCGTGTGGACGCGCAGACGGGCGACCTCATTTTCTTCGTCGGAGACAGGGATAAGGTCGTGTTCGATTCTCTGGGCAACCTGCGCCTGAAGCTGGCGGACAAGCTGGGCCTCATCGACGAGAGCCGCTTCGATCTGCTGTGGGTGGTGGATTTCCCGCTGTTCGAGTACGACGAGGAAGAGAAGCGCTTTTTTGCCAAGCATCATCCGTTCACATGCCCGAAGGACGAGGATGTGGATAAGCTCGAAACCGATCAGGAGCACGCGTATGCCAAGGCGTATGACATCGTGCTCAACGGCAACGAAATCGGCGGGGGAAGCATTCGTATCCATACGACGGAGTTGGAAGAGAAAATGCTGGCCGCGCTGGGATATGCCAAGGAGGAGGCGTGGGAGAACTTCGGCTTCCTGCTGGAAGCGCTGAAGTTTGGCGCGCCGCCGCATGGCGGTATCGCGTTTGGCTTGGACAGGCTGGCCATGCTGCTGCTGGGCTGCGACTCCATCCGCGATGTCATCGCTTTCCCGAAGGTGCAGAACGCGTCGTGCCTGATGACGCAGGCGCCCTCCAGGGTGGCCGACAAGCAGCTGAGGGAGCTGGGCCTTCGGGTTTCAAAGCAGGATTGAGGCGATAGAATGCACGAGACAATGCGCGAATACGGCCACGTGGTGGAGCTGCGCGGGGGCGACGCAATGGTGAAGTTTGTGCGCACCTCGGCGTGCGGTCGCTGCCACGCCTGCGGCATGCTGTCCACGCAGAATCAGATTGTGGTGAACGTGCCGAATACCAGGGACGCTGCGGTGGGCGACGACGTAGCGATAGAGATCAAGATGCGCAAGGCACTGGGCGCTTCGGCCATCGCGTATGTGTTCCCGCTCGTGATGCTTGTGCTGGGCGCGCTGGCGGGGTGGCTGCTGTCGGGAGTATGGCACGTGTTCAAAGGCACGGACGTGACCATGGCACTGTGCGCGCTTGCCTTCGCGGTGCTTGCGTTTCCGCTGATGCGCGTTGCGTCTCCGCTTTTCAGCCGTCGTGTTGCGGATGTATACACGATGGCGGATGTCAAAAAGCACGGCACAGGGGTGTCCGAGAAATAGCGAAGGATTATGCCGAATAAGGAGGATGTTATGTCTGAGAAGACAATGGAAATTACCAAGGTGAACTTTGAGGAAGCGGTGCTGGGCAGCGAACAGCCGGTACTGGTGGATTTCTGGGCGGAGTGGTGCGCACCCTGCCGCATGCTGTCGCCGGTTATTGACGAAGTTGCCGGAATATACAGCGAAAAAGCCAAGGTGGGCAAGGTCAACATTGACGAGCAGCCCGAGCTCGCGGAACGCTATGGCGTGATGAGCATACCAACGCTGATACTCTTCAAAGGCGGCGCAGTGACGGAGCGCAGCGTGGGTGTTGTGGGCAAGGATAAAATATCCGGCATGATAGACGCCGCGTTATAAAAAATATGTAGTTTTCTAACGCTGGTTCTGATATAATAAATCATTGCATATGGGGGATTTACGCCATGGAACCGCTTCGAGTTTCAACCAAATCTCAACCCAAATCGGTGGCAGGTGCCATCGCTGCGATGGTTAACGATTGTCAGAAGGCGGAGATTTTAGCCGTAGGCGCGGGTGCGGTGAACCAAGCCATCAAAGCCATCGCGATCACGCGCGGGTTTCTTGCGCCGCGCGGTATCGATATCGTAGTTGTTCCCGCATTCGCGAATGTAGAAATAGACGGTGTTATCAGGACATCCATTAAACTGCTGGTAGAGATTCGGTAAATTGATGCAACAGTTTCGGCAGTAAGCTGCCGATTTTTTTTTGAAACCTTGTGAAAATACCACTAAACGGAAAGTGAGCGGTTGCCTTGTTTCTGAAGCGTATCGAAATGTCCGGATTTAAATCTTTTCCGGAAAAGACCGAAATTGAGCTTGAAGGCCTGATTACAGGCGTCGTCGGCCCCAACGGCAGCGGCAAGAGCAATGTTTCGGATGCTGTGCGCTGGGTGCTGGGCGAGCAGAGCGCCAGGGCGCTGCGCGGAAGCGTGATGCAGGACGTCATTTTCGCGGGCACACAGAGCCGCAAGCCGCGCTCCTACTGCGAGGTTACGCTGACATTTGACAACAATGACGGACGCGTGGGCACCGAATTTACCGAGGTTCAGGTTACCCGTAAGCTGTACCGATCCGGCGAGGGCGAGTATTACATCAACGGTTCCAAATGCCGGCTGAAGGATATACTCACGCTGTTTCGGGATACCGGCGTGGGGCGGGAAGGATATTCCATCATTGGCCAGGGCAGGATAGACGATATACTCAGCGAAAAATCAATCGACAGGCGGCGCGTGTTCGAGGAAGCCTCCGGCATCATGAAGTTTCGCGTACGCAAAGAAGAAGCCGAGCGAAAGCTGGAACGGACGCGCTTCAACCTGGTGCGTGTCGAGGATATCCTTGTGGAGCAGTCGCAGCGCGTGGGGCCGCTGAAAAGCCAGGCGGAGGACGCGGCGGCGTATCTGGAGGTGGCGAAGCGGTTAAAGCACCTCGACATCAATCTGTTCCTTCACAACTACGAGCGAACGAAAGAACGGATGGAGAAGCTTGCGCAGTCCAAGCAGGAGCTGCTGGAGGAGCGTGCCCACATTGAGCGTGAAATCGAAAAACTGACGCAGCGGCAGGCGGGGGAGCAGAACGGCGTGCGGGAGTTGGAGCACGCGGGTGACGCGCTCTCTGAGAAGCTGAGCGGCAGCATGGCTGAGATTGAGCGCACAGAAGGCGAGATGCGGCTGTGCGACGAGCGGATCGCGCACATCCAGAAGGATACCGCACGTGTAACGCAGGAGATAGAGGAGGCGGAGCAGCGTAAAAAGAGCAATCAGTTCCGCCGCGATGAGGGAAGACGCAAAGCGGAGAAGGCCGCGCGGGAAATGGAGCAGTGCCGAGCGCGCGTCGACGCGCTGGGTACGGAGCTCGCGGAGCTGACGGGCGCGTTTCAGGATAAGCTCAAGCGCATCGAAGCGGTACAGAACGCCAAGCTGAAATCCATTGAGCAGCTGGGTGAGATCCGGAATCAAATTTTTGCGCTGGAGGAGAAACAGCGCAACACCGTGCAGCGCATCGAGGAGATTACCCGGCGTGCCGCAAGCGCGGAGCGCGACCATCAGACCGCGCAGCAGGCGATGCTGGCGGCGGAGGCGGAGATGTCGGTGCTCTCCGGGGCGTCCGCAAAGCTGCGCGACACGTTTAACACCCGCGTATTCGAGGGCAGGCAGCTCGATGCGGAAATCGCGAAGGATCAGCAGACGCTGGGCGACGCAAAGCGGGAGCTTGCCGCGAGCGCCGCGTCCGCGCGACTGCTGACCGACATGCGCAGCAGCTTTGAAGGCTATATGGACAGCGTTCGCAAGCTGATGCTTTCCGCGAAGGGCCGCGCCGATCTGCGCAGCCGTATTGCCGGTGTCGTCGCGGACTGCATGAGGGTTCCTGCGCAGCACGAGGTCGCCGTGGAGGCGTGCCTTGGTTCCGCGCTTCAGAACGTGGTGGTAGGCGACGAGTACGACGCAAAGGCGCTCATCGCGCACCTGAGAGAGAACCGCATGGGGCGCGTCACCTTCCTGCCGCTCAAGGCACTGAAGCCGCGGCTGCTCAGCGCGCAGGAACGCGCGGAAATCCGCGAGGCGGGAGTATACGGCGTCGCGAGCGATCTGGTATCGTGCGATGACGCGGTGCGTCCGGCCATTGACTTTTTGCTGGGCCGCACGGTGATTGTTGAGGATAACGATACCGCAATCCGCATCATGCGCAAGTGCGGCTATGCTTTTCGCACCGTAACGCTGGAAGGCGATGTGTTCAATCCGGGCGGCCCGATTACGGGCGGAAGCCTCAAGCGGGAGGCAGGAGGCCTGGTGTCGCGCGAGCGGCGTGAGGAGGAGCTGAAACAGCGCGCGGAAGCGCTGGAAGCCCAGATCTGCGCGCTCGAAGCCGCGTTACAGAAGAAAGCGGATATGCGCGCGAGGCTGGAAACCGATATGGACGAGGCGCGAAAGGCGCTGCACGACAACGAAATCGCGCTGGCTGCCGGACGCGAAAAGCAGCAGTCACTGTCCTCCGCCACGGCGGAGACCGCCGGAACGCTGGCGGCACTGCAGCGGGAGCGCGAGGAAGCGCAAAATGGCATTGCGGAGGCGCGCGCGGCGCTGGAGCAGGTGACCGCGCAGCAGAGCGCCATGCAGCAGTCCAGCGAGACCGAGCGCGAGGAGTTCGCGCAGATGGAGGAAGAGTACAACAAGAACGCCGATCTCATCGAACAGAAGAAGCAGCAGCTGCACGACGCGGAAATTCGCATCGCGGAGCTGTTCCGCGAGAGCACGGCGATTATGAACGATAACATGCGCCTGGAGCAGGAAACGCAGGAGCTGGAGCGCTCCGGCGCGGCGAAGCGGAAGACGCTGGAGCTCAACGCCGAGAGCGAGGAGAATTTGCGCCAGCTCAAGGTGCAGCTCGAAGAGCTGCACGGTCAGAAATTCGCGGCGCTGGACGGCCTCAAAACCCAGCAGGGCGAAATGTTCCGGAACCGCGAGGCGCTGCAGAAGGGAATTACGGAGCGCGAGGAGCAGCTGGCAGGGCTGCGCAGACAACTGGAAGAGGCGGCGGATAAGCGGCTTCGCATGGAGATCGCGATGGAGAAGGCCGACGCGGGGCAGACCGCCGCGCAGAACCGGCTCTGGGAGACGTATCAGCTGACCTACGCAAATGCGCTGGCGGAGCGTTCGCCCATCAGCGTGACCGAGGCCCAGACGGAAGCGGAGCAGCTGCGGGAGCGTCTGCGCGATATGGGGAGCATCAATCCCAACGCCATTGAGGAATATCGGGAGCTGGTGGAACGCATCGAGTCGCTGACCACGCAGAAGGAGGACCTTCAGAAGGCGGAGGAAGATCTGCATCAGCTCATCGCGTCTCTGCTGGCGGAGATGCGCCGCACGTTCCGCAGCAGCTTCGAACAGATCAACAAGCATTTCAGCACGACGTTCAAGGAGCTGTTTGGCGGCGGCCGGGCAGAGCTGGCGCTGGGCGAGGGCGACATCATGGAATGCGACATCGACATCGTCGCGGAACCGCCCGGCAAAAAGCTGCAGCGGCTGTCGCTGCTGTCGGGCGGAGAGAAGGCGTTGACGGCCATCAGTCTGCTGTTCGCGCTGCTGAAAATAAACCCGTCGCCCGTGTGCATACTGGACGAAATCGATACGGCGCTGGATGACAACAATACGGATAAATTTGCGGAGTACCTGAGCCGCTATTCTCAGAAGATGCAGTTTATCGTCATTTCGCATCGCAAGCCTACGATGTCGGTGTGCGACGCGCTGTATGGCTTCGCGATGGAGGAGAAAGGCGTATCCAAGCTGCTGTCCGTAAAACTGAATCGGTGAGGGAATATGGCAGAAAACTGGTTTGAAAAAATTAAGGGCGGTCTGAAAAAGACCCGCGACAATATCTCGTCCAAAGTGGGCGGCGTACTCGCCGCGTTTAAAAAGATAGACGAGGATTTCTATGATGAGCTGGAGGAGACGCTGATACTCTGCGACATCGGCGTGGGTGCAGCGGGGAGCATCATGGAAGCGCTCAAAAAGCGCGTGAAGGAGCAGAAGATTACCGAGACCTCCGGCGTGAAGGATCTGCTGACGCAGATTATCGCCGATATGCTGCGCGGCGGCGCGGACGACGTGGCATTGCCGGGTGCGATGCTAATTGTGGGCGTCAATGGTGTGGGCAAAACCACCGCCATCGGAAAGCTGTCTCACTATTACATTTCGCGTGGTAAAAGCGTGGTGCTGGCCGCGGCGGACACCTTCCGCGCGGCGGCGGCAGAGCAGCTGACCGAATGGGCCAACCGTGCGGGCGCCAAGGTTGTGAAGTATGGAGAGGGTGCGGATCCGGCGGCGGTCGTGTTCGACGCGGTGGACTCCGCTGGGCATCGCGGCACCGATCTGGTAATTTGCGACACCGCGGGCCGGCTGCACAACAAAAAGAATCTGATGACGGAGCTTAATAAAATCAGCCGCGTGATCGAGAAGCGCTATGACGAGGCGCATCGCCGCACTTACCTTGTGCTGGATGCTACGACAGGCCAGAATGCCATCTCTCAAGCCAAAGAATTCGCGCAGGTGACGGAGCTTTCCGGCCTCATACTGACCAAAATAGACGGTACCGCCAAGGGCGGCATCGTGCTCGCCATCAAGCATGAACTGGGCCTGCCGGTCGTTTTTCTGGGCGTGGGCGAAGGCATGGAGGATTTGCAGCCCTTCGAAGCGGATGCGTTTGCAAAAAGCCTGATAGGGTAAGCGTTTCAGGCGCTCACTTCGCTGTAGTATATGGAGCGGAGCAGCTGCCCCAGCGCCATTTTGCGGATTTCGATGACGTCCGCGGGCAGGGCTTCCACGTCGAACCATTCCAACTGTGTGCTTTTATCCGGTTCTGCGATATAGGGCGTGCCCTCGTAAGCGCGGACAAAGAAGTATATATCATAATATGTATATTGGCTGTTCTGATTGAGGCGATGGGATAGGTGCGCAAAGGAGACGTCTTCAGGGTGCACGATGATGCCCAATTCCTCCATACATTCGCGGACGACTGCCTGTGTCGCGCTTTCATTTTCGTCCACATGACCGCTGCCCGCGAAATCCAGCATGCCGTCCATATACCCGGTGTTGGCCCTGCGGTGCAGCAGCACTTGTTTCCTGTTATCCGCCGTGCGCAGTATTACGGGAAAGACGGCGGACAATGCCCTGAAGTGCTCTTCTTTCATAGGTAACCTCCCAAATCGTTTTTTTAGTATATCACGGCTGCGGAATATTTACCACGAACATGAATTTTGATTTTGCTGCGGTTTGAGAATGATATTGACAAACAGGCTGAAATCGATATAATCAATCTGTAAAGCGAATTTACTTTACAGTAAGAGCCGCGTGGCGAAGACAAGGCGGACGATGGTGGAAAAGGATTTTGAGACGGTTGTACTGCTCGACATGTACGCCGGACTGCTGACCGAAAAACAGCGCAGGCTGTGCGATATGTACTACAATCAGGATTATTCGCTGACGGAGATCGCGGATATCGAGAACACCACGCGTCAAGCGGTGCGCGACGGCATCGAAAAGGCGCGCGAAAAGCTGCATGATACGGAGGAAAGGCTGGGAATGTCGCGCAAACGGGTCAGCACGCTGTTGGCCGTGAGCCGCGCGATGGAGGCCTCAAAGGGTAACGAGGAACTGACCGGAATACTCGAGGAGATATCCGGCCTGTGGGAGAGCGAGAATGGCATTTGAGGGACTTGCGGAAAAGCTGCAGCACGTCTTTTCTAAAATAACGAACCGCGGAAGACTGACCGATCTGGAGGTGAAGGCCGCGCTGAAGGAAGTCAAACTGGTGCTTCTGGAGGCGGACGTCAACTTCAAGGTTGTAAAGGAGCTGATTGCGCGCATCACGGATCGCGCGGTCGGACAGGACGTGCTGACCAGCCTGACTCCTGGGCAGCAGGTGATCAAAATCGTGCGTGACGAGCTTGTTTCCACGCTGGGCGAAAAAAGCGAGAGCGTGCGTTTCGCGGCGAATCCGCCTACCATCGTCATGATGTGCGGCCTTCAGGGCGCGGGCAAAACGACGATGTGCGGCAAGCTTGCAACGATGTGGAAAAAGAGCGGACGCAGCGTGATGCTCGCCGCGCTGGACATATACCGGCCCGCGGCCATACAGCAGCTGGGCATTGTGGCGGAAAAGGCGGGAGCGCTGTTCTTCGAGAAGGGACAGCAGGATCCGGTAAAGACCGCGAAGCAGGCCGTTGCCGAGGCGGAGAAGAAACTCGTTGACGTGCTGATACTCGACACGGCGGGCCGTCTCCATATTGACGAAGCCATGATGGACGAGGTGAAGCGCATCGCGGACGCCGTGAAGCCGCACGAAAAGCTGCTCGTAGTGGATGCGATGACCGGACAGGACGCGGTGAACGCGGCCTCGGCTTTCAACGAGAAGCTGGAGCTTGATGGTGTGGTGCTGTCCAAGCTGGACGGCGACGCGAGGGGCGGTGCGGCTATCTCTGTGCGTGCCGTAACCGGCAAACCCATCAAGTTTGCGGGCATCGGCGAAAAGCTGACCGACGTGGAGGTGTTCCATCCGGATCGCATGGCCTCGCGTATCTTGGGCATGGGCGACGTGCTGTCGCTGATCGAGAAGGCGGAGCAGAGCTTCGAGGCCGACAAAGCCGCCGCGCTGGAGAAAAAGCTGCGTAAGGCCGAGTTCACGCTGGAAGACTTTTTGGATCAGATGGGTGAGCTCAAGAAGATGGGTAACCTCGGCGACATGCTCTCGATGCTGCCGGGCGGCAATAAGCTTTCCGGCCTTCAGGTGGACGAAAAGCAGATGGGACGCACCGAGGCGATCATCAAATCCATGACGCCGGATGAGCGGCGCAGGCCGCAGATTATCGGCGGTAGCCGAAAGAAGCGCATTGCAGCAGGCAGCGGTACCAAAGTGCAGGACGTGAACCGGCTGCTCACACAGTTCGAGCAGATGACAAAGCTGATGAAGGGAATGTCGGGCAAACGCAAAAAGGGTATGTTCGGCATGCCGTTCTGATATTTAATTTGGGAGGATATTATGGCAGTTAAAATCAGGTTGAAGAGAATCGGCGCAAAGAAGAGTCCGTTTTACCGCGTGGTCGTGGCCGATGCAAGGAGCCCGCGTGACGGCCGCTTTATCGAGGAGTTGGGCAACTACGATCCGATGACCAAGAAATTCGTCGTTGACGGCGACAAGGCGCTTACGTGGATCAAAAACGGCGCGCAGCCGACGGAAACGGTACGTTCGCTTCTGAAGAAGAACGGCGTGCTGAAGTGATGGAGAATGTTATGCTGGAGCTTGTAAAATATATCGCTGAATCGCTTGTGGACAAGCCGGAAGAGGTAAAGGTCAGCCAGACCGAGGACGATAAGTCCATTATCATCGAGCTTTCCGTGGCACGCGAAGATATGGGCAAGGTCATCGGCAAACAGGGACGCATCGCCAAGGCGATCCGCGCGGTCGTCAAGGCGGCGTCCACCAAATCCAAAAAGAAGTATGTGGTCGAAATTGTCGAGCATGATTGAAATCGCGCGTGTGGTATCGCCGCATGGCATCCGCGGGGATCTGAAAGTGCGGCTGTATTCGGACCGTTTCGAGGAATTCTGCAGCCGGGGAGCTGCGTATATCAAAGGTGCGGAAGGGCATCGGCGCGTTGCTTACACAGCGCTCCGTGTAGACGCGCCTTTTGTTTACGTTCATTTCGACGGCATAGACACGCGCAACGATGCGGAGCTGATGAAAAATGTGCCGCTGTTCGCAGAACGGAACGAACTGGAGGCACCCGGCGAGGGAGAGTATTACGTTTCGGATATCCTGGGTATCGCGGTCATTGCGGACGGAAAGAAGCTGGGTGTGCTGCAGGATGTGCTTCAGCATGGCGCGGCGGATGTGTATGTGGTGAAGGGGGAGCGCAGCTTCATGTTTCCGGCGCTGAAGCGTGTCATCAGGCGCATCGACGTGGCAGAGGGTGTTATCGAGCTGGACGCGGCGGCGCTTCTGGAGGTTGCGGTGTATGACGACCTATAACGTGCTGACGCTGTTTCCGGACATGTTCGCGTCCGTATGCGCGTCCAGCATCTGGGGCCGTGCCATCAAAGCAGGGCTCATTGAGGTCAACGCCATCGATATCCGCGGCTACACCACCGATAAGCATCACCGTGCGGACGATTACCCGATGGGCGGCGGTGTTGGCATGGTGATGAAGCCGGAACCGGTGGATGCATGCTTTCGGGACGTTGTCTCACGCTCTGAAAAGCCGTGCCTCAACGTATACATGTCACCATGCGGCAAGAAACTGCGCCATCCGCTGGTGCTGGCGCTTTCGCAGTACAGGACTATCAACATACTGTGCGGACATTACGAGGGCGTGGATGCCCGCGTGCTGCGCCGGCACATCGATATGGAAGTGTCCGTGGGGGATTTCGTGCTGACAGGCGGTGAGATTGCGGCGATGGCGCTGATTGATTCCTGCATCCGCCACATCGAAGGTGTACTGGGCAACGAGGAATCCGCGGCGGGGGAGTCGTTCTCCGAGTCGCTGCTGGAATATCCGCAGTATACGCGTCCCGCCGAGTGGGAGGGCGAGCCCATTCCGGAGGTGCTGCTTACCGGACACCACGCCAATGTGCAGAAATACCGGAGACAGCAGTCGCTGAAGGAGACCGCGCGGCGCCGGCCCGACCTGCTGGCAAAGGCGCGGCTGACGAAGAAGGATATTAACTATATAACGCAAAATGACGAGCAGCCTGAATAGGGCGGTCCGTCTCTATTTTTTTATCGCGGTAACAATGCAGTGGGTGCCGTTCACAGTGGCGTCCGGCTTCCCGTCAAGGCTGCGAAAGAACCTCTGCTCCAGCTCTGCGCTGTCCGCGATATCCTCAGCGTCAAGCCCATATTCGGACAGGAAACCGGGAACGGCGTCTTTCTCCAACCCGAAGCAGAACCGCTCGCCGCTTTTGGCGGTATTCTTCGTCAGGTGCTTTTCCCCGTCATAGCGGTTTTCCTGCCGCAGTACGGAAGCATGGATGAAATCGAACACGACGCGGCTTCCCGTGCCAGTGAAATCCCGGATGACAGAAAACAGCTCCGCTGCCGAAGCAGGCTGAAGGTACATCGTGAGCCCCTCCATAACAACAAGGCACTTTCGGTTCCTCTCGAAGCCGCACTCGGAGAGCCTGTCAGGTATGCGCTGCGTGTCAAAGTCTACCGGAATAAATAACAGATTATGTGGGGCAGCAATCTTTTTCTGTATATATCTCCGGATCTTCGCCTGCTGCGTGACAGGCGCATCCAGTTCAAATACCTTTGTACTGCCTGCCATTTTCTGAAATCGAATGCCACGGGTATCAAAGCCCGCTCCCAGTATCAGCACTTGATCCACTCCGCCCCGCAACGCAGACTGTACCGCCTCGTCGATGTACTTCGTCCTCGCGATGACGTACTCGTACATTCCGACGGGAAAGCTGCTCAATAGCGCATGACGGGCCAAGGGAATTCGCAAAAGCAGCTTTACCAGCGAGTTCATGATGACCAGAGCGAGGTTGTCGTCACTGTGGTACTGAGGCCTTTTTTCCAGATAGGACAGGCATCTTGCGGTACAGGTGAATTCAGCCGTCCGAGAGGTTTGCGATTCAATCCTTCTTACCATAATTTTAACCCCTTATTAATATGAAATATTGGTATTCAATACCGCACTCCAGCCGCCATAGACGAACTGCAGAAATGCGCCGAAATGTTCCTGTGCCTGTTCTTGGGATATCCCTTTGAGGAGCATCTGTTCCATGACGCCGATGTAGAACGATGCCACCATATCGGTAAAAAACTCCGGTACATGTCCGGCAAGTGAAATTTGATTTGCCCAACTGTTCAGAATCCCCGACAGAGCATGGATTACATCATCTTTGAAACCGGCGAGGGGAGAACCGGATGAGCAGAAAAGAAGCAGCTTTAGGTCGGCTTCACGGGAAAACACGAACGCCATGATTTTGACGATGACCGCGCTTTGGGCGTCTATGGAATACGGCGCTGCATTTTCTGCGCGGTCCCGAGCGCTCAGTTGTTCCATGCCTTCCCGCATGGCGGACAGCGTTGGTTCCACGACTGCTGAAAACAGCGCGCCTTTATCGCGAAAATAGTTATACAGGTTGCTCGTAGATGTTTTTGCCATGCGGCAGATGTTCCGTATGGATGCCTTCTCAAATCCTTTTCCCCAAAACTCCTGCCGTGCCGCGGCGAGAATGCTTTCCCGTATATCGTCCTTTTGAAACTGCATGGCATCTCCTTGTAATAACGCACACTGTTCTTATAAGAACATTGTACGTTAATAACCTAAAAATGTCAAGGGATTGCGGGGATGCGGAAGCTCCTGCCGCTTCCGGTGTTGCAAATTCGTTTTTGTGATATAATGGGACAGGCAGGGAGGGAGACAGCATGGCCAAATTCATCATCATCGTTATGGACAGTGTGGGCGTAGGCGCGATGCCTGACGCCGCGCGCTTTGGAGACGAGGGCTCCGATACGCTGGGACACGTTATTGAGGCCTATCCGGACATCCGGCTGGAGCATCTCGCAAGGCTGGGCATGTGCAAAATCAAACCGCAGCTTCCGTGCGTCGGGGATGTTACGGGTGCATATGGCCGCGCCGCAGAGGTGTTTCCGGGCAAGGATACCACCGGCGGCCATTTCGAAATCGCGGGGCTGGCGCTGGAGCAGCCGTTTCCGACGTTTCATGCGGGCTTCCCGGAGGAGTTCATTCGCGCTTTCGAGAAAGCCGCGGGGCGGAAGACCATCGGCAACTATGCCGCGTCGGGTACGGAAATTATCAAGACGCTTGGAAAACAGCACGTGGACACCGGCGCGCTCATCGTATATACCTCGGCGGACAGCGTGTTCCAGATCGCCGCACATGAGGCGGTCGTGCCGCTGCCGGAGCTGTATCATATCTGCGAGACGGCGCGCACGATGCTTACAGGCGACCTCGCCGTGGGCCGCGTGATTGCGCGGCCGTTCATCGGCACGGAGGGCAATTATACGCGCACCCCAAACCGCCGCGACTTTTCCTTCGCGCCGCCGGGAGAGACGATACTCTCCGCGGTGCAAAAGGCGGGCATGGAGGTCGCTGCGGTGGGCAAGATAGAGGACATATTCGCCAACGTGGGCATCACGCGCAGCAACCACACCAAGGACAACGACTCGGATATCACCGCGACCATCGACTACATCTGCTCGGATTTCAGCGGCCTCGTGTTCTCCAACCTCGTCGATTTCGACATGCTGTATGGGCACCGAAACAACGTGGAGGGGTATAAGAACGCGCTGGAGGCGCTCGACGCGCGCGTGCCGGAAATATTGGCGTCGCTGCGCGAGGACGATGTGGTGCTGTTTACCGCCGACCACGGCTGCGATCCCACCACGCCCAGCACGGATCATTCGCGGGAGTACATCCCGATACTCGTATGGGGCAGCCGCGTGAAGCCGGGCACGGGCATCGGTACGCGAAGCACATTTTCAGATATCGCCGCGACGGCGGCGGAATACCTCGGGCTGAAGGGCTGGACGGCGGGGACGTCGTTTTGGCAGGAGATCGCAAAGGAGCAGGCATGACGACTATTTCGGAAAGGATACAGGGCGCTTACGAGGCGCTCATCAACGCGACGGAAAGGCGTCCGAAGCTCTGCATTGTGCTGGGCAGCGGCCTTGGGGATTACGCGGATTCCATGGAAGGCGCTCAGACGATCCCATACGCGGATATTCCGGGCTTTCCGCTGTCTACCGTGCCGGGGCATGCCGGGCGGCTGGTGTTCGGACGCAGGCACGGTGTGGAGGTGGTGTGCATGCAGGGACGCTTCCACTGCTACGAGGGATATGCGCCCGCCGAGACGGTGGTGCCGCTGCGCACGCTGTTCAGGCTGGGCGTGAAAACGCTGCTCGCGACCAACGCCGCGGGCGGTGTCAACGCGGACTTTGCGCCGGGCGATATTATGCTCATCGAGGACCATATCAACTTCACGTTTTTGAATCCGCTGGAAGGGCCGAACCTCGACGAATTCGGACCGCGCTTTCCCGATATGAGCTATGCCTACGATAAAAAGCTGATCGCGATGCTGCAGCGTGCCGCCACGCAGAAAAGCGTTGCGGTGCGCAAGGGCGTATACATGATGATGAAGGGGCCCTCCTTCGAGACGCCCGCCGAGATCAGAGCGGCACGGATACTGGGCGCGGACGCGGTGGGGATGTCCACCGTGCCGGAGATCATCGCAGCGGCGCATGCAGGCGTGTCTTCGGCGGCGATCTCGTGCATCACCAATATGGCGGCGGGCATGCTCGATCAGCCGCTTTCGCACGCGGAAGTGATGGAGACAGGCAAGGTAGCCGCAGGGCGCATCGCGGCGCTGCTGGACGGCTTCATCGAACAACTCGCCGAGTAACAGAAATGGAGACACGAAAAAACCGGGCGCAAAACCCGGTTTTTGTAATTATACAGCGCTTTATTCAAATATCTTGGGCCGACCGAAGATGTCCCAATTGTTGTATACGAGCACCCCGCCGTTCACGATGTTGTTGTAGATGCGGCTGTCCACGGTGCGCTTTCGCACCACACCGATAAATCCGCCCGAAGCTTCATAGATATAACCCTGTCTGCCCACGATGCCCATGTGGACTATCTTGCCGTTCTCGTCGTCCAGAAACACGATGTCGCCCGGTTGCAGTTCATCCTTCGTAATGGGAGTGCAGTAGTCGTAATAGGTGTCGCTCGCCGTACGGTCGGTGTATTGGTCGTAATAGCCCAGTATGTTGACGGCATACCACCAGAGGCCGCTGCAGTCCCAGCAGTAGTCCTCGGGGAATTCCCAGCCGTCGTCCTCCTGCGCGATCGCTTCAAAGTATTCAAGCCGTCCGTCACTGAAGTAATCGGGATAAAGCTTATATACGCCGTCAATAAACTCCTGTGTAATGGGATCGCCCTGACCGCTGAAGATGTACTGGCCGCCCACGCAGGTGTCCAGCAAATCCAGAAGCGCCTGAACCTTCTCCGAAGGCGCTGCTTCGTTGGCGTACTTTTCCTCGTAATATTTACGCTGCCGATCGTTTTCTTCCGCGGTGACAGGGGCGCACGATGCGAGCATTGCGGTCACGAGAAGCAGACATAGTGCCGACAGTAATATTTTGCGTATCCTCATCATGCAGTCATTATACCGGAATCGTGTCAGTGATTCAACCCATATGGCGCGATGTTCAAAAAGCCTTTAAGAATATCTCCTTTCTCTTCGGGAAAACTAACCGCAAAAGCAAAAAGGGTGATGAATATGAAAAAAACGGGACTTGTGATGCTTGCAGCAGCGCTTGCCCTTACGGGCATTCTGACGGCGCCGGCAACCGCGCATGCGGAGGCGATCTCGCCTCAGGCGAAGAGCTTTATATTGATGGATGCGAATTCCGGCACTGTGCTACAGGAGAAGGACGCGGATGCGCAGATGCCCTGCGCGAGCCTTGTCAAGACAATGACGATGATGCTGTTGTTTGATGCCGTGAAAACCGGAAGGCTGTCGCTGGAGGATACGGTGACGATCAGCGAGCATGCCGCATCCATGGGCGGGACGCAGGTGTTTCTGGACATCAATACCGCCCACACGGTAGCGAACCTGATGAAAGCGATGGTGGTGGCCAGCGCCAACGACGCGACGGTGGCCCTCGCGGAGAAGATGGCGGGCAGCGAACAGGCCTTCGTGGAGATGATGAACACCAAGGCGCAGGAAATGGGTCTGGGCGCACACTTCGTAAACGCGACAGGACTTGACGCCGATGGACAGACCATGAGCGCACGTGACGCGGCGACGCTTACCCGCGAAGTCGTGAAATACGATCTGCTGTTCACCTGGAGTACCATCTGGCTGGAGAATTACGTGCATCCCGGAGACCGCGACGCAACCGAGATGGCCAACAACAACCGGCTGGTACGTTATTACGAGGGCTGCGACGGCTTGTGCACCGGATCGTCCAATGCGGCGGGTTATTGCCTTGCGGCTACGGCAAAGCGCGATAATGTGCGGTTCATCTATGTATCGCTTGGCGCTCCCAACAGCAATACGCGGTTTGAGGATGCCAAGACCGCGCTGGATTACGCCTTCGCAGGATTTTCTGCTACTACAGTCGTGCGCAACGGTCAGCAGCTTTGTCAGAACTATCCGATAAGCGGAGGGACGAAGGACAGTATTGATGTGTACGCTTCCGGTGAATTCGCCATGCTGCTGGAGAAGGGTGCCGAAGGGCAGATTGAGAAGGAGCTTGTGCTGCTGGAGGAGGTGCGTGCACCCATCGAAAAGGGGCAGAAGATAGGATATCTGCGCATACTTCAGGACGGGAAAGAGGTGGGACGCGTGGACGCCGTCGCGGGAGAGACGGTACCGGCGCGCAATTATACCAACGCGATTAACAGCATACTGGTATGGTGGCTGTTTGGCTGAGCAGATTGACACGTCCCGCCGCCTCCTGTACAATACAAGCGGCGGGAGGGGACTATGAGAATACTGGTAGTCAATGACGACGGCATTCATGCCGCAGGCATACAGGCGCTGGCAAAGCGCCTTTCTTGCGATCACGAGGTAACGGTGGTTGCGCCGGACGCGGAGCGCAGTGCCACGTCGCATTCCATTACCATCTATCGGCCGCTGCGCGTGAAAAAAGTAGCACTGGCAGGCCTCGAAAACGTGGCTTGTTATGCTACGGATGGGTTGCCGGTGGACTGTACGAAGATAGGCATCGCGCACGTACTGAAGCAGGGCGTCGATCTGGTCGTGTCGGGCATCAACCATGGCCCCAACATGGGGACGGATATTCTATATTCCGGTACCGTGGCGGCTGCGCTGGACGCCGTGATTATGGGATACAACGCGCTTGCGGTCTCCTGCTGCAACTCTGAGCCGGTGTATCTGGATGCGGCTGCCGAGGTGGCCGCGCAGGTAATCGGAAGCGGACTGTTCGATGAGAAGCAGCGCGGCGTGCTGTATAATCTTAACGTGCCCGACATTCCTTATGAAAACGTGAAGGGTATCCGCGCGGTGCGGCAGAGCGGTACGATGTTCGCCGACGAAATCGATGTGCGCAGCGATCCCCGCGGAAGGGAATACGTATGGATGTCCGGACGGTACGTGGAAGAAGACGCGGGCGAGGATACCGACGCGGGAACGGTGAATAAGGGGTACGCCGCCATCACTCCTCTCAGGTTTGACTTAACGGACAGGACGCGTATGGATGCGCTTTCATGCAGGATTCAAAAAATCAAATTGCACATATAGGTCCGGATGTGCTACAATGTGGTGTCAAATAAGCTATATGTGGGGGTAGTATGCAAGAAAATGATATCATTAAGACCATTGCAGAATCCCAGCATGGCATGAGCAAGGGTCATAAGGCTATCGCTTCGTACATTGTAGATCACTACGATACCGTTGCGTTTATCACTGCCTCGCGTTTGGGAGAGCTGGTGGGCGTCAGCGAATCCACGGTGGTGCGCTTTGCGTGCGCGCTCGGATACGATGGTTACCCGGAGCTTCAAAAGAAGCTGCAGGAGATCATTAAGACCCGTCTGACCAATGTACAGCGCATGGGGCTGGGCAGCGACATGTCGGAGGAGGATCTCGTCCGCACCTCCCTGCGCACGGATATTACCAGCCTGCGGCACGTCAAAGAGGTGCTGGATTACGACATGGTAGCCAAAGCCGCGGACATGATTTTGGCGGCCCGGCAGGTATATATACTCGGCATGCGCGCCAGCGCGCCGCTGGCACAGTTTCTCTGGTATTATCTGAACTACATCATTCCCAACACCTGTCTCGCGACGGCCAGCGTCGGAGGCGATATCTTCGGACATCTGATGCACGCCGGAAGCGAGGACCTCGTGCTGGCGATCAGTTTCCCGCGGTATTCCTCGCGCACGGTGGAGGGCGTTACGTTTGCAAAGAAAAATGGCGCAAAGGTATTGTCCATCACCGACAGTGCGCATTCTCCGCTCGTGCCGCTGTCGGACGAGTGCCTGTACGTCAGCATGGACATGAATCTGTTTGTCGATTCCCTCGTTGCGCCGCTGAGCGTACTCAATACGCTGGTGCTTCTCGTGGGGATGCGCAAGAAGGACGGGCTGAAGCAGAACTTTGAAATGCTGGAGGATCTCTGGCTGAAGCAGGATGTTTATACGAACAAGGACAAGCACGCATGAAGCGCGTTATCGTGATTGGGGGCGGCCCTGCCGGAATGATGGCCGCCTATGCCTCCGCGATGTCCGGCAAAGATACGACGCTTCTGGAAAAGAACGCCAAGCTGGGCAAGAAGCTGTATCTGACCGGAAAGGGGCGCTGCAACCTCACAAACGCCGCGCCGATATCGGAGTTTCGGGAGCACGTCGTACACGGCGGCTTATTTTTATACAGCGCGTTCCATGCGCTGGACAACGCGGAGCTGCTGGATCTGCTGGCGCGCTACGGCCTGAAGACCAAGACGGAGCGCGGCGGGCGCGTATTCCCCGAATCCGACAAGGCCAGCGACGTGACCAAAGCGCTGGAAAAGGCACTCGCAGATGCGAGTGTGCGCGTTTCGCTCAATACTGCCGTACAGAAAATACTTTTGACGGAAGGTGTGGTCTCGGGCGTCGTGGCAGGCGGACGGACACTGCAATGCGACAGCGTGATCGTTGCCACAGGCGGTCTGTCGTATCCGTCGACGGGCAGTACGGGGGATGGCTATGAATTCGCGCGGACAGCCGGGCATCGCGTAACCCCGCTTTCGGCTTCGCTGGTCGGCCTGGATACACGCGAGGACGTTAGCGGTCTTGCCGGGCTGACGCTGAAAAACGTGGCGTTTTCGTTGCTGCGCGGAGGCAAACCTGTCTATCAGGAGCAGGGGGAGCTGCTGTTTACGCACACCGGCATCTCGGGTCCCATCGTGCTTTCCGCGAGCGCGCACATGACGGATGGCGACGGCTATACCGCAGAGATAGATTTGAAGCCCGCGCTGGATGAGGCCACGCTGGATAAGCGGCTGCAGCGGGATATCGCCGAGAAGCACAACAAGGATTTCGCCAACCTGCTGGCAGGTCTGGAGCCCGCGCGGCTGATTCCGCATATCACCACGCTGACGGGGATATCTCCCGAAAAGAAAGCGCATTCCATCACGCGGGAGGAACGCATCGCGCTGACGAGAACGCTCAAGACGCTGCGCTTTACGGTGCGCGGCAAGCGCCCTGTGGAGGAAGCCGTCATTACGCGCGGCGGTGTGGAGCTCAAGGAAATTGACCCTTCGACGATGCAGAGCAAACGCTGTTCCGGGCTGTACTTCGCGGGTGAGGTTTTGGACGCGGACGCGTACACGGGCGGGTTCAATCTGCAGATCGCCTTTTCCACAGGGTATCTGGCGGGAATGAAAGCGTAAAGCCGCCCGGTTCGGCAAGTCCGAAGGAGGAAGGAAAACGTACCATGAATAAGGAAGCGTATATCCGGAGAGCGGAAACGGCGGAATGCGTCGAGCGGGCAGAGCATCCGGCCTACGAATTCAGGAAGAAAATTATTGTGGGGAAAGAGGACTCTGAGAAATTCGATGTATCTGTGTACGAGGTCCCACCGGGCAAATCCGCGGTTCCCTACCACTATCATTTGAGGAACGAGGAAGTCTTTCTCATACTCAGCGGCAAAGGACTGCTGAGAACGCCTAAAGGTGAGCAGGCTGTGTCCGCCGGGGATTTTCTCTATTTCCCGAACAACGAGAACGGGGCCCATAAGCTTACCAATGCTTCGGACAGCGAGCCGCTGGTCTATGCGGACTTTGATATCGTTCACGATCCCGAGGTGGCGTTTTATCCAGATTCAGACAAGGTCGGCGTTTTCGGGAAGGGTCATCGGGTGCTTCTGTCAATGTCAAAGCAGGTGGATTACTACGAGGGAGAATGACCGCCGGCAGGAATGGAATGCGGGAAAGAGAGGCTGCCGATGACGGATATAGATTTGTTACGGGATCATGTTTCCGCTCTGTTTGTGTTAGACGATGATGAGAGGCTTGTTGCTATTAACGAACCATGGGATCGATCGAAACCCGCGCCTCTGGTGTATGTGGGGAGGACGCTGGACGCAAAGCTTGCTGTTTATTGGCGGTACGATATGGATAGAAGGCTATACCGTGCCATATCTCATCTTGCGCGGGAGGGAGTATATGACCCCGCCGTTTATGCCGAATTGGTAGGCGCAGGGTGTATTGTTGAAGAGTTATGTTATGCTGTGCCTCCGATGAATACGGAGCATAAACAATGTATCATTCTTCGCCCGGATAATATAGATGACTTTGATTTATATGAGTTTTACTGGCTGAAGGATGAGATTCACACGGATCAACCATGCTGTGTCTATATTGAAGATGAGAGGGCGGTGTCTGTTTGCAGAAGCGTACGTATTTCAGACGGGCATGAAGCAGGGCTTGAAACCGCTTTGGAATACCGGGGGAAAGGATACGCAAAGCATGTGCTTTTTGCCTGGAGCATGCAAGTTTTTGCCATGAACAAAATTCCGTTATACAGCACTTTGAGGACGAACGCCCCATCGCGGCGTATAGCCGAGAAATCCCAATTGCATTTATTCGCAGAAGCTTTTCACATCAGCATGTAAGGTATCATCCTATTTTTCGCCGCTGATAGCTGCCTATAGGGATCCCCTTAACAGCGAGTGGAAGCAGGATACGTTGTTGCACCCCTGCTTTGGATATACGCCAAATACGCCCGGCATTTGTTTTTGATTGCCGAAATCCATACGGTATATTATAATTCTCCTGAATAAGGCTGATATGGCCTTCACGAAAGGGTTACTACATGGCGACAGCTACCCCGCGCATGCGGAATTTCTGCATTATCGCGCACATAGACCACGGCAAATCCACACTGGCCGACCGGCTGATTGAAGCGACGCATACCGTGCCGCAGCGTGATATGCACGAGCTGATGCTCGATACAATGGAACTGGAGCAGGAGCGCGGCATCACCATCAAGGCGCAGGCGGTGCGCATGTTCTATATGAAGGACGGCGAGGAGTACATGCTGAACCTCATCGACACGCCGGGCCATGTGGACTTTACATACGAAGTTTCGCGTGCCATGGCCGCCTGTGAGGGCGCGATACTCGTCGTGGACGCGAGCCAGGGCATCGAGGCTCAGACGCTGGCCAACGTATACCTCGCGATGGACAACAATCTGGAGATACTGCCCGTTATCAACAAGATCGATCTGCCGTCGGCACGGCCCGAAGAGGTATGCAAAGAGATAGAGGATGTGCTGGGCATCGATACGTCCTACGCGCCGCGCATCAGCGCGAAGGAGGGTATCGGCACGGAGGAGGTGCTTCGCGCCATCGTAGACCATCTGCCCGCGCCCAAGGGGGATCCCGACGGGCAGCTGAAGGCGATGATTTTCGATTCGCTCTACGATAACTATAAAGGCGCGCTGAGCTTCGTACGTGTGAAGGAAGGCCGCGTGAAGCCGGGCGACGAGGTGCTCTTCATGGCGGCGGGCAAGCGCTTCTCCGTCACAGAAGTGGGCGTGTTCACACCGACGCTGCTGGCGACGCCCGCGCTTTCGGCGGGAGAGGTGGGCTACGTCGCCGCGAGCATCAAGAACGTTTCCGATACGCGCGTAGGCGATACCATCACCAACGCGGAGGGCGGCGCAGCGGAACCGCTGCCCGGATACAAGGAAGTCACTCCGATGGTGTTCTGCGGCATTTACCCTGCGGACGGCGCGAAATACGATGACCTGCGCGACGCGCTGGCCAAGCTGGAGCTGAACGATGCCTCGCTGCTGTACGAGCCGGAAACCTCGGTGGCGCTGGGTTTTGGGTTTCGCTGCGGCTTTCTGGGGCTGCTGCATATGGAGATTATCCAGGAACGGCTGGAGCGCGAATATGACCTCGATCTGGTAACCACTGCGCCGGGTGTCAGCTACAACGTCATCACCACCCGGGGCGAGAAGCTGGTGGTGGACAACCCGACGAACCTGCCTCCCGTTGTAATGATTGAGTATATGGAGGAGCCGGTGGTGGACGCCACCATCATGTCGCCGGACGAGTATGTGGGCGCGATTATGGAGCTGTGTCAGGAGAAACGCGGCGTATTCAAAAACATGGAGTATATCGAAGAGACGCGCGTGATGATTCATTACGAACTGCCCTTGAACGAAATCATATACGATTTCTTCGATATGCTGAAATCCAAAACGCGCGGCTACGCTTCGCTCGACTACGAGCTGAAGGGCTATGTCAAGAGCGACCTTGTGCGGCTGGATATGCTGCTGAATGGCGACGCGTGCGATGCGTTGTCCATCATCGTGCATCGTGACAAGGCGTATGCCAGAGGCCGCAGCATCGCGGAGAAGCTGAAGGACGCGATACCGCGCCAGATGTTTGAGATACCGATACAGGCGGCGATCGGCGGCAAGGTGATTGCACGCGAGACGGTGAAGGCCATGCGCAAGGACGTTTTGGCCAAGTGCTATGGCGGCGACATTTCGCGCAAAAGAAAGCTGCTCGAAAAACAGAAGGAAGGCAAGAAGCGCATGCGGCAGGTGGGCAGCGTGCAGGTGCCCTCCGAAGCGTTTATGTCCGTGCTGAAGATGGACTGATGAAGTCGCTGGGATTATACGTTCATATCCCGTTTTGCCGCCGCAAGTGTTACTATTGCGACTTTATATCCTATCCGGGCCGGGAAGCCGATATGGATGCGTATATCGGCGCGGTGCTGAAGGAAGCCGGGCTGTATGCGGACGTGCTGCAAAGCCGTACCGTGGATACGGTATTCATCGGCGGCGGCACGCCTTCGCTGCTTTCCGCGTCACAGATGGCGCGGTTGCTTTCGGGCCTTCGTGACGAATGCAATTGGGCCGCGGAAGAAGTCACGGCGGAAGCCAACCCGGAGACACTGGATGAAGAGAAGCTGGCGGGCTATGCGGAGTGCGGCGTCAACCGGCTGAGCCTCGGCCTTCAGACGCACGACGACGCGCTGCTTTCCGCCATTGGGCGGCGGCACACTTACGCGCAGTTTACGGCGGCCCTGGAAACCGCCCGCATTTTCTTTAAGAACATCAATGCGGATACCATATTCGCGCTGCCCGGGCAGTCCGCCGAAAGTTATAGGGAAACAATGCACAGCCTTGTCGGCTCAGGGATGCAGCACATATCGTGCTATTCGCTGAAGCTGGAGGAAGGTACCCGGCTGGCGGCGGAGTTTTCCGGTGCGGATGAGGAAGAAGACCGCGCCATGTACCATGCGGCGGTTGAGATACTGCAGCATGCGGGGTATGCTCACTATGAAACCTCCAATTTTGCGCTTCCGGGCTTTGAATGCCGCCACAATCTGAAATATTGGATGGGCGGAGAATATCTCGGCTTGGGGGTCGCCGCACACTCCTGCTTGCGCGACGGCATAACCACGCGCCAATCCAACACGGAGAGCCTCGACGAGTATCTGCGCTGCACAGGGACGGGGGAGAGACCCGTCGCGCAAGAGGATACGCTGTCGCCTGAGGACGAGAGAACGGAGTACCTGATGCTCCGGCTGCGCCTTGCGGCGGGCATCGAAGCAGCGGACTACAACGCTCATTTCCAAGATGATTTTTTTAAACGGTTTGAAGCAGCGATTGACGCTACACAGTATGCGGGTCTGACCCTCGCGAATTCCGCAGGAGTGCGCCCTACGCTCAAGGGCTTCGATCTTCAGAACGCGCTCATCGGAACATTCCTTGAATGTTTACCTGCCGCATTCTGACGCTTCAAGCATATCGACGGAACGGTTTCTTCCGCAATTCTTCGCAACATATAAATTCTGGTCCGCGAGGCGGATGAGTTCGTCCGAAGAGATGTCGGTCGAATGCAGCGTATAGGTACCCATGCTGACCGTGAAACGGATGGTGGCGTTTCCATACGCTACCGCAGCTTGTTCGCAGGCGCAGCGGATGTCTTCGGAAACCCTGCGGGCGGCAGTCTCGTCCGCATTAACCAGAACGATCAGAAATTCGTCGCCGCCATAGCGGGCAATCCAGTCCGTATCCTGGCGTATACTGTTTCTTGAAAGCTGAACCAATTCCCTGAGCACATGATCCCCCGCAAGATGGCCATATTGGTCATTAACATCCTTAAACCAGTCCACATCAGCCAATATGATGGACAGGGGCTGGCGGCAGAGCGATGCGTTGTAAATGTCGATCAGCAGCCGTTCGTCGATGTAACGCCGGTTATACGCGCCGGTCAGGCTGTCGGTGATCAGCGCTTCGCTCATCTGGTTCAGCAGCCCGGCCATTTCATGCTTTTCGCTGAGGACAGGGCTGAGGACGGGGCCGCGCAGCTCAATATTATAGGAATCTTCGGTGGTGGTAAAATCAGCGCAGAGTATACACTTTGCATTGTCGGCGTTATAGAAAATGGCGGAAACCGTGATGCAAAGGTTGCCCGTGGCGAGGGAAATATACGGTTCGGTCGCAAACTGGCGGCGCTTGGCGTTGATGAGCGGATAATAGTATTTCTCCATGGAGTGATCCGTTCCCTTAACCGCGGAGTAGAAAATGCGGTTATCCGCGGCGCTGCTCTCTCGGCGGCCGCATACCGTTTCACTGATCTGTACGCCCGTGCTGTCCAGTATGTACGCGCATTCCATTTCGACAGAACCTGCGGTGATTTCAGTAAGCCGGGTTTCATACTCGCCGCAGCGCGCGCCCGAAAGCGTCTGTACAGCCTGTCGGACGATTTGATTGCAGCATTTATATTTGTTCTTTTCCCGCATATATTGCAGATTAATGTATTCGTTGAAACGTTGATTAAGCTGCTCGATACGGATGTTTTGGAAAAGCAAAGCGCTGCTGGTGATTTGAAGGGGTATGGAAAAGTAGAACCCCTGTATCATATGTCCGCCCAACCGGAGAACCTGCACCGCGTCATCTTCGTTTTCAACCCCTTCCGCAATCACCAGCGCACCGATTTTGTTCGCCATGATAACGAGCGATTTGAATACGCCCTGTTTATAAAAGTCGTGGTGGATGTTTTTAATCAATGAGATATCGATCTTGATGATATCGGGCTTTACAAGCAGAATCCTGTCCATATTGGAAAAACCGGTACCAACATCGTCAAGGGCGACCATAAAGCCGTGTTTGCGGTACGTATCGGCAAACTTTTTTAGCGTAGCACTGCTGATAACATCCTTTTCACTGATTTCAATGACGACGTTGTGCGGATCGATGTGGTACTGCTGCACCTGATTGAGAAGGTAGCCCGATCCCGCGGAGACTTCCAATATGGATGCGTCAAGATTCAAAAACAGCAGCTTGTCCGGGTCGCTTTGATGGATTTCGCTGAAAGCCTCCAGTATGGTATCCCGGCATGCGCGATCGAGTTGGAGAGCGAGCTTTACCTCTTTGGCAGCTTCAAACAGCACCTTGGGGAAAATCAACGCGTTGGTATTGACGTCAACTCCCCGGATCAGGCCCTCAACGCCGATTACCGTCTTCCGGCTTACGGAAACGATTTGCTGAAAACAGGAAACAAGCCGGCGATTCAGGATGATATCCTGTACATCGGGTTTGGGATTTATTATGGTTGTATTTACTGCTGCCACCTTATCTGCCCTCCAAATAAGAAAAGCCTCTGACAGATTGAAAAACAATCTCACAAAGGCATCGTCGCCCATGGTGCCAAGTTTGTGGTTCACTTAAACTGTTTATCGGATAAAAAATGTTCGGACATTAGGCATATCCGAAATACCGCCAGAAATAATGTACAAACTACATTATTGGTATCAAGTGACATATCGGCATTAATATCCTGCCGGTACAAAACCCGAGAGGAAACTGAATGGCCAATTTATAAAATAAGTATGAACAGAATCGAGGCTATTGACTTTTTGACCATTCAGTGCTATTTTTATGGCATGGTGTTAGCACTCGAAGCGGATGAGTGCTAACAAGGGAAGGCGCGAAAATGGAATTGAATGAAAGGAAACTGAATATTCTAAAAGCGGTCATCGACGACTATATCATGACCGGCCTTCCGATTGGCTCGCGCACGATTTCCAGGAAGCATGGCATCGATTTAAGTTCGGCAACGATACGCAACGAGATGGCCGATCTGGAGGAAATGGGATATCTGGAGCAGCCCCATACCTCGGCGGGGCGGGTACCCTCCAACAAAGCGTACCGGTTTTATGTGGATAGGCTCATGAACGTGGTAAGGCTGAACTCGGAGGAAGCACGGCGTATCCGCGGCTATTTCGAGAACCGCGTATCAGAGATTGAGCAGGTGATGGAGCGCGCCGCGCAGGTGCTGTCCGATACCACACACCACATCTCTATGGTGTTGAAGCCGCAGCTCAAAAAGTCGCAGATCCGGCGGATACAGATCGTGCGTATTACGGAGAAGAAGGCGATACTTCTCGTGGTAACGAGCGCGGGCCTTGTAAAGGATACGATGATTACGATACCGGAAGGAACTCCGCCCGACTGCCTGGAGATGATATCCAACATGCTGACCGACAAGCTGACAGGCAAGACGCTGGAGGACGCGGAGCAGGATCTCGTGTCGTGCGTGCGCGATCGCGCACAGGAGAACGCGCGGTTTGTGGCTGAGGTGCTGCAGGTGATAGAGAGCAGCGTGGAACCTCAGGGAGAGCGCGGCATCGTGCTCTCGGGTACGCAGAACATCATCGACTATCCGGAGTATATGAGCCTCGACAGGGCGAAGAACTTTGTATCGCTGCTGGAGACCAAGGAAATGCTCTATGACATGATGAAAAAGGCGACGCAGCTCGAATTTTCCATCACCATCGGCACAGAGAATGAAGCGCAGGAGCTTTATGATATGAGCGTCGTTACCGCGACGTACAAACTGGGAGGGCGCGCACTGGGTTCATTCGGTGTGATTGGCCCCACGCGTATGGATTATGCGAAAATTGTTTCGATACTGGGATATGTCGGCAGCAGCCTTGACAGTATATTGACAAATTTCATCGAGACGGACGAATAAAAGGCGGTGATACGGATGAGCGAAGAAATGGATAAATCGAAAGAGCAGGGAGATGTGGAGCAGTCGGAAACGAATGAAGTGAAGGAGCAGCCGCAGGCGGCTGCGGAGCAGGATGCGGCTTCTGCCGCAGAGGCCAGAGATCAGAAGAAGGGTGCAAAGCACAGTCATCGGCTGGAAGCGGCGCTGGAGGCCGCGGAGAAGGAAAGAGACGACTTTAAGGATAAATATCTTCGCACCTTCAGTGACTTCAACAACTACAAGAAACGCAGCATGACGGCGGCGGCATGTGCCAATCGGGATGGACAGGCGGAGGTGGTTACAAGAATACTGCCGGTTCTGGACAATTTTGAACGCGCGCTGGAGCCTTATGGTGAGGATTGTGAAGACTCTTTTGTCAAGGGCATGCAGATGGTATACCGTCAGCTGGCAGACGCCGTAGTGTCCTTTGGCGTGAAGGAAATACCTGCGCTGGGAGAAGCGTTCGACCCGAATGTACATCAGGCCATTTCGCTGGAGGACGCGGCGGAGGGCCAACAGGCAGGCATCGTCACCGGCGTAATGCAAAAGGGCTACGCGCTGGACGATAAAGTGCTTCGGCACAGTATGGTATCTGTAAGCAAATAATATAGTTGAAATAAAGGGAGGAAGCATCCATGGGTAAAATTATTGGTATCGATTTGGGAACGACAAACTCGTGCGTCGCCGTGATGGAAGGCGGCGAGCCTACAGTAATAGTTAACGCGGAGGGCAGCCGTACCACACCGTCGGTGGTGGCATTTTCTAATACGGGCGAGCGCCTTGTGGGCAAAGTGGCAAAGAATCAGGCGATCACAAACCCCGACAGGACGATCAGCTCCATCAAGCGCGATATGGGTACCGACAGGAAGGTTCATATCGACGACAAGAATTATACGCCGCAGGAAATCTCGGCGATGATACTGCAGAAGCTGAAAGCGGATGCGGAAGCGTACCTGGGCGAAAAAGTTTCCGACGCGGTGATCACGGTTCCGGCTTATTTCTCCGACAGCCAGCGTCAGGCAACGAAGGATGCGGGAAGGATAGCGGGCCTCAATGTGCAGCGCATCATTAACGAACCCACGGCGGCATCGCTGGCCTACGGCATCGACAAGGAAGAAGAGCAGAAGATACTCGTGTTCGACCTGGGCGGCGGCACGTTCGACGTTTCCATACTGGACATCGGTGACGGTGTATTTGAAGTGCTCGCGACCAACGGCAACACGCGCCTCGGCGGCGACGACTTCGACCAGAAGGTCATGGATTACATCGTATCGGAGTTTAAAAAGAGCAGCGGTATCGACCTTTCCAAGGACAAGATGGCGATGCAGCGTATTAAGGAAGCCGGGGAAAAGGCCAAGATCGAGCTTTCCGGCGTGCTGCAGGCGAGTATCAACCTGCCGTTCATCACGGCAGACGCCTCCGGCCCGAAGCACCTTGACATGACGCTGACGCGTGCCAAGTTCAACGAACTGACGTCGGATCTCGTGCAGGCGACCGTGGAGCCTACCCGCAAGGCGATGGCCGACGCGAATGTGTCGTCAAACGATCTCAAGAAGGTCATACTTGTTGGCGGTTCCACGCGTATTCCCGCCGTGCAGGATAAGGTGAAGGAACTGACGGGCAAGGAACCTTACAAGGGGATTAACCCGGATGAGTGCGTGGCTGTCGGCGCGGCCATACAGGCGGGCGTCATCGGCGGCGAGGTCAACGACATCGTGCTGCTGGATGTAACCCCGCTGTCGCTGGGCATCGAGACGCTGGGCGGCGTATCCACCAAGCTCATCGAGCGCAACACGACCATTCCTACCAAAAAGAGCCAGGTGTTCTCCACTGCGGCGGATGGACAGACGAGCGTTGAAATTCACGTGCTGCAGGGTGAACGCGAGATGGCGTCCCACAACAAGACGCTGGGCCGCTTCAATCTGACGGGGATTCCTCCGGCACCGCGCGGTGTACCGCAGATCGAAGTCAGCTTTGATATCGACGCCAACGGCATCGTGCACGTATCGGCGAAGGATTTGGGCACCGGCAATGAGCAGAAGGTGACAATCACAGCTTCAACCAACATGTCCAAGGACGACATCGACAAAGCCGTCAAGGACGCCGAGAAGTTTGCCGCTGAGGATAAGAAGGAAAAAGAGCGCGTGGAGATTCGCAACACCGCCGACTCGCTGGTATTCCAGACCGAGAAGACGGTAAAGGATTTGGGAGACAAGGTAAGCAGCGAAGACAAGGGCAAGATTGATGCCGAGATTTCCAACGTTAAGAGCGCGCTGGCGGGCACCGATACCGATGCCATCAAGGCTGCAACCGATACGCTCTCGCAGGTGTCGTACGACGTATTCGGCAAGGTGTACAGCCAGGCCAACGCGCAGGGGAACGCGGCGGGCGGCGGTTTCCAGGGCGGAGCGCAGCCGGGCGCGGACGCGGGCAGTGCGCCCAAAGAAGATGATGTGGTGGATGCGGATTATGAAGTCGTGGACGACGACAAGAATAACAAATAAACCGTTTTCAACACCCGGTAATATGATATAATGAAATGCCTGAAAAGCCAGAGCGACAAAACGCTTTGGCTTTTCAGCGATGTATGAAGGCCCGGGGCATAGCCTACGGCGCATGAGGTGGTGCAGATTTTGGCGGCGAAGAGAGACTATTACGAGATACTGGGCGTAACGCGCGATGCCAGCGCGGACGACATCCGCAAGGCATACCGGCGGCTCGCGAAGCAGTATCATCCCGATGTGAACAGCGATAATAAGGACGAGGCGGCTGATAAATTCAAAGAGGTCAGCGAAGCCTACTCTGTGCTCAGCGACGAAGATAAGCGCAGACAATATGACCGATATGGACATGCCGCATTCGAGGGCGGCGGAGCGGGTGGTTTCGGCGGTTTCGGTGATTTCATGGGCGGTTTCGGGGACATCTTCGACACCTTCTTTGGCGGGGGGACATCGCGGAGTCGTACCGGCCCGGTGCGCGGCGCGGATATGCGCATGGAACTGCGTATCACCTTTGAAGAGGCTGCGTTCGGTGTGGAGCGGGAGATTACGCTCAATAAGGACGTGAAGTGCGACACTTGCGGCGGTACTGGCGCGAAGCCGGGGACTTCGCCGAAAACCTGCAATACGTGCAACGGCACAGGACAATTCCGTCAGCAGCGGAATACCGCGTTCGGCAGCTTTGTCAACGTAGTGGACTGCCCGGACTGCGGCGGAAGGGGGTCCATCATCAAGGAGCCCTGCGCGGATTGCGGCGGACGCGGAATCCGAAAGCAGCAGAAGCGCGTTAAGATCAACATCCCTGCGGGTATCGACAATGGGCAGGTGCTGAATATGCGCGGCGAGGGCGCCGCAGGGCAGCGCGGGGGCCCACCCGGCGATCTGCAGCTCTACATCGCAGTACAGCCTCATGCGCACTTTACGCGCGAGGGCTACGATCTGTACCTGGATATGCCAGTGTCCTTTGCGGACGCGGCGCTGGGTGCGGAGCTTATCATTCCGACGCTGGAGGGCAAGACCAAGTACAAAATGGGGGAAGGAACGCAAACCGGTACGGTCTTTCGTCTGAAGGACAAGGGAATACAGCATCTCAATTCCTCACGCAAAGGCAGTCTTTACGTCCGTGTGCGCGTGGAGACACCGCAAAAGCTCAGTGAAAAGCAGCGGGATTTGCTTCGCCAGTTTGATAAGCTGTCCCGAAAGAAGGAGAAGGATGCATTCTGGCAGGCGGAGGACGCACAATGAATTGGATGCAGGTGAGCGTCGCTACCACCGAAGCGACGGCGGACGTGGTAGCGTCAATACTGATTGATGCGGGCGCGGGCGGTGCGGAAGTGGTCGGCGGAAGGGTACCTGAGCCCCAGGGCGACGAATGGGCCGAAGATCTTGCCTCTTTGCCGGGTGTTACGGTGAAAGCGTATTTCGGCGAGGACGGATTTGAGGCTGCCTATGAGGACATCCGTGCCCGTCTTCAAACATTGCGAGGGACAGACGAGGGTTCGGGGACGCTGGAGATCGCCGTGGATACCGTACCGGACACCGATTGGAACGAGAATTTCCGCAGGCATTTTACTACATTTCGCGCTTCGGGACGCGTGGTGATTAAGCCTACTTGGCAGGATTATATGCCGGAAGCGGATGATATTGTGATAGAGATGGATCCCGGCATGGCGTTTGGTTCCGGAGATCACGAGACGACGCGGCTGTGTCTGGAACTGCTGCAGAAGCATATGAAGACTGGTGCAGCCGTGATGGATGTCGGGTGCGGCTCCGGCATACTTGCCATCGCGGCGGATAAGCTGGGCGCAGGCAGCGTGGTCGCGCTGGATTACGACGGTGTCAGCGTGCGCGTGGCGCGCGATAACGCGGCGCACAACGGCGCGAATATTGAAACCCGCCGCTCCGACCTTCTTCAGAACGCCGATAAGAAGCAGTACGACATCATACTCGCGAACATCATTGCGGATATCGTCATGCGCCTCAATGAGGATATCCGCAATTACCTTGCGCCGGACGGAGTCTATATTCTTTCCGGCGTGGTTTCGGACAGGCTGGACGAGGTGACGGAATCGCTTAAGGCGCACGGGCTTGTGCCGGTGGAAACGCTGGCGCAGGGCGACTGGCGCGCCGTAGCGGCAAGGAGAGACGATGCACCGGGCATATGCTGAACCGTCCGATATTGCGGGAAACCGGGCGCTCATCCGTGGCGACGAAGCGAAGCATATGAAGAATGTTCTGCGCATGCAGCCGGGCGATACTTTCATCGCTTTCGACGGCACCGGCGTGGATTACCAGTGCCGCGTGCTGGGCGCGGGGGTGGATCTGGAGGCGGAAGTCATCTCCAGCGGGCGCAACGCAACAGAGCCGGCGCTCCGCGTCACGCTGTATCAGGCATATCCAAAGTCCGCCAAGATGGAGGACATCGTACAGAAGGCGGTAGAGCTGGGCGCGGCAGGCATCGTGCCGTTCCTCTCGAAGCGCTGCGTCAAGAGGCCCGACGACGCTTCGCGGCTGAAGCGCGTGGCGCTGGCTGCCGTAAAGCAGTGCGGGCGTTCCGTACTGCCAGAAGTGACGGATGTGCTGGCGTTCGATGCGGCGATGATGCGGATGAAGCGGCATGAGCGGCTGGTTGTCTGCTGGGAGGAAGAGAAGCAAACCTCACTGCGGGAGGCGCTGCGCGGCGATTTCTCCGATATCGGCGTGGTCATTGGCCCGGAGGGCGGCTTCGAGGCAGCGGAGGTGGACAGGATGAGAGGTGTCGGGGGAGTTTCCGCAACGCTTGGCCCGCGCGTTCTCCGCACGGAGACTGCGGGTATCGCGGTGCTGTCCGCTATATTCTATGATAAGGGGCAGATGCAGTATTGAAGACGTTTTCGGTCTGTACCCTGGGCTGCAAGGTAAACGCGTATGACGCGGCCGCGATGCGGGCGCTCTTCTTACAGCGCGGATACGCGGAGGTTGAGTTTGAGGAACCCGCGGATATTGCGCTGATTGTTACATGCACCGTGACGGCGGTGGCCGATAAGAAGTCGCGCGCGATGATACGCCGCGCGGCACGTACGGCCAAGGTGATTGTGGCAGGCTGTCTCGCGCAGCGCGGCGCGGCGGAGCTGCTGACGATGGAAGGCGTGGATGCCGTGGTCGGCACGGATGGCAGAAGCCATGTCGTTGAGGTAGCCGAAAGGCTGCTGTCCGGCGAAGAGAAACTGGACGCGACGCACGACATTGCGGGCTGCGGGTACGAGCCGTTGCGCGTTACCGACACCGGCGCGCATACGCGCGGCGTACTCAAGGTGCAGGAGGGCTGCGATAACTTCTGCAGCTACTGCATCATCCCATATGTGCGCGGACGTTCGCGCTCCCGGGCGCTGGCAGAGATCATCAGCGAAGGCGAAACCCTCGTCGAGGGCGGCGCGAAGGAGCTGGTGCTTACGGGCATACACGTTGCGGCGTATGAAGACGGCGGGCACGATATCGCGGACGTCATCCGCGCGTTGGACGGACTGGGCACGCGCATCCGGCTGGGATCACTGGAACCCGATCGGTTTTCACATGATTTTGTGAAGCGCATCGCTTCCGTTAACAGCTTCTGTCCGCATTTCCACATCTCGCTGCAGAGCGGTTCGGATACGGTGCTGAAGCGCATGGCGCGACGATATACCGCCGCCGAATATCTTGCCTTTCTGCGCGAACTGCGCGCGCACTTCGAGCTGCCAGGCATCACCACCGATGTGATCGCTGGGTTTCCGGGCGAGACGGAGGAAGAGCATCGCGAAACGCTGGATTTCGTGCAGGAATGCGGGTTTTCGCGTCTGCATGTGTTTCCGTTTTCGCCGCGAAAGGGTACGCGCGCGTACGACATGACCCCGCGCGTGGATAAGGCCACCGCGAAGCACCGTGCCTCGGAACTCATCGCGCTGGGAGAAGCGCTGGAAACGGATTATCTGCGAAGCCTTGCCGGGCATCAGGACGAGGTGCTGTTCGAGGAGAACTCCGCAACGTATCCGGGCTGCGCGGAGGGTTATTCCCGCCGGTATGTGCGCGTCGCTGCGCAGGCCGCTCCGGGAGAGATGAGGACCGTTACGCTGGCAAGCGCAAAGCAAAGCGTACTATACGGAGAGGAGAAATGAATATGGAAGACTGCCTTTTCTGCCGCATCGCATCGGGCGGCATTCCCGCCAAGAAGGCGTATGAGGATGATACTTCGCTGGCGTTCTACGACATCGATCCCAAAGCGCCCGTGCACATACTCATCATCCCCAAAAAGCATATCGCGTCTGTCGCCGCTGCTGATGAAAGCGACTTCAGCCTCATCGCCCATTTGCTGGAGGTGGCGCGCAATCTGGCGAAGGAGCTGAAGCTGGACGACGGCTTCCGCCTTGTCGTCAATACGGGCAAAGATGGGGGACAGACGGTTCACCATCTGCACGTACACCTGCTGGGCGGGCGGGCCATGGGCTGGCCGCCGGGCTGAAGGAGGCGTATGGATATCGTTCAGGATCGATTCAGCATGCCCGATATGGAGGCGATCACTGAGTATATCGCGGAGCCGGGCAGGGGACGCTGGCGCGATATGGCGAGCCATATCCAGAATACATACGGAACAGAACCCGAAATCTCTTACAGCGTATGCGCGGGCAAACCGGGCTGGAATGTGAAGTATAAGAAGGGCGGCAAAGCGCTGTGCACGTTGTACCCTGAACCGGAAGGTTTCGTAGCGCTTATCGTGCTGGCATCCGAAGGAATCGCGCGCTTCGAAGCGGAACGCAGCGCGTATACGGTCGAGGTCAACCGGCTGTTTGACGATACGCGCGTTTTCAACCGTACCAAATGGCTTATGATTTCCGTGGATAACGACAGTGTCTTGGCGGATGCATGTCGCCTGATAGCGTTAAAACGAATGAAATAAAAACAAGGCTCCGGAGTGAACTGCACCCCTAAAGTTAGACAGTATGATATACTGAAAATAGCTTTGGGGGTGTATTTATATGCCAAGAGGGAAAACGAACAAGCAGTATACCGGGGAATTTAAACAGCATGTTGTTGAGACTATGCGTGCTGAAGGATTAAGCTATAAGGAAACTGAGAGACAGTTCAGCATAACCAAAGACCGGGTAAGGAAATGGGAAAGAGTATATCTGGAAGAAGGCCCCGAAGGCCTCTATGTGGAGCGCCGTGGTCGTGGTAGTGGCGGCGGAAGGCCACCAAAGCTGGGCAAGAAGGTAGAAGAAGATTTAATTGCCGAAGTACAACGGTTAAGAGCGGAGAATGACTACTTAAAAAAATTGAATGCCTTGGTTTTAGAAGAGGAACGCCAAAGCAAAAGGCGCAAGTGATCTGGGAACTGAGGCATAAGCACAAGATTTCGTTGCTCATTGAAGTATCAGGCTTGCCACGGTCAACGTATTACTATTATGCTAAGTGCAGGATGACTTCTGATAAGTATAGCGAAATCAAAGAACAGATCACAAGCATATACACCGAGCACAAAGGGCGTTATGGATATCGCCGAATCACCAGCGAACTTCATAACCGCGGTTATATCATCAACCATAAGACTGTTCAGCGGCTCATGAAGAAACTTGGGATCGTCTGCCGGGTGCGAATGAAGAAGTATAAGTCCTATAAAGGAGAGGTTGGAAAGGTAGCGCCAAACCTGCTGGAACAAAACTTTAAAGCAACAGCGCCGAACCAAAAATGGGTAACCGATGTGACGGAGTTCAGTCTGTTTGGGCAAAAACTATATCTTTCTCCAATACTCGACCTTTACAGCTCCGATGTCATTAGCTACGTGATTTCAGATAAGCCAGCACTATCTATGGCAATAAGTATGCTGGAGAAGGCATTTTATCAGATTGAAGATGGAACCAATCTCATTCTTCACTCCGATCAGGGCTGGCAGTATCAGCATAAGCACTATCAGAGAATGCTGAAGGCTAAAGGTGTCCGTCAGAGTATGAGTCGTAAGGGGAACTGCTTGGACAATGCCGTAATTGAGAATTTCTTTGGTCTGCTCAAAAGTGAGCTGCTCTATCTTCAAGAGTTCGACTCGATAGAGCATTTTAAGGCAGAGTTGAAAGAGTATCTTGACTACTACAATAATCGCCGCATTAAGGCAAAGCTAAAGGGCTTACCGCCCGTTGTTCATAGGCAGCAAGCCCTATCGACTACTTAAATAAATATTTGTCTAACTTTTAGGGGTCACTTCAATTTCACAGCCGGTTCCATGCGTTTATGGGATATTACTTCACTTCGCAGACAGCGCCGACTTCCTTGAACTTCTCGACGATGCTGGCGGCTTCTTCCTTGGGAATCGCCTCCTTCACGGTGCTGGGAGCGCCGTCAACGACGTCCTTCGCTTCCTTGAGGCCGAGGCCCGTCACTTCACGGACGACCTTGATGACCTTAATCTTCTCGGGGCCGACGTCCTTCAGCACTACGTCGAACTCGGTCTTCTCTTCCTCAACCGGAGCCGCAGCCGCAGCAGCCGGACCCGCAGCAGCAACCGCCACAGGCGCAGCGGCACTCACGCCGAACTTATCCTCGATGGCCTTGACGAGCTCGGAAAGCTCCAGAACTGTCATCTTCTCAATGGCTTCCAACATTTCCTGAATGTTCATTTTAAACTCCTCCGTTTAATTTCAAATTTGTTTGTGCGTACCCTTACGCCTGTTTCTGATCGATGACCGCGTTGAGCGCGTATCCCAGCTTGCAGATAATGCCCGACAGCGAGCGCGCCAGCCCCGATATGGGCGCGTTCAGCGTTGCAGCCAGATGTGCTATCATCTGCTCTCTGGACGGCATCTGGGACAGCGCCTCCACGCCCTTGGCGTCGACGACCTTCTTGCCCAGCACGCCCGACTTAATCTCGGTCTTCTTAACCTTCTTGACGAAATCCACGAGCACCTTTGCGGGCGCTACGGGATCATTGTAGCCGAAGGCTACCGCCGTAGGACCGGAAAGATACTGGTCCAGCCCCTTGATCTCGAGCTGATCCGCCGCACGCGTCAGCATGGAATTCTTGATGACGTGGTATTCCACACCTGCCGCGCGGAAGTTGTTGCGCAACTCCGTGACTTCCGCAACCGTCAGGCCGCGATAGTCGTAGAATATCATGCCCTGTGCGCGCTCCATTTTTTCCCGTATTTCCTGGACGACCTGTTGCTTTGCCGCTATGGCTTTTTCACTCAAACCTGTTTCACCTCCCGTAAACAACCTTACAATCAAAAACCCTTTTTGCACGGGAAAGCCGCGCAAAAAGGGTTACTTTTTGATGATGGCTCTCCTCGACAGGATGTTTAACCGCATCCGCGGCCCTGTGTCTTCGGCAGACCGGGGTTATTCAATTGACCTGACCATTCTACCAGTGACAGCGCCTCGTGTCAACTACATAAACCGAAGCGGGTTTATTTTGACGCCGGGGCCCATCGTGGAAGAAACGACGACGCTCTTTAAATAGGTGCCCTTCGCGGCAGACGGCTTGGCCTTGATAACGGCTTCCATCAGCGCCGCAAGGTTTTCCTGCAGCTTTTCACGTCCGAAGCTCTTCTTGCCGATGATGACGTGCACGATAGACGTTTTGTCCACGCGGTACTCCACCTTACCGGCTTTGATATCCGCGATCGCCTTGGCGATGTCGCGCGTCACCGTGCCGGACTTGGGGTTCGGCATGAGGCCCTTGGGGCCCAGAACGCGGCCAATCTTGCCAACCACGCCCATCATGTCGGGCGAGGCGACGCAGACGTCGAACTCAAACCAGTTTTCCTTCTGGATCTTCTCTACGAACTCGTCAGCGCCGACGTAATCCGCGCCGGCTTCCTCGGCTTCCTTCGCGAGGTCGCCCTTGGCGAATACCAGCACGCGGACGGTTTTGCCTGTGCCGTGCGGCAGCACGATGGCGCCACGGACCTGCTGGTCGGCATGGCGTGGGTCTACGCCGAGGCGGACGGAAACCTCGATGGTCTCGTCGAACTTGGCCTTGGCGGTATCCACGGCGAACTGCAGCGCGTCGCTTGGATCATACAGATTTGTCTTGTCGTAAGCCTTCAGGCTTTCGAGATACTTCTTTCCTCTTTTCATGCAATCCTCCCTGTGGTCAAGCGGCCTTATGGCCTCCCACATTCTCCTCAGTCAACGACCTCGACGCCCATGCTTCTTGCAGTTCCTGCAATCATACGAGCGGCGGCGTCCACGCTGGCCGCGTTGAGATCCGGCATTTTCAGCTCGCCAATCTCTCTGCACTGCGCCTTGGTGATCTTGCCAACCTTCTTGGAGCGCGGCTCTCCGCTGCCCTTCTCGAGGCCGATGGCCTTCTTGATGAGCACGGGCGCCGGCGGCGTCTTCATGATGAACGTGAACGTTCTGTCTCCGTACACCGTGATGACGACGGGGATGATGTAGCCCACCTGTTTGGCGGTCTTCTCGTTGAACTCCTTACAGAAGCCCATGATGTTGACGCCGTGCTGACCGAGGGCCGGGCCCACGGGCGGCGCAGGCGTCGCCTTGCCTGCAGGAATCTGCAGTTTGACGTAACCGGTGATTTTCTTCGCCATGGTTACTCCTCCTAAATAAAATGTGGTACAAGCGGAAATCCGATACCGCCGGGGCGGCCTTTTCCTCCCACTTGCCGTAAAGGGCAAAGCCCTTTAGATGCGTTTGATCTGTACGAAGTCGAGGTCTACCAGCGTATCGCGCCCGAACATGGACACCACCACCTTGACCTTCTGCTTCTCCGGATTGACCTCTCTGACCACGCCGACAAAGCTCTCCAGCGGCCCAGAGGTCACCATCACATTCTCGCCCACCTCGACATCCAGCCGAATCTGGACGTTCTCCACGCCCATGGCGCGAACTTCCTTATCCGTCAGCGGAATGGGCTTGCTGCCCGGCCCTACGAAGCCGGTGACGCCGCGCGTATTGCGCACTACGTACCAGGTCTCGTCGTCCAGTATCATCTTGACCATCACGTAACCGGGATACATCTTTTTCATGACGTGCTTTTTCTTGCCGTTCTTCATCTCGATGGTCTCTTCCATCGGGACTTTCACTTCAAGAATGACATCTTCGAAGCCGCGGTTAATGATCGCCTTTTCGAGATTCGCTTTCACCTTGTTCTCGTAAC
The DNA here is from genome assembly GCA_023460085.1 of Bacillota bacterium. GTDB lineage: Bacteria > Bacillota > Clostridia > Christensenellales > SZUA-584 > JAEWCC01. The sequence continues at coordinate 45,580 of JAEWRI010000012.1, read as the reverse complement.
CGGAATAGGTGTGAACGACATACCAATAAGGCTTATCGGTCTTCTCCTGTTTGATGAAAACGCCGACGGGGCCTTCGGGCTTTCTATTCTGTTCGGTCATCTCCTCCGGCGCTTCCAGCACGCCGCCGGGTTTTAACTCATCCGACATATCCGATGTTGCGCCGCCGTTCTCACAGAGGCGCGCCTCCCTTACTGTTTCAGCACCAGCTCAAACAACTGCTTGAAGCCCGCGTCCATCAGGCCAACGATCACCGCAATCACGAGTATGAACGCAATGACGGCACCTGCGTACTTGACCAGTTCTTTAAGCGTCGGCCACGTCACCTTTTTCAGCTCGGAATACACGTCCTTGAAAAACCGGGCGGGACTCCTGCGCTTTTTCTTGTTGGCGGCCTTGGCGGCTTTCCGCTGTTGTTCCAGCTTCTCCTTGCGGTCGTTACCGAGTAACTTTGTCTTAGCCATTGCCCTCACATCCTAAATGTTTAATAAAATACCCAAAAGGTTACGGATTATACTACTTGGTCTCCTTGTGTGCGGTATGTTTCTTGCAGAAACGGCAATACTTCTTCATCTCAAGCCTGTCGGGATCGTTCTTCTTGTTCTTCATCGTGTCATAGTTTCTCTGCTTGCACTCGCTGCAAGCCAGCGTGATCTTGGTACGCATGGCTAAACTCCTTCATATTTCATCAGCGCAATCTAAAAAAGGCCTCGCAGCCTTTCGCTTAGCACACCATGAGATAATTTATCACACTGCAAGAGGATTGTCAACGCTTTTCAACGCGGTTTCATGCAGCCGTTGATACGGTATTTATTTGAAACAGACACCGCGTTTTGCAGCCCGGCCATATACGTTTTCCTTTCTCACCCGGCGCTGTATTGGCCCTGGCCTGGACGAAACCGCTGCGATACCCGCTGCACCCGCGCGCATCCACGTGTACAGGTTCGGTCGCACGGCATCCGTCTGCCCGCCCGCCTAAAGGGAAATACACAACCGATATTCTATCACATCCGATGATTTCGCAAAAGTGTTGCTTTTCTTCGCCGATGCTGTATTTTGTGCCGCGCGGAAAGGCTTGTCCCATGCGACTATCGCCGATTCAGCGGTGCGCCGCACTGGTTGCAAAACGCCGCCCTCGAGTCACCCTGGCTCCCGCAGTACGGGCAGACCTGATACGCTATCTGTGCGGCAGGCGCCACCGGCGGCGCGGGCGGCTGCGGCGACGCACTGTACGGCCGGGCTTGAGTAGTACCGCTCCCCTGCGCTGCACCGGACGCGGCGCTTCTCGTCGAAGCACCGGAAGAGGACGATCCCTTTTTCGCGGAAACCTGTGCTGCGGCCCATATTATGCCTGCTATCAGGCTTGCGACGCTCCAGAAATTCGCCACCCCGACGATGATTGCGAGAACCCCGACAATGATCATAATCCACGGCAGCCACTTCACTTTAAATACGAGCATAACATTCGTCCTTTCTGTACCGCTGATATGTTTTTCTGAGCATCATCATAGCACGGTACCGCGGCTTTTTTCAGCGCCATGCATTTTTGTGCGCTGATACTGCAGAATTGAGCGTTATATGCCGCAAACGGTCACATTTCTGAAGAAATAGTAATAGAATAAAAAATATCATTGACACAGACGTTTTATTTTGCTAACATGTCATCAATTATACCAAGCGTTGATGGAGACGGGCGTTGCGTGCAGCGATCGCAGAGAGCCGGAGGCAGGTGAAATCCGGTATCGCAGGGCAATGGCAGATCACTCCGGAGCTGCATGTCGAAACCAGTAGACATTGCCGGTTAACCCCGTTATCGGTTTAGGGCTTGACAGAGCCTGAAGTGGCCTTTTTATTAAAGGCAAGATGAGTGGTACCGCGAGGTTGGAAGCAACCGCGTCTCTTCGAACAAACAGGAAGAGTGCGGTTTTTTTATTACCCAGAGCTGCGTAAGGTGTCTTTAATAAAGAGCACGGACGCAAAATCACCGTATGAAAGGGGCAATGTCGCCATGGAGCAACAGCGGGTTATATCCTTTATCGTATCGAATCAGCCGGGTGTGCTGTGCCGGATATCCGGGCTCATCAGCCGCCGGGGGTTCAACATCGACAGCTTGACCGTCGGCATCACCGCCGACCCGGCTTTGTCGCGCATCACCATCGTGATGTACGCGGACGATGCCGTCATCGAGCAGGTTATCAAGCAGTTTGACAAGCTGCTGGATGTAAAGGCCATCAAGGAAATTCCGGCGGACAAGGGCGCAATGCGCGAGGTCGCCCTCGTCAAGCTGCACCTCAACGGTGAACGCCGCGAAATGATGGAGGACGTTGCGGCGCGGGGCGGCGTCGTGCTGGACATCGGCGACGCAACCGCCACCATACAGCTCACCGGCACGGTGTCGTTCATCGACGCCAGCATCGAAACACTGCGCAGATACGGAATCGCGGAGCTGGCGCGCACGGGCATGGTCGCGCTGGAGCGCGGCGACAGCGTGCTGCTGGACGGACAGCTGGAAACCCTGTAACTTTGTACACTTATATTTAATAAGGAGAGAATAAAATGGCCAAGTTGTTTTATCAGTCGGATTGCAGCCGGGAATACCTTGAGGGCAAGAAAGTCGCGATTATCGGCTTTGGCAGCCAGGGACACGCGCACGCGCTGAACCTGCACGAGTCGGGTTTCGACGTGGTGGTGGGCCTGTACGAGGGCTCCAAGTCGTGGAAAAAAGCCGAGGAAGCGGGACTTACCGTCATGACCGCGGCGGATGCCGCCAAAGCCGCAGACGTTATTATGATACTCGTCAACGACGAGCTGCAGCCGTCCATCTACGAGAGCGCCGTCAAGCCCGGGCTGAAAGCGGGTAAGTACCTGGCGTTCGCGCACGGCTTCAACATTCACTTCGGCCAGATCAAGCCTCCGGCGGACGTCAACGTATTCATGATCGCGCCCAAAGGGCCGGGACACACCGTGCGCTCGCAATATCAGGAGGGCAAGGGAGTGCCCTGCCTCATCGCGGTGCAGCAGGATCCCTCGGGAGACACGCAGCAGGTGGGCCTTGCGTACGCGCTGGGCATCGGCGGCGCGCGCTCCGGCATACTTCAGACCACGTTCCGCGAGGAAACCGAAACCGACCTCTTCGGCGAGCAGGCCGTGCTGTGCGGCGGCGTGTCCGAGCTGATGAAGGCGGGCTTCGATACCCTCGTGGAAGCCGGTTACGAGCCGGAAAGCGCCTACTTTGAATGCGTGCATGAGATGAAGCTCATCGTAGACATGATCAACGCGGGCGGTTTCTCCTGGATGCGCTATTCCATCAGCGACACCGCCGAGTTCGGCGATTATTCCATCGGACGCCGCATCATTACCGACGACACGCGCAAGGAAATGAAGAAGGTGCTGCAGGAGATCCAGGAGGGCGAGTTCGCCAAGCGCTGGATACTCGAGAACAAGGCGGGGCGTCCGGCTTTCATGGCGCGGCGGCGCATCGAGCGCGAGCTGCCGGTGGAAAAGGTGGGCAAGGAACTGCGTAAAATGATGCCCTGGCAGAAGGAACCGGAATTTTAAGCGGCTGTTTGGAGAGAACCCTATTTGCAGAGCGGCCCTGTGGGACGGCATCGTATAAGGCAATACGGCGCATTTTCCCAAAATGAAGCGCCGTGAACGGAGAAAACGCTATGGCAGCCAAAATCGAAATCTTTGACTCCACGCTGCGCGACGGCGCACAAGCCCGGGGCATCAGCTACTCGCTGCACGACAAGCTGCAGATGGTGGCGCTTTTAGACAGCCTTGGCGTGGACTATATCGAGGCGGGCAACCCCGCCTCCAACCCCAAGGAGCGGCAGTTCTTTGAGGAGGCATCGTCGATGCCGCTGCATGCCACGCTGGTGGCGTTCGGCAGCACGCGCCGCAAGGATACGGAGGCCGCACAGGACGCGGGCGTGGCGGCGCTGCTCTCGGCCAACACCAAAGCCGTCGCCATATTCGGCAAGGCATGGGATCTGCACGCCACCGAGGTGCTGGGCACTACGCTGGAAAACAACCTCGCGATGATTCGCGATACGATTGCGCACCTCAAGGCGCAGGGCCGCGAGGTCATCTTCGACGCGGAGCATTTCTTCGACGGCTACGCCGCAAATCCGGAGTACGCGCTGTCTGTACTGCGCGCGGCGGACGAGGCGGGAGCGGATACCGTGGTGCTGTGTGACACCAACGGCGGCACCATGCCGTACGCGATGGAAGCGGCGGTAAAGGCCGCGTTTGGCACGGTGAAGCGCAAGCTGGGCATCCACAACCACAACGACAGCGAGCTGGCCGTCGCGAACTCTCTGATCGCGGTGGCGACGGGTGCGCGGCACGTACAGGGTACGCTGCTGGGCTATGGAGAGCGCTGCGGCAACGCCCGATTGTCCTCCATCATACCGGACCTGCAGCTCAAGCTGGGCTACGACTGCATCGGCGAGGGCATTGCGAAGCTGTACGACGTATCGCGCGAGGCGGCAGAAATCACCAACCTTTCGTTTGATGAAACCCTGCCCTACGTGGGTCGCAGCGCATTCGCGCACAAGGGCGGCATGCACATCGACGGGCTGCAAAAGGCGCGCGGCTCCTTCGAGCACATCGAGCCTTCCGCTGTGGGCAACCGCCGTGAATACTTGCTGAGCGAGGTCGCGGGCAAGGCCGCGATGGCGGAGAAACTCAAGGACAGCTTCCCCGAGGTCGCGCAGGACAAGGCGCAGGTGGGCGCGCTGATGGAACGGCTCAAGAGCCTGGAAAACGAGGGCTACAGCTTCGAGGGCGCGGAGGGCAGCTTCAAGCTGTTCGTCATGAAGGAACTGGGAATGCGCAGGCAGAAGTTCTCTCTGGTGCACTTTAAGGTGAGCGACGAGCCCGGCGGAGAAAGCTCCTTCGGTGCGTACGCGGTGGTCAAGGTGGATGTACACGGCGAGGCGCGCATGGCCGCGGCGGAGGGCAACGGCCCGGTGCACGCGCTGGACCGCGCGCTGCGCGAAGCGCTGGGGAATTTCTATCCGCAGCTGCGGGACGTATCGCTGACCGACTACAAGGTGCGCGTACTGGATACCGGAGCGGCCACAGCGGCGACGGTTCGCGTCGTCATCGAATCCACCGACGGCAAGGATTTCTGGCGCACGGTGGGCGTATCCACGGACGTCATCGCGGCAAGCCTGCACGCGCTGATTGACTCCATCGACTACAGCTTGCTCTCCGCGGACGCGCCCGTAGCCTCCGCGGCGGCAAATCATTGATTTTTAGTAGGGGCGGCCCTGCGTGGCCGCCCGCAGATATGGGACAGGGCGGCCACGCAGGGCCGCCCCTACGGAACCACGGAAATAAGGAGACGACGACATGAAACGATACACCATCGCAGTGATACCGGGCGACGGCATCGGCCCGGAGGTTGTCCGCGAGGCGCGGCGCGTGCTGGACAGCGCGACAGCCGGGACAGATATGGTACTGGACTTCTGCGAGTATCTGGCGGGTGGCTGCGCCATCGACGCGACAGGCGCGCCGCTGCCCGAAGCCACGCTGGAGGCGGCGAAGCGCAGCGACGCGGTGCTGCTGGGCGCGGTGGGCGGCGAAAAGTGGGATACCCTCCCCTCCGGCTTTCGCCCGGAGAACGCGCTGCTTGCGCTGCGATCCGGCCTCGGGCTGTTCGCCAACCTGCGCCCGGCACTGCTCTACCCGCAGCTGGCGTCGGCTTGTCCGCTGAAGGACGCGCTGACGAAGGACGGCCTCGATATCATCGTCATCCGCGAGCTCACGGGCGGCGCGTACTTCGGCAAGAAGGAGCGCACCGAGGAGTTCGCCTACGACACCATGTACTACAGCGAGCCGGAGGTCCGGCGCATCGCGCATGTCGGCTTTAAAACCGCGATGGGACGCGAAAAGCAGCTCGTCAGCGTGGATAAAGCCAACGTGCTGGAGTCGTCGCGGCTGTGGCGCGCGGTCGTCATGGATGTGGCAAAGGAATACCCGGAGGTTAAGCTCTCGCACATGTACGTAGACAACGCCGCGATGCAGCTGGTGCGCAACCCCGGCCAGTTCGACGTGATCGTCACGGAAAACATGTTCGGCGACATACTCTCCGACGAGGCCGCGATGGTCACGGGCTCCATCGGCATGCTCCCCTCGGCGAGCCTCGGCAGCGGAACGCTCGGCATGTACGAGCCGGTGCACGGCTCCGCGCCCGATATCGCGGGACAGGGCATCGCCAACCCGCTGGCAACGATACTCTCCGCCGCGATGATGCTGCGGTATTCCCTGAACGCAGCGGACGTTGCGGAGCGGATTGAAGCGGCGGTGCGGCACGCGCTGGAGAGCGGCGCGCGCACGCGCGACATCGCGCTGCCGGGCGAGGCGGCGCTTTCCACCACGGAAATGACCGACCGGGTACTGGAGGCATTATGATCAGCGACAGCGTCAAAAAGGGCGCGGAGAAGGCTCCGCACCGTTCCTTATTAAAAGCGCTCGGCATGACCGACGAGGAGCTGAAGCGTCCCCTCATCGCCGTGGCGACAGCGCAAAGTGACATCGTGCCGGGCCACATGCACCTCGATAAAATCGCGGACGCGGTGTGCGCGGGAGTGCGCATGGCGGGCGGCGTTCCGGTGCGTATACCGTCCATCGGCGTGTGCGATGGTATCGCGATGGGCCATCCGGGCATGAAATACTCTCTCGCCTCGCGCGAGCTCATCGCGGACTCCATCGAGTCCATGGTGATGGCGCACGGCTTCGATGCGGTGGCGTTCGTGCCCAACTGCGACAAGATTGTGCCGGGCATGCTGATGGCGGCGGCACGGCTGAACCGCCCATCCATATTCGTCAGCGGCGGCCCCATGATGCCGGGACGCGATTTGAATGGCGTCGACGGAAGCCTCACGACGATCTTCGAAGCCGTCGGCGCTTACAGCGCGGGCAAGCTGCCGGAAAGCGCGTTGGACGCACTGGAGAACAGCGTATGCCCCGGCTGCGGCTCCTGCTCCGGTATGTTCACGGCCAACAGCATGAACTGCCTCTGCGAAGCGCTGGGGATGGCGCTGCCCGGCAACGGCTCCTGCCCCGCCGTGTATGCGGAGCGTATCCGCCTCGCCAAGACCGCGGGCATGCGGCTGATGACGGTGCTGGAAAAACAGCTGCTGCCGCGCGATATCATGACGGAGAAGGCGTTCGCCAACGGCCTCGCGCTGGACATGGCGCTGGGCTGCTCCACGAACTCCGTGCTGCACCTGCCCGCCGTCGCGCATGAATGCGGCGTAGACCTCTCGCTCGAGCTCGTGGACGCGGTGAGCAAGCGCACGCCGAATCTGTGCCGCCTTGCCCCTGCGGGGCCCGCGCACCTCGTGGATTTGCACCATGCGGGCGGCGTCTCCGCGGTGCTTGCGGAGCTGCTGAAGCACGGCTACATCGACGGCAGCGCAAAGTGCGTTTCCGCGGATACGATAGGCGAAGCGATCAAAGACGCAAAGATACTCAATACCGCCATCATCCGCAGCGTGCAAGAACCCTACTCCAAGGAGGGCGGCATCGCGGTGCTGCGCGGAAACCTTGCCCCCAGCGGCGCGGTCGTCAAGCAGAGCGCCGTTGCGCCCGAAATGATGCGCCACAGCGGCCCCGCGCGCGTGTTTGACGGCGAGGAGGCCTCAATCAAGGCCATCTACGCGGGCAAGATCAAGTCCGGCGATGTCGTGGTCATTCGCTATGAAGGCCCGGCGGGAGGCCCCGGCATGCGCGAGATGCTCTCCCCCACGTCAGCACTGGCGGGCATGGGCATGGACAAGGAAGTGGCGCTGCTGACCGACGGGCGCTTCTCCGGCGCTACGAGAGGCGCGGCCATCGGCCACGTATCCCCCGAAGCGCAGAGCGGCGGCGTCATCGCGGCGGTGGAGGAAGGCGACATCATCGACATCGACATTCCGGCGCGGGTGCTCAGCCTGCGGGTGGATGAAGCCGTGATACGGGAGCGGCTGTCGAAGCTGACAAAACGAGAACCCCCGGTGAAGACCGGATGGCTCGCCCGGTACGCGCGGATGGTTTCTTCCGCCGACAAGGGCGCAATATTGCAGTAAGGAGGCACGGATATGGAACTCACAGGCGTACAGATTTTACTCGAAAGCTTGAAGCGGGAGGGCGTGGACACCGTATTCGGCTATCCGGGCGGCAAGGTTATCAAGCTCTACGACGCGCTTTTCCTCGACGGGGCAATCCGCCACGTGGAAACGGCGCACGAACAGGGCGCTTCGCACGCGGCAGACGGCTATGCGCGCGCGACCGGCAAGGTGGGCGTATGCTTCGCGACCTCCGGCCCCGGCGCGACGAACCTCGTCACGGGTCTCGCGACGGCGTATATGGACTCCATCCCCGTCGTGGCCATCACAGGCAACGTGCCGGTGGCGCTGCTGGGGCGCGACAGCTTTCAGGAAGTAGACATCATGGGCGTCACCATGCCCATCACCAAGCATAATTATCAGGTAAAGGATGTGACCCGCATCGCCGCGGTGGTGCGCGAGGCGTTCGCTTTCGCGAAGAGCGGACGGCCCGGCCCGGTGCTCATCGACATCCCGAGCGACCTGTTCACCCAGCTGTGTGAATACGCACCCGCCGAAGGTAAGCTCTGCATCCCCTGCCGCACGTCGGAAATCCCCACGGAGCGGATTTGCGATATGATCCGGGAGTCGCAGCGGCCCGCCATACTCGCGGGCGGCGGCGTGGTATCCTCCGGCGCGGCGGATGAGCTCATGGCCTTCGCCGAGCGTATCGATGCGCCTGTGGCCTGCTCTCTGATGGGCGTAGGCACGTTCCCCGGAGACCACCCGCTTGCCACCGGGCTCGTAGGCATGCACGGCACCATCGCCAGCAACAGGGCGCTGCAGAACTGCGATCTGCTGCTGGTATTGGGCGCGCGCTTCAGCGACCGCGTGACGAGCGACGCAAGCCGTTTCGCGGAGCACGCAAAGGTCATTCAAATCGACATCGATGCCTCCGAAATCAACAAGAATGTACCAACCACCCTTTCTGTGGTACAAGATTTAAAGCTGGCGCTCTCGCAAATCAGCGCGGCGCTGCCCGAGAAGAAGCATCCGGAATGGGTTGCACAGGTGGCGGCATGGAAAGCAGAAAACGAAGCACACATCCCGGCGGATCATCTGCCGCGGCAGGTAATGCAGTCTCTCGCGCATGCGCTGGGCGAGGACACCGTCATCGTAACCGACGTAGGCCAGCATCAGATGTGGGCGGCACAGTATTTCCCGTTTAAGAAGCACAACAAATTCGTGACCTCCGGCGGCCTTGGCACGATGGGCTACGGCCTCGGCGCCGCCATCGGCGCGCAGGTGGCCTGCCCGCAAAAGCGCGTGGTGCACATCACGGGCGACGGCAGCTTCCGCATGAACCTAAACGAGATGGCGACCACGACGCGCTACCATCTGCCGGTCGTCACAGTGCTGCTGGACAATCACACGCTGGGCATGGTGCGCCAGTGGCAGACGCTATTCTTCGGCAAGCATTACGCCGAGACCACGCTGCCGCCGCTCAACTTTTGTGCCATCGCGGAGGGCTTCGGCTATTTCGCGCAGCAGTCTTCGGACACGGAAGGCTTTGAGGCGGCGCTGCAAAAGGCCCTCGCCCACGACGGCCCCTCCCTCATCCACTGCCTCATCGACATCGATACGATGGTGCTGCCCATGGTGGCCCCCGGCGCGTCCATCGACAAGATCGTGATGACAATATCGTGACGTCCGCAACATTACAAAGGAATGAAGCTATCGGGGTGGCAGCCAGCCGCCCCTTTCCTTTTCCGGCTTTAAGAACCCCCCTTCCGCATGATAATATAGCGCTGTAACAATTCCATATTCCAAATTTTTTGCGCCCCGTGACGCGCGAACGGTAATTTTCGTCTGTATAGGTGAAGGCCTTTATTACAAGTAAGGAGAAGCGCATGGACGATCCGCAAAGCGATCAGCAGGTCATCGAAATGTACTGGCAGCGCAGCGACAGCGCCATCCAGGAAACGCAGCGCAAGTACCATAGCCTGCTGCTGCATATCGCACACAACATTACGGCTTCGCCGCAGGACGCGGAGGAATGTGTCAACGATACGTACCTGAAGCTATGGAACACCATTCCGCCAACAAAGCCCCAGTTGCTGAAGAACTATGCGGTGCGCATCACCCGCAACCTCGCTATCGACAGCTACCGCAAAGCAGCGTCTCCGGCAAGGCACGGCGAGGTTGTCAGCATCTGCGCGGAACTGGAGGAAATACTGCCGGATCATCGCTGTGAAACCGAAGCGCCCGAGTTGTATGCGCTTATCAACGATTTTCTGAACACGCTGGATCGGGAGACGCGCGTACTCTTTGTCCGCCGCTATTGGCTATCAGAATCCATTTCGGAGCTGTCGCGCTTCTTCGGGCTGAAGCAAAGCGCGGTGAAAATGCGCCTCCTGCGCACCCGGGAAAAAATCAGGGTTTATCTGAAAAACGGAGGGATTCACGTATGAACGGTATCGATATGTATCAATCCATGGAGCTGATCGACGATCGGCATATTGAGGAAGCGCTTTGCGCGAAACCCGTTAAGCGGCATGCGGCAAGACGGGTTGTGTTGAAGACGGCCGCCATGGCAGCGGCGGTGTTTCTCGCGTTTGTGACGACGATTAATATATTTCCGGTTACAGCCTGCGCGCTCAGCAGCATTCCCGTACTGGGTGATATCGCCAGAGCCGTAACGGTTGATCCCAGCATGAAGGAATGCCTTGCCCATTCGTATGTACAGTACGTCGGCGAAAGCCAGACCGTGGACGGCTATCATTCCGAGGTGTACTGCATGGTGGTGGACGCGAGCCGCATATCCGTGTTCTTTACGTCGGATGTGCCGTCATATCCCGAAAATGAGGGCGAAGCCTACTTTACCGTTGAACGCATCACCGATAATGAGGGCAACGAATTTTCCAGCTCTTGGGGCATCAACGAAACGGACACCGAGAACCTGTATGAATGCCGCGTAGATATGGGAGACGGCGAACCTATCCCCGATTCTCTTCGTTTTCGCATCCAGTACTTCACAGCCGCGGGCTATAGCGACGAAGTGGCCAGCGCGGAATACACGCTATATCCGGATAAGCAATACAGCACGGTGGTAAAAAGCTATGAGGTTAACAGCAAAGTGGAAATCATGGGGCAAATCATCCATATTGACCGGTTGGATGTATATCCCACCCAAGCCAAGCTGTACTTCCGCACGGACGAAGCCAACACCGCGCTGCTCAAAGACATTGCGATAACGCTGGTTGACGAGACAGGACGTACCTATCCGCAGCGTTCCAACGGTACTATCGGAACGGGCTCAGGTAACGGAGACGTACTCTCACGCTGGTACGAAAGCCCGTACTTCGGCGGCGCAACCACCCTCACCGCGGAAATCACAGCCGTCTCATTTCTTGACAAAAACGCGCAGTTCGGCACGGTGGACTATGCGAACAAGACTATCAGCCACTTACCCGCCGGCGTGTCGGTCGCTTCCATGATACTCGATGACAACGATACACTGGAAATCGCACTCAAGGTGCCGGATGTAATCACAAGCCAAGTGTTTTCGATAACGTACAGGGATTCGAAGGGAAAGGAATACGCCTCCAGTTCGGGATATCAATGGACCTCCGTATATTTTGCCGGATATCCGAATGATGAAATCCATTTAGAAGAAGAGGGGTATGAGTATCAGGTTATCTCCATCGCCAATTACAGGAAAGATACCTATCAGGTGGAGTGGCTCTACGCGCCGGGGACCGCGCTTGAAACTCCAATCGTCATCCCGGTCTTCGACTGAGGCATGATGGGGCTGCCCCATTTAGGTACCCCCCTACCACCGCTAAGGGGTACTGCCCATTTAAATTCCCAAATACAAAACGCCCTGAACAGGGCGTTTTATGAAAAGGGATCCCAAAGGGGCTAGTCCCTTTGGCGGGAGCGCGAGGGCAGCGCCCTCGTAAAAACTGCTCTTGAAAACTGACAGGCCTTCGTCGTTTCTATTCCGGCAAATTGCACTCGCCGCTCTGCGCGAGGCCCGTGTATACCATGCCGCGGGTGGTGTCCAGCGTCACCGTGGTGCCGTGCTTTAAAATGGCGGTCGCGTTCTCCGCGTCGCACAGCACCGGGATGCCCAGTGTCAGCCCCACGATGGCCGCGTGCGAATCCACGCCGCCCTGCTCGGTGATGATGCCGGAGGCTTCCTTCAGCAGGTCCATCATCGAGTTGTCCGTCTTGGGAATCACGAGGATGTCGCCCGGCTCAAACGTCTTGCGCGCCTGCGCCGCGTCCGCGCATACGCACAGCTTGCCGCTAACGGCGATGTTGTTAAAGCCCGTACCCTTCACCAGCACGTTGCCCACGATGTGCACCTTGAGCGTGTTGGTCGTGCCGGACACACCGATGGGCACGCCCGCGGTAATGACCACCACCTCGCCGTGCTTCACCAGCCCGGTCTTTTTGGCGCAGTCGACCGCGTGCTCGAACAGCTTGTCAGTGTTCTCCTGCTCCTCGGCCAGCACCGGCCACACGCCCCAGGACAGCGCCAGTTGATGGAACGTCTTCTCGCTGGGCGAACACCCGATGATGGGCACCGCCGGACGGTAGCTCGATACCACGCGCGCCGTCCGCCCGGACTTGGTGAACGCAATGATTGCGCTTGCGCCCAGGCTGTGCGCGGTGGAGCAGGTCGCGTGGGATATCGCGCTGGTTACGCTCCCGCAGGTCTCCGGCAGCTTGTTGTTGAAACGCGTCTTGTAATGGATGTTGTTCTCCGTGGTCTCCGCGATGCGCGACATCGTGACGAGGCTCTCGACCGGGTATTTGCCCATCGCCGTTTCGCCCGACAGCATGATGGCGCTGGTGCCGTCGTACACGGCGTTAGCCACGTCCGTCGCCTCGGCCCGCGTGGGTCGCGGATTGTGAATCATCGAGTCCAGCATCTGCGTGGCGGTGATGACCTTCTTGCCCGCGGAATAGGCCTTTTTGATCAGCAGCTTCTGGATGCGCGGCAGCTCCACGATGTCCATTTCCACACCCATGTCGCCCCGGGCCACCATGATGCCGTCGCTGACCTTGATGATCTCGTCGATGTTGTCCACGCCGCTGCCGTTCTCGATCTTCGCGATGATGTGAATCTGCTTGCCGTTGTTCTTATCGAGTATCTTGCGAATCTCCAGCACGTCCGCCGCGGTACGGCAGAATGACGCCGCGATATAGTCCACATCGTTCTCGATGCCGAACAGGATGTCGCTGCGGTCCTTCTCGCTGATGTAGTTCATTTTGAGGTGCACGCCCGGCAAATTGACCGACTTGTTGTTCTTCAGGGTGCCGCCCGTCACCACACGGCAGCGGACCGCGTCCGGCGTCACCTCTTCGGCCATCAACTCAATGAGGCCGTCGTCCAGCAGGATGTGGGTGCCGCGGGGAAGCTCGTCGGCCAGCTGCGGGTACGTCACCGCAACGCGCTTGTCGTCTCCCTCGCAATCCTTCATCGACAGCGTGAACACGCCGCCTTCCTTCAGCTCCGCGCTGCCGCCCTTGAACGTCTTCACGCGGACCTCCGGCCCCTTGGTGTCCAGCAGGATGGCCAGCGGTCTGCCATACTCCTTGCGCAGCCGCTTGATTTGGGCGATTCGCGCACCGTGGGACTCGTAATCGCCGTGGCTGAAGTTCAGCCGCGCGACGTCCATGCCATTTTCAATCAGCTGCCGCATCATCGGTTCCGACTCGCTTGACGGACCGATGGTGCAGATAATCTTCGTCTTTCTCATAAATTTAAAATCTCCTTTGTACATCATTATAGTAGATGAGAAAATTCCCGCAATAGCGTTCACATTAAGTTATCAATTCGGAAAAACATGCCGCGCACAGGAAAACCTGCCTGATCCTTTAAAATAGCGTCAGCGGCTTCGGATGATATCCGTTTTTGCGGAGAAGCTAAAGTCAGCCGCAATTGGATTTTACCGCGGCGGCAAGGAGTCAAAAGATGAAGATTATCGACGCAATACAGGAGAAGGATATCCGGATACTCAGGGTGCTATACGACAAATGGAAGGAAACCCACGTGGGTAAACTTTCATATGATTCCCAGACATACGATTACGCGAGCATCTATCGGGCCACAGGGCTGACGAAGGAGCAATTTCACTCTCATCTTAAGAACCTTCAGAACATTGAATTTTTATCCTATGATGAGCAGGATGTAAAGCTGCTGCCCAGCGGCATCAACTACTGTCTCGGACAGTTTGACGATATGCAGCAGTGATCCGTTATAATTATGAAGTCCATGTAAATACAAGAAACATCAAACACCTTGGCTTATCGCCTTGCAGAAACCGATGGGGACACATTGGATTCATGCACAAGGTATGCCCCAGCATGTCATGAGTATTTCGAATCATGCCTCTACGAACCCGTTCTGCAGTTCCGACCACAAAAGGCTGAATTGAAGCACCACAGTAGTGCAATCACGTGGATGCGGCGCATTTAAAAAAGGGGACGAGTACCGGCTAAGCTGATGTATCGTTGGTTTCTTTTCCACGGATTGCACTCACGATAGCTAAGTATTCAGCCTTTGCATAATCCGGATATAAGACGCTTGTTTTCCAGCTGCGTTCCATACCCTTCAGCGTTTGTGTATTTACATGCCTGAGGAGCCATTCAGATCGCAATCGAATGTATCTTGCAGTGCTGTAACATTTTCCGTCCAAATCGAATATATCCTCATCAGTTTGCATATCCTCAGTCCTGCATTCTTCCAGCAGGCGGAATAACCGTTTCTTTCCCACATACCTGGTAATAAATTCAATCATTATTTTTCTCCAAATTGCGAACGATGGTACTGTAAATCGAGCTCCAGGAGTTTTTTTACATATTGTTCATCTTGTACGCGAACGTAGGATCGCTTTTTTTCCATCGCAAACCTCCGTTCATTCTCCTTTTCTGAACGGGTTCTCCTAAACAACATTACAGGCAATACAATAGTGATAACCATACCGATATATAACAGGCCATTGTCAGTAAATACCCGAGGAGTCCAATTCGCCATTATCAGGCTGACTAATATGCAAACCGGCCCCGATAAAACAATCGCAATTATGCAACACGCAAGAACACTCTCCCATAAATGTCTTAAGAGTTTAGAGCGGCGGCCATGCTCCTTATATGGATCATCATATGTGCTGTATTTTCCGTTTATCCTGTTCGAAAGATAAAGCGACATTTCCAGACCTGCCTCATGATATCTGCTGTCAAAATACTCGTGATCGCACTGCTTGCATCGTTTTATCGGCGATCCCCATAGCAGGTTGGCGTATTCAATGGCATCGGAATCAATCTGTCTGAATCCACATTTAGGGCATCTATTCAGCATAATGTTCTCCCGTATGGTTCAATATGTTAAATATTTTATTTATTCTACCATAATGAATTATAATTGCACAAAACATTTCATACTAGGGTCATGCTCATTGCCTGTTAATTTGCAGGAAAAGGCTAACCACCGTAGAATTATTACTTAATACGACCATAAGGAGGACAGCCGATGAAACATCTGCGATACGGCACAGCCGGCAGTGCTATCGACATCTCCGCCGTAGCATGCGGCACCGCGGAAATGGGCGGCCTCGTGGGCAAACGTGAGAGCTTTGCCATACTCGATTACTTCGTGGAAAAGGGCGGGAACCTGATTGATACCGCGAAGGTTTATGGGGCATGGCACATTGCCGACCGTCCGCTCAGCGAGGAAATGATAGGCCAGTGGATGCAGCTGCGCGGCAACCGCCATCAAGTTGTCATTTCCACCAAAGGCGCGCATCCGCTGTGGGCTGCCATGAACATGCCGCGCGTTACGCCCGAAGCGATACGACGCGATATTGAGGACAGCCTATTCGCTTTGGGCACGGACTATATCGATATCTACTGGCTGCACCGCGACGACAGTACTCAATCCGTCGGCCCCATCATGGAAACGTTGAACGATGCCATCCACGCGGGCAAAATCCGCGCGCTCGGCGCATCCAACTGGACGGCAGCGCGCATCGGCGAAGCCAACTCGTACGCCGCAGCCCACGGCCTTCAGGGGTTTGCAGGCACCCAGATACTCTGGAGCGCGGCGAAGTTTGAGGAACCGTTGAATTTCGATAGAACGCTGGTACAGATGTCGCCCGAAGACTACGCATGGTATAGGGAAAACGGCATCGCGGTATTCGCGTATTGTTCCCAGGCGCGCGGCCTTTTCCGCAAGGCACCCGCCTTGGGCGGCCTCTCTCGCCTCGGCGAGGAATATCGCCGCTACTTCACCAATGATATCATCGAAGGCCAGATCGCGTACGCTCACGAGCTTGCCGGGAAATACGGCACCACACCCGCCGCGATACTGCTCGCGTACATCAACAGCCACGATATCCCAGCCGTCGCGCTTGCGGGCTTTTCAAGCCTCGCGCAGGCAAAGGACTCTTTGGACAACGTGGATATTGCGCTTGCGCCGGAGGAGCTGAACAGGCTGGGGTGGATGGAACTGCTCGGCTAAAATGACAGGTGGATATACCGAAAAGGCCGTTCAGGAAATATGGACGGCCTTTTTGGCTGCCAATAAAGCATTTTGCATCATTCTGAAGGTGCAGTGCGCCTGCACTTAAGACCGGAAGTCCACGGACAGCACGGCATCGAATAGGGTTCCCTTCGTTTGCGGGTGCGGGATCATCCGTCTGCGTCTGCTCTTTCAGCTTCCCAGTACGGCATCCACCGGAGCACATATGGCTCGTTCGAGATCAGGTGCAACACCGGGGCATCCTCCGGCGTGAAGGGACGCAGCGACAGGCGCTTCGTTTGAATAATAAAGTTCATGCCCTCCATGTTAGGGTAGGCCAGTTTGATCGAACGTCTGAGCGCACAAGGGCGAACCCGCCTTCACTGGTCGCTGTTCATGCGGGTCGGCAGATAAAGCACCATCACGCTTCCTGCCGCAATGCCATTGAGGGCCAGTACGATCCAGTCGTAAACACCCATCTGATCGGTGACGGTAAGCGCCAGATTGACGAGCAGAAACGACAGCGTGGCGATTTTGAGGAGCAGCCAGCGCTTTTTCAGCAGACAGGCCAGCACAGCAAACGCCACTCCGTCCGCCAGCAT
Source organism: Bacillota bacterium (assembly GCA_023460085.1). Taxonomy (GTDB): domain Bacteria; phylum Bacillota; class Clostridia; order Christensenellales; family SZUA-584; genus JAEWCC01. Next base: position 28,414 of record JAEWRI010000012.1, on the reverse strand, counting down.
CAGCACGGCCAGCACCGCGTCCATGGTACCGGACACATTGACAGTGCGCAGCACCGCTGAAACGACCCAGAATACAGCTTGCGCCAGCATGGCGATCCACGCGGCAATGACCACAGCGCGCTTTAACCGCGTCATACCGACACCAGCGCGATGATGTACGGGATGAATATGATAAGACCTACGGCAGCGGCAAACAGCGATATCACGAGCACCGCGCCCGCCGCAATGTCCTTCGCCGCCCCGGCCAGCGGACATTTCCCGGGGGAAGCCAAATCCACCGCGCGCTCAATGGCGGTATTCAGCAGCTCTAAGGCAAGCACCGCGCCGCAGCACAGCATCAGCACGGCCCATTCCAGCAGCGTGACACCCAGCAGTATACCCGCAGCAATAACGCACACAAAGCAGCCCAGCATGACGCGCAGGCTCACTTCCTCGCGCAGCGCACGGACAATCCCCCGCATTGCGTAACCGAACTTCTTCATTTTGCTTGTCCTCCGTCTACATGCAATATATACCATGTTTTCGTCGTCTGCAAGAAACTTCTGTCTGCTACTTCCTTCCCCTCAAAACGAATGCCAAAGTACTGAAGGGGCAAAATGTTTAGATAATGTTAAGTAAAGGTTGAAATTCTGTTTCATTTAGGGTATTATTTGGTATGGTGATATTAACCATATATCTTTATTTAACATATATATAGTTATAAACCATATGGAAGGCGGATAGTTAACGAATGAAGAATTCCAAACGAATCAGCCGTATTATCGGTTTTACCCTGACCTTGATTACAGCGACCGTACTCTTTCTGTCGCTGGCACCCACGGTAAAAGCGGACAGCGGTACGTCTATCGGTACGGCAGTATGCACTGCGCGGTCCACCATGAACCTGCGCAGCGGCCCATCCACCTCTAATAAAGTGGTAGCCAAACTGCCGGGCGGAACCACCGTGCAGGTATACGCCATTTCGGGCAGCTGGTATAAGGTGAATTACAACGGCACGGTTGCCTGGGGACACAAGTCCTATCTCTCCTATACGGCAGGAGCGGCAGCGTCTCCTTCGACGAGCCCGGTCACCGTCAGCGGTCCCCCCATTGGCAGAGCGGTATGCATCGCAAGCAGCAGCCTCAAGCTTCGTACCGGCCCATCCACCTCGTACAAATCGGCGGGCAAGCTTCCCGCCCGCACCTTCGTGGACGTGTATGCCATCTCGGGCAAGTGGTATCAAATCATGTACAACGGCGCGTTGGTGTGGGGCAGCAGCTCCTACCTCTCTTACGCCCCCTACCCCGCCGCAAAGGTGGCAGAACTGAGCGCCACATCGGAACGCACGTATACGATTTACTACCAGGGCGACTCGCGCTGGAAGTTCTCCAGCTCTGTGCGCAAAAAGGCGTGCGTCATCAGCGCCTATTCCATTACCATCAACAACATGGGCATTCCCGCAAACCCCCGTTTCATTTACGAATCGAACGGACGTAAGACAACGATGAATATCGGCAACCTGAAGACGAACTTCGGCGTGGTGCCGGTGAGCGCGCTTGATGCCGACTCGGCCTATCTCAAGAGCTTTGACGGACGGGCGACGTACGTAGTGAATCCGGGTACCAACGGGATAGCCGCAATCAAGGAGGCAATCGACAATCATCCCGAGGGCGTTATCTGCTACTTCAAGCGGGGCAGCGAAGCGCACGCCGTCGTGGCATGCCGGTACGAAGGGGACATCATTTATTACAGCGATCCGGGCCGTACGCGCACCACGCTGCTGACGTTCGAAAACACGTGGGTGTCCTACAGCCATCACATGAAATATTCGAATCTCGTGGAGATCGTGGCGCTGGACACCGTAGCGGAAACGCTGGCTCCCAAGCCGTCGGAATCGGAGGAAGCTACTCCGACCGCGACCCCATAACCCATTGATTGAAAGGAGCCGCAGGGCTCCTTTTTTTATTTGTATTCGAAAACCCCCGGCTATGCCGGGGAGTTCCAAAAGGCTTAAGCTATGGAGAAGAAAACTCCCTTTGATATACTGAAAGCGGTCTAGCAGCCGCGAAAGTAAAATCAAAAGGAGGTCAACCAAATGGAAGACACAAAAAGCTTAGCACATACAAAATGGAACTGCAAATACCATATCGTATTTGCGCCGAAGTACAGGAGGAAAATAATATTTGGGAAGCTGAAAGCGGATATTGGGAAGATACTAAGGGAGCTGTGCAATTGGAAACAGGTGAACATAATTGAAGCAGAGATGTGCCCGGATCACGTACATATGCTAGTGGAGATACCACCGAAGATGAGCGTATCTAGCTTTGTCGGGTTTTTGAAGGGCAAGAGCACGTTGCTGATATTTGAACGTCATGCGAACCTGAAACACAAGTATGGGAACCGAAGCTTCTGGTGCAGAGGGTACTATGTAGATACGGTAGGCAAAAACAAACAGAAGATTGCTGAGTATATACGCACACAGATGCAGGAAGATCAGGTATCTGACCAAATTAGCATGAAGGAGTACACAGACCCCTTTAAGGGGTAGCTAGTAATCCCGCCCTTTAAAAGGGCAGCTAGTAACAAGCTTTTGCGGCTGCCGACCGTTGGGTACGCCTTAAGGCGATGCCAGTAATAGAGGGCTATGCCCGCATATGAAATACCCCCGGCTCGCCGGGGGATTTTTATTATGCGTTCGAAGCTCGGTACGAGGACACGGGGAATGCCGCGCTGAATTCAGCGCTTCACCCGGGCATTGCCTTCCCAGATGCTCCATACCTGTCCCTCGTTTTCCGGCTGCGCGTAATCCTCCAGCATGGTTGTCGCAAGCGCGCCGGTAGCCCAGCCAAAGTGCAGCGCATCTTCCGCGCTCATGCCTTTCAGCAGTCCATAGAGCAGCCCGCCTGCAAAAGCGTCGCCGCCCCCGATACGATCCAGTATCGGTATGGAGCGGGGCTGCGCGATATACCAGCTGTCTCCATCCAGCAGCATTGCGCCCCAAAGATGCTCGTTCGCGCTGACCACCTGCCGCAGCGTAGTGGCGAAAAGCGTCGCGTTGGGATATGATTGCTTTACGCGCTCGATCATGCTTTTAAAGCTGTCCGTCTTGCTTTCGATATCTACACCGCCCGTCTGTGGGCCTTGTATGCCCAGACACAGCTGGTAGTCCTCCTCGTTGCCAATCAGTATATCCGACAGCGCAGCGATATCCGAGAACACGCCGCGCAGCTCATCCTCCCGGCCCTGCCAAAAGGACGCCCGGTGGTTGAAGTCAAAAGAGACACGTGTGCCGTACTCTCTGGCCGCCCGCGCCAGCGTCAGGCAGAGCTGGCCTGTTTCCGGCGAAAGTGCCGCGATAATCCCGGAGAGGTGCAGGCTGCGCACGCCTTCCGTACCGAATATCCTATCCAGATCGAAATCGCTGATACTTATCGTAAGGCCGACTTCGCCCGCGCGATCGTTAAGCACGCGGGGCCCGCGCACGCCGTAGCCTCTGTCGGCGATGTTGAAATGATGCCGGTATCCCCAAGGGCCGCCTTGAGGAATCTCTTTGCCCTCGTAGGCGATACCGCGGCTTTTGAGTTCGTGTTTGATGAAAGTGGCAAGAGGACTGTCGGATACGAAACGTGTCAGCACCTTGGTGCGCATGCCCAGCGAAGCGGCAATGGTAACTACGTTGCTTTCAGCGCTGGTGGCCTGAACGGAATATGAGTGGCTCGTATGCACGGGCTGGCGATCCGCCGGAGTAAAGCGCACGCCCATGCTCGTTGGGACGATGAGATCAAACAGCGCTTCGTTTTTGAAAATCATGTATTGTGTCCTCGCTTAAAAGTATGAATCCCGGAGATGGATACGGGTGATTTTCACCGCCCTCGATTAATAAAGTCCACTCAATTGCGCGATGTGAAACCGCGGTTCCGCACAGCCGTGCGTATTAACAATTCCCCGCGTCCCAGTATAGAGGTATCATACTCCAGCGTCAAGTATTCACCTGCCGGCTTTATCAACAAAGAAGAGCGCTTTGCGTATGATAGCGTAGAGCCGGACCGCCCGTGCAGGGCGCGCCCAAAATGTGCCACAGGAGGTTGGAAGATGACCGACAGAATGCGTGATAACAATAGTTCCGGAGCACCGGGCAAGACGCGTATGGAGAATATGTCTGCCAAGGCCGCACCCGCGGCAGAAAATCGCTTTGTAGCGCCCAGAATGGAAACGATCTCCGGAAAAAGCATGGCGCAGCAGGCTGTGCCGGGCCGTTCCGCCGGGAAGGACGCAAAGATGATGAGAGAGCAGCCGGTGAACGATTTTGTTCCGCCCTCGATGAATATGGTGAGCGGCAAATCGGTAATGGAGCCGCAGACGTGGGAAAACGGGGCAGAGGATATACCGGGTACATACGGCGGATGCGGATGCGGGTGCGCCCCGTCCTCCATGTCCGGCGTGCTGGCCGATGAAGGCGCGGAAGCAGGGATGCCGCTGGTGCCGGCGTCCATAGGAACACCCGAGTGGGTGCAGAATCCATATTTCTCTCCGGGGTATCTGCGAAACTATATTGGCCGGGACATGCGGGTGGAGTTTCTGATAGGCGCGAACGGGGCATTATCGGACAGGATAGGGACGCTGATGGATGTGGGTGCCAGTTATATTGTGCTGCGGCCCGTGGGAACGGATGATTTGCTGATGTGCGATCTGTACTCCATCAAGTTTGTCTACATCCTGCGGTGACGTGCGCGCGCAAGCGGCAGCGCAGCGAAAAGCTGCCGCTTGATTGCGGACATGGTGCCGTCCGCAGGTTACAGCGAGGTGTTGACGAGCTTTTCGAGCGCGGCAATGGCTTCCTCTTCATCCTCGCCGTTGGCAAAGACGTAGATCTTCTCGCCCTGCTTGACGCCCAAAGACAGCACGCCCATGATGCTCTTGGCGTCGATTTTTTTGTTGCCCTTCTCCACGAGAATTCGGGAGGAATACTTGCCCGCTATCTGCACGAACATGGCGGCCTTCGATGCCCGCAGTCCGTCCGCGCTTTGTATCGTGAGTTCCTTTGCCTGCATGGGTTTACCCCCTTGTATTTTTAAGCTGCTCCGCGATGCTGCCCAGCTTGCGAAGCCGGTGATTTACGGTGGATTTTGAAGCCCCCAAAGCTTCCGCAAGCTCCTCCAGCGTAGCTTCCGGAAGGTTCAGCCGGGTCTCGGCCATTTCACGCAACGGGGCGCTCAGGTTATCCAGCCCCATGCGCGCGCGTATGGTTTCGATATCGCCCACCTGTTTCAGGTACGCGTTGACCGTCTTGGAGAGGTTGCCTGAATCGCAGTTGACCTTGCGATTGACGGCGTTACGCATGCCCTTGATGATGCGGATATTCTCCATGTTCAATATGGCGGTATGCGCGCCCATCATCGTGAGCAGCGTGACGATGGCATCGCTTTCCTTCACATAGACCACAAGGCTCTGCCCGCGCGCGATCATCTTCGCGGGGACGTCCAGCTGTACCATTATATTCAACAGTTCCTGCGCAAAATCCTCTTGCGAGCAAACAAATTCCATATGATAACGGCGCTCGGGATTGGTGACGGATCCGCCGCCCAGAAAAGCGCCGCGCAGGAAGGCGACGCTGCAGCAGGAACGCTTTGCCGCGGCCCGCACGCTTTGGCAGACGCCGTCAACATCCATCAGATGCGTATCGAGCGCGATGGTTTGCGCGCTGGCCGCGTCCACACGCAGAGAATAGATGTGGTTCTGCTTTAACCGGTTGGTGTGCCGCTCCATGGTGGCACTGGCACCGTAAAGCGTCTTGATGATCTGAAAGGCGCGCCGCGCTACCGCGGGATGCTCCGTATCGATGCGCAGCGCCAGCCCCTGCCCGGATATGCTGATGCTGCCTGCGGTATGGAGCAGCGCCAGCAGCTCCATGAGCTGGCAGCAGTCCTCGCCGATCGGGGTCCGGCAGATTTCACTTTTGGCGGTGGAAGAAAAGGACATGACCCCTCCGTTACTTGGTATCCAGCCCCAGGTCGCGGTGCTCCAGCGTTACGCGGTGCCCCTGATTCCTGAATATCACATACAGCTCCTCCGCCACGGCCACGCTGCGGTGCATGCCGCCCGTGCAGCCGAGCGCGATGATCAGCTGCTTCTTGTCCTGCTCCAGATAGTACGGCGCCAGATACGCCACGAGCTCGCTCACCTTGTCGATGAACATACGCGCGCGGGGGAAGGACAGCACATAATCGCGGACGTCCTTGTCCTGACCGGAGTGGGCGCGCAGCGCGTCCACGTAGTACGGGTTGGGCAGGAAGCGCATATCAAACACCATGTCGGCGTCCAGCGGGATGCCGCGCTTGTAGCCGAAGGTCGTCACGGTAATGAGTATACCCTTATCGTCCTCGTCGCAGAAGAGATGATCCAGCGATTCGCCCAGCTTTTTGATGGAGTAGGTGGAGGTGTCCACGACGTGGTTCGCGATGTCCTTGATGGCGCGCAGCTTGGCCCGCTCGCGCGTGATGCCGCTGGTGATGTTGCCGTCCTTGGCCATGGGGTGGCGGCGTCGCGTTTCCTTAAAGCGGCGCACGAGCGCCTCATCGTCCGCGTCGAGGTAGAGTATGGTGAGGTCGATGCCTTCCATCTCCTTAAGACACTGTATGGTGGCGAATATATCGTCGAACATGCTGCCCATGCGCGTGTCGACGACCGTGGCGGCTTTGTGGATGTCGCTGGAAAGGCAGATGCGCGCGAAGTCAGGGATCAGCCTGGGCGGCAGGTTGTCCACGCAGAAGTAGCCCATATCCTCCAGACGCTTCAGCGCCTGAGATCGGCCTGCGCCGGACAGTCCCGTTACGATGATGAATTTCATGCCTTATTCCTCCGTGATGTTGACCACGCGGCGGCTGTCGAGCCCCGCCCTTGATGCAAGCTCCAGCGCCTGCGGTGCGGCTCCGACGTCCTCCGGTCGGTGCGCGTCGCTGGAAATGACGAACTTCACCGGCTCCAGCGCCGCTTCACGCAGCTCGTCCGCCGTAAGCCCCGCGTGCTTCTGGTTGATTTCAAAAAGCACGCCGTAGTCCGCGCACGCGCGCGCCAGCAGGCGGTAATTGACCGGCACGCCGTAGCCGGGGTGCGATATGATGCTGAGCTTTCCGGTGCGTATGGCGTTCACATAAGCCTGCGTGATGGCGTCCACACGCTGGCCCCGGAAGAACGTCCACGCGCTGCGGAGATCCGCGCACCACGCGGCCTTATGGTAGCCCATGATGACCACGTCGAACGCGCCCGCAGGCATATCGAAGCGGCCTTCAAGACCCGCCAGATTCAGCTCGATGCCGGACTTCACCTCAACGCGGCCCGCGAAAGCCTCCCTGGCCTGCGCGATACACTCCAGATATTGCCCCACGAGGCGGTGTTTTACACCGTACAGGGCGTGCCCGACGGAATGATCGGTGATGGCAAGCGAAGAAAGCCCACGCGCCAGAGCGGCTTCGGCGTTGTCCGTCACGCTGCCGCTGCCATGGCTGAATGTCGTATGCGTATGCCAGTCCGCAGTCAGTTTCATATCAGGCTTCCCCCACGATCCGGACTTCCGGCTCCAGCATCACGCCGGAGCATTCGAATACGCGCTGCTGCACGAGCGCGATGAGTCCGAGTATATCCTCCGGAGTTGCGTTGCCCGTGTTGATGATAAAGCCCGCGTGCTTAACGGATACCTGCGCGCCGCCCACGCACGCGCCCTTCATGCCCGCCTGCTCGATAAGCCCGCCTGCGAAATGTCCCTCCGGGCGCTTGAATGTGCTGCCCGCGCTGGGGTATTCCAGCGGCTGCTTTTCGCGCCGCCGCTCGGCGAGATCCGCCAGCTGCGCCTGCGTCTCCTGCGCGGGTACGCGCTGCAGGCGGAGCTTTGCGCCCGTGACGATGAGCGGGAAATGGCTGAGCACGCTGCGGCGATAGCCAAAGTGCATCTCTTCATGGCGAAGCGTCACCTCGCCTGCGTGGGACGCGAAATACACTTCCTCGATGAAACCGCCGATTTCGCCGCCGTACGCTCCTGCGTTCATGGCGACAGCGCCGCCCAGCGTTCCCGGTATGCCGCCGAGGAAGGATGCGCCGCCCAGGTTCCGCGCCATGGCGGTGCGCACCAGCGCCGAGAGCGGCGTGCCGCTCTGCGCCGTTACACAGTCACCCTGCACCGAGACGCCTGAGAAATTATCGGCAAGCTTAACCACCGCGCCGCGGATGCCTCCCGAGCGCACCAGCAGATTGGTACCCCGTCCCATCACCAGCATCGGGCAGCCCAGCGCCGACAGCGTGCGGATGGCGGACAGCACCTCTTCGGTGGTGCGCGGCAGCGCCATCACGTCCGCCGGGCCGCCCACCTTGAAGGAGGTGTGAGCGGACATCGGCTCATCCAGCCGAACATCCTCAATATTTCGCGTTAACGCGATTTGAATCGCTTGTTTATCCATGCATTCCCCTTGTTTTCAGTGTACCGCAAGCGCACGGTTTACACAACACCCTGTCACTCGCCTTCGAAGTACTCCACCACGGCGCGCGCGGATCGTGCGTCCATTCCCGGCACCTCCAGCAGTTCCTCGAAGCTGGCGGCGCGCACATCGCCGATGGTATCAAAATGGGACAGCAGCGCGCGCACCCTCGCCGGGCCGACATGCGGTATCTTCTTCAACACCGAATCGTCAATTTTCTTCAGCCGCAGCGTGCGGTGGTAGGTGATTGCGAAGCGGTGCGCCTCGTCCCGGATGCGCGTCAGCAGCTTCAGCGCGTTGCTGTTTTTGTCCAGTATGATGGGATCGCTCTGTCCCACCACGAAGACCTCTTCCTCGCGCTTGGCGAGGCTGATCAGCGGCAGATCCTCCAGACCCAGCGACGCGAGCGCGTCGTACGCGAAGGAGAGCTGTCCCTTGCCGCCGTCCACGATGAGGAGGGAGGGAAGCTCGCCAAAGCCCTCCGCGCCCTGCAGCCCGCGCTTCAGGCGGCGCGTCAGCACCTCGTTCATGGATGCAAAGTCGTTCGCGCCTTCCACGGTCTTAATCTTAAAGCGCCGGTACGATTTCTTTTCCGGTTTGCCGCCGCGGAAAACCACCATCGACGCGACGGAGTCCGTACCCTGGATGTTGGAGATGTCGTAGCATTCCATACGGTCCACGTCGGCCTGCAGTGAGAGCGCCGCCTTCAGTTCCGCCAGCGCGCCCTGTGTGGCGTCAAATTCCTGCCGTACGCGCGCGAGACGGCGCGTGAGGGCTTCGCGCGCGTTGGCGGCTGCCATATCCACCAGACGCCGGTTGTCGCCTTTTTCGGGCGCGTGGAGCGCCACACGCGACCCCCGCTTGCCCGACAGCCATTCCTCGATCAGCGCCTTTTCCTGCGGCTCCGCGTTGACATAGATCTGTTTGGCGACCCCCTCGGTGTCGGAATAATACTGCTTCAGTATATGCGCAAGCACCACGGCTTCAGGCTCGCCCGCGCAATTGACGAAAAACCGCTCCATGTGGTTGAGCTCGCCCTTGCGTACGAACATGCCCTGCACCACGGCCTCGTCGTCCTGCTGGTATATGGCGAACACATCCTTGTCGTTGAGGTCCGGGAAGCCTGCCTTCTGCTTTTCGAACAGCCGGTGCAGCGCGTTGATGCGGTCCCGGGCGGCGGCGGCCTTTTCGTATTCCATGTTCTCCGACGCGGTGTGCATATCCTCCTGAAGCTGCTTTTCCAGGCCTTTGTAGCGCCCTGCGAGGAAGTCCGCCACCTCGGCGGTCATGCGTTTGTAGTCGTACTCGCTGACCTTACCCGCGCACGGCGCGAGGCAGCGCCCCATTTCATAGTTGATGCAAGGGCGCGTCTTTGGGTCGGGCGTAATGTCTTTTTTGCAGGTGCGGAGCGGAAACATCGCGGACAGCGTGTCGAGTATGTCGTGCAGCAGGTGCGCGGCAATGTATGGGCCGAAGTATTTCGCGCCGTCGTTGGCCACGCGCCGCGTGACGCTGACGCGCGGGTATTTCTCGTTGAAGTCGATGCGGATATAGGGGTAGTGCTTGTCGTCGCGCAGCATGATGTTGTAGTACGGCGCGTAGCGCTTGATCATGTTGCACTCGAGGATTAACGCCTCCAGCTCTGTGGTCACGAGAATGTAGTCGAAGTCCGCGATCTCAGAGACCAGCGCCGCCGTCTTGGGATCCTTGCGGCCATGCTGAAAATAGCTGCTCACGCGGTTCTTCAGCGCGAGCGCCTTGCCCACATAGATAATTTTGCCCTGCGCGTTCTTCATCAGATACACGCCGGGCGTTTTGGGCAGCGTCTTCAGCTTGGCTTCTATTTCAGCGTTCATATCAATATCCGAGATCCAGTGCCTTTTCCAGTACGTCGTGGGCTACCGGAGCGGCGTTGGAGCCGCCCGAACCCGCGTATTCCAGCACCACCGCGATGCACAGCGGGTGGTCTTCGTCGTCGATGAAGCCCACGAACCAAGCGTGCGACTGATTGCCGCTGCCTACCGCCACCTCGGCAGTGCCCGTTTTGCCTGCGACCACATAGCCGTCGATGGCGGCCTTCTTGCCCGTGCCGCTCTTCACGCAGGCGATCATCATTTCCGTGAGGTCGTCCGCGACACCGGCGGTGATGGGGCGTGCCGCGACAGCGGAGGTGAGCTGGTAGCCGGAGGACATGCCGCCCGAAACGGACAGCAGCAGCCGGGGCTCCATCATTTCGCCGTCGTTGGCGATGGCGCCCGCTATCATGCACGCGTGCAGCGGCGTTACGAGATCGTGGTACTGTCCGATGGACGCCCACGCGGTGTCAACGCCGCCCGAGGGCTTGTCAAATACGCTCCCGGCCATCGTGAGGTCGTTAAAGTTCATGCTGTTGTTATACAGAAATTTCTTCGCCTCGGCGGCCAGCGCACTGGCGCCCAGCTCCTGCGCGGCTTCGGCAAAGTAGACGTTGCACGATTTGGCAATGGCTTTGGTGAGATCCACGTCGCCGTGTTCGCCCGTGCAGGGAATCTCACTGCCGTCGATTTCCGTGCTGCCGTCGCATTCCGTCGTGAAGCCGTCGAGGCCGTTTTCGATGAGCGCCGCCGCGGTGATCAGCTTAAACGTGCTGCCGGGCGGATACAACCCGGAGAACGCGCGGTTGACCAGCTCGCTGTCGCCGCCGCCCTCCATAAACTCCTCCATGTCCGAAGGATCGAACGTGGGGGAGGATACGCTCGCGAGTATTTCACCCGTTTCGTAGTTCATTACCACGACTGCGCCGTGATGATCGCCCATTGCCTTCAGCGCGGTTTTGCAGAGCTCCGCGTCAATGGTCAGCGAGACGTTGCCGCCTGTCGTCTCGTCGCCGGATATGACGTCCGCTATCTTGCCGATGGTGTCCTTGTCAAAGCCGTACAGGTAGGTGGAGTACATCGTCTGCGCGCCGTAAGAGAAGCCGTATTCGTCGCCCACGACGTGCGCTACGGCGCGGCGCATGGTCTTATCGTCCACGTACTCGGTCTCGCCGTCGTCGACATGCGCCAGCGTGAGGCCTGTGCGGTCGAGGATATCGGCCTTCAGGTTCTGTATGCGCGGGTTATAGGGCGTCGCAAACCAGCTTTCGCCGTAGGTGGTTTCGGCATAGGCAAGGTAGATGATGAGCCCCGCGAACATGAACGTAAAGACAAACAGCAGTATCCGAATGTTGCTGCGCAGCTTGTTTTTCACAGCACCTCACCTCCCGCTTCGACGATTTCGCGTTCGTCGTGTTCCCCATTCTTCGCGGCCACGCCCTCGATAATGCCCACCAGCATCATGCACGCGAGGAGCGAGCTGCCGCCCGCGCTGATGAAGGGCAGCGTGATGCCCGTCAGCGGTATCATTTTAATGACGCCCGCGATGATGATGAACGACTGCAGCGACAGCATGCACGTCGCGCCGAATACCAGCAGCGCGTCGAAGCGCCGCCTTGCGTTCATGGCGATGATCATTCCGCGGATGATGAACACGAGGTACAGCAGCACTGTGATGATTCCGAACAGCAGGCCGAACTCCTCGCAGATGGCGGCGAAAATGAAGTCGCTCGTATTCACCGGAATGAGATTCGGGCTGCCGAGCCCCAGACCTGCGCCAAACAACCCGCCCGCCGCGATGGCCATCAGCCCCTGCACTATCTGGTAGCCCGAGGTGTTGTAATATTTCCACGGATCGCGCCACACCAGTACGCGCGTTTTCACATGCGATACCACGAAATAGCTGGCGACGGCACCCGCTGCGCCCACGCCGAGGCCCGCCAGCGTCAGCAGCACGCGCCCCGTGGCCGCGAAGAAAACGATGAGGAACGTGCCTGCGAACAGCAGCGCCGCACCCAGATCGTTGGCCACCACCAGCATCATGACGCACAGGCCGGAGTAGGCGACGTAGGCGATAAAGGCGGCCTTGGCACGCCGCTCCGCGAAGAAGTACGCCGAGTTGACAATGAACAGCACCTTGGCCAGCTCGCTCGGCTGGAACGAAAACCCCGCGATGCTCACCCAGTTCCGCGCGCCGCCCTGCGCCCTGCCAAAAACGAGCGCGAGGGCCAGCAGCCCGACCGCACCCGCCATGAACAGGTAATTGAGCTTGCCGAAATCGTGCGTGCGCCGGATGACCGCCACCGCGATGAACATGATGACGATTCCTGCGGTTAAAAATATGAGCTGCCGGAATGCCACTTCCATATTGAGCCGCGCGAGCATCACCAGACCCACGCTGGAAAGGAAGAAGCAGATGACCAGCGTAATGCGGTCGATATGGCGGAATATGATGGCCGCGAGGTTGTAGCCCATCAGCATCAGCAGCGCCGCGCCCAGACCGTACGCCGCCAGCTCCACGTCAAATTCGCCCGTGCGGAAGGCCAGAAGCCCGCACGCGGACAGCAGCATCAGTATTGCCAGCGCAAGCAGCGCGCCCGCGCCTCTTCTTTCAAGTACCATCATGCACCTCTTTGAGGTGGACCCGCAGCACGACATTTCCCATGCATACCATGTCCGCGTCGCGCAGCAGCGCGAACTCGTCCACGCGCAGGCCGTTGACCGTCACCTCGCCGCTGCCGAGGCAGCTTAAATACACCTGATCGTCTTCGGCAAGGTACACCTGAGCGTGTGCCTTGTCCACACTGCGATCGGGCAGCACGATATCCGCACGCCGCGAGCGCCCGATGGTGTTCTGCAGCATCAGCTGCAGCTTCGCGCCGCGGATTTCATCCGGTCCGGATACCACGGCGAGGTAGCCGATGCTGCTTTTGGCGACGCTCATCACATAGCGCTTATCGCGGTATTCCTTGATGGATATGCTGGTCACGCCGAGCAGCACGATGGCGCCCACGATAAAAAACCAATACCGCATCGCGAGTGACGCCGCCTCGTACACGCCGTTCATCTCATCACCTCAACAGCCATTGTATCATATTTCATGCAAAGTGAATCCTACAACTTTGTAATGGCATGGTAATAAAAAGGGAACAACTTGTCCGGTTTTGACGAATCGGAAGACATCTTCTCCATAAGCACGCTTTTCGGCGCTAGAAGGCCCGGATTACGCCGCAGCCGATGCGCGGCCCGGCATCGCCGGCGGGCTGAGAAGTATAGTCGTCGCGGTCCATGTGGATGACCACGCTGCGTCCGATGATGTCCCGCACCGTAAAGCGCGTGGTGACGAAGGCGAGCCATGCTTCCATTTTGTCTGTGGCAAGCAGCATGGGGAAGTCGCCCGCGTGCTGCGGGTGTGCCTGGTTGCCGGGGTTATAGTGGCCTTTTGCACTCGTAAAGTCGGGCGTGGCGCATTCACCCGCTTCGTGGAGATGGAAGCCGTAAAAACCGGTGGCGTTTTTAGGCAGTCCGCGCACACGCGCGTCCACGCGCACGCCGTCCGGCGTGTCAAAGAAGCGCACGATGCCCGAAAGCATCGGCGCGAGTCCGCCGCCATGGATAGAGGCGGCAGCACCGCTTGTGGTATGTTCCATGTTCATCCTCCAAAACTTCTGCGCAAGTCTAGACATCCGTGTATGCATTTCGTGCCGGCGCGTGTTTGTTTGACAAAGCAGCCCGGCTGCTATATCATAAACATATGAAACAAGAAGCGTTCGCGTTTAAAAGCGGCGATAAAATTTCATATCCCATGCACGGGGCCGGAGTCGTAGAAGCCGTCGAAGAGCGGGTTTTTTTAAATGAGAAAAAGGAGTATTACATACTCCGGTTCCTCGAAGGCGACATCAAGGTGCATGTCCCGGTTGATACGGCGCAAAAGGCGGGACTGCGGAGCATTATATCCGTAGACGAGTGCTGCCGTGTCATGGAAACCTTCAAAACACCGGAGGATATGGATGAGGTTACGAACTGGAACCGGCGCAACCGTGAAAACCTTGAAAAAATGAAATCGGGCGATGTATTTGAGATCGCCTCTGTGATTAAGAGTCTGCTGAAGCGCGAGGAGAAGAGAAGCCTGTCTTCCAGCGAAAAGAAGATGCTGGGAACCTCCATGCAGATACTCGTATCGGAGCTGGCGCTGGCCAGCGACAAGCGAGGCGAGGAAGTGCGCGATACGATTACGCAGAGCGCGGAAAGCGATACCGAGCCCATCCGGCAGCTGTGACGGGATAGTGAAACGCATACGAGGTGGATATGGCAAAAAATATAGCCAGATCGTTGATAACGCTGATGGGGCTGTTCGTGGGGCCGGGTATCGTCATTCTGGTGTTTCAGATATTGACCAGATTGGGTGGCGACGAATATGTATACACTGAACCATGGCTCAAGCTGCTGATTTATATGGCATCCGGAATCGCCTCGGGCGTATTTTTCCTTTTTCTCTCGAAGCCCATCGTCAGGTTCATTTTTTATTCGGTCAGCCAGGCGGACAGGAAGATTGCCAAGCTGCCCTCCGGCGTGATTATGCCCGGGGTGATAGGGCTTATCCTGGGGCTTGTGGTGGCGTATCTGCTCTCTCACCTGTTCGACAGCATTCCGGTGCCCTGGATTTCGGGCGTCGTGGATGTGGTAGCCTACATCGTCTGCGTGTATCTCGGTATCTCCATATTCGTCCGGCATAAGCCGGAGTTCGGCGATGTGTTCAAACGTCACCGCGACGAGAAGGGGAAGGAAGACAGCGCCGCGCGGCCCAAGCTGCTGGATACGAGCGTCATCATCGACGGGCGCATTTTCGACATCTGCAACAGCGGAATTATCGAGGGCGCGCTGATCATACCGGAATTTGTGCTCGATGAGCTGCGGCATATCGCGGACAGCGCGGACGATTTGAAACGTAACCGGGGCCGCAGAGGCCTGGACGTACTGAACCGCATACAGAGCGAACTCAAGATGCCCGTAAAGGTGGTGCACGCGGATGTGGAGGGCGCGGATGTGGATGCCAAGCTGCTCACGCTGGCACGCGACATGGACGGCGTCGTCGTCACCAACGACTTTAACTTAAACAAGGTGGCGGCGGTCAAAAATGTGCACGTGCTCAACATCAACGAGCTTGCCAACGCGGTAAAACCCGTGGTGCTGCCGGGCGAGGAGATGAGAGTCACCATCGTCAAGGACGGCAAAGAGCCGGGACAGGGCGTGGCCTATCTGGACGACGGAACGATGGTGGTTGTGGAGGAAGGGCAGAAGGAAACGGGGCGGCTGCTGGCCGTGATCGTGACGAGCGTGCTTCAGACTTCTGCGGGACGCATGATATTCGCGAAGGTGAAGCAATAAATAAAGGCAAAGAAAAAGCCGACAAGAAACAGAACCGAGCCCGCATTATGCGGGCTTTTTGCTGCGGCATGTCGGCACGGATTACATTTGGAAAGAGGCGTAACCTTCGTCTTCGGGGAGGCTTTCGAACTTTTCCAGTATGGCCGTTTGTATCAGAGATCTTGCTGCGGAGTTAATAGGGTGCGCGATATCCTTATATTCTCCGTTGGGCGTTCTTCTGGATGGCATGGCGATAAAATAGCCGTTTTGCCCTTCAATGATTTTCATGTCGTGAATCGCAAACATATCATCGAAAGTCACAGACACCACAGCTTTCAGCTTGCCCATCGTATCAATTCGTCTTATACGAATGTCCGTGATATCCATACATAACCTCCTTGAAGATAATTATGATATGCAAATATAAATTTCGCTAAGCGCATCGAATATTCCTTCTTTTTGTACCTGAGTCAAGAATAAAATAACAAAATTGGCTAAAAATCGACATTATCAGCCGCCAACAAATGTTGTTTACGTACATTGGGAATTAGGGATAAGGGAATGTACACAAACAACCGCCAGTAATATATTCAACTGGATTATAACAAATCAGCATCCATTTGTCTATAGTGCGGTCTTCTTTGTACAGGGAGAAGAGTGCAGCAACGGTTTTGCCCAAATGGAAAAGGCGTTGCCTTCACCGCGTTTTACCGCTATAATACGATTACAAAAGAAGGGAGCTCGTCATGACTAACGTATACGATGTGTTGACTGAAAGAGGATTTATCAAACAGGTGACGCACGAAGGCTTGAAGGAACTGCTGGCCAGCGAGTCCGTCACATTCTATATAGGCTTCGATCCCACGGCGGACAGCCTCCACGTGGGCCATTATGTGCAGCTGATGGCGATGGCGCACATGCAGCGCGCGGGACACAAGCCCATCGCGCTGGTGGGCGGCGGCACCACGATGGTGGGGGACCCTTCCGGGCGCACGGATTTGCGCAGGATGCTCAGCAAGGAGGATATCGCGGCCAATGCCAACGCGTTTAAGAAGCAGATAGGCCGTTTCCTCGATTTCGGCGAGGGCAAGGCGCTCATGGTGGACAACGCCGACTGGCTTTTAAAGCTGAACTATGTGGATTTTCTGCGCGACATCGGCGTGAATTTCTCCGTCAACCGCATGCTGACCGCGGAATGCTACAAAAACCGCCTGGAGAAGGGGCTTACGTTCATCGAATTCAACTACATGCTGATGCAGTCGTACGACTTCCTGGTGCTGAATCAGCGCTACGGCTGCAAGCTGCAGCTGGGCGGCGACGATCAGTGGTCCAACATACTCTCGGGCGCGGATCTCATCCGCCGCAAGGAGCAGCGGGAAGCCTACGGCATGACGTTTGCGCTGCTGCTGACGAGCGACGGGCGCAAGATGGGCAAAACCGAAAAGGGCGCGGTGTGGCTCGACGCGGCAAAAACCTCGCCGTACGACTTCTACCAGTACTGGCGCAACGTGGCGGACAGCGACGTGAAGACCTGCCTTTCGCTGCTGACGTTCATCCCTATGGAGGAGGTCAACCGGCTGTGCGGCTTCACCGATGAGCGCATCAATGAGGCGAAGGTGACGTTGGCGTACGAGGTGACGCGACAGGTTCACGGACAGGAGGAGGCCGACAAAGCCAAGGCCGCCGCCGAGGCGCTGTTTATGGGCGGCGCGGAAGAGGGCTCCATACCGACCACCGAAATCGAGGGTTTCGAGAATCTGCTGCTTATCGACCTGCTGCAGACGTGCGGACTCACGGCCTCGCGCGGCGAAGGGCGCAGGCTCATCGCGCAGGGCGGCATTGCCGTAAACGGGGATAAGGCGGAGGATGAGTTTGCGGCGGTCACCGAGGCGCTCTTTACGGACGGACAGATGCTGCTGAAGAAGGGCAAGAAGATTTACCATCGCGTGGTGCTGAAATAGCCATGGATGCGCAACAGGGACGTGTGACGATTCAGCCCTGCGCCGACATTTCGCTGCTGGCGCGGCTGTACCTTGAGCTCGCGGAGGATGAGGCGAGCGATACGCGCCGGACCCCGGACGAGGCGGAGGAAGGCTTGCGGGAGGCGCTGCGCTCCGGCGACGCGGCATATGCCTTTATTGCGGAGGGCAGCGTCGTGGGATACGCGCTGGTTGCGCCCGTGCGCAAGCCGCCTTACCTGCGCCACTTCTACATCTGCCGGAATGCGCGGCGCGAGGGCTATGGCACGGAGGCGTTTCATGCGCTGCTGCGTACGCTGGGGGCGAACACCCTCGATCTGGACGTGTTCGTGTGGAACGAGCGCGGCAAAGCGTTCTGGGCTTCCCTGGGCTTTGCGCCCCGCGCGACCATCATGCGGTATAACGCGAATGCTCACGATTAAAGGCTCCGCGGAGACGGAGATTGTCATTAAAAAATCACGCTTCCTGGGCCTCGCGTGCCGTGCCGAAAGCGAGGAGGAGGCACAGCGCGTGCTGGAGCAGCGCCGCAAACAGCACTACAACGCGCGGCATCACTGCTATGCGTACAGTTTGGCAACCGGCGTCATGCGCTGCAGCGACGACGGCGAACCGCAGGGCACGGCGGGCGTGCCAATGCTTGAGGTGCTAGGGCGGATGGGGCTGACGGATGTTGTCGTGGTTTCCACGCGCTATTTCGGCGGTACGCTGCTGGGCGCGGGCGGCCTTGTACGCGCGTATTCGCAGAGCGCAGCCGACACGCTGGCCGCGGCGCGGAAGGTGAAACGGATGGAATGCGGCGTATTCCGCTGCAAATTTGAATTTCCCACATGGGCGCGCGTACAGAGCGCGCTCGCGTCGCAGGGTTTTACGCCGTGCGATATTCAGTATACCGACACCATATCGGCGGAGTACTGCGTGCTTCCGGACGGCGGGGATGCTTTTATTCAGGCGGTCATTCACCTCACACAGGGCAGAGTAAGCCCGGAAAATCTGGGCCTGCGCGTGGTGGAGCAGGACGCTTAGTGCTCGTCCAGCGCTTCGAGATCGCGCATGCGCTGCTCCAGCGTCTCCACGATGCGCCCGCGCTCGTTGCTGCCGCCCGCCGTGTTGTAGGTTACCCCTTCTCCGATGCGCAGCTCCCGCCTTTTTTTGCTTGCATACACCGGGTAGAACGTCAGCGCGTTGCCCGTTTTTTTGTAGTACAGCCTGCCGAGATGCGCGAAGCCCTCGTAAAAATCACTGACCTTTTGACCGTAGGTGTTCTCCGGGTTTTCGGGAAACAACAGTATGCTGTCGCCCGCGGCAAGGCACTCGATGGACATCATGAAGGTTTTGATTACGTTCATCTGCGCGCCGCGGTATACGGGGATGGGATCGAAGGAGCGCAGCGCCCAAACGACGACGGGGCTGAGGAGCCGCGGTATCAGCCTGCGCAAAGCGGGGGGCAGCCATTTCGCGCGGCGGAAGGTGCCCTCGTACATATGCTGTGTGATCTCGGCTTTGTCGATCATCTGATAGAGTATCCATGGCCGGATGTCGTACGGCAGGAATACGATGGCCGCAATGGGGCCGTATACCTCGCGGTGGTTGAACACGAATATCCCGGGCAGATCGCGCACGTGCTCCTTGCCCTTCACGGTGTGGTGCATCACGGGCCGCAGCAGTCCGCGAATGATGTGTACGCCGATGCGCTTTTTGGTTTTCTGTACGAGCACGCTCCACAGCCGTTTTTCCATCGCCGGGTTTTTGCCGCCCTTTTCGCGAATGCCCTCCAGCGTCTTCAGCCTGCGGCTGTATTTCGCGCTGAGCGGCTGGCGAAGGGAGAGCCACAGCGACGCGAACAGCAGCACCGTAGGAATGGCCGCGACCGCGCTCCCGATGGCCGGGGCGTAAGGAATGTAGTCTGTCACGCGGAAGGGCGCGAAGAACGGCGAAGAAATGAGCGCCAGCAGCACCACCAGAAAAATGGCGTCGGACAGCACGGACGTCCAGAAGCTGAGACGGCGGAACCGGCGCCTCAGCGCGTCCGCGTCAATCTCCGGCTGGTAGAGGCGCACCAGAAGCAGCATATCCTCCTGAAGCCCCTGCGCTCCTGCCATCTGCAGCACCAGACCGAGGAGCAGCAGCGTGGTCTGCAGCGAGATGTCCCATACGGAACCAAACCAACTCTCCCGCAGTACGTATGCCGCGAATATCGCGATTGCGGTGCCCAGTACGTATATCGCGTTTCGCCCTATCGTGCCGGTCAGTGAGGAGCGGCGCACGCGGCTAGCTGCCAGAAAAGCGGCGCATAATACGGCCGCAACGAAACAGAACGAGAGAAAGAAATCGCGGAAGACGTCGTGCGTGCGCGTGAACATCAGCAGCAGGATATAGGTAAATGCGAAGATGTTCAGCGCAACGCCCGAGGTGACGGCCATCCCGTCAAACAGGCGAACGCTGCGGATCGTGCGCGTGTCGGTCACGCCGGACGCGCTTTGCTCT
Organism: Bacillota bacterium; assembly: GCA_023460085.1. GTDB lineage: Bacteria > Bacillota > Clostridia > Christensenellales > SZUA-584 > JAEWCC01. The sequence goes on along the minus strand of JAEWRI010000012.1, from coordinate 8,284 downwards.
ATATGCTCAAAGTCGCGGAAAAGCAGGTGGAGCGGCATATTCAGCGCGGTGCCCGCCAGCATTCCCCAGGCGGCAAAGAGGGTCGTATCCGATCCTCCGGGCAGCGCAAGGAGCGCCGCCGCGCCCGTTGTCAATACAGCGGAGGGCAGCACGACGGGGAGCATTGCCAGTTTGCCGGAAGGGCGTATGCCTCGAAGCAGCGCGGCTTCACCGCTGCGCATCACAAAGGGCAGCGCGATGATGGCCATCGCACAAAGCGCATTTCCGCGGGGATTGAAGAGCGGATAGAGTATCACGGTATAGAGCGCGGTAAGTATAAAAAATACCGCGGCCGCCGCTTTCAGCGCGTTATGAGTACGCGTGTCGTGCCGGGTGCTGATGATAAAATTCGCGATGCGCAGCAGCGCGGCAAGCGATATGTACAACGCCGCGCCGTATGCGATATTCATCGAGAAGCGCTCCGCGAGCGCCATCGAAAAGAGACCGAAGTAGAGGTAAACGATCCTCCGGTACAGCTGCCGCCGCTCCGTGCGGCGAGGATCTTCGGGTTTCATCAGAAGCGCTGCTTCGGTGTGAAGTTGTACCCTTCCTTATCCCAGACGCTCAGCCAGCTGCGCAGCTTTTCCAGAAAAGCGGCGTTGGTGGTGGTTTTCGACAGCATGCTGATCAGCTGTTCCGTAACCTCGGCGGTATTGCCGTTGGCCATCACCTTGCGGATTGTCCAGATGCCGTCCAGCTCGCGCTTGGAAAGCAGCAGCTCCTCGCGGCGTGTGGACGACTTGTTGAGGTCGATGGCGGGGAATATGCGCTTCTCGGACAGCCGCCTGTCGAGATGGATCTCCATGTTGCCGGTACCCTTGAATTCCTCGTAGATAATCTCGTCCATACGGGAGCCGGTGTCGATAAGCGCCGTGGCGATGATGGTGAGGCTGCCGCCGAACTCGATATTTCGCGCCGCGCCGAAGAAGCGCTTGGGTTTATACAGAGAGCCCGGATCGAGACCGCCCGAAAGCGTGCGGCCCGTAGGGGGGATGATGAGGTTATACGCTCTGGCAAGACGCGTGATGCTGTCCAGCAGCACGACGACGTCTTTGCCCTGCTCCACCATGCGCTTGGCGCGCTCGATGACCATTTCGGCCACGCGCGTGTGGTTTTCCGGCTTTTCGTCGAACGTGGAGTATACGACTTCGCCCTTAATGGAGCGCTGCATGTCGGTGACTTCCTCCGGGCGCTCGTCGATGAGCAGCACGATCAGCGAAACCTGCGGATAATTGGCGGTGATGCTGTTCGCAATCTTCTTGAGCAATATGGTTTTGCCCGCCTTCGGAGGAGAAACGATGAGGCCTCTTTGTCCTTTGCCGACGGGCGCAATCATGTCGATCAGGCGTATCGCGAGATCCCGTGACGCATCGAGGCGCTCCAGCGTGTAGCGCTCTTCGGGATGGATGGGCGTCAGCTCCTCGAAAGGCCTGCGCGACAGGCACTTTTCTACCGCGTCGTCGTTGACCTGCTCGATATAAAGCAGCGCGTTCAGCTTCTCCGCGTCCTTGGCGGGACGCGTCTTGCCCTTCACCTTGTCGCCCGTTTTCAGGTTAAACTTCCGGATCTGGGCCATCGAAACGTATACGTCCTTGCTGCCCGGCAGATAGTTTTCGCTGCGCAGGAAACCATAGCCTTCCGGCAGCACCTCCAATATGCCCAGCGCGTCGCCGCAGTCGCCCTTATTCAGCAGCTCGTTGACAGCGTCGTTTCCCATGACATATTCGATGATTTTCTTGTCTTCGTTGCGGCGGCGGGGGGCCTGCCCGTCCTCTCTCTCCGGCTTCTGCCTGCGCTCCCGGCTCTCGATGACGTCCTGCTGGTACGCCGGAATCTCCGTGTTTTCATTGGAAGCACCGCTCTCCCCGGTTCCATTCTCATCCGCGCTCTCCGCGCGGTCATATCCCGGCTCTTCCGCCGGCTCATACTCCGGCTCTTCAACCGGTTCGTATCCGGGTTCTTCTACCGGCTCATATTCCGGTTCTTCCCGCGGCTCGTATTCCATCTCTTCATTCAGGATGTCGTTATCCTCTGCTCCTCCGGCGGGTTGATCCTTCCTCGCCTTGCGGTCGAGATCGAACAATAAATCCAGCAATTCGGGTTTTCGGTATTTTGTAACCGATTTAATGCCTGCCATCTTTGCGATTTCCCGCAGATCCAGCAGGCTTTTCTCCTTTAATACACTTAGGTCCACCGATTTATCTCCTTTGATATATCAAAATTTAAGTACGTACTACTCCATGCAAAAACGCGCACACACCCGAATATATTCATCCAAATATGGGAAAGTCGCATTCAGAAAAACACAGCTTTGTAAAGCTAGCCTCATTATATTATCGTCCTGCTTGGGTTGTCAATATCCTCACCCTTTATTCATCATATTACCCATAATATTAAAAAATAGACCATCATATCTGTTTCAATTGTGGAAGCAGCGGGTATATTATAAACAGATGGGGGTGTCTGTAACTGCCGTGCATTCCCCGTGCAATGATGCGCCTCACCCTGATTCGCAGGGTTTATGAAACTGGGGGAAGTCGCTGCTGAATTCTGCGCAATGATTACACTACAGCGCCCGCTTGCGGGCCATTCACACTACCATTCAAAAAACGATTTGCACCATGGCGCGCCGCTTTGCGGCCTGAGCCATCCCTGAATCAGCTTCATGCCGAAAAGGCGGAGGGAACCACAGCGAAAGCTGTGGTTTTCCTTATGTTTTTGTCGTAAACTGGTTGATTATGGAGAACGCTGAAATTTGCTGTTGACGGGGCTCCGCTTATTTTGGCCGGTATGTACGGCAGTTGCAGACCAGCGCGTCGTGGGGCGGGCCGATGTGGACGCCATGCGCGCGGCAGCGAAAAGACTGGTTGTACGCACACTGCGTAACGCTGCACGCAATCCGCGGCGCACCCATCGCGCCGAATTCGGTGTCGGCAGCGTTCATGTCAAAGATCTCGACGGCGGAAAAAGCGTCCGCCCTTGCATAGGTATCGCAGAACGTCTGCTGGCCTGTGACGCCTACGCGTATGGCACGGGCGTTGCATTTGGATTCCGCGTTGTATGTACAGTCCTGCGCCTGGCATTTCAAATATTGCATGGTTTCCCTCCTCATCATCACGCTGCGGCTTGATGATGCAGGTTTAGTATTGCATTTCGCGGGCGGAATATTCAGCGCAGTATAAGCGGGCCTGCAACGGGGTCTGGCCGCAGGCATCAATTCAGCGGCATCTCGGCGGCAAAATAAAAACGCCAGACCGGCAGTCTGGCGCGCATCCCCCTTATTTCAGGTGGTGCCGTTGTTATAACATAAGTACCAGTCCATACAGTTGCCTTGGGAATTCAGCCGCTCCATCGCACCGGCAACCGTGGTGGGCGCGGGCTGGATCGTGGGGTAACCGGGACGCCAGTTGGCGGGTGTGGCGACGTGCTGTGCGTCGGTCGTCTGCAGCGCTTCGAGCAGCCGCAGTACTTCCGCGATATTGCGCCCGTTGGTCAGCGGATAGATCAGTTTGGCCCGGATGATGCCCTGCGGGTCGATGAAAAAGACGTTGCGCACCGTTTCGGTGGTGTTTACACCCGGCTGTATCATGCCGTACATCCGCGAAATTGCCATGCTTCTGTCTTCCACGATGGGGAAGGGAATTTCCACGCCCGTATGTTGGTAGATATTGATCACCCAGGCGATATGCGACGCGTTGGAGTCCACCGAGAGGCCGAGCAGGTCGGCGTTGCGTTCGGTGAAATCCTGATAGCGCTGCGTAAACGCCAGGAATTCGGTGGTACAGACCGGGGTGAAATCCCCCGGGTGACTGAAGAATATCAGCCATTTGCCACGGTAGTCGGAGAGACTTTTGGGACCCTGTGTGGTCATCGCGGTGAATTCCGGCGCAGGATCGCCCAATCCCGGTACGGTGACTGCCGCTGCTTCCGAGTTCATGGCAGCCGCGGCAGCAGCCTGCTGGCTATATCTCCGTGCGGCATCATTCGCGCTGCGGTATGATGAACAGCTCATGTTTCCCACTCCTTTTTTCAGCTTCGCTCTACTATATTCGAAGAGGGACGGGGGTGTTACGCATTTGGATGGAAGGAATGCGCATTGGGCCTTTAAAGGAACCGTTCGTTCCAGATAATATTGCTGACCAGTGCGGAGACGTCATATTGCGCCGGGATTTCTTTGCGGGACGCCAGAACCGCGACACCATGCACCAGGCCCCAGCAATAGACCAGCAGCTCGTGGATATCCCGCGTTTCATCCGGCGCGGAATCCTTATACCGCTGAACGGCACTGGAGAAAGTATCAAAGGGGTGGCTCTTGGATAAATGCGCTGAAGCAGCGCAGAAGGTCTCGGAGGATGTCAGCTGCATGTCGCTGAGAAACAGCAGACGCAGATACTGCGGATTCTCCATAAAAAAATGGATATAGGCGATACCCATCTCCTTGATCTGATCCCTCGGACTGTCGGGATGTTTGCTCACCGCCGCCAAGAGACTCTCATTAAAAGCGTCCAACGCCTGCAGCAGGATCTCGGCGACCAGCTCGTCCTTGTTCTTAAAGTGGCGGTATGGGGCAGTCTGACTCACGCCGCAGGCTTTTGCCACCTTGCGCAGCGATAACCCTTCAATCCCTTCGCTGTCGATTATTTTCAGGCCCTGCCGGACCAGCTCTGTTTTTAAATCGTTATGATGATAACTCTTGTTTTCCATGGCTTCTCCCGTAAATCGGCTTAATGAAAATTTTACGATATCAGTATACCATGCCATGTTGACACAGTAAACATGATGTGGTATAAAGTTTACAATGTAAACATTAAAGGAGGGAAAGCAATGCAGGCGTTAATCCTGTCGGACAAAGAATATCAAACCGCGTTGTATAAGGATATCCATGAGCGCGTCTGCGGGTATCTTGCACAAAAAGGGTATACTGCCAGGGATATATCCGTAGGGCGCGGGGAGCTTGCCCACTGTATGGGCTGCTTTGGCTGCTGGATAAAGACACCCGGTGAATGCGTAATCCGGGACGGCATCGCGGAAATCAACCGGGAGTCCATGTGCAGCGACGTCGTGATCTACCTGATACCGGTGGTGTTCGGGCAATTCAGCGCCAACATGGCGGACGTGATCAACCGATGGCTGCCCAATATGCTGCCGTTTTTTATCACCCGGCCTGACGGCTCCACCATGCATCCGCCGCGTTACGAGAGTTATCCCGCGCAGGTGATGATAGGTTACGGCGATTCGGTGCCAGACGGGGACGCAGGGTTGTTTATGGACATTATCCTCAAGCACCGCAGCAATGTAACCGCTTTTGTCTACCGGCAGGGGATGGATATGGGCGCGCAGTTCAGCCAGATGAACTTGTCCAGAACGGAGGGGTTGTTATGAGCAATACGCAACGCGTGGTCATCATCAATGGAAGCCCGCGCGCGACGGAGGCTTCCACATCCGAGTTTCTTTCGCAGTTGGCGGAAAAGAAGTTTACCGGGGAAGGCGCGCAGGTTCAGCGCATCATCGCGCGTAAAAGCCTGAAAGAAGACCCGCAGCGGGATTTTGACGCCATGCGCATGGCGGATACAGTGATTTTTGTTTTCCCGCTATACTTTTTCTGTACCCCCGGTTTGTTGATTCGTTTCTTACAGGACTTTGCCGCCTATCTCACCGATCATCCCGGAAGGCATGCACAGCGCGTTTATGCGGTGGTGAACTGCGGATTTCCGGAACCGGACATCAACGCCGAAGCGATCCGGGTCATTGAAAGCTTCAGCCGGCATATCGGCGCGGAATTCGGTTTTGGGGTAGGCATCGGCGGAGGCGGAATGCTGTACGGAACCAAAGACGCGCCGTTTATGAAGCCGCTCTTTGCCGGACTGGACAGCGCGTTTTCGCGCATGGTGCAGGGCTCGGCGGGCGACAACGTGATGCTGGCGATACACTTTCCGCGCAGGCTGTACTTTGTGATGGGCAATTTCGGCTGGAAGCAGATGGCGCACCAGAACGGGCTGAAGAAGCGGGAACTGTACAAGCGGCCATACGTTCAGCGATAGGAAGATATCGCGCTCCCCGAAAGGAATTTTGAAGTACATAAAAAAGGCGCCTCCTGCGAAGGCGCCCTTTGTGTGTATCGGCTTTTACAGTCCTAAATCCTTCTTCATCTTTTCCAGCTCGTCGTCCACGGACGCGCCGCCCTGCGAGGCATACTTTTCTTCCAGCGCCTTGGCTTCGTCGATGGGAGCGGTGTTGAGCTCGGACATCGCGGTGGCTTCGTCGAGCATGCGGTCGGCCTTGTCTTCCATGCGGTCGAACGCGCTCATGGCACCTTCCGATTTGCCGACGGACGAGGAAACCTCATTGAGCGTCTTCTGCGTTTTCGCGACAGCCACCTTGGCTTGGATCATCTCGCGGCGCGCCTTTAAGGCTTCAATGTCCGCGGTTAATTTGTCGTGCATCTGGCGCATCTTGACGGCGTTGGCGTTGGCCGTGGCATAGGCCGTTTTGAGACCCGCGCCGGATGCCTCCAGCTGCTGCTTCTTGGTGATGAACACGCGCGCGTCGGCTTCGTTTCCGGCCTGCAGCGCTTTCTTTGCGTATTCCGCGTACTTGGCGACCTCGGCTTCGTTCTCATCCACCAGCCGCTTGGTGCGCTTTTCTTCCGCCATGACGCCCGCGGTCTCCCGCTTCACCTCTGCCAGGTCCTCCATCAGATCGCGCAGGTACTGGTCGATCATCTTGGACGGATCCTCCATCTTGTCGATCATCGCGTTTACGTTTGCCTTGATGATATCGCCGAATCTTGCCAATATACCCATTTCAGTATCTCCTTCGTATTAATGATGCGCTTGTCGCGGCGCTTTTATGACGGGTGGTTTCTAGGGCTTTGGATCGTTGTTGGGGTCGTCGTCGTACTTTTTGCCCAGATCCTCCGCTTCCTTATCGCCAAATTTCTCCAGCGGCGTGTTGAGCATATCCTCGGTCTGCTTCGCTTCGAGGTTCTTCTGCTTCTTGGCGTGCCGCCACCACACGAACCCAATGACCACCAGCAGTATGACGCCCGCTACGATGAGCACGTAGATCCACGGCGAGACGGTGACGGTCATCATGCGGTCCGCCGTATCCGTAAACGACATGGTGAAAAACTCTTCATAGGAGATGTTCTGGTAATTGATATAGCGCGCGAAATAGCTTTTCAGTATTTCGATGGCCTCGTCATCCACGACCGTTTTAGCCTGGTCACCGCAGTCAATATAGCCGTAATAGTCATTGTCATACCAGATGAAGATAACCAGCATATGCGCTTCATCGGTGAACTCAGAGTAATACAGATCATGCGCAAAGGCGGCATATTCCGCGTCCGTCGGGTCGTGGCTGCCGTTTACGTTGTCTGTGAGGTAGATGTACGGCTGCACCCCGGTCTTATCCAAAAAGTACTGAAGCCCGCTGTTCATTTCCGCCTTATCCGTGATGAGACCGAGCGTATCCTCATAAAAGTCGGTTTTGTTCACGGCATCGTCCGGAAGCGCTTCACGCTGGATTGTGGACGCCGTGATTCCGCTGTTGGATGTATTCGTCCCGCCGCTGAAAATGCCCCCGAAAGTTGAAGCGAGGATGAATATGAACACAAAGGCAATCACGACAAATACGATGGTAGCGGCACCGCATCCCATGCCCCGTCCGGCTCCATTGCCCCGGTAGACACGGCCTCCGTTGTAATAGACGGGTCTGTGATATCCGGGCGGCGGAGGCGCGCCGAAGGATGGGCCGCCGCCATAAGAGGGACCGGAAGCGGGGGGCCTGTTCCCAAAACCGCCGGAGGATGTCCCGCGGTTGCTGCTGAATCCACCGAAGGAGGAGCCGCTGCCGCGATTGCTGCTAAAGCCCCCGGAGGAAGAACCGCTGCTGCGGCTGCTGCCAAAGCCTCCGCTGCTGCGGCTGCCGCCAAAAGAATGACCGCTGTGACCGCCTCCGAACGAACCGCCGCTGTGACCGCCCCCTCCGCCGCGGCTGCTGCCAAAACCACCCATAACGTTTCCTCCCGAATGCCAGATGTATATGTATATATCTCTTTTCACTCTATCATGCGGGTTGGAAGATGTCAATTTGCTGTTCATGCATATGGGTAAGGGACTGTAGGACTACAATACATATTGGACACTGAACCTTGAAAATAGAAGATGCAGGAACGGACTCGTGGGGTATTGTTGAGTTGCAAGACAAAACATTACCGAAAGGAGCCATTGCTGCACCATGAATA
>JAEWRI010000011.1 GCA_023460085.1 Bacillota bacterium | reverse complement strand
ATCCAGCAGCCGCCGTTTCCGGATACAGCGTGCTCTCTTCTGGTGATAGGCCTTCTGGTTTACGCTTGGACGGTAATCACCGGGGACGCGGCCCAGCTCTCTACTTATGGTAGAAGGACTGCGGCCCAGCTGCCGGGCCATTTCGCGGATTCCGGCGCCTTGGAGATAAAGTTTGTATAGATTTTCTCTCTCCGTGATGTTAAGATGATGGTAGCAACTCAAGGGACATCCTCCGTTCTGGTTTGATACACACTTACCATTTTAACGGACTGGCCTTTGCGTTGCTATCTTTTTTTATTCTCTCCTCTCCTGTTGCACTTGCTATGATAATCCACCCGGCAAAAAAGAATGCGGAGGCGTCGATAGTGTGGATGTTGCTGCTCAAAATGGAGAAGGGGTGCCCGGCGCTCACCTGCTGGGTGATGAAGATCATGTGCAAATGGGGATTGCCATGCATGGAAAAAACGCTGATCAGCTCACGCGGAACCTTACAATCGACAAGCTGGTAATTATCAACGATCAGCCAGGTTTCCCGCTCGCAGGAGATACCGCGCAAATAAGAAGCTATCTGGAATAAGGTCTCCATAGTCGCCATTTTTAAATTCCGCAAATCCTCCGCAACCTCATCGCTTACATTGGAAAATAGTTCACAGATACCCATCCACGCGATGACTCCCGGCTCGCCAAGGCTCGTGTACCAATATTGGCAAGAACCCTGAGGTAAATTTTCGTTTAAATATTCCCTGACGGCCGTCGTCTTTCCGAAGCCGGACGGAGCCTCCACAATCGTAAGCGGAAATTCCATAATCCGAGAAAGTTGTTTTTTCAGCTTTTCAGGAAAGTAGTATTTTTGCAGTTGACCCGTTTTTTTTAGCATATCATCTCCCCAATCATAAATGGTGAAACTTTTTTTCAGCTGCTTTCATTGGTAGGTATTTCTATCCTCTTCTAACTTTTAATTTATCATAAAAGATGACAAACTTCAATAAAATAGGAGCGCTGTTTAGGCGAACATTTTAAAAATAGTTAAGGAAGGGCCGCCATACCACAAGATATAGCAGCCCTTCCTTTTTATTAGAAATCAGCCTATTTTTAAGCCTTTCCGTCAGAACCAAGTACGTTTGTAATTTTATGCGCGACAAGAGTTTTGATGTTCGCTCTTGCCGGTGTCAGATACTGTCTCGGGTCGAATGCCGACGGATTCTCAGCCATATACTGTCTGATGCCTGCCGTCAAAGCGAGACGAAGGTCGGAATCAATATTGATCTTACAAACCGCCATCTTTGCAGCCTGTCTTAACATATCCTCCGGGATACCGATCGCATCGTCCAGCTTTCCGCCAAACTTGTTGATGATCTGAACATATTCGGGAACAACGCTGGAAGCGCCGTGAAGAACGATCGGGAAATTCGGCAATCTCCTCTCTACCTCTTCAAGAATATCGAAACGAAGCTGAGGCTTCTGGCCCGGCTTAAACTTGTATGCGCCGTGGCTTGTACCGATCGCGATCGCAAGGGAATCAACGCCCGTCTTTGTTACGAATTCTTCTACTTCATCAGGTCTCGTATAGGAAGCGTCCTCTGCGCTGACATTGACCGCGTCCTCGATGCCTGCAAGTCTTCCAAGTTCACCCTCTACGACAGCGCCGCGTGCGTGTGCGTATTCCACAACCTGCTTTGTGAGCGCGATATTGTCTTCAAAGCTGTGATGGGAACCATCGATCATAACGGAAGTAAAGCCGCCGTCGATACAGGATTTGCAAAGCTCGAATGTATCGCCATGATCAAGGTGAAGCGCGATCGGAATATCATTTTCCATCAGAGCTGCTTCAACAAGCTTTACAAGATAGTTGTGCTTCGCATACTTTCTTGCGCCTGCGGATACCTGAAGGATCAGAGGTGAATTTAATTCACCTGCCGCCTCGGTAATACCCTGTACGATTTCCATGTTGTTTACGTTGAAAGCGCCGATTGCGTATCCACCTTCGTAAGCCTTCTTGAACATTTCAGTTGTTGTAACTAATGCCATTGTTTATCATCCTTTCATCTTGGAATTTATTATTTGGGCATGCGGCCATTTAACCGCTGACTATATCATGTCTTACGACATTATAGCACCAAATTTTCTAAATCTCAATTACAAATTTGACAATGTGCAAAAATACCTAAAATATTTATCGGGCCATTCGTATCAGAATGTCAGATACTTCATCTGCGTCAGCAGCTCGAATACCGCCTTTAACATTTCTTCACCATCTCCCGCCGCTTCTCTTGGCATCTCATAAATAAAGTACGGTTTTGCGGTCGCCTTTAAGCTGAGCCGTCCCCTGTAGCCCGCAATAAACGGACCGATTTTTTCCGTATTGTAGGCCGCCTTCTCAAAGACACTGAGCTTTATCGCGCGCGGCTCTCCCTTAATTTCCGTGATGAATACCTCTCTTGCGAGCACGCGCAGATAGGCGATCGAAAGTAGATTCAGCACGGATTTTGGCAGCGTGCCGAACCGGTCTGTCAGCTCCTCCTGCATATCTTCTTTTTCCGCGCTGTTTTCGATGCTCGCGATCCGCTTATAAATATCGATTTTTTGGTATTCGTTTACAATGTAGCTTTCGGGGATAAACGCGTCCACATTTAAATCGACGCTGACGGAATAATCCTCCGCCGTCTCGATGCCCTTTTTCCGTTTGACCGCTTCGTTTAACATCTTGCAGTACAGATCGTAGCCGACCGATTCCATATGTCCGCTCTGCCGCTCTCCGAGCAGATTGCCGGCCCCGCGAATCTCCAAATCGCGCATCGCGATTTTGAAGCCGCTTCCAAGCTCCGTAAATTCACGAATCGCCTGCAGGCGCTTTTCCGCCACCTCTTTTAACAGCTTATCTTTCCGGTACATCAAAAAAGCGTAAGCGGTTCTGTTGGAGCGCCCTACGCGGCCCCTTAGCTGATAAAGCTGGGAAAGCCCCATGTTGTCCGAATCGTGGATGATCATCGTATTGACGTTGGAAATATCCAGCCCTGTTTCGATGATCGTCGTGGAAACGAGCACATCGATGTCGCCGTTCACAAAATCAAACATAATGCGCTCCAGCTCCTGTTCCCGCATCTGGCCGTGCGCATAAGCGACACTCGCCTCCGGCACGAGCCTTTGCAGCGCCGCCGTCATATCGGCGATCGTACTC
>JAEWRI010000010.1 GCA_023460085.1 Bacillota bacterium | reverse complement strand
TCATCCGTCCTTGCCCTCCATCTTCGATGGAGCGCCGGACAGCTTCCCTCAGGGGAAGCCCTCCCTGAACCTGACGCAGCGCAACGCTCCGGCGCTACTGTTACTTCCCGCCTTTCCCCCCTCACAGTAACGGTCTTTGCCTTTCTGCTCTTTCCTCGCCTCCGCAACCCTCATCCGTCCTTGCCCTCCATCTTCGATGGAGCGCCGGACAGCTTCCCCCAGGGGAAGCCTTTCCTGAACCTGACGCAGCGCAATGCTCCGGCGCTTCTGTACTTCCCGCCTTCCCCCCTCACAACGGCCCCCCGCTTCGAGGGAGCGCCTCATATCTGTCGGGGAACTGCCCGCGCAGGCGAACCGTCCGCCCGGCCCGAAGCCGCCTGAGCGATTCTTTTTTCCGGCCCATGGAATGCATAGATAGTGGAATCATTCCGCGGTATGATGTACAATAATACGGATTTATGAATGTTTGTGTCAAAGGCTGTGCGGGGGGTATCCGTGCAGCAAAACCATTACGCTTTTCATATAAAGCGCAGGCACTAATCCGTATTTTTTTATGCCGTAAAACCAGCTTGGATGTTCGCGAAATCTGCACGGGCTTTCATGGAACAGGGCATCCGTTCAGCCCGCCAAAATGATGAGGAAGGAAATCACGCACCATGGAAAGAGGAAATGTTTTAGTCATCGGAAATTCGGGGGTTGGGAAATCCACGTTGATCAATGCCGTGCTGGGCGAAGACATCGCCATGACGGGCTGGGGGACCAAAGGAACGACAGAGGAACTGACCATTTATGAAGGCGAGCAGATTCCCTTCCGCATCATCGACACCGTCGGATTCGAACCCTCTCTGCTGAAAGAACTCCGGGCGGTCAACGCGGTCAGAAAATGGTCCAAGGACAGCGCAGCCGAAGGGCACGAGGAAAACCAGATCAATGTGATTTGGTTCTGCGTGGAGGGAACCTCCAGCAAATTGTTTCCGAAGACGATAGAAGACCTTTTGCGGGCGACGGCGCTCTGGCAGACGGTTCCCATCATCGTGGTCATCACGAAGTCCTATTCCGAGCCGGAGCGGGAACAGAATATCGAAATGGTGACCCACGCGTTTGCGAAGCAAAAACGCTACGCCAAGAATTTGCGCAAAATCATCCCGGTGGTGGCGTCCGCCTATGTCATCAACGACACCGCCTATGCCCCGCCCGAAGGAATTACCGAGCTTATCGACGCGACGAACGAATGGATGCCGGAAGGAATTAAGGCCGGTGCGGCGGACATCGCCGCGTTCAAGCTCAACCGCAAGCGGGCTCTGGCTCAGGGAATCATCGGGGTGTCCACCACGGCGGCGGCGGTGGTCGGCGCGGTTCCGATACCCTTCGCGGACGCGCTAATACTCTCGCCCATCGAAATCGCGCTGGTAAACGGCCTTGCCCAGCTCTATGGCATCCACAAGAGCGAGGGCTCAAAGCAGTTCCTGAATTCCATTGTAGAGGTTGGAACCGTCAGCGTGGCGGCAAAAGCGGCCATCAGCGCCCTGAAGGCGATTCCTGTAATCAATTTGGGAGCCAGCGTATTAAACGCGATTATCGCAGGCAGCATGGTGGCGGCCCTTGGCGAGGGCGCGGTATACGCGTTCGAGCAGGTCTATCTGGGCAAAAAGAGCGTTGACGACATCGACTGGGTAAGAAAGGTGATTGACTTGAAATTCTCGCCCCAGCTGACGGAGAAGGTGAATGCCATCGTGGAGAAAATCTCCAAGAGCACCGACAAGAAAACGATTGGGAAAATCATTTCAGACGGTTTCAGCGGCGCATCCCCCAATACGAAATAGCGTCGATACAGGTACACGATACCATGAGCCGGGCAGCGTGACTGCCCGGTTTTTTCGTATTATTCGTTGTGTCGCAAATAGTGCCCGGAACGAGCACAAAGCCTTCCCCCGGGGGAAGGCGCAGGCTGTCGAAAAACCTGTTATGTCATGCTGAGCCAAAGGCGAAGCATCTTAAAGTGGCTTAATACGAGAAGATTCTTCGGGTGCTATGCACCCTCAGAATGACACAAAGGTACTTTATTGACACTCTGAGCCTTCCCCCGGGGGAAGGTGGACGCCGCAGGCGGACGGATGAGGGTAAACCGGACGCAGCAAACCGCTCCGCCTTTCCGCTGTCCCCTCGCCTCCGAAACCCGCCGCAAGCCGTTTCTTTCCCGTATCCGCGGCACCCGGGGCCGTGTTATAATAGGCCTGTTTATCAAACCGCGCTCCGGGAGGAAACCATGAAGCACCGGCTCATCCGCAAACCCGAAATGTATCGCGACATGCGCGAAGCATACTTCTCGCCGGGCGTCACCGCCACGGTGGTCATCGCGTTCCTGATGCTCGTCGCGGCGTATCTGCTCCGCGAAATCCCCGCCAGCCTCATCGACTACCTCTCTCTGCTGCACCGCGTGCGCAGCGGCAGCGGGGCCAGCCCGGAGGAAATCATGCGCGCCTACGCCGCCGCCCCCGGCACGATGCTGATATCGCTGTCCCTTCAGGTCATCATGCTGGGCATCGTCGTGCTCTACGTGGCCCGCGCAGAGAAGCGCCCGCTGTCCACCATCGGCCTTACGCGGCGGGGCCTGCTGCCACGGCTGCTGCAGGGCTGGCTGCTGGGCACGCTGATGCTCGCCGCCTGCGTGCTGCCGTTGCTGTCTCAGTCGTTCGTCTATACCGGCTTCCTGCCCGTGGCGCTGGCGTTCATTCCGGCCTTTCTCGTACAGGCCGCGGCGGAGGAAACGCTCTTCCGCGGTTTCCTGCTCTCCTCGTTCACCGACAGGCTGGGCGTGCTGCCCGCCGCGCTGTTGTCGGCTGCGCTGTCCGCGTGCATGCATTTCGGCAGTGCGGACGGCACCGCGCCGGGGCTGCTGGTGCTGTTCCTGCTGGGGCTGTGCGCCGCGCTGCTGACGGTGCGCACCGGAAGCCTCTGGGCCGCCTTCGGCCTGAATGCCGCGTGGCGCTTTACGGCGGGGCTTTTCTTCCCCGTCGCGCAGGGCACGCTGCTCACCCGCTATGCGCTGGGCACCGCGGGCGCGGACGCCGCCGCGCAGTGGAGCACGCCCGGTCAGCCCGGCCTGCTGCCGTGCGCCGCGCTCGGGCTGCTGATTATCGCGGTGCTGCTCTTCGCCGGAAAGCGCCGCCTCGTCGTGCGGGCCAACGCGGACGAAACCCAGCGCATACTCGCGCTGCGCGCCGCAAAAACCACGCTGCGCGGCCTCCGCGACGACGTCGGCAAGCCGCGCGTACGCTATGCCCTCGCCGCCGCCAGGGCGCTGGAGGGCGACGCGCTGCAGGCGTCCTCGCTGCTTGCGGACGTTCTGGAGAGCGGTGCCGCGCCCGAGGGCCTCTCCGGCTTCTCGGAGGACGTGCTGCGCATGGCGCGTCTGCTGGCACGCGGCGACGAAACCGAGGCGGAGCACGAGGCGCGCGTCCGCGCGGACGAAACCGCGCACACCGCGTGGAAAACACGCAAGCTCGTGCGCGAGAAGCGCCTCATCGAGTACACCGAATGGAACCGGCGGCAAAGCAAGGCCGATCCCGCGCAGCCGCACGGCTGCTTCTGCCCGATGCTGCGGCGGGAAATCGCGCAGTACGAATGCGCCAAAATCGTGGCGCGCATCCGCGGCGGCGAAGCCTCGCCCTACCACATCGACACGCGCCTGTGCGAGCGCTGCCCGCGCCACACGCCGTAGCGCATATGCCATATTGCCTTGCCCGAGGCGATGTGATAGAGTGAATTCCATAATCAGGGATGGTGATGAAATGAAAGAAACGGATTCCAACCGCGACTCGTGGAGCGCCATCGCGGAGAGCCAGTACGAAAAATTCCGGAGTCAGATGGCCGAAGGCAGGCATGCCTTGAACGCGCATATCGCCGAAGAGCTCGGCGACGTATCGGGCAGGAAGTTAATCCATCTTCAGTGCAACACCGGCGCGGATACCCTGCTGCTCTCGCGGATGGGCGCGGACGCCACGGGCGTGGATATCTCCGGGGCCAACGTCTTCTACGCCAACAAGCTCGCCGCAGAGCTGCGCATGGAAAACGTCCGGTTCATCGAATCGGACATCATGACGCTCTCGGAGGTTCACCGGAACCGGTACGATATGGTGTTCACCACCGAAGGCGTTTTAACCTGGCTTCCGAATCTGGATACCTGGGGAAAAACCATACGCAGCCTGCTCCGTGACGGCGGATTTCTGTATGTGTTTGATTCCCACCCGTTCTTCTTCTGCTTCGACGAGCGCAAGCTGGACGACGGCATCTACGACATCAAATACCCCTACTTTGGAAAATCCCCCGATGTCTCCGACTCCCTCGGCGGCTACCCTTCCGAAAAGGGTCAGGACATCAAAGCGTATTCCTGGACGCACACCGTCGCCGATATCATCAACAGCCTCGCGTCCAACGGCATGCACATCGACTATTTCCATGAGTTCACGGAAAGCTTCTTCGATTCCGGCAACGGCGTCATGAAGGCGGACCCGCAAACGGGGCTGTTTCACTACGAATTCAACCGGGACAAATTCCCCATGACCTTCAGCCTGAAGGCCTCCGTCTACCGCTGAGCGAAAAAGAAACAGGCCTCTCCGGAAAAACCCGGCTGGCCTGTTTTTTGTTTCGGTTCGAAGGCGCTCCCTGTCCGCGCCCGCTTACTTCGCGTGCCCCAAATCCACGCGCTTGCCCGTCGCGTTGTAGACGATCCACTCGCACACGTTGGTGATGTGGTCGCCCACGCGCTCCAGATACCGCGCGATGAGCACGAACGACACCATCTGCCGGATGTGCTTCGGGGTCTCCAGCACGTAGGTCATCAGCTCCCGGTACACCTGCGCGAAAAGCGCATCCATCTCCGCGTCGTGCGAAGCCGCTTCCGCCGCCAGCTCCGCGCTGCCCTCGGTGAAGGCGCGCACGCTCTTGCGCAGCATTTCGCACGCGATGTCGGTCATGCGCGGCAGGTCTATGAGCGGCTTGATGTACTCCTCGCCCTTGAACTGCAGCGCCGCGCGCGCCACGCCCACGCCGTAGTCCGCGATGCGCTCCAAATCCGTACCCATCTTGATGGCCGCGAATATGGCGCGCAGATCGCCTGCCAGCGGCTGCTGCGTCGCAATCAGCGTGATGCACCGGTCCTCGATGTCCATCTGTAAATCGTCTATCTCGTCGTCGCTGTCGATGACGCGCTGCGCGGCATCGGGGTCCCGCGCCACCAGTGCGCGCATGCCGCCCGCCAGCACCTCCTCCACCAGAGACGCCATTCGTATCAGCTCATGCTTCAGCTCGCTGAGCTGGCTGTCGTATTCCGACCGTACCTTCATATTCCCTCCCGCCCTTGTCCCGGGCGTAAATTGACGGCTTCCCCGCCGCCCTGCCTCCGTCATTGCGAGGAGGCTATGCCTTGCCCATAGGGCACTTCCGCGCAATCCAGACCTCCGCTTCGCAGCCGGGCGCGCACTCCGCGTTCCGGACATCTCCGGAGTTTCGCTGGATTGCTTCAGGCGCTGCGTGCCTTTCCACGACGGCTTCCCCGCCGCCCTGCCTCCGTCATTGCGAGGAGGCTATGCCTTGCCCATAGGGCACTTCCGCGGCAATCCAGATGCCAACGCAGCGATCCGCGCCGCCGCGGCGTCTGTCCGCGCTATGGTCATTCCGCTCGTATCAGCCGAACCGCCCCGTGATGTAATCCTCGGTGCGCTTGTCGACGGGCAGCTTGAAGATTTGCGCCGTCGGCCCCATCTCTATCATATCGCCCAGCAGGAAGAACGCCGTGCTGTCCGAAACGCGCGCCGCCTGCTGCATGTTGTGCGTCACGATGACGATGGTGTATTCATCCTTCAGCTCCGCAATCAGCTCCTCGATGCGGCCCGTGGAAATGGGGTCCAGCGCCGAGGTCGGCTCATCCATCAGCAGTATGGAGGGCTCCACCGCCAGCACGCGCGCGATGCAAAGCCGCTGCTGCTGTCCGCCCGAAAGCCCCATCGCCGATTTATTCAGCCGGTCCTTCACCTCGTCCCAGAGCGCGGCGCGGCGCAGGCTGTGCTCCACCACCTCGCGCAGCGCGTGCTTGTCGCGCAGTCCGTGTACGCGCGGGCCGTAGGCGATGTTGTCGTAGATGCTCATCTCGAAGGGGTTGGGCTTCTGGAACACCATGCCCACCTCCTTGCGCAGGTAGGCCACGTCGATGCCGCTCGCGTAGATGTCCGTGCCGTCGATGTCCACGGTGCCCGTCACGCGGCAGCCCGGGATGAGGTCGTTCATGCGGTTTAGGCACTTTAAAAACGTGGACTTGCCGCAGCCGGACGGCCCGATGAGCGCCGTCACGCGCTTCTCTTCGATGTCCATCGAAACGTTCTTGAGCGCCTGAAATTTGTCGTAATACAAGTCCAGCCCGGTGACGCGCACCTTCACGCGGGCCTCGCCCTGCGTGTTGATGCCTTCCGTGCCGTCCGGCGTCTGTTCGCCCTCCGGCTTCATGGTCACCCAGTTCTCGGGACGTATCATTGGTTTCTCCTTAGCGGCTGCCGTAGCCTGCATATTACCTGCCCTCCTTATAGCGGCTGACGCGGGAACCCACAAAGCCCGCAATCAGGTTGAGCGTTAACACAATCACGATGAGCACCGTCGCGGTGGCGTAGGCCTTGCTGATGCTGATGCTCTCCTTGGCCAGCGTGTACAGGTGCAGCGCCAGCGAGCGCGCCGAGTCCATCATGCTGTTGGCCAGCTTCGTGCTGCTGCCCAGCGTGAAGAACAGCGCCGCCGTTTCGCCCACGATGCGCCCCATTCCCAGCACCGTGCCGGACACGATGCCGGGCGTCGCCGCCGGAATGACGACGCGTACCATGGTGCGCCACTTCGTCGTGCCCAGCGCCAGCGAGCCTTCCTTGTAGCTGGCGGGTACCGTCAGTATGGCCTCCTCGTAGGTGCGGATGAGCGTCGGCAGTATGACGATGGTGATGGTGGCCGCGCCCGAAAGCAGCGACCAGCTCCAGTGCAGCATCTTGGCAAAGAACATGAACCCGAACAGGCCGAATATGATGCTCGGTATGCCCGCGAGGTTCGTGGTAAAGTAACGGATAATCTTGATGACGGGCCCCTGCGTGGAGTACTCCGTCATGTAGATGGCGGCCAGCAGCGACAGCGGCACCGCGAACAGCAGGCCCAGACCCACAAGGTACAGCGTGTTGATGATGATGGGCCCGATTCCGCCCTGCTTACCGGCTTCCTTTACGCCCTGCGTCAGGAAGTCCCACGAGATTTCACCCGCGCCCTTGATGACGATGAAGCCCACAATCACCAGCAGCACCAGCACCGCCAGCCCCGCCGCCGCGCCCAGTATGATGAACGCCGCGCGCTGCCGCCGGTTTTGTTTGGCGCGGTAGGCCAGTATGCGCTCCCGGCTGCTCCAGCGAAGCACGTTTTCACTCATTACCCGCTCACCCGCTTTCTGCCCAGTATCGTAACGACGCCGTTGAGTACCATGATGAACACGAACAGCACGATGCCCGTCGCGAACAGCGCGGCGTAATGCGTGGAGCCTGTGGAAACGTAGCTCATCTCGATGACCATGTTGACCGTCAGCGTGCGCACGGAGTCGAATATGGAGTCCGGTATGGCGGGCGTGTTGCCCGCGACGAGTATCACCGCCATGGTTTCGCCCACAGCCCGGCCGATGCCCAGCACGACGCTGGTGATGATGCCGGAGCGCGCGGTGGGCATGCTCACGCGGCGGATGGTCTGCCACTTGGACGCGCCCATCGCGAGGGAGCCTTCACGGCTGGCCTTGGGCACGGCGCGCAGCGAAACGTCCGATATGCTGATGATGGTCGGCAGTATCATGATGGCGAGTATGATGCCCGCGGCGAGCACGCTGTTGCCCGCGCCTCCCGCCGCCTTGCGGATGACCGGCACCATCACCACCGCCCCGAAGAAGCCGTACACGATGGACGGTATGCCCGCCAGCACCTCGATGCCGCGGCGCAGCACCGCCGCCAGCTTGCGCGGCGCTATCTCCGCGAGGAACACCGCGCACCCGAGGCCGATGGGAATGCCTATCAGCAGCGCGATGCCCGTGGTGTATACGGAGCCCATAATCATCGGGAATATGCCGAATATGCCTTTGGTGGGCTTCCATGTGGTGCCCGTAATAAAATCCCAGACGCTGACTTCCTTGAACACCGGCAGCCCCTGAGAGAATATGAGCACCGTAATCAGCAGCACCGCGGCTACCGAGGTGAACGCACACACCAGCATGGCGACTTCTATCGTGCGTTCCCCGGGACGGCGCTTTTTCTTTTTGACGCGCTCCATCGGCGCGAGCTTCGTTGTATCCTTCATGGCTTTATTGTAAGACGCGCGCAAAAAAGCATCAGCCGCGCCATCGTAAAGCCAACGTTAAGTTTGTGTAAAGGCGCGAAAATTGAACCGGAAAATGGCTGCAAGCATCGTTCGAAAAAATCTGGATACCGCACTGCTTTATGATATAATATGACACAATACGGATATTGGAGGGGGTTACATGACTGACGACGAAAGCGGCAATGGCAAGCAGAAAATCTCGGATATGCGCTATATCGATATCCATTTGCTGTTCAACAGCGGAACGCCCGAAACCGGCCCGCGCGGCCTGGGAGGCTGGCTGTGGGTTTTGCAGCTCAGATGGCTTATTGGAATCGGGTTTGGCGCAATGGAATTCAACCGGTATCCGCTTTACTCCGCCGCCGTCATTGTGTTCGCGGTGCTGTGCTTTGTTTTCTTCTACCTCAGAGACCACCGATTCCTTACTTTTCACATCCTGTTTTTTGTGACCGGTCTCATCATTGTAAACAGTCAAAACGATTCTTTTCTTACTTCTGTGCTGACCTTACTCCCTGAAATCGCATTGCTGATATGCATCACATCGTCCAAGCGGGTTAAAAACACGTTCGTCCGAAAAAATAAATCCCGCTGAGCGCGTCACGCGGCGCTTTATCTCAAAATGCCGTTTGAACCTTCCCCGCCCCGGTTATCTATCATATGGGATTTTTTCGGAAGCATCGGAGGTGCGGCATGGACAAACGAATGAGGGTGAGCCTGTTTGAAATACTGGATTGCATATCGAGCGCCATCGACATGGTGTCGCCGGAGATAGCGAACCACCACCATCAAACCGCGTTCCTCGCCTACCGCATCGCGCAGCAGATGCAGCTGTCCGAGGAAGCGCAGCGCAACGTGCTGATGGCGGGCATCATCCACGACGTGGGTGCGCTCTCCACGCGGGAGCGTCTCTCGCTTGTGGAGGAAGAGCCGGTGGACGTCAACAGCCACGGCTTCCGCGGCGCGCGGCTGCTGGAGGAATTCGAGTATTTCCGCGAAATCGCAAACATCGTGCGCTATCACCATCTGGCGTGGGACTTCGGGCGCGGGCGCCATTACGGGGACGCCGTGGTGCCGGTGGAAAGCCATATACTGCACCTCGCGGACCGCGTGTGCGTGCAGCTCCGGCGCGAACCCAGCCTGCTGATGCAGGTGCCGGGCGCGCTGGCCTCGGTGGAGGCCGAAAGGAACACCGTTTTTATGCCGGACACGCTGGACGCGCTGCAGGCGCTGGCTCCGCGCGAATACGTCTGGCTGGAGCTGTTCTACAACGCCCCCATCGAAAACGCCACGGTACCCGCCATGCGCGCGCTGGACATGGACGAGGTGCTCAGCATATCGCACATGCTCTCGCACATCATCGACTTTCGCAGCCACTTCACCGCGACGCACTCCGCGGGCGTGGCGGCCACGGCGGAAAAGCTGGCGGAGTACGCGGGCTTCTCTCAGAACGAATGCCGCCAGATGCGCATCGCGGGCTACCTGCACGACCTCGGCAAGCTCGCCATCGACAACGCCATACTCGAAAAGCCGGGCAAGCTGGACGCGCGCGAGTTCAGCGCCATCCGTTCCCACACGTTCTACACCTATCACCTGCTGGGCCGCATTCAGGGCTTCGAAACCATCAACCAGTGGGCGTCGTTTCACCACGAGAAGCTCAACGGCACGGGCTATCCCTTCCACCTCTCCGCAGAGGCGCTGCCCGCGGGCGCGCGCATCATGGCCGTCGCCGACGTGTTCACCGCCATCACGGAACCGCGTCCCTACCGCCCCGGCATGGGCCGCGATCAGGTGGTGCGCACGCTGCGCTCCATGGTGCAGAGCGGCGCGCTGTGCGGACGCGTGGTCTCCTCGCTGCTGGACCACCTGAGCCTTCTGACCAGGCTGTGTCTGGACAGCCAGCTGGAAGCCGCCGAATACTACGACAGCATCTGCAAGGAAGACGACACGCTCTGCAAGGCGCGGCGCGGCTCTCTCGCGTAAGCGGCAATAAAAAAGCGGCACCGTACACCACGCGCATTCGCGCGTACCATTCAGCAGCCGTCAAAAATCATACCATCGCTCCGCCCTCCCCGGGCGATGAGCCAAATCACCATTATGAACTTTGAATATTCATACTTCAGAATCCCGGCAACGGCATGCCGCTACTCCAGCAGCGCCACCACCTTCAGGTATTTCTCGGGGTGCTCGGACATGTTGCGCATCATTTCCGGCAGCCTGTCGAAGGGGACCACCTCCGTCAGCACCGCCCGCGCGTCCACCTGACCACTCTCTATCAGCGCTATCGCTTCCTCGAACTCGCCCACGCTCGTGCGGGAGCCGTAGAGGTTGATTTCCTTGCGCGTGATGGTGCTGGTGGTCAGCGCGGTTTCGCCCGTCGGCCAGCCCGTCAGCGCAATGCGCCCGCAGTAGGAGGCGTAGTCCAGCGTCTGCTGTATGGCCGCGTTAGAGCCTGACGCCTCGACGACCACCTCGGCCATACGCCCGCCCGTCAGCTCCGCGATTTGCGCCACGGGGTCACACACCGCGGGGTTCACGGTGAGCGGAATGCCCAGCTGGCGTGCGTAGCTCAGCCGCGAGGGAATGATGTCCACAAGTATCGGTTCCGCGCCGTACACCTTCGCAGCCATCGCAGCCAGCAGCCCGATGGGGCCCGCGCCGATGATGACCGCCTTCTCGCCCGCCTTCAGCTGCGTCCTGTGCAGCGCGTGCAGCGAAATGGTCAGCGGCTCCGCGATGGGCGCGACATCCCACGGCAGGCTGTCGCCCAGCTTCACCAGATTCTTGACGGGATGTACGAAGTACTCGCTCATCGCCCCGTCCACATTGCGCACGCCCAGCACCTTCAGCGTTTCGCAGCAGTTCGTGCGCCCCAGAGAGCACGGGTAGCAGTGGCCGCAGTACAGGTACGGGTCCAGTATGACGCGGTCGCCCGGCTTCAGCTCCGTGGAGGCTCCCGCGTATATTTCCTCGATAACGCCCGCAATCTCGTGGCCCAGTATGAGGGGCACCGTCGCGGGTACGCCCTTCTTCCGGTACGCGCTGATGTCCGACCCGCAGATGCTGACCGACTGTATGCGAATCAGCGCGCTGCCCGGTTTCAGCTCCGGCTTCGGGATATCCCGGATGCCCGTCCTGCCGTAATCCTCCAGAAAGAACGCCTTCATTTTAATTTCCTTTCCATTTTGGCAGCGGCAAACAAAGGCGCGCATTCCAGCCGTTACAGCCGAAGCCATCGCGGCTGGAATGGGACTTGCCCGACGCCTTTTGGTTTGCTTATGTCATCTATTTCTGTCTTATTTGGAATGCTTTTGTGCCGCGTCCTTCAGCGCCGTCACCACGGGCAGCTCCTCGCCGGAGAGGAAGCGCACCAGCGCGCCCCCGCCCGTGCAGATGTAGCCGATGCGCGACGCCACGCCGAACAGGTTCGCCGCCGATACGCTGTCTCCC
>JAEWRI010000009.1 GCA_023460085.1 Bacillota bacterium | reverse complement strand
TATTCATGGTGCAGCAATGGCTCCTTTCGGTAATGTTTTGTCTTGCAACTCAACAATACCCCACGAGTCCGTTCCTGCATCTTCTATTTTCAAGGTTCAGTGTCCAATATGTATTGTAGTCCTACATTCATTGGGGGAGCACAGCAAGAAGCCGAATTGATTCCACACAGGCGGATATGGTATAATTGACCAATTAACAGCAGGCGGAGGAGAATATGCTGGGCGATGATATTCGCGAATACTCGGCACAGTTAAAGAGGGGCGGCATCCAGCGTGCCTATCGGGGCATACTTTCGTTTATGTCTGCGCTGAAGGCAAGCCTGGAGCGGCACTATCCCGAGTATGCTTTGGGCACCCTGTATCCCGGTTATATGGATATGAGTTATTTTGCGGTGCCGCCTCCTGCCCTGAAAGCGGCTGGGCTGAAGATTGCGATCGTCTATCTTCATCAGGAAGCCCGGTTCGAGGCATGGCTCGCGGCAGACAACAGAAAGCGCCAGCGTGAAATCATCAAGCAGCTTGCGGGCAAGGAATTGGGCGGGCTCACGCTCCCCAGTCCGGGACCGGGAGTGGATTCAATCATTGCCGCAATCATCACAGAAGCTCCCGATTTTGACCGCGCTGAGGAATTGATACGGCAGATTGAAAACTATGTGCTGGATTTCATCCGCCGTGTAACTGCGCTTCTGGCCTGACCCGCGCGGTTGAAGCGCTTCTATGCGTTCAGCTTCGCGCGCAGCGACTTGAACGCGGCAGCGTCGCCGCCCAGTGCTTTTGCGGCCAATAGGTCCAGCGCCTGCGCTTCATCGCCGTAGGGCAATGCGGGATCCTCGCAAAGCAGCTCGTACATGGTGCGGCGGCATTCGTCTTCCGCGTATATTTCCACACCCGCCACGGCAGGCAGCAGGCCATACGATTCCAGTGCGCGCTGGGAGGATCCCGTAAGCAGTACGCGCGCGAAGGCGGTGCAGGCTGCCAGCTTTTTTTCGTCCTCCGTGGCGGCAACGCCTATCATCTGAACCATATCGGTGTAACCGCCAATCGCGTAGGAAAGGAACGAGGGACCGTCCCCGTCCATGTACGCCTTTTGCGCTTCGGCCAGCTGCCGATGTGAGGCGATGAGAACCGCGCATTTTCCCGAGAGAAAGGTGTCCAGCCCATTTTCCAGTTGCACGGAAGACAGAGACAGCATCGCTTCTGGTTCCGGTACGTTCCAGGTGGAGAGCTTAGGTTCATCAGATTCGGGATAGCCGTGCAGCGCCAGCGCCGGAAGCGCTGAGCTGCCTGTTTCGGCATCGAAGGCGGTGCCGAAAGCCGCCGCCGCGATGAGCGCTTCGGGGCGGATACCCCAGCCGGCGTCGGGAATTTCCGCGCCCTGATCCGAAAGCAGATCGGTATTGATAAGCGCACAGTAGCCGCCGCAAGCGTATGGCCAGGAGTTGCTTTCGCAGGGCAGCGCGGTATCCGCGCCGGGGAGATTTGCAAGCGCGATGCCGGTATCCAGCCCGCGGGGGTACGAGATGATGTCGGGGGCTTCTCCTGCGGCCAGTGCCTCCGCTGCTTCCGTTACTGTGAGCGATTTCAGTTCTATAAAAGCATACGCATACGCGGCCTCGAAGCTGCGTATGCGCCCGCGCAGATACGCTTCAAAGGAGGGCGTTCCGGCGCGCCAGCCCGTAATGTGCCACAGCGTAAGTACGCCTTTATATGGCCCTGCCTCTGCCGCCTCAATATCCGACTGCAGCATAAGCGGGCAGACGGCGATGAGCAGCAGGGAAACAGCGCATAAAAAATAAGCAACAGGTTTAGGCCGCATACCCTTCTCCTTTGCTTATTTGTATGGCGGATAGTTTTAATTCATACCATGGCGAGCAGCGCCGCGCCGATGACGCCCGCATCGTTCCCGGCGTGCGCGATTTTCAGCTCAGCGTACTGCTTGTTCTCGAATATGCCAAGGCCTTCGGAAGCTTTTTTGAGTTTGTCCAGCAAGAGATCGCCGCCTCCGGAAATGCCGCCTCCGATTGCGATAACATCCGGGTCAAACGAATTCTCCAGCGTGGCAATGCCGAGGGAGAGGTAATATACGTACTCATCAATGATGGCGTTGGCGAGGTAATCGCCCTCTCTTGCGACTTCAAATATCAGCTGCGGCGTTACTTTCAGGTAATCGCCTTCCGTTCTGTGATGCAGCATGCCTTCCGGACGATCGATGACGCAGCGGCGCCCCATGCGCACCAGCGCTCCCGCCGAGGTATAGGCCTCCAGACAGCCCTTGCCGCCGCAGGTGCACTGCACGCCGTGCGGCGCAATGATAATGTGCCCCAACTCTCCGCCCAGCCCATGCGCGCCTGAGAAGGGCTTGCCGCCGATGATGATGCCGCCGCCCACGCCCGTACCCAGCGTGAGAAGTATGCCCACGCTGCAGTCTGCCAGCGCGCCGAATCGGTGTTCGTAAAGCGCCGCGGCTGTCGCGTCGTTGTCGATGGTCATGGGTACGCCGCTGTGCTTCTTGAACTCAGCGGCCAGCGGCACATCGAACCAATACAAGTTATGGACGATGACGAGCCCATCCTGCGCCACGCCCGGGATTCCGACGCCTACGCCCGCAATCTCGTCCGCTCGGATGCCTTGCTGCGCGGCGAGTGAGTTCATCGCGTCCGACATGTCGCGGATGATTTGTTCGTAAGGGCGTCCTACCCCGCTGGGGATGCGCGTCTTGCAGAGCAGGGCGCCGCTTTCATCCGTCAGCCCGGCTTTGATAAATGTACCGCCTACGTCAATTCCTGCGTAAATCATCTTTCCTCCCTGACCGAATCGGGCGCAATGATGCTCAATAGACGGCTGTCCAGTTGTTCTGCCGTAACCTGTCCCATGCTCTTGAGACGGAAGTTCATCGCGGCAACCTCGATAATGATGGCTAAATTGCGGCCCGGCCTTACCGGAATGGTAATGGTGGGGATTTTCACGCCCAGCAGCGTGATATAATCGTCGTTGAGTCCCAGCCTGTCGATGTTGGAGACGTCGCCCAGCTCCAGATTTACCGCGAGCTCGATGGATTTCTCGACGAGCACCGCGCCGATGCCGTACAGCGTGCGCACATCGATGATGCCAAGGCCGCGAATCTCCATCATGTGGCGGATTACCTCGGGGGACTGGCCGATCAACTGGTTGTCGGAAAGCTTGATAATTTCAACCACGTCGTCCGCGACGAGCCGATGACCCCGCTTGACCAGTTCCAGCGCCGTTTCGCTTTTACCTACGCCCGAGTCGCCCATCAACAGTATGCCGACGCCGTATACGTCCATCAGTCCGGCGTGCCGTGCGATGCTGGGAGCCAGCACACGGTCCAGATAGACTGTGGTTTTGTGCGAAAGCTTCGTGGTCGTAAGACCGGACATCAGTATCGGCGTGTTGTATTTCTGCGCGGCTTCCATCATCTCGGGCGGGGGAGTCAGGTTTCGCCCGATGAGCACGCACGGCACGCCGCTGGAGAAGTATCGTTCAAGCCTGTCCTTTTTCAGTTCGGGATCCAGATTCTGAAGATAGGTCATCTCGACCATGCCAAAGAGCTGAATGCGGTTGACCGCGAAGTATTCAAAGAAGCCCGCCATCTGAAGCCCCGGGCGGTTGAGGTCCGAGGTGTTGATGTCGATTTCCTCCACATCCCCGCGATAGAGCACGGAAAGGCCGAGATCCTCGGCCATGGCTTCAATTTTGATGCGTGTCTTCATGGAAGTCCTCCTCCAGAAGCATTTTTTCGATCACATCCGCAACGCCTGCGTCATTATTGGATGCGCAAATATAGTCCGCGGCTGCTTTGGTTTCCGCATCCGCATTGGCCATGGCAACGCCTAACCCTGCCGCTTCAATCATGGACAGATCGATTTGGTTATCACCCACGGCGATAACCCGCTGCAGATCGATGCCGTAGTACGCCGCTACGAACTTCATTGCCTCGCCTTTGCTGACATCGGGATGAACGAACTCAAGATACTCCGGCTTAGAGCGTTTAATAGCCAGCTGCGGGAACTGTACCTCGGCCTCGCTCTGCGCCGCGAGTATGCGATCCGCTTCAGCTATCAGCAGCACCTTGGGCGTTACGATGTCCTGCCGCTCATAAAGGTCGGGGATTTCTATGCCCGGGAAACCATAGGAACGCTCGTATTTCTCCGCGTAAGCGTTGCGCTTTTGATATGCGAGCTCTCCGTCTATATACACCTGTGCGTGAACGCCGTGCCTTCGGGCCAGAGAAAGCACCTCATGCACCGTCTTCTGTTCAACCGGATACGCGAATATAGCGTGCCCCGATGGGTCATACACCTCCGCGCCGCCCGATGTAATCATCAGCGTATCAAGCTCCAGCGCTTCGTGGAAGCGTCTCATGCCTTTGATGGTACGGCCTGTGCACAGCACCACACGCACGCCCGCCTCAACTGCTGCCCGAACCGCCAGCCGGGCACGCTCCGGTATGACGCCCGCGCTGTTCAGCAGTGTATCGTCGAGATCAATGGCGACCATGTCGTATTGCATTATGTCCTCCCAAGGATGTTGTTTACCTCATTATACATGCTGAAGAAAGCTTTGCAAACACCTCGGGTGAAAAAACGGCGAAAAATGACTGTATAGGGTTCACAAAACCCGATTTTGCTGATATACTGTCAAAATAAACGTCCGTCCGCCGGGTTTCGTCACACTTCGGCAATAACAGGTTGACATAAGCTGTGTACATCGGTTGATAAAACTGCTATACTGGCTTTGGTTTTGGGGCGGGATTGCATATTGGAGGACACGATAAGTTGAAACGATTTGCAGCCATGGTGCTGACGGTCATCGTGGCGCTGGCCTTACTGGCCGGCGGTGCGCAGGCCGCTGAGATTACCATAAATACTTATACAGGAAGCCTGCAATTTACCGGGGATACGAGCGGCGCATATGCCATCGTACTGGTGGATGCCGACTCTGGCTCCATACTGTATCAGAAGAACATGGATGAGCAGATAGAACCGGCAAGCACGACAAAGATTCTCACGCTGCTGATCGCGCTGGAGCAGGGCAACATGGACGACACCGTCAAAGTGGAATCGTCTGCGGCTGCTGCGAATGTGAGGGGATCCACGCTGGGGCTGATAGCCAACGAAGAGGTGAACTTTGAGGACCTCATCAACGGAATGATGATGAAGTCTGGTAACGATGCGGCGATTGCCGTTGCCCAGCATATGGCGGGATCTGTCGAGGCGTTTGCGAGCCTGATGAACGCGGAAGCGGAAAAAATCGGCATGACACACAGCAATTTCGTGACTCCGCACGGAATGCACGCCGACGGTCATTACTCTACCGCGCGTGATATGGCGCTGCTGACCTTGTACGCGATGAAAAATACGAAGCTCATGGAGATCGTCGGGCAGGAATCCTATACTATGCCCGCGGACAACAAACACAGCTCCACATGGCTTGCCGAGAATACCAACAAGCTCTTACAGCCGGATCTGTCCTATTACTATCAGAATTGCACCGGAATTAAAACCGGCTCCACATCCGCGGCGGGCGACTGTCTGGTCGCGTCCGCGTCCAAAGACGGCATGAACCTGGCCTGTCTGATATTTAAAACCGCGGAAAACGATCCGATTCGGTGGACACTTACCAAAGACCTCTTCGAATGGGGATTCAATAATTTTGAAACGGTGGACGTTACCCAGCTGCTGCAGAATACGGCGGCGTTAAAAGAGCAGGTGGAGAATGCCCCGGCCGGCGATTCCGGTGTGCTGGAGTTCAATATGCCTGAAGCGGGCACCACCTATGTGACCCTCAGTAAAACTACGGTAGATGGAATTCTGGATGGAACCGACACAGTAAAAGCCGAGGCAGCGTGGGATGTGGAATACCCGTTGCAGGCACCCATCACGGAGAACGATCCGCTGGGCAGCATCACGTATAAAAGTGAATCCACCGGAGAGGAGATTTACTCCGGCGTTCTCGTCGCGGCGCGCAGCATTGGCGAGGCGAGCGCAGGCACAACCGGTTCTCCTACGGTATCAATGCAGACCCCTGTCGAACCGCCCACGGTCGTCTCGAAAAAGGACAGCCCCTGGATATGGCTCTGGGCGCTGATTCCGGCAGGCCTCATCGCGTTCCTCGTGGTGCGGCTGCTGACGGTCAATAAACGTAATCGCAAACGCTTTAAGCGCCGCCAGCCCCACTATAGTTACAAGATCAGGAAATAAGTTCGGGAGCCGCGGTTATGCCGCGGCTCTTTTACATCGGTGCCATGATGCTTTTCGGGCTGGGGACCTTGACGATAAAGAGCTCCAGTACGCTGCCGCCCTTATTCGATATCTGCATGTGCGTGCGATATGGAATCAGCAGAATGCTGCCTGCAGTACAGACGGCGGTCTGGTCGTCGTGCCGCAGGGTACACTCGCCGCGCACCACGATCATGGTGGCATTGGAATCCGAGGCATGCTCCGGAAGCGTTTCGCCGCTTTTCAGAACAATATGGGCTAGTGTGTGGTGTTCGTCTTCGATGAGGCGCTCTACAACGCCTGCATCCGTTACCGTATAGCTGAGCTGTTTCATATAGTCTTCCTCCGCCTTGTTGGCTTTCTGCTGGGGAGATCCTATCATAGGGCTAAAACTAGTGACGTTGCATATGCAACGCTAACGAATTCATAATTCGCCCGTGCCGCGATAAGGCGGCGACACAAACCGCAAAATGTGGTATAATTATATACAAAACGCGCGGCGGGAGCGTCGCAATATGCCCCGAGAAATGTGGGGCCTCAAGAAGTGCTGTCAAATTTACGATATAAGGAGCATAACCAATGGTAACGGAGAGCACATACGTCATGCTGAAGCCCGACTGCTTGAAACGTGGTCTGGCGGGAGAGATCATCGCGCGTATTGAGCGCAAAGGCTATCGCATCGTACAGGCAAGGACGATGCAGTTGGATGAAGCGATACTGTGCGAGCATTACGCCCATATGCAGAGCAAGCCCTTCTTTCCGGAGATCGTAAGCTACATGACCTCCGGACCCGTGCTGGCGATGATCGTCGAGGGCGAGAACGCCATTCAGGGCGTGAGGGTTTTGATGGGCGCAACGAACTTCGAGGACGCGACGGCAGGCACAATCCGCGGCGACTACGCGCACAGTACCGGCGAGAATCTGATACACGGTTCAGATTCTGCGGAGAGCGCCCGCGCGGAAATCGAGCGCTTCTTCGGTCCGAAGCGCGGATAAGGGTATGGCGAAGCCGGAGAAAAAGACCAACGCGATGCGCATGCTTGAAGAGGCGGGGATTGTGTTTGAAGCACTCTTCTACGAGCTGGAAGATGAAGCCTTTTCCGGCGAGGCGGTCAGCGCGCTTCTCGGTATTCCTGCGGAGCAGTGCTTCAAGACGCTCTGTGCGCGCGGCACGAAACGCGGTCCGCTGGTCTTTGTCATTCCGGTATCGTCCGAGCTGGATCTGAAGGCGGCAGCGGCGGCCGCAGGAGATAAAGCCGTGGAGATGGTGCATGCGAGGGAACTGTTCGCACTGACCGGTTACGTGCGGGGCGGCGTATCGCCGGTGGGGATGAAAAAAATGTATCCCACCTATATCGACGAGACCGCACAGCTTTTTGAGACGATATCGCTCTCCGGCGGCGCGAAGGGATGCTCGCTGATCGTCGATCCCGAGCATGTCGCGGCGTATATTGGCGCAGAGTTTGCGCTGCTGACGCGCGGCTGAACGAATAATATGCGAAAGACAGGGAAGGTAAAAAAATTGTGACATCAGTACGTGATCCCTTGCTTTTCGCGTTGCAATGGTTTTATATATATGTTAATATGTTAGGCGGCGTTTTTTCGGATGGATGATGAGCCGCACTGAATGCGGCTATAATATTGCAGGAGGACTGAAGGAATTGGCGAAGGTAGAGAGCGTTGGCGCGAACAAAGTGAAAATGACGGTGGAGGTTTCCGCCGAGGCGTTTGCGGCGGCGCTGCAGCAGGCATACATGAAGATGCGGGGCCGGTTCGCGGTGCCGGGCTTCCGCAAGGGCAAAGCCCCGAAGCCCATCATTGAGAAGCATTATGGCGAAGGCATTTTCTACGAGGAAGCCTTCGATATCGTATTTCCCGAAAGCTACCAGGCTGCGGTGAAGGAGCTTTCCGTAGCGCCCGTGTCCCGGCCGGAACTGGATATTGAGAAGATTGACAGGGCCGAAGGTGTGGTCTACACGGCGGAGGTTTTTGTGAAGCCCGAGGTAAAGCTGGGGCAGTACAAGGGCGTCGAGGCTGAGGAAGTCAAGCCTGCGGTGGACGACGCGCAGGTGGACGCGCAGATCACGCAGGCGCAGGAGCGCAACGCGCGCTGGGTGGACGTTGACCGCGAAGCCAAGGCGGGCGACAAAGCGGTGATCGATTACTCGGGCAGCGTAGACGGCGTGAAGTTTGAAGGCGGCACGGCGGAGAACCAGACGCTGGAGCTGGGTTCCGGCACGTTCATTCCCGGCTTCGAAGAGCAGATTGTCGGAATGAAGTCGGAAGAGGAAAAGGACATCACCGTGAATTTCCCCGAGGACTACCGCGCGACCCATCTCGCGGGAAAAGAAGCGGTGTTTCATATCAAGCTGCATGACGTGAAAGAGAAGGAGCTTCCCGCGCTGGACGATGAGTTCGCGCAGGACGTTTCGGAATTCGATACACTGGCAGAGTACAAGGAGAGCATCAGAAAGCGTCTGACAGAGCGTGCCGAAGAGCAGGCAAAGGCAGCCACAGAGCGCAATGTGCTCGCAGAAGTCGCCAAGAACGCCGAGTTCGACGTTCCGGAATGCATGGTGGACAGCCAGATCGACAACCAGATCAAGCAGCTGGAATACAGTATGATGTATCAGGGCATGAAGCTGGCGGATTACATGCAGATGACGGGCATCACCATGGATGCGCTTCGTAAGGATTACCATGAAAGCGCCGAGCGCAGTGTGCGCACGCAGCTCGTCGTGGAAGCGGTGATGAAGGCCGAGGACATCAAGGCGTCCGAAGAGCAGATTGAAGAAGAACTGAAAAAGGGCGCGGAGCGCGCGAAGAAAGAGCTTGAGGAATACCGCAAGGCGATGGACGAAGACGAGCAGGAGTATATCCGCGACAGCCTGGCGTATGATAATACCGTTCGCTTCCTCGTGGAGAACGCCAAGCTGAAGGCTGAGGCTGAGAAAAAACCTGCGGAAAAGAAAAAGGCGGCCGCTAAAAAAGATAAAAAGGACGCGCCCGAGAAGGAAAACGAAGCGGCTGAATCGAATAGTATAGAGTGACGGAGGGGCCGAAAATGACTTTAATACCCTATGTAATAGAGCAGACGAGCAAGGGCGAGCGCAGCTACGACATCTTCTCGCGTCTGCTGAAGGATCGCATCATATTTGTGGGCGGCGAAATCGAGGACGACATGGCCAACCTCGTGGTGGCACAGATGATATTCCTCGAAGCGGAGGATCCGGACAAGGACATCTTCCTCTACATCAACAGTCCCGGCGGATCGGTGACGGCCGGTATGGCCATCTACGATACAATGCAGCATGTACGCTGCGATGTGGCGACAATCTGCATTGGAATGGCCGCCTCGATGGGCGCTTTCCTGCTGGCGGCAGGGAAGAAGGGCAAGCGCAAGGCGCTTCCCAACAGCGAGATCATGATCCATCAGGTCTCGGGCGGGGCGCGCGGCCAGGCAACCGATATTCTGATCCACGCCGAGCACATTGCCCGGCTGAAGAAGAAGATGAACGAAATCCTGGCGGACAGGACCGGGCAGCCCGTTAAAAAGGTGACTGCGGATACGGAGAGAGACAATTTCATGAGCGCTGAGGAAGCGCGGGAGTACGGGTTGATCGACGAGATCATTCCGGCAAAGGAAAAGTAAGAAACGAGGTGAACCGATGGCCAGTTACAATGACGATACCAAGCAGTTAAAGTGTTCTTTCTGCGGCAAGGCTCAGGAGCAGGTAAGAAGGCTCGTGGCCGGCCCGGGTGTATATATCTGCAACGAATGCATTGAGCTCTGCAAGGAGATCATCGAGGAGGACTATCAGGACGCGTCCACGTTTGAAATGGGCGACATCCCCAAGCCCGCCG
The DNA here is from genome assembly GCA_023460085.1 of Bacillota bacterium. GTDB lineage: Bacteria > Bacillota > Clostridia > Christensenellales > SZUA-584 > JAEWCC01. The sequence continues at coordinate 75,422 of JAEWRI010000009.1, read as the reverse complement.
AAATCGTTGCGGCACTGGACGAATACGTTATCGGCCAGCCGCTCGCGAAGAAGAATCTCGCGGTTGCGGTATACAACCACTATAAGCGCATCAACAGCGATACCAAGCAGGAGGGTGTGGAGCTTCAGAAGAGCAACATCGTCATGCTGGGGCCCACGGGCAGCGGCAAGACGCTGCTGGCGCAGACGCTGGCGCGCATACTGAACGTACCGTTCGCCATGGCGGACGCGACGTCTCTGACCGAAGCGGGCTATGTGGGCGAGGACGTGGAAAACATCCTCTTAAAGCTCATACAGGCCGCCGATTACGACATCGAACGCGCCCAGCGTGGCATCATCTACATCGACGAAGTGGATAAGATTGCGCGCAAGGGCGACAATCCGTCCATCACGCGCGATGTATCCGGCGAGGGCGTACAGCAGGCGCTGCTGAAGATTATCGAGGGTACGGTGGCGAGCGTGCCGCCCCAGGGTGGGCGCAAGCATCCGCATCAGGAGTTTCTGCAGATAGATACGACCAATATACTGTTCATCTGCGGCGGTGCCTTCGGCGGATTGGAAAGCATCATCGAACGCCGTATCGGCAAAAAGACGATGGGCTTCGGAGCGGAAATCAAGTCCAACCTCAATAAGGACGTGATGGAGCTCTACATGAACATGCTACCGGAGGATCTCATCAAGTTCGGTCTCATTCCGGAGTTCGTAGGCCGCGTGCCCATCATCGTGCCGCTGCATCAGCTGGACGAGAAGGCGCTGGTCAGCATACTCACGCAGCCGAAGAACGCGCTCGTCAAACAGTTCTCGAAGCTGATGGAGATGGACGGCGTGCAGCTGGAGTTTGAGGAAGAAGCGCTTAACGAGGTTGCCAAGCTTGCGATAGAGCGCAAGACGGGTGCCCGCGGTCTGCGTGCCATACTCGAGGCCATCATGCTCGACGTGATGTACGAGATTCCGTCGCGTACCGATGTTAAAAAGTGCGTGGTGACTAAGGAAACCGTGCGCAACGCCAAGGTACCGATGCTCATCCTGGGCGAAAAGGAAAGCAAGCAGAAGGCTTTGCCAAAGGCCAAGCGCGAAAGCCTCGCATAACAATGAATCATCTCAAAGCTCCGCAAAAAGCGGGGCTTTTTTCATGTCTGTGTATATTCCGGTAAGAAATCTATTGAATACGTCGCATACGATGCACATAAAATAATTATTGAAATACAATAAATATTAATTGACAAAGGTAATAAGTGCATGGTATCATCCGTGCGAGAGGAAGGGAGGGTGAGTCTATGACCGATACGGCGTATCTCTATCAATATTTCCTTGATAAGAGCAGTTCCGATAAAACCACTGTAAGCAATCCTCAGAAGAAGGGAACAAAAACGTTAGGCAAGGAGGCGGAGCACGATGGAAAGTCTGCAGAACGAAGCCAAAAACCCCGCGTTTGAGAAGCACCTGTCCGCACGGCTGCTGCTGAGCGCTGCGGCGCTGGGCGTGATGTTTTCCTGGCTGTTTGCGAAGCAGTCCCTTGGAATCAATATGCTTTGCTTCACACTGCTGGTATATGCCTTCGCGCTGCTGAACAGCGAAGCGTTCATCGTGAAGCGCTTTCGTGAAGCGCCGCTGATATGGCTTGCATGCATACCGGTGCTGCTGCTGAGCGTACTCATGTTCACAAGCAGCACCATGATGAACGGCCTCGCGGTGCTTGTCGTGCTGTTTGTGCTTTTTGTTCAGTATCTGGTGCTGTCGGGCGCGGCGCTGAACGATTGGTACCGTCCCGCATTTATCGGAGACCTGTTTTTTGGCGTCATCAACCGCGCGGTGATTGGCCTGCCCAGCTTTTCCGCGGGCGTGGTGAATGCCACGTTTCGGGGGAAGACCAACAGCCGCAAGGGGGCGGCGCTGGGCGTGCTGGCGGGCGTTGTGTTGCTGCTGGTGGTGGTGCCCGTGCTAGCTGCCGCGGACGAGAACCTCGGCGTGTATATTAATGCGTTCTTCAGCGCAATCCGGTTCGGAGACGTGGTGCTGTATGGCTTCCTGTTCCTGCTGGGCGCGTCGATGAGCGCGGGACTGGTGGCCAACGCGAGGAGTGAAAATCGCTTTGGACCCAAGGCTGCTGCACCCAGAGGCGATACGAGGCCTCTGGAAGGCTCTACGACTGCGGTGGCGCTGACGATGGTAAGCGTGGTATACGTCATATTTGCGGTGATTCAGTTCGGCTACTTCTTCGATCCCCGTACCACGCTGAGTTTGGCGTTTGGCCTCACGAGCTCCGATTACGCGGTGCGCGGCTTCGGCGAGCTCATGTTCATTACGTGTCTGAATTTTGTATTGCTGGCTGCCGCGCAGCGATTCACGGCACGCCGGGCGGACGGACGGCCTCAGCCCTATCTGAAAACGCTGTATATACTGCTCGTTGCGGTCAACTTCGTAATGCTGGCCTCTGCGCACCTGCGCATGCGGCTCTATGAGGTTTCCTTCGGATATACGGTGTCGCGCGTGCTGTCGCACTCCTTTATGCTGCTGCTGGTGGTGCTGAACGTCATCATGCTGGCGCGTGTGTTTTCGGAAAAGGTAAAGGCACTCAAGCTGTTCGCGGTGACCGCGCTGATCTATTTTGTCGTGCTTACGGCGGTGAACCCGGAACGCTTCGTTGCCCGGCAGAATATTGCGCGCTACGAGCGGGAAGGCAAAATCGACGCCGCCTATCTGTTCTATCTATCCGGAGACGCGCTTGTGGACGCCTGCAGCTTTGCAGAGGCGCATCCGGAGGTATGGGATGACGATGTGAGCAGCGCGGCCGAATACGCACTGCAGCGCACGGAAGAGCAGATGGATAACGGCTGGCAGTCCGTCAATCTCGCGGAGCGGCGCGCGTATGAGAGCCTGAAGACGCTGACGGAAAACGCACCGTAACCATTCCCATACATCATTGCTTTAATACGGGCATAATCCCATCCAATCCACCCTTGTGCCCGCCTCCCTTGCCTGCAGGGGAGGTTTTTTATTGACTCATTGACAACCAAAGCAGGGGATGCTAGAATATTAATTAGTAAATTACTAAATTAGTAGTGGGAGAGACAATGAAAATTCCAGTTACGCTGAAGCATAAGCCGGTGATCGTGTCTGAGGATTACGCGGAAATCGACGGGCGCGGTGCCGGAGAGTCGGACGCGCAGGGGTTGTCGCTGGGCCTGGCACAGTGGAATGACCGAGGCCGGGTGGACATCTCCGCGAAGGTGTGGCGGTATACGGGGGAGAAGTGGTCCCGGCAATCGGAGGAGCTGCCGCTGCACCGTACGCTGGACCTCGCTATACTCGTCTGCCGCGGGCTGCAGTACTTCCGAGAGGCGTACCGCATGCCGCAGCTCTACGATCCGGAGCATCCGCAGATAGACCGCATCGGGCTGCAGGGCGGCGCGATGACGGTATCGGTGTGTACGGATAACCCGATGATCGACGAGGATATACGGCTCTTTCGGGACGCGTTGAATCAGGATGATGAAATCATCGGAGAACGGCTGGCGACGCTGTCGCGGCTGCTGAAACAAATGGGGTATTGAAATGGACAAACAGGAAAGGCGGCAGGCTGCCGCAAGCTATAAAGCCCAGGTGCAGCGGGGCGGCGTCTACGCGATCCGCTGCAAGCAGAACGGGAAAAGGCTGCTGCTGGCTACGTCGGATATGGCGGGCAGCGAGAATCGCTTTCGCTTCGCTCAGGCGACAGGAGGCTGCGTACATCCAAAGCTGCGCGCAGACTGGGATGCGTATACCGGCGCGGGGTTTGAATTCGAGACGGTAGAAGCGCTGACGCAGCGCAAAGAGCAGACAGACGCGGAATTTCGCGGTGAGGTGGACGCCCTGTTGGAGATGCTTATGGCGCAGAGTAGGCCGGAGGAGATGTATTAATCCTTTCGGCGGCGATCGCGGTTGAGCGCTTCGATGGAGCGATCGTACGTTGCTTCGCCCTGCTTGGAGAAGAGGCAGCCGGGCGCTTCGCCCATGCGGCGATGATAAGCGATGCATTCGCAGCACTTGCCGTGGCGGCTGCAGCCGGAGTATGTGCAGGGACAGGTGTGTTGGTTGTCACAGGCCATATGGAACCTCCGTGGATGAATATACGTCTATTATACGGGTGCGCATGCTCCCTGACAATACATGACGAATAGCGAGGGTGACGCCATGGAGAAAAGTATTCGCGAATGGGTTTCGGAACTGTCGGAGAAGGATGATGGGGTGCGCAAGACTGCGTTGGATAAGCTGATGGCGCTGACGGAAGAGCCGATAGACTGGATCTATGAATTCATGGATGAGCTGAGCGCCAAGCTGGACGCAGACAACTCCTATCAGCGAAATATCGGCGCAATGCTCATAGCCAGCCTTGCCAAAAGCGATTCGGAGTGCAGGCTGGCAGCTGTGATTCCCCGCTTCGTGAAGCAGATGGACGACGAGAAGTTTATCACCGCGCGCATCACGCTGCAGCATGCCGGACGTTTTGGCGCGGCGCGCGCAGCATTCGCAGCGCCTGTCGCGGCAGGATTGCTTGGGGCGCTGCGGCATAACCGCCACCTGTCCACACACGGCAATCTCATTCGACTCGACGTGGTGAACAGCCTGCGCGAGGTGCTGGGCGCTTACCCCGACGCGGCGGACATACAAGCCATACACGACGCGATTTCGGATGGCTGCGATGCGAAGGAAGCCATGAAGCTCTTCGCGCTGCTGGACGGGCGCACAGCCTGATTCAGACCTCGGGGTTTATGCTCTGCGATCATGGATATAATCACCATGATTATCGTGATTAAGTTAGTGCCGCGCGTTAAGCGAGGTTGGCTGGGAGGAAGCATGAATATACCGGATATACAGGGGAATCTGCGCCGCCATATGGTGCGCGTGCCGGAAGTCATTGATGAAGCCAGCGGCATCCGCATATTCGGCAGGCTTATTAAGTCCATCGTGTTCACGACGGACGTTGCGCTGCTGCGCAACTGCAACGCACACGCCATCATCGCGGTATATCCATTTACACCGCAGCCCATTATCACGCACGCGCTGATCATGGCCTCGGACGTGCCGGTGTTCTGCGGCGTGGGCGGGGGAACCACCACGGGCAAGCGCGTCGTCAACCTCGCGATGGACGCGGAGTTTCAGGGCGCTATGGGTGTCGTCGTCAACGCGCCTACCAGCAACGACGTGGTGCGCATGCTCCGGGAGCGCATAGACATCCCCGTCGTGGTCACTGTGGCATCGGAGGATACCGACGCGGAGGAGCGTCTGCGCGCAGGCGCGACAATCCTCAACGTGTCATGCGCCGCAGAGACGCCGCGGGTCGTGCGCCGTATACGGGAACGCTGTCCGGAGGCGCCCATCATGGCGACGGGCGGGCCAAGTGAAGACAGCATACGGGAAACGATACAGGCGGGCGCGAACGCAGTTACGTGGACGCCGCCCACCAGTGCGGAGATCTTCCGCGAGCTGATGGAGAAGTATCGGCAGGAACCGTAATCCAGGCTTGGAAACGCGCCGGAAATGCGGTATAATACGCATTGGATTTCCTACTATACCTTGCAGAGGTGCGTATGAAAAAAACGCTGCGGGAGATAGCCCGGCATATCAGGGATGCCGGGTATTGGTTTGCGCAGAAGTTTCAGAGAATAATTTTTCGGCTGAAGAACAGGACAAGGCATGCTTCGCGCAGCGCGGTTCCCAAGTCCCGTGTCATGGGCCAAAGTGTTTCGATAAGGAGCGGGAAGCTTGCACGTATGCTCGCGCTCTGGAAGCAGCGCGGCGTGCGTATCGCTGTAATCGCAGGCGGGGGAGTGCTGGTTGCGGGGATTGTATTGACCATCGCGCTGGCAAGCAGAGGCGGTGCACAGGCTGCCCAGGCTGCGCCCGCGGATTCTCCCGCCGCCGCGACGATGAGCGCCTCCACTGCGCCCACAACAGCCCAGCAGGCAACAACTGCCGTAGAAGCGACGCCGGTACCCACCACCGCGCCCGAAGCCGTGGAGCTGCTGCCGGGCTGCCATGATGAGCGGATCATCACGGTACAGGAAAGGCTCATGGATCTGGGCTATCTCGGTTCGGATGAGCCCACCGATTACTATGGATGGGGTACGGAGTACGCGCTGCAGCTGTTTCAGCGCAAGCATTCGCTGCAGGTGGATGGGATTTTGGGTGATAATACAATGACGGCGCTGTTTGCCGGCGATGCCATGCCCTATACCGTCAAGTTGGGAGACACCGGTACTGACGTATCCACCATTCAGGAGAGACTCAAGGAGCTGAAATACTTTTCCGGGGAAGTCACCGGGGATTTTGGGGACCGCACCGAAACCGCGGTGAAGAACTTCCAGAAGCGCAACGGGCTTTCGCCCGACGGCAATGTGGGGGAATCGACCCGCGAGATACTGTTCTCGGACGATGCGCGGCCCGCGTCAGGCAGCGGCGGCAGCTCCGGCGGCAGCGGCGGATCGGGCGGCTCCGGCAGCACAGGAAGCCACGGAGGCGGAACGACGATCGCCACGTGGGAACCCGACTCTGCCAAGGTGGAGGCACTGATATCGTTTGCGCAGACGCTGCTGGGCAAGAAGTATGTGACGGGCGGCAAGGGGCCCAACGTGTTCGACTGCTCCGGGTTTGTCTATTACTGCCTGAATCAGTCGGGATACAGCATCGGATACATGACGTCCTCGGGCTGGGCGCGGTGCAGCCTGCCCAAGGTGACGAACATGTCGGACATGAGAAGAGGGGATATCATCTGCTTCAAGGGCCATGTGGGAATCTATCTTGGCGGCGGACAGATGATTGACGCCTCGTCCACTCAGGGCAAGGTGCGCATCAGCACGACGGTGCTGACTTCCTCCTACTGGAAGCGGAATTTCATCTGCGCGAGACGGTTGTTCTGAGTACACGTATCAAGCGGGGAAAATGAAAAACGGGGGCGTGAGCCCTCGTTTTCTAACCCTCGAGAAACGGAGTTTCCTCCGGTATGGTCTGGCTGTCCGAAGGAGCGGCACCCAGCGTGCCATTTGTGATTTCGTAAAGCATGGTCTGATAGGAGCCATAGCGGGACGTGACATATCGATCTAAAAAGAAGAATCCACCGAAAAGCGCGCCGCATACCAGGAGCCATGCGAGTATCATCAGCAGCACGCGGCCTACGCTCCTTCCGGGCGCTTCCTTCTTTCGGAGCGCTTCTTCTTTCCTGCGGTTCGCGCGATACCGATGCATGGTACCCGTTTCGGCAGGGTATGCCGGGGCGAACGCAGGAACTGCCGCAGCGGCCGGAGAATCGGGTTCAGAGGCGCTTGCGGATACCACCGCATCGGGAGCTTCGGAAACGGAAGCGTATGCAGGGGCGGCAGCCACAACATAGGCCGGGGCGTTTTCGGGAATTTCCTCGATTTCCAGCCAGTGGTGAGGCACAGCGGCTTCAGGTGCGGAGGAAACCGATTCCGTTGATTTTATAAAAGGGGGCGCGTCATCCTCATGGAGTTCGGAGGCAGCGTATTCCGCGATATTGGGCGGACCGGGTACGGAGTGGGATTGCTCTTCGTCGATGGATTCCAACTCGGGCAGATTCATCATCTTGAGCAGTGACAGGTAGGTTTCTTCCGTGCCGAACTCACTGTCGAAAGGCGCGTCGTTCTCGGTTTGTGCCGGTTCCTCCGAGGCTTTTGGAGGCATTGCGGCAGCGCCGGAAAGTATGCCCGAAGAGTCGTCCGCAGGCCAGTCATCCACGATAAGGTTTTGTTGAAGTGTTTTTCGAACGGGAGGGCAAGCGCCAGCACTGCCCTGGGGGCCAGCGCATTTGCGTACCTGCACGACTTCTACCAACGCGCCGCATTTGGGGCAAAGCACGTCAATACTGCTGAGCTTATTGCCGCATTTCGGACACTTATCCATCGCACCCTCCGAAATCAAACGTTGCTACGAAAAAAGGCTTAATTAATTGTCCTTTCCGTGTTATGATACCTATTATAACTGATCTTGAAGCGGGAGGCACTATCTTTTTTGCAAATATATCTGGACAACGCGGCGACTACGCAGCCAATGTCCGGCGAAGCGTTGCGCAGGCATATGGAGGACGGCTGGTACAATCCATCCGCAGCATATGCCTCTGCGGAAAAAGTTTTTATTGAGCTGAAGCATATACGCGAAGCGATGGGGAAAGCCTTGGGGATGTCGGGCTGCGCGTTCACCTCGGGCGGTACGGAAGCCAACAACCTCGCGATTCGCTCCGCCGTGAAGAGCGGGGCGCACTTCGTCACGAGCGCTGTGGAGCACGCAAGTGTGTACGGGGTTTTTCAGCAGCTGGCACTGGAAGGCGCGCAGGTGGATTTCGTGGAACCGCGCGGGTACTGTGTACGCGCGGAGGACGTGGCGGAGCGCGTGAAGGAGAACACCGCGCTGGTGTCGGTGATGCACGTCAACAATGAGACGGGTGCGCTGAACGATGTGCGTGCTGTCTGCGCGGCGGTTAAAGCAAAGAACCCGTCGGCCCGGTTTCATTCGGACGGCGTTCAGGCACTTTTGAAAACGGACACGAATCTTGCGGGCAGCGGCATCGATTTTTACACCGTCAGCGCGCACAAAATCCACGCGTTCAAGGGTACCGGCGCGCTGCTGTGGGCCGCGAATACTGCGCCCAGGGCACTGCTGTATGGCGGGGAGCAGGAGGGCGGGCTTCGGCCCGGCACCGAGAATACGCTGGGTGTACAGGCTTTCGGCGAGGCGCTGGAGGCCGGCCTTATCAGATATGAGAAAAACACAGCACATATCGCGGCATTGCGGGATAAGCTCGTCGCGGCACTCGCGGAAATCGACGGCGCGCGATTGCACATTCCGGAGCGGTACGTGCCGCACATCGTCAATGTTTCCTTCGATGGGCTGCGCGGAGAAGTGCTTGTGCGGCTGCTGGGGGAGAAGGGCATCTGCGTGGGTACGGGCGCGGCGTGTTCGCGCGGCAAGGTGAGCCGCGCGCTGCTGGCGTGCGGTGTGCCGCACAGCGAGGCAGAGGGCGCGGTGCGCATCAGCATGTCCTCCCGTAACACGGAAACGGAAATCGATATTCTGACGGAAGAGCTGCGCGCGGCCGTGGGGCAGCTAAGGAGGTTCGGCAGGAAGTAATATGGACAATGTCATCGTTATCCGCTATGCGGAGATTCATTTAAAAGGGCTCAACCGCCCCTATTTCGAGAGGGCGCTCGTGCGTAACGTGGCTTCCGCGCTGCGCGGAATTCGCGGCGCAAAGGCGGTGCGCGCACAGAGCCGGGTTTATGTGGAGGGCGTGGACGACGCGCAGCTTCCGGAGGCGCTGGACGCGCTGTCCCGCGTATACGGAATTCATTCGTTCAGTCCGGCCGTGCGGCTGGAGCAGGACTTCGACAAGGCCGCGGAGGTGCTTGTGGAGCAGGTGCGCGCGGAGCGCGCGAAGTATCCGGCTGAAACCGTGACGTTTCGGGTGGAGGCGCGGCGTGCCGACAAGCGTTTCCCGATGCGCTCCAATGCCATGGCTGCGGAAGCGGGGGGACGCATACTGGAGCAGGTAACGGGGCTCAAGGTGGACCTGGAGCATCCGCAGATTACCGCAAACCTGGAGATACGGGAGCAGGCATACTGCTTTACGGCGGTGCTGCCCGGCCCGGGCGGCATGCCGGTGGGCTGCAACGGCAGCGCCACACTACTGCTTTCGGGCGGCATCGACAGCCCTGTGGCGGGCTGCATGATTGCCAAACGAGGCGTTTCCATCTCCGCGGTACACTTTGAGAGCTTCCCGTATACCAGCGAGAAGGCGCTGGACAAGGTGCGCGACCTCGCGCGGCTGATGTCCCGCTATACCGGAACTATCCGGCTGCATGTCGTACGCTTCACTGAAATACAGATGACGCTGTACCAGCAGTGTCCGCAGGATTATCTTACGATACTGATGCGCCGCTTCATGATGCGCATCGCCGCGCGCGTTGCCAAGGCCGAAGGCAGCCTCGCACTGGTGACGGGGGAGAGCGTGGGGCAGGTGGCCAGCCAGACGCTTGAAAGCCTGAACGTCACGGATCGCGCCGCGGACATGCTCGTACTGAGGCCGCTCATTGGCATGGACAAGCTGGAGATCACCGCGCTGGCGGAGCGCTACGGCACGTTTGAAACGTCGATACTGCCCTACGAGGACTGCTGCACCGTGTTCGTACCGCGCCATCCGGTGACGAAGCCAAAGCTGGCTGAAATCGAGGCGGCGGAGGCGAAGCTCGATGTGGAAGCGATGATCGACGCTGCGATGGCAGGCGTTGTCGCAGAGGAAATCGGGATCTGATTCGTACATTTATTATTTATACATTGAGGGGAATGCATATGTACAACGCTCAGGAGATTGCGCCGCAGGTTTGGTGGGTGGGCGGAAACGACAGAAGGCTCGCACTGTTCGAGAACCTTTTTCCGCTGCCGGACGGCGTATGCTACAACTCGTACCTCATCATGGACGAGAAGGTGGCGCTGATGGATACCGTAGACTCCGCCATCTCTCCGCAGTTTCTTGAAAACATCGAACACGTGCTTGCGGGCCGCGCAGTTGATTATCTTGTCGTGCACCACATGGAGCCGGATCACTGCGCCGGCATTGCGGAGTTGAGCCGCCGGTTTCCGTACATGCGCATCGTGGGCAACGCGAAGACGTTCCAGCTGCTGCGCCAGTTCTATTTGGATGATTTCAGCGCGCGGCTGTACGAGGTGAAGGATGGCGGCGAGCTGAGCCTCGGCGCGCATACGCTGCGTTTCGTTACCGCGCCGATGGTGCACTGGCCGGAGGTGATGTTCAGCTATGAGCAGAAGCAGGGGATGCTGTTTTCCGCCGATGCTTTCGGTACCTTTGGCGCGCTTTCGGGCAGCATCTTCGCGGATGAGTACGATTTTGAGGGGCATTTTCTGGATGAGGCTCGCCGCTACTACACCAACATCGTAGGACGCTTTGGCGCACAGGTACAGGCGGTGTTCAAGAAATTAGACGGCCTCTGCATCAAAATGATATGTCCGCTTCACGGGCCGGTGTGGCGCAGGGACATTCCTTATATCATTGAAAAATACGACGCATGGAGCCGCTATGTGCCTGAAAAGCGCGGCGTGGTCATCGCGTACGCATCGATGTACGGCAACACCGAAAGCGCCGTAAACGCCATTGCAGGGCGGCTTGCTGCGAAGGGCGTGCAGGATATGCGCATGTACGACGTGTCCAAAACTCACCCGTCGTATATTATCGCCGACGCCTTTAAATACAGCCATCTCATACTGGCTTCACCTACGTACAACATGAATCTGTATTTCACCATGGATGCGCTGCTGCACGATATGGCGGTGCTCAACCTGCGCGGAAGAAAAGCCGCGCTGATCGCCAACGGAAGCTGGGCGCCCGCGGCGCACACGGTGATGGAAAAGCTGCTGGGGGAGATGAAGGACATGGAGCTGCTTGTGCCCACGCTGATGATCAAATCCGCGCTGAAACCGGAGCAGATGGACGAAGCCTTCGCGCTGGCCGACGCGGTGGCGGCCTCGGTACTGGCCTGAGAGTTCTGTATACTTCAACGAGCTCCATCGGGGAGCCGCATTGACCGGGAAATAACCATGCCGTATCCATCATGATGGGTACGGCATTGTCGTTAAACACCGCAATAATGCTACTCTATAAACACCGCGGAATACCAGTTCTGCTGCGCATCCTCGTCCGCCAGCGTTTCCAGCGGCAGCCCGAAATGATGAACCGTCTTGAATACGTCGATGCCCACGCTGTGGAACGCAGGGCGCGCCTTTTTGGAGTTGGCGCATTCCTTGCCGGAAAGCCCCATACATTCCTTGCACAGTGCGCAGTCGCTGAGCGAGAAAGCGAAGTAGCAGCCCTGAATGAAGGCGTCGCGCTCGATTTCAAACGACACCTGCTGGCTTATTTTTTTGTCGTGCGAATGGATGATAACGCCCCAGGAGTACTCCTCCAATACCTGCCGGTATTCCCACGGCATCAGTGAACCGGGACGGGAGGGACATGTATGGCCCTTGCCCCAGTCGGAGCAGCCGAACATGCACTTGATGATGGTGCGCGAATCGAACGCGATGTCGCGGATGCCGAAGAGCACCGCATGATCCGCGCCGAGCTCCAGAGCCTTTTTTACGAAATAGTCCTTATCCATGAGAACCTCCACCGGTTTGATGAAATTACGCAGTGACTCAATACTATAACAATCGCAGCCATGTCGCAATAGCCGGATTCCGGGCGGCACAGAAAACGGCTCCGGTTGCCCGGAGCCGTTGCCCAAAGTCGGTTTACTTATATTTCGGCCTCTGATGATAGTGCGTGTGCAGCAGCTCGTGCGACTTGTGACCGCCCGCTTCGCCGAGGAACTCCTTGTAGAGCTGCTTGATTTCCTCGTTCTCGTGGGATTTGCGCTTCGGCTTGCCCGCGTCTTCGGCGTAGGTGGCCTTCGCGCGTACGACATACGGATTGATGTCCATCTTGTCTTGCGCGGAGACAATAGGCTGTCCGCCGCCCGTTACGCAGCCGCCGGGGCATCCCATAATCTCGATGAAGTGGTAATCCTTTTCGCCGCTGCGAACCGCTTCAAGCAGCTTTTTGGCGTTGCCCGTGCCGCTTGCGACCGCGACCTTGATGTCCATGCCCGCGATGTTGAGGGTGGCTTCCTTGACGCCATCGATACCGCGTACGCATTCGTAGTCGATGTCCTTCAGATCCTGACCCGTCAGGAGATCTGCCACGGTGCGGAGAGCCGCTTCCATCACGCCGCCCGTTGCGCCGAAGATGACCGCCGCGCCGGTGGACTCGCCGAGGATCTTGTCAAAGTCCTCATCGGGCAGGCGCTTGAAGTCGATGTTGGCCTGCTTTATCATGCGGGCCAATTCCCGCGTGGTCAGCACGGCGTCCACGTTGCGCATGCCGTCGTTGGATAACTCGTCGCGCTCCTTCTCGAACTTCTTCGCGGTGCAGGGCATCACCGAAACGACGTAAATGCTCTTCGGGTCGATGCCGTTCTTCTGCGCGTAGTAGCTCTTGATGACTGCGCCTTCCATCTCGTGCGGCGATTTGCACGTGGAGAGATTGTCGAGGAAGTCCGGGAAGAACATCTCGCAATACTTGATCCAGCCCGGGCTGCACGATGTAATCATCGGCAGCTTGCCGCCGTTGTTGATGCGGTGAAGCAGCTCCGTACCTTCCTCCATGATCGTGAGGTCGGCAGCGAAGTCGGTGTCGAACACCTTGGCGAAGCCAAGGCGGCGCAGCGCGGCAGCCATCTTGCCCGTCACGCTGTTGCCGGGGTCGATGCCGAATTCCTCGCCGAGACCAAAGCGCACGGCGGGAGCGGTCTGCACGACCACATGCTTCGTCTTGTCGTGAATCGCGGCCCATACGTCGTCAATTTCGCTCTTCTCGGTGAGCGCGCCTACCGGGCAGGCGGTGATGCACTGTCCGCAGTTGACGCACAGCACGTCGCCGATGGACTTTCCGAATACCGGCTCGATGATGGTCTTGAAGCCGCGGTGTGTTGCGCCGATAGCGCCAATCTTCTGTACGTTGTTGCATACCGCCACGCAGCGGCGGCAGAGTATGCACTTCTCGGGATCGCGCACGATGGAAGGAGAACTGGTATCCATCGGCCGGTCATAGCGGTCGCCTTCGTACACGGTCTCGTCATCCACGCCCAGCTCTTCGCAGAGCTTCTGGAGTTCGCAGCTGCGGTTGCGCACGCAGGAGAGGCATTTCTTGTTGTGGTTGGACAGTATCAGCTGCAGGTTCACCTTGCGTGCGTCCTGCACCGTCTGTGAGTTGGTGGAAACCACCATGCCGTTTACCGCGGGCAGCACGCACGCCGCCTGCAGGCCGCGTCCGCCTTCCAGTACGTCCACAAGGCACATGCGGCACGCGCCGATGGCGTTTACGCCCTTCAGGTAGCACAGCGTGGGAATGCGGATACCCGCCTTGCGGGCCGCTTCCAGCACCGTCGTATTATCCGGCACTTCGACTTTGATGCCGTCTATCGTCAAAGATATCATGATCCGTTGGCTCCTTTCTTACTTCTTCTCGATCGCGCCGAACTTGCAGCGGGCCATGCACGCGCCGCACTTGATGCACTTGCTCTGGTCGATCTCGAACGGCTCCTTGATCTTGCCGGAAATCGCGCCCACAGGGCAGACCTTCGAGCATGCGCTGCAGCCCACGCACTTGTCCTTGTCGATTACGTAACTCAGCAGGGCCTTGCAGTGGCCGGCCGGGCAGCGCTTCTCGTAGATGTGCGCTTCGTACTCGTCGCGGAAATACTTGATCGTCGAGAGCACCGGGTTGGGCGCGGTTTTACCAAGGCCGCACAGCGCGGAGTTCTTGATGTTGTTGCCCAGCTTCTCCAGCTTCTCAATGTCGCCCGGCTCGCCTTTGCCCGAAACGATGCGCTCAAGGATCTCCAGCATGCGCTTCGTGCCAATCCGGCAGGGCGGGCATTTGCCGCACGACTCGTCGACCGTGAAGTCGAGGAAGAAGCGCGCCACGTCCACCATGCAGTTGTCCTCGTCCATGACGATAAGACCGCCGCTGCCCATCATAGACCCGATGGATATGAGCGAGTCGTAGTCGATGTGGGTATCAAGATGGCTTGCCGGGATGCAGCCGCCGGAAGGGCCGCCCGTCTGCGCGGCTTTGAACTTCTTGCCGCCCGGTATGCCGCCGCCGATATCGTAGATGATCTCGCGCAGCGTGGTGCCCATCGGGATTTCCACGAGGCCGGTATTGTTGATTTTGCCGCCCAGCGCAAACACCTTGGTGCCCTTGCTCTTCTCGGTGCCCATCGATGCGAACCAATCGGCTCCCTGCAATATGATTTGCGGAATGTTCGCAAATGTTTCAACATTGTTGATTATAGTCGGCTTGCCGAAGAGGCCCTTCTGCGCAGGGAACGGGGGCTTGGGGGTAGGTTCGCCGCGATGCCCTTCGATGGAGGAAATCAGCGCGGTTTCTTCGCCGCAGACGAACGCGCCCGCGCCGAGCCGGATTTCAATGTCGAAGCTGAAATCGGAACCAAAGATGTTCTTGCCCAGCAGACCCAACTCACGCGCCTGTTTGATGGCGATCTCCAGCCGTTTGACGGCAATGGGGTACTCCGCGCGCACGTAAATGTAGCCCATGTTGGCACCGATCGCGTACCCCGCGATGGCCATGGCCTCCAGCACCGCATGCGGATCGCCTTCCAGCACGCTTCTGTCCATGAACGCGCCCGGGTCGCCCTCATCAGCGTTGCAGATGACGTACTTCTGCTCGTTCTTTTCGTTCGCGCAGAACTGCCACTTCGTGCCGGTGGGGAAGCCGCCGCCGCCGCGTCCGCGCAGGCCGCTCTTCTTCATGATGTCGATGACGTCCTGCGGCGAATACTCGGAGAGGCAGGTGCCCAGCGCCTTGTAGCCGTCGAACGCGATATACTCTTCGATCTTCTCGGGATCGATGACGCCGCAGTTGCGCAGCGCGATACGCTTCTGTTTCTTGTAGAAACCGACCTTATCGAGAGAGGTTTCCACTTCTTCAGTCGCTTCCTTATACAGCAGACGCTGCACAATGCGCCCTTTCAGCAGGTGCTCGGAGACGATCTCCGGAACATCCTCCACCTTGACGCGGGAATAGAAGCACCCTTCCGGATAGACAATCATGATGGGCCCGATGGCGCAGAGGCCGAAGCAGCCCGTCTGTACCACCTTGACTTCTTTATCGAGGCCGTTTTTTACGATCTCCTCGTTCATCTTCTCCATGATCTTCGGCGAGTCGGAGGATGTGCATCCCGTGCCGCCGCAAATCAATACATGAGAACGGTATATAGCCATTGTTTTCACCCTCCCTCTTTACTGCTGGTTGGCTTCGGCGTAGCCAATCGTGTATTCTGTCACGGGGTTGCCGTTGACGACGTGTTCCGCGATGATGCGGCCCACCATGTCGGGCTTCACCTTCACGTAGGTCACCTTGTCGTTATTGGGAGTGTAAATCTCCACCATGGGTTCCAGACGGCATGCGCCGATGCAACCGGTCTGGGATACCATTACGCCCGCGAGGTTCCGCTTGGCGACTTCTTCCACAAAAGCGTTCAGCACCGGGCGCGCGCCCGCGGCGATACCGCAGGTCGCCATACCGACCACAATGCGAGTGCCTTCGCCTTTTTTTCTGATATCGATCTGGGACAGCGTTCTGTTCCGGATCTCTTCAAGCTCCTTCAAAGACTTCATTGTTCTTCCCCTCCAAACACTTGCTCTAATCCTTCTGAAAGGTATTCGCTGATAAACTGTACCACCTCGGGCTGCGTGATGGACACACCGCCCAACGTTTTTTTAATTTCATGCGTGTCAAACTCGAATCTCACTTCTGACTTCTGCGCGGTAAACGCAAAATCGATGTCCGGATTCGCCATGACCAGCGTGCATACCGTCTGCGCCACGTCGCCCAGCGGAGGGCGGTCGATGTGCGAGTTGCGGTATACCGCCGTAAGCTTTGTTCCCACACCCGGCTCGGACTCGATTGCGAGGCTGCCGCCCGTGTTTTCACAGCCTGCCGCAAAGAGCGGAATCCCGAGGCCCACATTGCGCGTCGTGCGCGTCGTGGTAAAGGGGCTTTTTACGCGTTCCACCATCTCGCTGCTCATACCGCAGCCGTTGTCCTCAATGATTACTGTCAGCGTATCTGCGCCTTCGTCAAGCAGTATGCCAACTTGGATGAGGCTGGCCTTGGCGCGGAGTGAATTTTCCGCGATATCGAGTATGTGCAGTGAGATATCTCTCATGGCTACTTACGATACTTATCAAGTATCCCAGGCACGTCGGACGCGGTAAGCCGCCCATACACCTGATCTTCAATCATGATGACGGGGGCGAGACCGCAGCACCCGAGGCAACGGGTCGCTTCCAGCGTGAACTTTCCGTCGGGTGTCGTCTTGCCGGGCTGTATGCCCAGTTCTTCAACGAGTTTTTCCATGACCTTCTCGACATTCTTGACGTAGCACGCCGTTCCCATGCAGACGCTGATAACGTACTTGCCCTTGGGTTCCAGCGCAAACTGCGAATAAAACGTCGCTACGCCGAAGATTTCGCTCATGGGTATGCCCATCTCTTCCGCGATTAACTCCTGTACGTCGAAGCTGAGCGCTCCGTACAGTCCCTGGGCCTTCTGCATCACTGGCATCAGCGGCCCGGGTTTCTTTTTCTGTTCTTTGATGAAGCTTATCAGCTCTTCGCGTTTAAGCGTATCATCAGTGCTGATCATATAACGTCCCCCTCCTGTAGTATATATTCTAAATTGTTAATTTTTTAACAAGCGCAAGCAACATGTGAATCTTATCACAATACCATCACAAATGCACTCATTATTTTTTCGGTTTTGATGTTTTTTTTGTTAATATTTCGACATAATGCGCTATAATGTGGAATGGTTGCCAAGTCGCGGAGACGGATTAAAAATTATCCGAAAGTTTATTCGGAAGAACAAAAAATCCGTATGCTGTAATCAAAATGTATGCTACAATATCCACACTATCCGATGCAGAGGAGAAACACGCTATGTACTGCAAGAAATGCAATGTCAATGTTAAGAAAGACAAAAAGGTATGTCCGCATTGCGGGACGGCGCTGACGCCGGGGGAAGTCAAGGGGAATCAGAAGGCGCGGGTTCGCCGGATTGTTATCATCGCTGCCGCTGCCGCCGTGCTCGTTATCGGTGCTTTCTTGACCATTTTCCTGATTGCCAGGGTGCCGGGCGAGCTCAAGGGCACATGGTATGAGCAAAACGGGTATGGTTACGTCAAGTTTGAACCGAACGGTGTTATCGAGATGACCTCAATGAGTACAGATCCGCAGTATGGAAAGTATCAGTTCAGCAGCGTGAAGGATCAGGGGACAATTTGGCTCAGCGACAGCGAGAGTACTTTTACTTGTGACGGTACCACACTGAACTGGGATGGTACAATTATGACCAAAACCTATGTGGAGCAAAAGAGCTTCGATTTCAGTAACATGCTTAATCAGCTGGGATAAAAATGGTGTGACATCCGGCGAAAGCGGATAGCATAAGGAGACGGATCTATGTACTGCACCCGATGCGGTCATCAGAATGGAACCCGCTCAAAGTATTGCGAGGTTTGCGGATCGCTGCTGGACAGTGAAGTAAAGACGGCGCAGAGCGCTTTTGCTCCGCAGTCTGTTCCCGCAGCATCTCGGTATACTGTTCGTACCGCGCCGCAGGCACCGGGGCAAACCGTGCCGCCGGCGTCTCCGCCATATGAGGTTAAACCCGTACAGCCTGCGCCAGCACCGCCTATGATGCCGCCGACGCCGCGGCCCGTGCAGCCTGCGCCAGCGCCGCCTATGATGCCGCCGACGCCACGGCCCGTGCAGCCTGCGCCAGCGCCGCCTATGATGCCGCAGGTACCGCGGCCCGTGCCGCCTACGCCAGCGCCGCCTGTGATGCCGCCGACGCCGCGGCCTGTGCCGCCGCAGCCAGCGCCGCCTATGATGCCGCCGACGCCCACGTACCGTGTGCAGCAGTCCCCTTCGCCGGCAAGTACAATTCCGGTTGCCCCGTATGCCGCTCCGCAGGAAAACGCGCCTGCATATAAGAGGAAGAAGATCGGTTTAATCGTGGGAATTACGCTGGGAGCGGCTGCCGTTATTGCACTGGCGCTCATATTGGCGCTGTCCGGGAAATCTCCGGTGGAAGGCACATGGTACAGCGAAGAGCGAGGCATGGTGCTGCAATTCCAATCGGGAGAACTGGTGGTAAGCCGTATGCCCGGCGCGCGGGACGAGGGCAATTACACCTTCGATTTGGGTAAGGGCGAGGGAATCATCACCGCGGACGAAGAGGAATACCGCTTTACGATGGAGGACGATGTACTCCTCGTATCAGGGCAGGGCTCATTCCGCAGAGCCGAAAACGGCTTTGACATTGAAAAGTTTTTGGATGAATACCGCAGCTGATGAACTGAGAATCTGCCGCCGAAGCATGACATGCCCCGGTGGCTTTTTGGTTTTCGGGGTTTTTGCGGCTTGTATTCAGCGAAAGGACGAAAACAAGCAGTATTTCACAGTATACTGAGTTGTATTTGCAAAAGAAGCGTGATAAAATCACTCCATGAGTTTTGACTGGACAGGCATGGGGTGGGGAAAGGAGCGCGATCGTTGAAGGTATTCAGAAATATTCTTATCGCGGTAATACTGATTCTCGCCCTCGGCGCAGCACTGTTTTTCTATCTTAAGGGACAGGACAATGGGCCGGGTGCCGGAGAGACCTCTGGTTCAGGTCTCATTATTAATGAGTTTATGGCCTCCAACGGCGGGTGTCTGCCCGACGACAACGGCAATTATAACGACTGGATTGAATTATACAACCCCACCGGCGAGACCGTGAGCCTTTCCGGCATGGGGCTTTCGGATGACAGTTCTGATACCGCAAAGTGGACGTTTCCTTCTGGCATGCAGATGAAGGCGGGGGAATATCTCGTGGTGTTTGCCAGCGGGACGGGGACGACGAGCGCGAGCGATCCTGTGCAGCATGCCGCCTTCAGGCTTAGCGCTGACGGCGGGACGATATATCTGACCAGCGCTTCGGGCGCGGAAGTGGATACGGTGGAATACGAAGCTCAGACGCAGGACGTTTCGAGAGGACTTATTCTGGGAACGGGAGACTGGGGAAATTTCGACGCGCAAAGCGGTGTGGGTCCGACGCCCGGCTTTTCCAATGATGAAGCGGGCCGTGCCGCATTTGAGCAAAGCCGGAAGGCATCCGATACCTCCTTGATTATTACCGAGGTAATGTCGTCCAACAATACAACGCTGCAGGACAATACGGGTGTCTACAGCGACTACATCGAAATTTACAACTGCGGCAGCGAGGCGGTCGATCTGAACGGATATGGTCTCTCGGACGACGCCGACAAAACGCTGAAATGGAAGTTCCCGGAGGTCACGCTGGAAGCGGGCGGATATCTCGTCGTATTTGCGTCGGGGAAGGACACGCTGGCAACGGACGCCGAAAGCCGCGCGTTTCATACCAATTTCCGCATCTCTTCCTATCAGGAAACCATCGTGCTTTCCAATCCCCAGGGGCTGATCCTGGATGAGGTACCGGTGAGTGAATTGCCCTCCGATAACGCGTACTCCCGCATCATGACGGATGGTGTGTACGGCGCTGACTGGGAGGTATCCAGCCTGCCTACGCCGGGGTATCCCAACAGTGAGGAAGGATATTCACAGTTCGAGCAAAGCAACCAGGTGGCGCTGGGAGACATAATCATCAACGAAGTGATGACTTCCAATTCGGGCTACCTTGCGGAGGAGAACGGCGAATATTACGACTGGATTGAGCTCTATAACCGCGGCAGCCAGAGTGTGAATCTTTCGGGCTTTGGACTGACCGATGACTCAGGCAATCCGGCCAAGTGGCGCTTCGGCGATGTTACGCTGGAGCCTGGTCAGTATCTGACGGTACTGGCTTCGGGTCTGGGCGACGACGGCGAAAAAAAAAAGTATATACATACCAACTATAAGCTGAGCGCGGCCGGCGAAGTGCTGGCGCTGTTTGACGGCGGCGGCGCATTGTTGGACAGGTACAATATCCGCCGCATTCCCGCGGGCGCGTCAATGGGACGTACAGACGGGAAAAGCGCGCTCGTTTACTTTCGGGATCCGACGCCCGGCGCAGCCAATGGGTCCCCGAGCGAAGGCGTAACGGACATGCCGTCCATGAGCGTTTTAGCGGGCAGCTACGACGGAGCCCAGCAGGTGTCTCTGTCCTGCGGCACCGCGGACGCGGCAATCTACTACACGACGGATGGCTCGGATCCTACAAAGAGCTCCGCAAGGTACAGCGGCCCCGTCCCTGTAAGCGCGACGGGTATCATCCGCGCGCGGGCCTATCGGGACGGCTATATCGAGAGCGCGGTCGCTACGGCGACGTATGTTATCGGCGAGCAGCACAGCCTGCCCATCGTGTCGCTGGTCACCGCTCCGGATTTGCTCTTTGGTGCGGAGCACGGCATCTATACCAACTTCTCGGAGGAGTGGGAGGTGCCCGCCAGCATCGAGCTAATCGAAAACGGGCAGCGTGTGTTTGTACAGGATATCGGTCTTCGGCTTTTCGGCGCGTATTCTCGCACGGACGCGCAGAAGTCCTTCGCCGTTTTTGCGCGGGGCCGGTACGGGGACAGTTCACTGAGCTATCCGTTTTTCAGTACACAGCCTTTTACGGAGTACAAGTCCATCGTGCTGCGCGCGGGAGGCAATGACGGAAAGCTGACCAAGCTGCGGGATGTGCTGGCGGCGGATCTCATCGGGGGTGCGACGGATCTGGAGTACATGGACTACCGGGCGTGCCTTGTGTATCTGAACGGCCAATACTGGGGTGTGTACTACATGCGCGAGAAGGTCAACAAGTACTATCTTGCGCAGCATTACAATATAGAGGACTTGTCCTCCATCGATCTGCTGGTGGGCAACGGCACAGCGCTCGTGGGAGACAGCGCAGACTACAAGGCGCTCATTGAGTTCTGCAAGAGCAACAGCCTTGCCGATCAGGACAATTTTGACTACGTCGCCTCGCGGATTGACGTGGACAATTACATGGACTGGTGCATCGCGGAGATATTCTTCAGCAATGCGGATCTGGGCAACGTGAAGTTCTGGCGCTCGTCTGAAACGGACGGCAAGTGGCGCTGGATACTCTACGATATCGACTGGGGCTTCTATAAGGTGGCCCGCAATGCGACCAGCCTGTTCTTCAATCCCGACGGACGCGGCGCAAGCTTTATGTATTCCACGGAACTCAGCCGCAGCATGCTGGAGAACGACGCATGGCGGCAGGCGTTTCTCGAACGGTTTGCGGAGCTGCTCAACACGCGCTTTTCCACGGAGTACATGACGGAACGGATGGGCGCACTTGCGGAGGAGATCAGCGCGGAACGGGTACAGGACAGGACGATCACCGGACAGTCGGAGGGCAACTTTAATACCCATATGGCACGGCTTCAGTACTTCGTGGAAAACCGGCCGGAGGTCGTCGTATACGAGCTGCGCCAATACTTTGGCCTTTCAGCACAGCAGACGGAAGAACTGTTTGGTACCGCAGGGCGCGCGCCGACACAGTGGGAAATCGATACATACGGTCAGTAGGGAGATACGGAAAACGATGCGGGATGATGACATTTTCAGAAGGCTGAAGAAGGAAACGCCGCTTGTCAAGCGCAAGGATTTGCAGCCGCTTTCAAGCAAGGACTTCGCGCCCAAACGCAGCGCCTTTGATGTGCAGCTGGAGAAATCCAATGATAAACGCGCGGAGCGCGGGGGGTACCGCATGAGCGTCGGTGGGAACCGGACGTCTGCGGAAGAAAACGACGACGCTCAGACGAAGACTTACAGCGAGGAAGCGGAGCGCGTACAGCGCCCGCAGCCGCGCACCATACAGGCACGTTCCGAAACGCGCGTTCGCACCAGCCCGGAGCCTCTTCAGCGGCCGCAGGTGCGAACGATGAGCGCGCAGCCCTATTCGCGGCCGACGGCTTCGGTGCCGCCTGCGCCAAAACCCGTACAGCCGCGCGAACGGCTCGAGATACCTGTACAGCCATCCGTTGCGAAGCCTGCGCAGGAAATAAAACCGCGGGAAGAGGCGCCGCCGCAGCATATTGAAATTACCCTGAAATCTTCCGCAGCAAAGCCCGCACAGGAAGTGGGTTTGCGGGAGGAAGCGCCCCGTTTAGAGGTTCCGAAGCAAACTGCCGCGCCGAAGCCATCTGTTCGTGAAACGCTCCGTCAGGCGGAGCCGCGCGCGGAGCGGCCCAAGCCGCAAGCTGCACGGCAGGAGCTTGAACTGGGGTTCGGCGATGACGAGAAGTTTCTGCAGACGCGCGAGTATGGGCAAAGGACACGTAAGTTCCGCGAAGCCTATTCCAAAGCGGATGCGTCGCAGCTGGAGATTTTTACTGAGGCTGCGCCGAATTCCGGCATGCGGGTTCGCACTGATTCGCCCGCGCTGGCGCCCATGGTACACCGGCGTACGGAGTTTGAGGAATACTTTGAGCCCGCTCAGGATGCAGAGGCTTCGCCCGCGTATCGCCACGAGCTCAAGTTTTATATCAATTACCACGAGTACATGCTGTTGCGCAACACGCTGAAATCGCTGGCGCAGCTGGACAAGTACGCGGGAGAAAGCGGCGAATACGTCATTCGCAGCCTGTACTTTGATGACGAGTATGAGAGCGCGCTGATGGAAAAGATGGGAGGAAGCGATGTCCGAAAAAAATATCGTGTACGCATCTATAACTTCAGCGACGATGTGATCAAGTTTGAAAAGAAGATCAAACAGAATCAGTTTGTCACCAAGAAGACGGTGAACCTGACGCGCGATGAGTACGAAAGCATCCTCGTGGGAGAATTCGGTTTCCTGTTGAGACGCAAAGAGCCGCTGGCGCCCGAGCTTTTCATGGAGCTTACCACCAACCGGCTGCGCCCGCGTGTCGTTGTGGATTATGTACGCGAGGCGTATGTATATCCGGTTGAAAGCATTCGCATCACGTTCGACAAGGACCTTCGCTCCGGTATGTGGCGTCCGGGCTTCACGGACATATTCGATCCCAGGATTCCCACCATGCCCATGTACGAGGAAGGAATGATGGTGCTGGAAGTCAAGTTTGAGAAGTATCTGCCCGGGCCTATCCGCGGTGTTCTTGGCAACATTGGCACGGCTCAGCGCAGTGCGATATCCAAATATGTTATATGCAGAAAGTTTGAGTAGGAGGAAAAAACGGTATGAACACAATTTCGCTGGCGGCGGAGGACTTCTTTAAGAAAAGCATCCTGGGGGAAAAGACCGATTTAACGGTAACTGATGCGGTGCTGATCCTTTTATCCGCATTTGCGCTGGGACTGCTGATCTATTTAATCTACCGCCTTACGTTCAGCGGCGTGATATTTGTTAAAAGCTTCGGTACCTCGCTGATCATGCTGTGCATGGTAACCGCAATGGTTATCATGCCAATTACGGCGAATACCTGGCTTTCGCTGGGCCTCGTGGGCGCGCTGTCCATCGTGCGTTTCCGCACCGCTGTAAAAGACCCCATGGATACGGTGTTTATGTTTTGGGCTATAGCGGGCGGCATTGCGCTGGGCGCTAAGCTATGGTGGATTGCGCTTATCTCATCTGTACTTATCAGCATTTTCCTGTTGGTATGGAATCTCTTCCGTTCCAAGCACCACTATCCCTTCATGCTGGTCATTCGCTTTGACGAAAGCTGCAAGAAGGAAGTACAGGCTGTTCTGCGCAAGATGCCGCAGGGCAAGCTGAAATCCAAGATGATCTCTCAGGGCATGATGGAACTGACCATTGAAATGAACATCCGTGAAAGTGATGCGGGAATGATAGACGCCTTCTCGGCAATACCGGGAGTACATGATGCTTCGCTGATCAGCTACAAGGGCGACATGATCTCCTGAAACCGCTTGATAACTCTGCTGAATCAACATGCGCCCCGCTTTGCGGGGCGCATTTGCGTGTTCGTTGCTTATTTTGCGGAGACTTTTTCAAATACGCGCTGCGCATCGGCAATGTGCTGTTTCATTCGTTTTGCCGCAAGCGTTCCGTCGCCTTTGCGCACCGCATCGAATATTTGCTCGTGCTCCTGAAGCGTTAGCCGAGGCCGTCCCTCAATGCTGAGTGTTGTCGCCCGTGCGCTGGCGAGCAAATCGCCGCACATGTCGAGAATCAGCTTCATGGCTTCGTTTTCGGAAGCGGCGGCTAGTACGCTGTGAAAGGCATTATCACCATCGACGCCGCTGCCGCCAGCCTCTACATCGGAGCGCATTGCGTCCAGCGCGCGCTGCAGCGCCTGAATTTTCTGCGGCGTGATGTGCAAGGCCGCCAGACGCGCAATTTCCGTTTCCAGCAGCATGCGGACCTCAAACAGCTCCGCGATCAGTTTTTTGTTCTGGGAAAGCACGGCGGAAAAAGGGTTCATCACATTGCCCAGCGTGATTTTATTGATATAAGTGCCGCCGCCCACCTTGGAGCTGATGTATCCCATGCTCTCCAGCGAGCGCAGTGCCTCCCGTATCGCAGTTCGGCTCACATTAAGATCCTCCGCCAGCTTGCGCTCCGGCGGGAGTTTATCCCCGGGCTTTAATGTACCGTCCTTAATGAGGGCGAGGAGCTGCCCGATAATATTTTCGTACAACCTTGTCTTTTTTGGCGGTTCAAGCATAATATCTTCCCTTTGCAGGATATTGTATATTGCATAAAGCATCATACCATATCACAACAGAAATGTCCAATTGTCATACCAAGTAAATAAAAAATTATATGATATTGGGAGCGTTATAAAGAAATACGCTTTAATATAGAAAACTAGTGATAAAAACAATCGCAATACAGCCATTATGCAAATTTTAAGGACTATTTGCTGTTGATAAGGGTTTAACCCTGTGATATTATATTGGTAATACCATATTACAATTTACGTAATCACGGAGGTATACAGTGGACTACAGAAAAGAAAGCCTGAAAAAGCACTATGAGTGGAAGGGCAAGATTGAGGTTATCGCAAAAACGCCCGTAAAAGACAGAAACGATCTGTCCCTGGCCTATACGCCGGGTGTGGCGGAGCCCTGCCTGGAGATACAGAAGGACAAGTCGAAGAGCTATGAACTGACGCGCAGATGGAATATGGCGGCGGTTATCACCGACGGAACCGCGGTGCTGGGCCTCGGCGACATCGGCCCGGAGGCGGGCATGCCCGTAATGGAAGGCAAGTGTGTGCTGTTTAAGGCTTTTGGCGATGTGGACGCCTTTCCGCTCTGCATTCAAAGCAAGGACGTGGAGACCATCGTCGAGACAGTCTATCAGATCTCCGGCAGCTTTGGTGCGATCAACCTCGAGGATATTGCTGCTCCGCGTTGCTTCGAAATTGAGCAGAAGCTCAAGCAGCGCTGCGACATCCCCATATTCCATGACGATCAGCATGGAACCGCGGTGGTAACCACTGCCGCGATGATCAACGCCATGAAGTTCACCGGCCGCAAGCTGGAGGAGCAGGAGTGCGTTGTGTCCGGCGCAGGTGCCGCGGGTGTGGCGGTGACAAAGCTGCTGATGAGCCTCGGCCTGCGCAACGTCATTCTCTGCGATACCAAAGGCGCTATCTGGGAAGGCAGAGAAGGGCTTAACCCCTTCAAGCAGGAAATGGCGAAGATCTCCAATCGCGAAATGAAGAAGGGCTCTCTGGCTGAGGTCATCAAAGGCGCGGACGTATTCATCGGCGTTTCGGCACCGGGCATTGTATCCGAGGAAATGGTGCGCAGCATGAACCCCAACCCCATCATATTCGCCATGAGCAACCCGACGCCGGAAATCATGCCGGACCTTGCGATAAAGGCAGGCGCCAGCGTTGTCGGCACCGGCCGCAGCGATTTCGCCAATCAGATCAACAACGTGCTCGCATTCCCGGGAATATTCCGCGGCGCGCTGGATGTGCGCGCGAGCGACATCAATGACGAGATGAAGATCGCGGCAGCGTACGCGCTGGCTGGCCTCGTCTCTGATGAAGAGCTGAATTCCGAGTACGTCATTCCCGCGCCGTTTGATCCGCGCGTGGGCGGGGCGGTTGCCAAAGCGGTTGCCGAGGCGGCGCGCAAAAGCGGTGTAGCGAGGATATAGAACAAAGCGAGCCTGCCGAAGCTTAGGCAGCGTGAGCGGGCGCGGGGGCATGGGCTTTCGCGCCAGACCAATAACGGAGCCTGTAATCTGGAATCACATAGAGGAGGAGAATATGGCAACGATCGAAAAACAAAGACAGCTCTGGATCTACCGGGTGATGAACGAGATCCGCTTCTTTGAGGAGAAGGCGTACGAGTTCTTCGCGGCCAACAAGCTGCGCGGTTCCGTGCATCTTTACACCGGAGAGGAAGCGATTGCGTCGGCCATTATCTCGCAGCTTTCGGACGAGGACTATATCACGAGTACGCACCGCGGCCACGGCCATGGCATTGCCAAGAGCGGCGACCTCAAAGCGGCCATGTCCGAGCTGATGGGCAAGGAAACGGGGTTCTGCCATGGCAGAGGCGGTTCCATGCACATCGCTGACCTGAAAAAAGGAAACCTTGGCGCCAATGCCATCGTAGGCGGCGGCATTCCCATCGCGGTGGGCGGCGCGCTGGCGCAAAGCTACCTCGGAAAGTCCAACGTCACGGTCGCGTTTTTCGGCGACGGCGCTTCCAATCAGGGCACCTTCCACGAGAGCATCAACCTTGCGTCCGTGTGGAAGCTGCCGGTCATATTTGTCTGCGAAAACAATGGCTTCGGGATCTCCGTTTCCGCTGCGCAGAGTACGTCTGTCAAAGACATCAGCGTTCGCGCCAAGGGGTACGACATCCCGGGCATCACAGTGGACGGCAACGATGTATTCGCGATCTACGAGGCGGCTGAAACGGCGATCAAACGGGCGCGGCAAGGCAAAGGCCCGACGCTCATCGAATGCAAGACCGGGCGCTGGCGCGGTCATTGGACGGGCGATCCGGAGGTGTACCGTACGCGCGAAGAAGTAAAAGCATGGATGGACAAATGCCCCATTAAGCGCATGCGGTCCGAGATGCTGAAGGCAAACACCGCTACAGAGGCAGAACTGGACGCCATCGAGCAGAAAGCCAATGCGGATGTGGAAGAAGCAGCGGCTTTTGCGGTTGCCAGCCCGGAGCCGAATCCCGCCACGGTGATGGACAACGTGTACTACGTCGCTGAAAAGGAGGCAAAGTGATGGCTGTCAAGACTTACGCGCAGGCGATTAAGGATGTGCTCGCCGAAGAGATGCGGCGCGATGAAACCGTTTTTGTGATGGGCGAGGACGTTGCGGAGCAGGGCGGAATATTCGGCTGTACGCGCGGATTGCTCGATGAATTTGGCCCGAAACGCGTGCGCAACACGCCCATCAGCGAAAGCGCCTTCGTGGGCGCGGGTGTCGGCGCGGCATGCGCGGGGCTGCGCCCCGTGGTGGAGCTGATGTATATGGACTTTACGTATGTCGCCATGGATCAGCTGCTCAACCAGGCGGCAAAGATACGCTATATGTTTGGCGGCAAAGCGAGAGTGCCGCTTGTTGTGCGCGGACAGCAGGGTGTGGGGCGCGGCAACGCGGGCCAGCATTCGCAGTCCGTAGAAGCGCTGTTCATGCACATTCCCGGCATGAAGGTGGCCTGTCCTTCCACGCCTGCGGACGCGGCGGGGCTGCTGCGCACCGCCATTCGGGACGACAACCCGGTATTGTTCTTTGAACACAAGGCGCTGTACGCGACGAAGGGCGAGGTTCCTGATGATCCGGAATTCTCCGTGCCTTTCGGCAAGGCGCGCATCGTGCAGGCGGGCAGCGACGTGACCATCGTATGCAGCCTGCTCTATGTGCCGCGCACCATGGAAGCCGTTGTGGAACTGGAGGCGGAGGGAATATCCTGCGAGGTTATCGATCCGCGCACGCTGGTGCCGCTGGATATCGACACCGTGGTGGAGTCCGTGAAGAAGACCGGACGCATTGTCACGGTGCATGAGGCGCACCGCACCATGGGCCCCGGTACCGAGATTGCGGAGTCCGTCGTGGAGCGCGCGTTCAAATATCTGGATGCGCCGCCGGAGAGGCTGGGCGCGAAGATGTGCACGCTGCCTTTCAACCTCGGGCTGGAAAACGCCGTGGTACCGCAGAAGGATGAGATCAAGGCTGCGGTTTACCGCACGCTTCACAGATAGGAGGAGCCATGGCGAGCAAGGTGATTATGCCCAAACAGGGGCTTCAGATGACGGAAGGCACCATTACAAAGTGGCTTGTAAAGGAAGGCGGAAGGGCCGTTAAGGGCGAGCCGCTGTTCGAGATGGAAACGGATAAGCTGACCATTACCATCGAAGCGATGGAGGACGGCACGCTGCTCAAAATCGTCCGCGGCGAGGGGGATGTGGTACCCATCACGGAGACCATCGCGGTCATCGGAGCGCCGGGAGAGGATTATTCGGCGCTGATTGGCAGCGCGCCTGCCGCCGCTCCGCCGGCCGAGTCTGCCCCGGCAACGGCGGTGACTCCGGCTGCGGCTCCGAAGGCTGCCGCGGTTTCCGCGGAGGGGCGCGTGTTCATCACGCCGCGCGCGAAGTCATTGGCGGAGGAGAAGGGCATCGACTATCAGGCGATCTCCGGGACCGGCGATGAAGGCATGATCGTCGAAAGGGACGTCGTCGCGTATGCGGCGTCCGCGCCCGCCATCACCCCGCTTGCGAAGAAGGTGGCGGCGATGGAAGGCGTGGATACGGCAGGGCTGACGGGCACCGGCACGGCGGGCAAAATCGTCCGCGACGATGTGATGAAAGCCATTACGGCGCGCAAACCCGCGGGGGAGCGCAAGGGCACGTTGGTGCCGTTCAAGGGCATGCGCAAGGTCATCTCCGAACGCATGCTGGAAAGCCTGCGCACTGCCGCGCAGACCTCCCACCGCATCAGCGTGGACATGAGCGAAGCGACGCGCCTGCGCGAGGCGTACAAGGCGGCAGACAAAAAGATATCCTTCAACGACATCGTGGCGCTGTCGGTATGCCGGGCATTGCTGGAATACCCCGCGATGAACGCGGAATTAACGCCGGAGGGCATACTGCAGAAGGACTTTGTGAATCTTGGCATCGCGGTCGCCGTCGACGGCGGCCTGATCGTGCCGGTGGTGATAGATGCCGATCTGATGACGCTGGAGCAGCTCTCGCAAAGCATCCGGGCGCTGGCGGACAAAGCCAAATCGGGCAAACTGCAGCCCAGCGAATACCAGGGCGGGAGTTTTACCATCTCCAATCTCGGCATGTTCGGGCTGGACAGCTTCGTGGCCATCGTCAACCCGCCGGAAACCGGGATACTGGCGGTGGGGCAAATAGCCAGAACGCCTGTCGCGGCGGACGATGATACCATCGTTATCCGTCCTGTTATGCAGCTTACGCTGTCCTATGATCACCGCATCGTGGACGGCGCTCCGGCGGCACAGTTCCTCGCGCGCGTAAAGCAGTATCTTGAACAGCCCTATCTGATGCTTTGAGGTGCGTATATGAAGAAACAATTTGACGCCGTTGTTATCGGCGGAGGCCCGGGCGGCTATGTAGCGGCGATTCGCCTCGCTCAGCTGGGCAAAAAGTGTGCGTTGATAGAGAAGGCGGAACTGGGCGGCACGTGTCTGAACCGCGGGTGTATTCCGACAAAAGCACTGCTGCAAAGCGCGGAGGTGTATCGCACCGTGCGGGATGCGGCGGTATACGGCATTTCGGCAGGCCCGGCGGCATTCGATTACGCGAAGATCGCGGCTCGCAAAGCGACCGTGGTGGACAGGCTGCGCAAGGGCGTTGCCGCGCTGGAGAAGAAGAACGGCGTGGAGGTCATCGCCGGGGCCGCGTCCTTCCAGGACGCGCACACGCTGCTTGTCGGCGGGGACGAGATTGAAGCGAAGGATATCATCATCGCGACGGGCTCCGCGCCCGCGCGCGTGCCCATTCCCGGGATCGATACGCCGGGCGTCGTGGATTCCGACGCGGTGCTCTCGTGGACGCAGTGCCCCAAGAGCGTTGTCATCATCGGCGGCGGCGTCATCGGCATTGAGTTCGCCACGCTGTTTGCGGCGCTCGATGTCAAGGTAACGGTTATCGAGATGCTGCCGGAGATTCTGCCGCCCATCGACGCGGAGATCTCCGCGCTGATGCGGAAGGAACTTGCGAGGCGCGGCGTCGACATTGCGGTTGGCGCAAAGGTGGACCGTATTGAGACGGGCGTCACCGTGCACTATACGCAGGGCGAAGCCCGCAGTGTCACCGCGGAGGCATGCATCGTCGCCGTGGGGCGCAGGCCGGTGACCGACGGATTAAATCTGGAAGCCGCGGGCGTAGCGCTGAGCCGCGGATTCGTCGTAGTGGATGAGTATCTGAAAACCAACGTGCCGGGTATCTGGGCCATCGGCGATGTGACGGGAAAAGTGCAGCTGGCGCATGTGGCGTCGGCACAGGCGCTCGTGGCCGCGGAAAGCATCGCGGGAGCAACCCGACGGATGGATTATGGCATCGTGCCTTCCTGTGTGTATACAGAGCCGGAGATTGCCAGCATAGGACTCAGCGAGGGTCAGGCGAAGGAGAAAGGGCTTGCGTATAAAGTGGGCCGCTTTGCCACCGCCGCCAACGGGCGCTCCATGATTATGGGGGAGACCGCGGGTACGGTTAAGCTCATCGTTGAAGAAAAGACGGGCGAGCTGCTGGGCTGTCACATCATGGCGCCGCGCGCGACCGACATCATCGGAGAAATAGGCGCTGCCATGCGGGCTGAAGGCACTTTGGATGAGCTGTCCGATACCATCCACGCGCATCCCACTGTGTCCGAGATGATTATGGAAGCCGCGCATGCCGCGCAGGGTCATGGCATCCACCAGTAATGGAAGGTCTGAGGTATATGAAATTCGAGCTGGGTTACGACAAAACGACAAAGACGCTGGACATTCAGAATGATAATCTGCTGGGCGTCATGAAACCCAACGCGGTACAGGCGGAGCTTACCGGCGCGGAAGCGGTTTTGCGTGCGCTGGAGACGCCCGTGGGTACGCCAAGACTGTCGCAGATTGTCAAGCCCGGCGAGAAAATAGTAATCATCACCAGCGATATCACCCGCCCGATGCCAACCGCCGTTGTGCTTCCCCATGTATTGAAAGAGATTGAATCCGCGGGCTGTTCCCTCAGCGATATCTGCATCGTGTTTGCATTGGGCAACCATAGGAAGCATACCCCTGAAGAACAAAAGTACCTTCTGGGTGAAGAGAATTTTCTCAAAGTGAAAAGCGTAGACCTTGATACCAACGATTGCGTTTTAATGGGAACGACAAAGCAGGGAACGCCCGTGGAGATTTTTCGCCCTGTCGCACAAGCCGACAGGGTGATCGCCTTCGGAAATGTGGAGTATCATTACTTTGCGGGATATTCGGGCGGCGCGAAAGCGATTATGCCCGGAGTCTCAACGCATAACGCGATACAGGCCAATCATTCTATGATGGTGCGGGACACTGCCGTCGCGGGCAGGCTTGACGGCAACCCGGTACGCGAGGACATCGACAGCGTCACCGATTTTGTCCGCTTGGACTTTATCATCAACGTCGTGCTGGATGAAAGGAAGAAGATCATTCACGCCAGTGCGGGACACTATATTCAGGCGCATCGCCAAGCCTGCGCGTTTCTCGACACACTCTATAAGGTGAGAATCGAACGGCAGGCGGATATCGTGGTTGCGTCGGCGGGAGGGTACCCCAAGGACATCAACCTGTATCAGGCCCAAAAGGCGCTGGACAACGCCAAGCACGCGTGCCGTGACGGCGGCATTATCATACTCTGCGCGTGCTGCAAGGAGGGCTTGGGCGAGGAAGTGTTTGAACGCTGGATGACGGGCTTTCCGTGTCCGGCGGACATGGTGAAGGAAATCGCGTGCCGCTTCGAGCTGGGCGGGCACAAAGCGGCGGCAATCAGCATGGTGCTCGCCACCAAGCGCATTTTTCTGGTTTCCGACATGGAGCCGGATTTTGTCCGGAGCATGTTTATGGAGCCGTTTGCCGATCTGCAGCAGGCCTTCGATGCCGCGCGGAAGCAGCTGGGTTCGGGTGCCCGGTGCTATGTGATGCCGTATGCTGGTTCCACATTGCCTAAAGCTGCAGTATAGGAAGACATTTACGAGAATCACTTTTTCGGGACTTGCATGTGCAGGTCCTGTTCTATTTTTGTAATATAAAATTAACAAAAAAATTGGGAATATTTCTAGCGCAACTATTGCAAATTGCAACGGTTGTATGGTACAATACTTGCGAGGTGAAGAGATGGCTGAAGCGTCCAAATTGCTGAGAGAGACCATGCGACGGCTCGAGCGCCGTATCGTGATGGATGAGAATCATTTGAAATCGTGCTGCGGTATTACGCTGACGCAGTGTCATGCGATGGTTGAAATCGGCCGCGCAGGCAGTATCTCGGTAAAGGAACTTTCCGAAAAGATGGGGCTGGACAACAGCACAGTCAGCCGGGCGGTGGATACCCTGGTGGTAAAGGGTATTGCCCACCGCGCGACGGATCCCGGAAACAGGCGGTTTGTGACCATCTCGCTGACCAGTCTGGGCCTTGCGGAGTTTCACGGCATCGAGTCTTCGATGGACGTGTACTACGGGAAGGTGCTGGGCGCGGTGACTGAGGAAAAGCGTGCTCAGGTGGTCGAGAGCATTCAGCTGCTTTTGCAGGCGGTCTGCGAAGTGGGCGTGGGGGCAATCGAACTGGACGAAAGTGAAACGTGCGGCCAATGCGGCAGCCTCAAGTGAGACAATAAGGAGCAGAGGAGGGATTGAAATGGTAGCCGTTGGAATCATCGTGGCGTTGATAGCGATGTACGTGCTGCTTGCGCCGAAGGAAGCTCCGCGTGAATATGAAGAATATTGCAGAGCGGAGTATGTGCCGGACAGGATGCATAGCAATCGGGTCTGGTATGCGCAGTACAGATAAAAGGAGCCGTGTAAGGCTTTTTTTATCATTTAATCCTCCTGTGCGGGGTGTTCCTCCGCAGCGGGGAGTATCGGATTGGCCGGGCATGAACCCGGTTTGACAATGTAAACACAGCTTGAATCAGAGCTTTCTTCATTAAACGCCGGGCTCGCGGAATACCGCGCCCGGCTTTTTTTGTGTCGGAAAACGGCAATTGCATATATGTTTCCTTTATAATATAATTGCAAAAATGCAGGCGCTGCAGAGAACAGTTAAGATGGAGGCATCATGAAAAAAGCGCGGCTTCAGGGAAACATACTCCTGTTCACGACCGCACTCATATGGGGAGCGGGGTTTGTTGCCCAAAAGATAGGCGTCGTGCAGGTGGGTACGTTCACTTTGACGGCGGCCCGTTTTTTTATCAGCGGGATCGCGCTGCTGCCCGCCGCCTTGTTCAGCGTTCGCAGGGAAAAAACGCGGCAGGCGTGTGTTGAAACCAAGTCCGGCGCAGGATCAAGGAAAGCGCTTTTGCTGGGCGGCGCGCTGTGCGGTCTGTGCCTGATGCTTGCCACGGTTTCCCAGCAGACCGGGCTCGAATCCACGAATGCGGGCAAGGCAGGCTTTATTACCGCCCTGTATATACTGTTTGTTCCTATTTTCCGATTCTTCGGGGGGCGCAAGGTAACGCTGGTTGTTTGGCTCAGCGTTCTGGCCGCCCTCGCGGGGTTGTATCTGCTCTGTGTGAAAGAAGGGTTCAGCGTCGCAAAGGGTGATCTGTATGTGCTGCTGTGCGCACTTATATTCACGGTACATATTCTGGTGGTGGACAAGTTCTCACCGATTACCAATGGCGTGGTGCTGTCGTGTATCCAGTTCTTCGTAGCCTCTCTGACCGCCGCCATTCCGATGCTGATTTTTGAGAAACCGGATTTTGCGGAAGTCATATCCTGCTGGGCACCGCTGCTGTATTTGGGAGTGATATCGGGAGGGGCGGGGTATACCCTGCAAATTCTGGGTCAAAGGAACACAGAACCCACCGTTGCGTCCCTGATACTGAGCCTTGAAGCGGTGTTCGCCGCGCTCAGCGGCGTACTCCTGCTGGGCGAAACGTTTACGGGCAGAGAGCTCGCGGGATGCGCGTTGATGTTCGCTGCAACGATCGTATCTCAGGTGGATGTGAAGCGCGTTCAGGAACGTCTGCTCCGAAAAAACCAGACTGGCGCGAATATGCCCTGATTTCATACATTATGCGCTTTTTATACTTGACGAAACACGAAAAGCGTGAGAATATGGGTACAATAATTTATTATATTAACATGTTAAAATAAAGGAGAATTCAACATGAAGAAAGTTTTGTTGGCACTGATGGTGGTCATGATGCTGGCTGGCATGATGGCCGGGTGCGCGGGTGCGGCGCAGACTGAGGAGGAGAGCGAATCGGCGGCGGTTTCGGCTTCCGCTTCGGAGTCGGTCGCGGCAGAAACCTCCGACGCGCTGACGGCAGAGACGTTTAAGGTCGGCATGGAGTGCGCGTATCCTCCCTACAACTGGACACAGATGGACGACAGCAACGGTGCCGTAGCCATTGAAGGCACGGAGCAGTACGCGGGCGGCTACGACGTCGAGATCGCCAAGCTGATTGCCGAAGGGCTGGGACGTGAGCTGGTGATTGTTCCCACCGCGTGGGACGGGTTGGTGCCTGCCGTACAGTCGGGCGTTATCGACGCGATTATCGCGGGTATGTCTCCGCTGCCGGATCGCCGCGAGGCCATCGACTTCTCGGACAGCTACTACCGTTCAGACATCGTGCTGGGCATCGTGGTGAAAAAGGGCGGCGCGTATGAAGGTGCGACGAGTTTCGCGGACTTTGCGGGCGCGAAGATTACCGGACAGCTCGGCACGTTCCACTACGACGTGATCGATCAGATTACCGGCGTGGATAAGCAGGAAGCGATGAAGGATTTCAGCGCCATGCGCGTGGCGCTGCAGTCGGGTATCATCGACGGGTATGTGAGTGAGAAGCCGGAGGGCGAATCGGCAATGACCGCGGATCCGGATACGTACTACTTTGTAGAGTTCCCGGCTGGTGCGGGCTTCACGATCTCGGACGATTACACCACCATTGCGGTAGGCGTCAAGAAGGGTGAGGCAGACCTGCTGGCAGGTATCAACGAAGTGCTGGCCGGTCTCTCGAACGATGATCGCATCGCCATTATGGACGCGGCGATTGCAAACCAGTCACAGGGTTGAGTGAAGGAACGTGACAGGAGGACTCGGACGTGTTTTTTGAAAGCGTAGGCAAGATCATTGGCAAATATGGTGCGATGTTTCTTCAGGGAGCCGAGATTACGCTGCTCATCGCGATCATAGGTACTTTGATCGGCTTCGTTATCGGACTTGGCATCGGCGTCGTACGGACGATACCGGTGGACGCCAAGAGTTCTCCTGTCAAGCGGGTTTTGCTGAAAATCGTCAACGCGCTGCTGGCCGTCTATATAGAAATTTTTCGCGGCACTCCAATGATCGTGCAGGCGATGGTCATTTTCTATGGCTTTGCCGCGCTGACAGGTATCAGCCTGAACCGCATCATCGCGGGCATCGTGATCGTATCCATCAACACCGGCGCGTACATGGCGGAGATCGTGCGCGGCGGCATACTGTCCATCGACAAAGGACAGTTTGAGGCAGCGCATTCCATCGGCATGACGCACGGGCAGACGATGACGAGTGTTGTACTGCCGCAGGCCATCCGCAACATACTGCCTGCCACGGGCAATGAGTTTGTGATCAACATCAAGGATACATCGGTGCTGAATGTAATTTCTGTCTCAGAGCTGTATTTTAAGACCAGCACAGTGGCGGCTAAAACGTACGACTACTTCGCGTCCTTCTTTATCGCCTGTGTGCTTTACTTTATTATGACGTTTACGGTAACGCGCATACTGAGGGCGATAGAACGCAGGATGGACGGACCCAAGACATTCAGAATCCACGGCTCGCAAACGGTGCCTGAGGCGGAGCTGAAAATTACGGACGGCGGGGAGAAGAAGCGTTGGATACGATACTAGAGATCAGGCATCTGAAAAAGAACTTCGGCTCTGTCGAGGTGCTCAAGGATATTGACTTCTCTGTGAGCAAAGGCGAGGTCGTATGCATCATCGGCGCTTCCGGTTCGGGCAAATCCACGCTGCTGCGTTGCATCAACCTTCTGGAGATTCCGACGAGCGGAGAGGTTATCTATCACGGCCGGAACATATTGGACGATGCGCTCAACACGGCGGAGTACCGCGCCAAAATGGGCATGGTGTTCCAGCAGTTCAACCTGTTCAATAACCTGACGGTGCTGGACAACTGCGTGGTCGGGCAGGTAAAGGTACTGAAGCGCGACGCACAGACGGCGAGGAAAACCGCGATACAATACCTGGAACAGGTCGGTATGGCGCAGTTCATCAACGCCAAGCCCAGCCAGATTTCGGGCGGACAGAAGCAGCGCGTGGCCATCGCGCGGGCGCTGTCGATGGAGCCGGAGGCGCTGCTCTTCGATGAGCCGACCTCCGCTTTAGACCCGGAGATGGTGGGAGAGGTGTTGAAGGTGATGAAGGGCCTTGCGGAAAGCGGGCTCACCATGCTTGTCGTAACGCACGAAATGGGCTTTGCGAAGGACGTGGCGGACAGGGTAGTGTTTATGGACGAGGGTGTAATCGTGGAAGAGGACGTTCCCGAGGTAATTTTCGGATCGCCGCGGCAGGAGCGCACGAGACAATTTCTTACCCGGATATTATAAAAGCGAAATTGCGGGAGGTGGCACGGGTGTGCCGCCTCTTATATTATGTTTCGGTATGTATACTAATGTATAAATATACTGCCTGAAATGCAGAGTTATCCACCATTGACGGTGGATAACCTGCGAAAAACGGTGGATAACTCTTGGGAACAGGCATATGGAATGTATATTCGGATACCATATCTGGGTGATGAGAAACGCAGGGGGTATTATGTGGTAAAGCAGCCTTCGGCAAGCGGATGCATCTGGAAACGAAACAGGGTTTCTCTTGGCGGAAAAGCGCCGCGGCTTCGTATAAAAGGGATCTCCTGTGCGGAAAGCCCTTTCAAAAGGCAATGTATGCCGCATAAACATACGCTGTAACCGATTGGTACAATATCTTATGCCAAGTGCTGCCCTTTTCGATTACCTGCACAACTTCGCCTTTTTTCAGCATCCCCAAAACGGATGACGATGTGGAAGCGCCGCTGCGGACATTGAGCGTGCTGCATGTCACCTTGGCATAGGTGGCACCGGATAGCTGCATATAGGACGCGTACACGTATCCGTCAACGCCTGAATAGCGTACTTTCATCCAGGTTCCGCCCTGCTCCAGTACTTGTACGACGGTGTTGCGTGTAAGTGTTGTGATAACCGTGCCGTCCATGGAATCGGTTTTACGGAGGTTCAGACGGTTGGCGTTTACCGTCGCGTATACAGCAGCAGTCGGGGTGGTATCCGTCTGGGTATATCCTCCGGAGAGCTTGACGTAATCAGCGTGGACGTAGGCCTCCGCGCCGTTGTACCGGATCTTGTGCCACTGGCCCGAGGCGTTCCGCTGTATCACTTCAATGGTCGCGCCCTTCGAGAGAGACCCGAGCTTGGAATAAGACGTACCCGGCCCGCTGCGCACGTTGAGTACCGAGGAGGTCACCACGCCAGTGCATTCCACAGCAACCGCCGTTTTTACGTAATCCGCATAAACATAGGCTTCGCGGCTGTTGTACCAGATCTTGTGCCAGCCGCCCGCGCCGCCCGCGCTGATGATGCTTACCGATGCACCCTTGGAGAGCTTGCCGAGGCTTGTATAAGAAGTACCCGGCCCGCTGCGCACATTCAGCGTGGATGACGTGACCGTACCCGTGGCCGCGATGACAGGCGTTGTTATTTTCACATAGCTTGCGTAGACGTACGCCTCGCGGTTGTTGTACCAGATTTTATGCCAGCCGCCCGCGCTTCCGGGCGTCACAATACTGACGGCCGCATTTTTTGTGAGCGTACCCAGCTTCGTATAGGAAGTGCCCGGTCCGCTGCGCACATTCAGCGTGGATGTGGTGACCGTACCGGTGGCGGCAATGACGGGTGAAGCAGCCGTTGCTGTGGGCGATACCGCAGCGGTGGCGGTTGCCGTAGGCTTTGCGGTGGCTGCCGCCGTAGGCGTCGCGGTGGGAGTAGAGGCAGGTGTCGCGGTGGGAGTGGCGGTGGGCGTTAACACAGGCGTTACGGTGGGCGTGGCGGTGGGCGTCACGACAGGAGTTACGGCGGATGTGGGGGAAGGGGCATCCAGCTTCACGTAATACGCGTTGATATACGCCTGTACGCCGCCGAAGTCAATCTGATGCCATTCCGCATTGATATAGGGCTGTGTAACGGTGATGCGCGCGCCCAGCAGCGCCATGCCGATAGCAGCACGGGAGGTGTCGGGGGTGCTGCGCACGTTGACGCCGGTGGTGCAGTTCACGATGACCGCGTTGGTGTTGTCTTGCACCGGAGCCTGCGGCACGGGTGCAGAGATATTCAATGTTTCCAGCGTGGCAGATGGATAATAGAAGCTGAGTATCTGTTTCCAGGTTTGTCCGCTTTTAGCGCGGGTCTGAGCTCCGCGCTGGCTGAGGCCCACGCCATGACCGTAGCGTCTGTGGT
The DNA here is from genome assembly GCA_023460085.1 of Bacillota bacterium. Lineage (GTDB taxonomy): Bacteria > Bacillota > Clostridia > Christensenellales > SZUA-584 > JAEWCC01. The sequence continues at coordinate 36,199 of JAEWRI010000009.1, read as the reverse complement.
AAATGTTCCATCCGGTGGACGTTTCGGTTACGACAAACAGCCGCAGGCTGGAATTGGAGAAGGCACGGTATTGGCTGCTTGTACCGTCCAGCACGTGCAGATCGATGGTAAATGTGACGGTAACCTGCTCGCGCACGGTATCCGCGCCGGTATCGTTGCGCTCCTGCTCGGTTGCCGGGCGCGACGCATAGACGCGCATCGTGACATCCGCTTTTTCAAAGCAGACGCAGGCATTGTTGCCGTTGTAATCGGCAATGTCGTGCTGGTCCTCCCAGGTATGCGCTACGATTTTGTCGAACCCGGCGATCTCAATATCCCCTGAGACGGAGGCTGTATACCCTTTGGCGGCCACGGCGGACAGCGCGGAAATTTTAAAGTACATGGTTGCGCTGGCGCTCTGGTTCCCGGTTCCCTTTACCATGGAACCGCTGCTCATATACTGATAGTCAATGGAACTGCTGCTGGAAATGGTTTTGGGAAAGATGAGCACCTCTTGCTCGCTCCAGGTGTTCTGTACGTCATACGGATCCTCCTGAATCACGTGGTACGGTTGCAGCGCGGCGCTGGCCGACCATACATGCTGGGGGATCTCCGTATAGCCGCCGTTGGACGCGGAGAAGTATGCCTGCACCAGCTTTCCGTTACTCATCAGCACCTGTTTGGCGGTGGCGTCCACCGCTGCAATGGCGTTGTCGTAGCTGGCGGAGTACCCTTTGTACACCTGGTTGGACGCGGTATCGACCACATCATAGGTACCCGTACCGGTGATATAGCGGACGGCATAGGTGCGCGCTGCCACCGCCTGCGCTTTCAGCGCGTCAGCAGGCCATGTATTGCTCATCTCGTGCGGCACGACGCCGTAGAGATAGTATTCCAGATAGACGTAATTGACGACGGCTATCGCGCCGCTGCTGATGATGAACTGGATATCCCCGCGATAGTCGTGGGTACCGTATGTGGTTGTTTTAATTGAAGCAAGGTTAACGCCGCCGGAGGGGGGTGTGCGCTCCACGATCTTGAGCTTTGTCGCGCTGTAAAGCAGCGAAGAGCCGCTGTAAAGCTTGAGGGCTCCGCTTTCGAGCTTGACGGTATAACTTCCTCCGGACAAATTCAGCGAGGGATACTCCTCGATGCTGTAGTTGCCCGACAAAGAAAAACTGAACGACGTGGGAGAGCCGACGGACAGCTTGACGCGGATGACGGAATAATCCACCGCGCTGGATGTTTCATTGGAGACGATGGCGATGCAGGTTGCGAGAAGCGCCGCGGAAAGCAATACCGCCAGCGTACGTCTCAACGGTTTTTTTACCGGGGGTTTCAAAGAATGACTCACCTCACAAAAACAAAAAGATGCCCATAATTACACATATATTTATATACCCGCACCTACTTCAACAGAAACAACGGATATTCCTTCAATTAATATGAATATAATGGGTAAATATGTAGATAATTAGGGAGCGCACCGTCAGCCACGCTGAAGGTACCACTAAACACGGCTGGTTGAAAACGAGGGGTAGCCCTCTGTCTGTGTGATACGGGGGAGTGCTGAAAGCAGCACAGTAAATTCCGGGGATATTGGGATATGAATTTCGCTATCCCGTGATGATGCGGCTGACCATCACGGTCATATCGTCGGCGGGAAGCGCGCTGCCCAGCGCTTTGGCCAGTATGGCGTCGGCGCTTTCCTGCGCATTTTCCTTGGGGATGTCGTTGAACCACTTCGCAGGGTCGGAGCCGATGGCGGAGGAGATGCCGTCGCTGACCATCACGATCATGTCGCTTTCGCAGAGCTGCAGGCGCGTGCTGACGGGGCGTATCTCGTCGATGATGCCGAGCGGCGGGGAACCGGGCCTGACGGTATGAACCTCTCCGCCCGCGAATATGTAGGAGCACTCCGCACCGATTTTGGTGAACACCGCTTCGCCGGACTTCAAATCGAGCATGCAGAGATCGACGGTAGAGAACATGTCCTCGTCGCCCTTCAGCAGCAGCAGGCGGTTGATGGTGTCGAACACCACCCCGTCGTCGAAGCCTGCCTGAAAGAAATTCTCGGTCAGCGATACCGTCGCGGTGCTTTCGCGGCGCGCGGCTTCTCCGCTGCCCATGCCATCGCTGAGCATCAGCATATACCGCCCGTCCTTGAGCCCCTGAAAGGAGTGGCTGTCGCCCGACACCTCGCCCTTGGAAGCCTGCGCGACGCCCGTAAGCACGCCGTACTTGTGCGCCTGCGCAAGACGCAGTGTACAGCTCTTTTGCGTACCGCAGCCGTGCTGCTCCAGCCTTTCCATGCGCACGCCGCAGGCCGCGCTGACGGCGCGCTCTACGCTGCGGCGGCAGTCTTGCGGCAGCTTGCACCCGCTCACCTTCAGGCCCACGACGAGGCCGCCTCCCGCGCTTTCTGCGCACACCTCGCGTACGCGGATGCCCGCGGCGTCCAGCGAAGCCGCCACCTTTTCTTCCACATTTTCGAGAAAAGCGAAGCCGGTATCCATTTCCTTGCCGATATCACAGACAACCTTGGCAACGCCCTTGAGCTGCTGCCCCGTAATGGTGCGCGAGGCTTCCACCTTGCGTTTCCATTGCATGTTCAGCAGATAAGCACCGAACATGCTCTCCGCCGTGCCCAGAACGCCCTGAAGATTGAAGCATTTCTTTGCAAAAGCAGTGTCCACGTCGGCGGTACAGAGCGCGTTCTTCTTTTCGTAAGCGGCAAACAGCCGATGAAATACGCGGTATGTGCCGAGGAAGTCCTTGTCCCAGCAGCTCTTGCGGAACACGCAGTCCTTGCAGGCACCCTCCGCAACGGCCGAAAGCACGCCGGAGATATCGGCAGGGGCGGATTTACCCGCGGCGTCGTCCGAGAACATCTCTCCGGTCTGCGCGAATACGGCGGAGACTTCGCGCAGCCGCTCCACGGTCAGTTCGCGGAAGCGTCGTTCGTGCAGCCGGTTGTCGAATTCCCGGCGGGTCTGGGCGTCGAAGTATTTCCCCGCGAAAGTAAACAGGTGTTTGGGCAGTGCAAGCACCACGATGCACGCGGCGGCGGTTTCAATCAGGCGCAGATACCGTTCGGGAGGGGTATAGAACGCGAGCGCAAACAGCAGGCATGTAAATAGGAAGGCCAGCGCTGAGCCCGCCCGGCGGAGTCGGCGTATTGTGCCCGCGATCATCCCTGAAATACCCAGCATGCCCACCATCGTGACGTCTGCGGAAATGCTGAGGCACAGCGCGATGCCGAGCGACAGGCCGACGCCCGCGCCCAGTGCCGCCCCGCCGGTATACGCCGCGAACAGCACGAAGAGCTCCGCCACGATACTGGCGACGATAACACCCTCGATGGAAACAGGCCCCAGCATGCATACGAGGGTGAGCGCGCCCAGCGCCAGGCAGATGGTTTCCTCCGCGGAAAACACCGCGCGCTTCTTGTGTACGAACAGGATTTGAAGTATGGTGTGCAGCACATAAACGAGGACCATCGACAGCAGGCACTCCAATACAGTGGCGAAAAAAACAGAGAGGGTTTCCGTGCGGAATATCGCCGCGCCAATGGCGTAGGCGCTTGCGATGCCCATCAGTGCCATCCAGCGCCGCACGCGTTTGCGAACGATAAGCAGCACGACGCACACGACAAGCGTCACGGTGACGACATAGAGTGCTCCGGAAGGATTCAACAGCGCTCCCAGCATCACGCCGGCGGCTGCAGGCAGCGACTCGGGCCGCTTTGCCAGAAAGCACGCTGCGACAAACGCAGGACCAAAGGGACTGATGGACAGTACCAGCTGTATACGTCCCAGCAGGAAGCCGGCAGCGAAGAAAGAAACGATGAAGATGAGCCTTTTGGACAGCTTGGGCAAGGGTTTATGCAGCGATGCGGCTTCGATGGACACGGATATCCCTCCAGTGCGATTGTAGATGCGGGTTGGCTTTCATTATAAGCAGAGGCAATTTCAAAACGTTGTCGCTTCATGCGGTACGCAAGAGGAAAATTTGCCGATACCCCGAAAAAACACCCGTACAGCATGTATATTTTTCTGGCTTTTTGCGTATACTATTTGGTTAACGCCAACGCGGTGCGAGTGTCGGCTTTTATATGAACGCCGCAGATTTCGTTTGCTTTACCGCGCGTTATGGATATAATAGAGAAAGGTGTGCGTTGGCACCTCCGGGGGCATTATATCCGCTCCCCGCTTTGAGAAACCTAAATCTATTAAAAGGAGATGCAGATATGTTTACAATTGAGGAAATCATCGGCCGCGAAGTACTGGACTCCCGGGGAAATCCCACGGTTGAAGTCGAAGTTATGCTGGAGGGCGGCGCGGTAGGCCGCGCGGCGGTACCTTCCGGCGCTTCCACCGGCGCTTTTGAAGCGGTGGAACTGCGCGACGGGGATAAGAAACGGTATCTCGGCAAAGGCGTCGAGAAGGCGGTCGAGAACGTGAATACGGACATCGCGGAAGAGATCGAGGGCATGTGGGCGCTGGATCAGGCGGCGATTGATACGGCGATGATCGAACTGGACGGAACCGAAAACAAAGCGAAGCTGGGCGCGAATGCCATCCTCGGCGTATCGCTGGCGGTGGCGAAAGCGGCTGCCATTCAGTCGGAGGTTTCGCTCTATAAATACATCGGCGGCGCCAATGCGAAGCAGCTGCCCGTCCCCATGATGAACATACTCAACGGCGGCAAGCACGCCGACAACAGTGTTAACATTCAGGAATTCATGATCATGCCGGTCGGTGCGGACAGCTTCCGCCAGTGCCTGCGCATGAGCGCCGAGGTGTTCCACAACCTGAAGAAGGTGCTGCAGGGCAAGGGGTACAGCACGGCGGTTGGCGACGAAGGCGGGTTCGCGCCCAACCTGAAGGCGGACGAGGAAGCGCTTCAGCTCATCGTGGAGGCCATCGACAAGGCCGGTTATGAGCCGGGCAAAGATTTCCGGATTGCCATGGATCCCGCCGCAACCGAGATGTATGAGGAAGCCAAGGAGAAGGGCAAGGAAGGCAGCTACTATTTCTGGAAGAGCGACATCATGAAGACGCGCGAACAGATGGTGGAATACTGGATGAATCTCATCGACAAGTATCCGATCATTTCGCTGGAAGACGGATTTGCGGAAGAGGATTGGGAAGGCTGGAAGATGATGACCGATGCGGTGGGCAAGAAAGTTCAGCTCGTGGGCGACGACCTGTTCGTGACCAACACGAAGCGCCTGAAGAAGGGCATCGACATGGGAGTCTGCAATTCCATACTCATCAAGGTGAACCAGATAGGCACGCTGACCGAGACGCTGGACGCCATACAGATGGCCAACCGCGCGGGCTACACCGCCGTCGTTTAGCACCGTTCGGGCGAAACGGAGGACGTGACCATCGCGGATATCGTGGTTGCCATGAACGCGGGGCAGATCAAGACCGGCGCTCCCAGCCGTACCGACCGCGTGGCCAAGTACAATCAGCTGCTGCGAATCGAAGAGGAGCTAGGCTCTCAGGCGCAGTATCCGGGTCTGGACGCGTGGTTTAACCTGAAGAAGTAATCCGGCGAAGGAAGCATATACAGGGCCGCGGCGAACACCGCGGCCTTTGCATTTTCAGCCGGGGCCATACAGGGTAATAAAGCCGACAGCAGTCAGCCAGAAAGTGGCTGATTCCATTTGCACTGGGATCGCAATCATTATATAATCAAACAGCAGGAACAGCAGTCGGGGTTTCAGTGACCGGCGGCACATGGACGGGCTTTTGCTTGCAGCAGATGCTGATTCGGCGGCACGCGGAGACGGCGGAGAGGGAGAAATGAAACACAGGAAGTATCAGACATACGCTCAGACGCATCATCGTAAAAAGTGGTATCGCAGGCCATGGCCGTATATTGTTCTCGTCGCGGTAGCGGCAGTTGCGGCCGTGGCAGTATTCCTGCTGCCCGGCTGGCTTGCGGACAGCAATGCTCCCGAGAATACGGAAAGCGCGCCGCAGAGCGCTACGGACAGCATCGAATTTGAGGATGCGAACCTTGAGGCGGCGATACGCGAACAGCTGGGCATAATCCAAGGCGGTGTTTCTTCGGAAGCCGCGAAAGGCGTGACCATGCTGGAATTGGATCAGAAGGACATTACGAGTCTGGAGGGAGTTGAATACTTCGTAAATCTGGAGTCCCTGTCCCTCTCCGGCAACCGTATTGAGGATATCAGTCCGCTGGCAGGGCTTACCTCGCTAATCTCACTGGATCTCAGCGGCGTTTCGAACCGGGTTGCGGATATCCGTCCGCTGGCCGCGATGACAACCCTGAGGGAGCTTTTCCTCAGCGGCAATCCAATTAAAGATTTCAGCGTGCTGGCAGCGCTGAGAAGCCTCAGCATTCTGGAGCTGGACGACACAGGGTTCGGTGACATCGGCGTTCTCGCCGGTTTGACACAGTTGGAGGGACTGTGGCTTTCCGGCAACGGAATTAGTGATATCTCCGCGCTGTCCGGCATGACCAGTCTCTTGAGTCTGTATTTGGGGGATAATCAAATCAGCGACATCAGCGCCGTGGCATCTTTGACAGAGTTACAGGCTCTGGATCTCAGCGGTAATCAAATCAGCGACATCAGCGCATTGGAGAATCTCAACGCGCTGACCACACTGTATCTCAGCGGCAATCCGATCGCCGATTACAGTCCGGTGGCCGGTGTCTATGATCAACTGACGGATGCCGATTTTGATAAACCGTCGGTAGACCCGGCCAGCATCATAACATTCACGGATGCCAGGCTGGAGGCTGTTATCCGGATGCAGCTGCCCATTACCGACGAGCCCATCACCACGGATATGGCGCTGGACATAGAAGGCCTGGACCTCACCGATGCGGGCATTACAAGCGTTTCCGATCTGAAATACTTTACCAACCTGACATGGCTGTATCTCGGAGACAACGGGATACAGGACATCGGCGCGCTTTCCGGATTGAAAAAACTAACGATACTGGGGTTGTCCCGAAACAGCATCCGCGATATCAGCGCGCTTTCGGGGCTGACCTCGCTGACAACCCTCTATCTGGATGGCAACGCTATCAGCAATGTCTCCGCGTTGTCCGGGCTTGTCAATCTGGAGCAGCTGTATCTTGAAGACAACAGCATCACCAATATCAGCCCGCTGGCGGGGCTTATGCGGCTTGAGAAGCTGCTGTTGTCCGGCAACCCGGTCACCGATTATTCTCCAGCGGCGGCATATTACAATCAGTTGATCCAAAAGGACTTTTAGACTGCGAAAGGTAAGCCGGTTAAGAGCTGTTTTAAATCAGGCAGCTCCATGGTGAGCATTTTTCATTCAGCGCCACAATAAGGCGCTTTTAATTTTTGTATGTTTGCGGAGATTTATCATAAATCCTATTGACAAGCTATGAATTAAGCGGTATCATCAAATAAACCTAGTGGATAACTAGGATTTACGAGATGGGAGCGCGAAAGCGATGGATAAAGAAATCTATTTGGATCACGCGGCAACGACGTTTACGCGGCCCGAGGCAATTGAAGCCATGCTGCCCTACATGAGCGAGGTGTACGGCAATCCTTCCAGCCTGCATGGTTTTGGCATGAAGGCGAAGAGGGGACTGGAGGACGCGCGGGTACGCATCGCAAAGGCGTTGCATGCGCTGCCGGAGGAAATCTACTTTACATCGGGCGGCACGGAGAGCGACAACTGGGCGCTGCTGGGCGTGGCAAGGGCCAATCGCAAGCGCGGTACGCATGTTATTACTTCGAAGATAGAGCATCCGGCAGTGATGAGCGCCTGCAAGCAATTGGAGCGGGAAGGTTTTGCGGTAACGTATCTGGATGTAGATGAAAACGGCATCGTCGATTTGCGGGAGCTTCAGGAGAGTCTGAATTCCGAAACGGTGCTTGTCAGCGTAATGTTCGCGAACAATGAGATTGGTACCATAGAGCCGATTGCGGAGATCGGTGAAATCGTGAAGGCAAACTCCAAAGCCGTGTTTCACGTGGACGCCGTACAGGCAGTGGGCGCGGTGCCCGTGGAACTGGATGCGATGAAGACGGTGGATTTGCTTTCGTTCTCGTCGCACAAATTCTATGGGCCCAAAGGCGTGGGCGGGCTGTTCGTCCGCAAGGGCGTGCGAATCGAGGGCGTAGCGCTGGGCGGCCATCAGGAGCGGGGCAGGCGCGCGGGTACGGAGAACGTGCCGGGTATCGCGGGCATGGCGGCGGCGTTGGAGCTGGCTGTGGCGGAGATGCCGAAGGAGAGCGCAAGGCTTGCGTCGCTGCGCGATCACCTGATCGAACGCGTGCTGGGCGAGTTTGACGGAGTGCGGCTGAACGGTCATCCGGAGGACAGGCTTCCGAACAACGCCAACTTCAGTTTTGACTATATCGAGGGCGAAGGCCTTCTGATGCGCCTCGCGGCGCTGGGCGTAGCGGGATCTACGGGCTCCGCGTGCTCGTCGGCTTCACTGGAACCGTCGCATGTGCTGCTGGCCATCGGCCTTCCGCATGAGACAGCGCATGGTTCATTGCGGCTGACGCTGGGGAAACACACAACCAAAGAGGACATCGATTATACGGTGGAGTCGCTGAAGCGGGTCGTGGCAGACTTGCGCGCGATGTCTCCGCTGTGTCAGGCGAAAGGAGCTTAATATGTACAGCGAGAAAGTAATGGAGCATTTTACGCATCCCCACAACGTAGGGGAGATGGCCGACGCGAACGCTGTCGGAGAGGTAGGCAACGCCCGCTGCGGCGATATCATGCGAATGTATCTGAAGATAGAGGACAATGTGATACGCGACGCTTCCTTCAAAACGTTTGGCTGCTGTGCGGCCATCGCATCCAGCAGTGTAGCCACGGATTTGATCAAAGGCAAAACCGTGGACGAGGCGCTGACGCTGAAGAACGCGGACGTCGTGGAGGCCCTGGACGGCCTGCCCGCCGTAAAGGTGCACTGCTCGGTGCTCGCGGAGGAGGCGATACGCCAGGCCATCGAGAATTACCGGAACAATCCGCAATAAGGAGTGTGTTTCATGCCCATCAAGATTCCTGAAAACCTGCCTGCCTACGAGGTGCTCAGCGCCGAAAATATATTTGTAATGACGCTGGAGCGCGCCGTCCATCAGGACATCCGGCCTCTGCGCATCATGATACTCAACATCATGCCGGACAAGGTGATGGCGGAGAACCAACTGCTCCGGCTCATCGGCAACTCGCCGTTGCAGGTGGATTTAACGTTCCTCAAAACGGCAACCTATACGCCCACGAATACCTCGCAGGAGCACATGAGCGCGTTTTACATGACCTTCGACGAGGTGAAGGATCAGAAGTTTGACGGGTTCATCATCACGGGCGCACCGGTGGAAACCATGCCGTTCGAGGAGGTTGCGTACTGGGAGGAGCTTGCGGAGATCATGGAGTGGAGCAAGGAACACGTATTTTCCACGCTGCATATCTGCTGGGGCGCGCAGGCCGGACTCTACTACCACTATGGCATCCCGAAATATCCGCTGCCGCAGAAGAAGTTCGGCGTGTTCGCGCATACCCTGGCGGACAGCAGCATCAAGCTGCTGCGCGGTTTCGATGACGTGTACTACGTTCCGCATTCCCGCCATACGGAGGTGCGCCACGAGGATATCATGAAGGATTCGCGGCTGTCGATATTGTCGGAGTCGGAGGAATCGGGGATATACATCGTATCAGCGCTGGAAGGCAGACAGATATTCGTGATGGGACACCCCGAATATGACCCGCAGGCGCTGCAGCGTGAGTACGTCCGTGATGTGGGCAAGGGCATGGACATCGCCCCGCCGAAGAACTACTACCCGGGCGACGATCCCTCCCGGGAACCCGTCGTGGCATGGCGCGGACATGCGAATTTGTTGTTCGCAAACTGGCTCAACTACTACGTCTATCAGGAAACGCCCTACGCGCTGGAGCAGATATAGCCTAGCGCACCTGGGTGATAAAGCATTTCAGGTAATGGGTTTCGGGGGCGGCGAGGAGATACGGATGATCCTTCGCCTGTCCCCGTTTTTCGATCACGCGCAGCTCCCGGCCCGCGTCGATGGCGGCCGCCATCAGCATATCGTGGAACAGATCCGGAGTCATATGCTGAGAGCAGGAGCAGGTGACAAGGAAGCCGCCGGGCTTCAGCAGCTTCATGGCGCGCAGGTTGATCTCCTTGTAGCCGCGCGTCGCCGATTTCAGCGCGTCGTGGTTCTTGGCGAACGCGGGCGGGTCCAGTATGATGGCGTCGTAGAGCTGCTTCTGCGCCTGCTGCTCCCGCAGGAAGTCGAAGCCGTTGGCCTCGACGAAACGGCATTGCGTAAAACCGTTAAGCCGGGCGTTCTCTTCCGCACGGTGCACGGCCTCCGCGGAGATATCCACGCCGGTGACTTCGGCAGCGCCGTAGAGCGCGGCGTGCAGCGCGAAAGAGCCTGTGTGGCAGAAGCAGTCCAGTACGCGCGCACCTTTGACGAACGGAGCGAGCGCGGCGCGGTTCTCGCGCTGGTCCAGGAAATACCCTGTCTTCTGACCGTTCTCGATATCCACCGACAGCTTTACGCCGTTCTCTTCGATCACCATCTTCGTTTCGCCGCTGCCGCGCAGAAAGCCTTTATTTTGTTCCAGTCCCTCCAGCGTGCGCACGGGCACGTCGTTTCTCTCGTACAGTCCCGTAATGCCGGGCAGCGCCATCAGCGCGTCGGCCACGGCACCCTTCAGCCGCTCCATCCCGAGCGAGAGCACCTGCATGACGAGCACGCTGCCAAATTTATCGACGATCAGCGCGGGCAGATAGTCGCTCTCCGCGTTGATAAGGCGGCATACCCCGGTGAGGCCCAGCGCAAAGCGGTAATCCGCCGCCGCTTTCACGCGCGCCTGTATCATCGCGGCGTCCACGGTTTCCCTGCGCCGCGTCAGCATGCGCAGCGATATCTGCGACTTTGGATTGTAATAACCGCTGCCCAGAAACAGCTGCTCCTCGCTGTATACTTCGGCGATATCTCCGGGTTGTGTATCGCGCGCCTCCAAAATGTCCGATGCGAACACCCAGGGGTGCCCGGCGGATATTCGTTTTCTGCCTTTTTTATTGACACGTATTAAGCCCATTTGTATCCTCCCAAACCGTATACGCCATTATATCAGAAGCCGCGCCGCGTATACAGCGTACGCGGCATTTTCTTTATGTCAAACGCGACATGATAATCCAACGATTCAAAAGATCGTGCAAGAAAATGGGATGACCATATTATATACTAATCCTATAATAAGAGTATGGAAGGAGAACGCTATGCCAAGCTACAAAACCACCGCGTATCAGGATTTGCGGGAATTCATCTATGCACAGGCTAAGTATCCCGTGGCGCTCAAAAACGGTATGGTCATCGGCGGGGGCACGCTGTACCCCGAAGTGAATTTTACACTGCCCACGATGACCATCGATGCCGCAACGATGAAGGAGGTTATCCGGAACTATACCGAGATCATCACGGGGATCTGTGAGCGCGCGCGCGATTTGCATTCTCCCGGCTTCGTTGCCGAAATCGAAACGCTCCCACCCATGACGTTTGAACCCGCGTGGGGCATCGAGGTATGCAAAACGGTGGTGGATATCGCGAAGGAATTCTCCGATAAGTACGGCGTTAAAAGCGCGGTGCGTATCACACCCAACGACATTCGCGAGGGCAGCGATCTCACGCATATGTGGCATGGCAGGCACTGGGACGCCATGCTTGAAACCTTCGAGGGCTGCGCGAAAGCCGGTGCGGATTTCCTCGCCATAGAGTCGGTGGGCGGCAAGGAGGTGCACGACGAAGCAATCATGTACTGCGATATCGCCAAATCCGCGTTTGCGCTCTCGGTGTTGGGCTGCACGGATATGCGCAGGCTCTGGACGGAAATCGTGGCCATTGCGGACAAAACCGGTACGATAGCCGCGGGCGACACGGCGTGTGGCTTTGCCAACACCGCCATGGTGCTCGCGGAGCGCAACTATGTCCCCAAGGTATTCGCGGCGGTGGTGCGCGTGATGACTGCGGTGCGCAGCCTCGCGGCGGCGGAATGCGGCGCGAAGGGCCCGCACAAGGACTGCGGTTACGAGGGCGTTTATGTGAAAGCCATCGCCGGTACACCCATCGCGATGGAAGGACGCACGAGCGCGTGCGCGCACCTGAGCCCCGTGGGCAACATCGCAGGATGCGTCGCGGACCTGTGGAGCAATGAGTCCATACAGAACATCAAGCTGCTGGGCGGGATGGCTCCCACGGTGTCGTTTGAACAGCTGGTGTACGATTGCCGCCTGATGAACGAAGCCTCGCGCCGCGGGCTTGATACGGCGCTGCTGATGCGCGACATCCTTGCCGACTCCGACAGCGCGCTCGATCCGCAGGCATACGTGCTGCGCCCGGACGTGGTGCTTGAAATTTCGAAGGGCATCGTCAGCGTGGAGGGCGACTACCCGCGGATTAAAAAGGCGGCGGAGCTGGCGCTCGCCAAGATGAAGTCGGCGACGGAGAGCGGAGCGCTTGTGCTCAGCGACAAGGAGACGATGTGGCTTGGAAAGCTGACGGAGGAAGTGTCAGCGATGCCGGATGACGTGCAGACGCTGGCGGAAGAGATGCTGCCGCAGTGCGAGAAGCTTGACCCGGCAAAATACGACTTGAAGTAATAGTGAGGTGCAATCATGACAATGTCATATCTGGAGTTGATATCGGAATATGTGCAGGCGGGGAAGGCTCCGCTGGTGCAGGAAAAGATCCACGAGGCGCTTGAAGCGGGCGTCAAGGCCGGGGATATACTCAACGACGGGTTGCTGGACGGCATGGGCAAGCTGGGCGTGCGATTCAAGAACAACGAAGTGTATGTGCCGGAGGTGCTGATTGCGGCGCGCGCGCTGAACAAGGGCATCGAGATTTTAAAGCCGCATCTCATTGAGGCGGGTGTGAAGCCCATCGGCAAGGTGGTGCTGGCTACCGTAAAGGGAGACCTGCACGACATCGGCAAGAACCTGGTGAAGATGATGCTGGTGGGCGCGGGCTTCGAGGTCATCGACCTCGGCACGGATGTTTCCGGAGAGCAGATCGTCGCGGCGGTGCTGGAGCACAAGCCGAATATCGTGGCGCTCTCCGCGCTGCTGACGACGACGATGAGCGCGCAGGGTGACGTTATCAAAACCCTCAAGGAGGCTGGGCTGCGCGAATCCGTGAAGGTCATGGTGGGCGGCGCGCCCGTTACCCAATCCTTCTGCGACAGCATCGGCGCGGACGCCTACACGGCGGATGCCGCAAGCTGCGCCGAAGTCGCCAAAACGTTTCTGTAAGGAGGAGGGGCGGGCATCCGCCCCTTTTGCGTATGATTGAGATCGACATCATTTCCGGGTTTCTGGGTGCCGGTAAAACCACGCTGGCGAATCGGCTGATGGCGCGGTATGCATCGCAGGGAGAGCGCGTGGTATACATCGTCAACGAGTTCGGACAGACGGATATGGACGCGGAACTGCTGCGCGGAGCGGGCTTTGAAGCGGTTGCGCTGGAGGGCGGCTGTGCCTGCTGCACGCTGAAGGGAGAGCTTACGCGCGCGCTGGGGGAGATCGTGCGCACGTTTTCGCCCGAAAGGATCGTGTTTGAAACCTCCGGCGTGTTCGTGTTCAGCCAGTTCGAGGATGTACTGAAGGATGGGTATCTGCGCGAGCGCTGCGCAATCCGGCGTGCCGTCGTCGTGGCGGACAGCCTGAACTGCCGCGGTGCGCGCCTCATCGCGGGCAGCTTCATCGAGAATCAGATCCGGAACGCTTCGGTGCTGGTGCTCAGCAAGCTGGAGCGCTTTCGCGGCGATCCGGAGGAGCTGATTTGCGACCTCCGCAACATCAACCCCCATGCCGCGCTGGTAGCGCTGCCGTGGAGTGAATCGGGCTTCTTGGACGCGGTACTGCGCGCCCAACAGGGTGGGATGAACGGACCGCAGATGCACGCGCACGCACATCTGGATACGGTGACGGTGAAGGCCGGGCGCGATTACGCGCGCGGGGATGTGGAGCGCATCACGCACTGCGTAACGTCGGGAGAATGCGGGGAAGTGCTGCGTGCAAAGGGCTCTTTGCGTATGGACGGCGTGCCGCACCTGCTCAATATCGCGATGGAGGATGTCGTGCTGGAGCGGGCAGCCGTGCCCGGAGAACCGTGCCTTACGTTCATCGGAGCGCATCTCGACGCCTCCCGGCTGGAAAGCCTGCTGGCGTAAACGCAGGACTCGAATATATTTTAAATAAACAAAAGCCCGGCGTCCTGCGGAAAGTGCGAAACGCAAATTACGTTTTACTCTCCGGCAGGGTACCGGGCTTTTTTTACAGCGAGTTTACGGCTGCCTCCAGCTGCTCCAGCGCCTGTTTCAGCAGCGCCCTTGGGCAGGCGATGTTGACGCGCTGAAAACCGCTGCCACCGGCACCGAACATGGTGCCGCCGTCCAGCCACAGCCGCGCCTTTTCTACGACGAACCGATCCAGCGCGTTGTCGTCAAGACCCAGTGCGCGGCAGTCCAGACAGACGAGGTAGGTACCCTGCGGCTCCACGAGCTTCACGGCGGGGATTCGCGTTTGCAGAAATCCGCGCACGAACGCCAGATTCTCCGTCAGATAGGCTTTCAGCTCCTCCAGCCATTCTTCGCCCTGCGCGTAGGCCGCCTGACACGCGACGAGCCCCATCACACCCGGCTGGCTGAAACCGCAGCGAGCCAGCTCCTGTCGAAGCCGCGTGCGCAGCGCCCGGTTGGATACAAAGATGTTGGAGGCGTGCAGCCCCGCGAGGTTGAACGTTTTGCTGGGCGCGGTGCAGGTAACGGTGATGTCGGCAAACTCCGGCTTCAGCGAAGCAAATACGGTATGCGCGCAGCCGGGATAAACAAAGTCCGCTTGGATCTCGTCCGAGATGACGGTAACGCCGTGGCGCACACAGATGTCGCCCATAAGCGTGAGTTCGTCGCCTGTCCAGACGCGTCCGACCGGATTGTGCGGGCTGCAAAGTATGAATATCTTTATATTGTTGCGGACGATCTTTTCCTCAAAATCCTCGAAATCGGTTCGGTATTGCGCGCCGTCATATCACAGCGCGTTTTCCACCAGACTGCGGCTGTTGGCACGCACCGATTCGGAGAAGGGGTAGTATACGGGCGGCTGTATCAGCACGGCATCGCCCTCGTCCGTGAGTGTGCGGATGGCGGCGCAGATGGCAAACACCACGCCGGGTGTTTTGACCAGCCATTCGGGCTGTATCTCCCAGCCAAAGCGGCGGAAAAACCAGCCGCGAAGCGTTTCAGCGTAGCCCTCCCGGCTGTCGCTGTAGCCGAATATGCCGTGAAGGCTCTTTTGGGTGAGCGCCTCAATGACGCATTCCGGCGCACGGAAATCCATGTCCGCCACCCACAGCGGCAGCAGATCCTCCGGCATGCCGCGGCGCGCGGCAAAATCGTATTTGATGGAGTCGGTATTGATGCGGGGGACGATCTCGTCGAAGTTTGTCATGCGGTTTCCTCCAACGCTTGTTTCAGATCAGCAATCAGGTCGTCGGCGCTCTCCAGCCCGACGGAAAGCCGCAGCAGTCTGTCGTTGATGCCTTTGGCCTCGCGCACCTCCCGGGGAACGTCGGCATGGGTCTGCAGCATGGGGTAGGTGATCAGCGACTCCGCTCCGCCCAGACTTTCCGCGTACTGTATCAGGGAAACGCGTTCCAGCAGGCGTACGGCGACGGCTTCGCTGTCCACGGAGAAGGAGATCATCGCGCCGAAGCCCGAAGCCTACTTCCTCGAGATTTCGTAGCCGGGGTGGGAGGGCAGCCCCGCGTAGTGCACCGCCGTGACATGCGGTGCGCCGCAAAGCCATTGCGCAATTTTCATCGCGCTCTCCTGCTGACGGTCCATGCGCACAGCCAGCGTCTTGATGCCGCGGATCAGCAGCCAGCTGTCGAAGGGGGAAAGGCAGGCGCCCGTGGTTTTGAAGATAAAGCGCAGCTTTTCGGAGAGCTCCGCGCTGCTCGCGACGAGAAAACCCGCCAGCGTATCGTTGTGACCACCCAGATACTTCGTGCCGCTGTGTACCACGATGTCCCCAGTGACAGCGGACGCTGAAAGCAGGGCGTCAGGAACGTGTTGTCGACGATAAGCAGCAAGCCGTGCCGCCGCGCGAGGACGGAAACGGCGGCGATGTCGGTTACCTGCATCATGGGGTTGGTGGGCGTCTCGACGAACAGCGCCTTTGTCTCCGGCCGGATGGCGCGTTCCAAGGCATCCGGGTCGGAGGTATCCGCAAAACTGAATCCCGCGCCGTTCTTCATTGAGATGTGGGAGAAAAGGCGGTGCGATCCGCCGTACAGATCGTCCGAAGCGACAAGGTGATCGCCTGGAGAGAAAAGCTCCATCAGCGCTGCAATGGCTGCCATGCCGGTGGAGAACGCCAGCGCGTCCGTGCCGCCCTCCAGCGCGGCGATGGTCTTTTCCAGATGCTCGCGCGTGGGGTTCTGCAGCCGCGAATAATCGTAGCCCGTGCTCTGGCCCACGCTCGGGTGCGCGAAGGTGGCGGACTGAAATATGGGTACGCTGATTGCGCCGGTGGTATCGTACCGGTCATCGGAGCCGTGTACGCATTTCGTTTGTTTATCCATTGCTGTCTCCTGTTATATAAAGAACATGTAATCCTGGTTGTCCCGTTCCATTTCGTTCACGATGTCCTCCAAGGAAGCGCGGGCCAGCGCCTCGCGCACGGAGGCGTCCAGCGGACGGAACACGAGGCTGTGCATCGCCGCGCCCATTTGAGGGGCCTTGTCCTGCACAGTAGCCTCTGAGTCCTCGAACAGCGAAAACTCTACTGCCATCAGAACATCCAACGCAGAGATGCGATCCGGCGCGCGCGTGAGCAGGTAGCCGCCCGCCGCGCCTTTTACGGAGCTGACGAGCCCGCCGCGCCGCAGCAGCGAGAACACCTGCTCCAGATAGAACTTCGATATACCCAGCTTTTCAGAGATGCTGATCACCGTAACCGCTTCGCCGTTTGTATGCTGCCGCGCCATATCGGCCATCGCGGCCAGCGCGTACCGTGCCTTTGCGGATATCCTCATTGTCATGCCTGATTTCATACTTATCGGATATGCTTTTATATTATGGGAACGCGGCCGCATTGCCAATAAGCACATAAAACATATATAAAAAATATAGAATTAGTGTAAAAAGCTATTGACAAATTGCTCCGATGCGCATATGCTAAAACATATAAATCATATATGAATTATTTTAAGGAGGCGGCCGCTATGGCAAGGATATATCAAAGCATTACGGAGCTCATCGGAAAGACACCGTTGCTGGAGCTGACCAATTATGAAAAGAAGCACGAACTGAAGGCGAAGATCATCGGCAAGCTGGAGTATTTCAACCCGGCGGGCAGCGTCAAAGACCGCATCGCCAAGGCGATGATCGAGGACGCGGAGGCGCGCGGCGTGCTGAAGCCGGGCAGCGTCATCATCGAACCGACGAGCGGCAACACCGGCATCGGACTTGCGTCGGTGGCAGCGGCGCATGGCTACCGCGTCATACTCACCATGCCGGAGACGTTCAGCGTGGAGCGCCGCAACCTGCTGAAGGCATACGGCGCGGAGCTGGTGCTCACTGAGGGCGCAAAGGGCATGAAGGGCGCTATTGCCAAGGCAGAGGAACTCGCGGCGGAGATTCCGAATTCGTTCATTCCCGGACAGTTCGTGAACCCGGCCAACCCGGCTGTCCACAAGGCGACGACCGGCCCGGAGATTTGGGAGGATACGGACGGAAAGGTGGATATATTCGTTTCCGGCGCGGGTACCGGCGGCACGGTGACCGGCGCGGGCGAATACTTAAAGTCGAAGAACCCGAATATACAGATTGTGGTGCTGGAGCCCGCGGATTCCCCGGTGCTCTCCGAGGGGCGTCCGGGGCCGCACAAAATACAGGGCATCGGGCCGGGCTTCGTTCCGGCAGTGCTCAATACCAGTGTGTATGATGAGATTATCACGGTGAAGAACGAAGACGCATTCGTGGCCGGGCGTGAGATCGCCAAAACGGAGGGTGTGCTGGTTGGCATCTCTTCCGGAGCGGCTATCTGGGCAGCCACCGAGCTTGCGAAGCGTCCCGAGAACGCGGGCAAGACCATTGTTGCCATACTGCCGGACACGGGCGAACGCTACCTCTCCACCGCGCTTTTTGCCGAGTAACCCTTCGCTGTACAAGACGGCTTTTCCTGACGAGACGGCCCGCATGGGCCGTCTTGTTCTGCTGCGGAGAGACAACATATTGACAACGGAGCGGCAGCGAATTACGATAATGTAGCATTAATTCTATATGAATTGAGATTGCCTTCGGGCGGAAATGAGGCAGGGATGAGCAAAAAGGAAGTCAGCACGGAGCATGCGCCGCGCGCGATAGGTCCGTATTCGCAGGGCGTATGCGCGGGCAGTATGGTGTTTGTGTCCGGACAGATTCCGGTCAATCCGCAGACCGGCAGCATCGCGGAGGGTGTCGCGGCACAAGCGGAGCAGGCACTGAATAACGTCGGCGCGGTACTGGAGGCTGCGGGCGCGTCCTGCGCGGATGTCGTCAAGACGACCGTGTTTCTGAAAGATATGGGCGGCTTCGCGCAGGTGAACGAGGTTTATGCGCGGTTCTTTACGGCGCCGTACCCTGCGCGCGCGTGCGTGGAGGTGGCGCGGCTGCCCAAGGATGTGCTCGTGGAGGTGGAAGCCATCGCCGTGGTGAACCAGTGAACGCCTTTTCGAGAACGGAGCTGCTTTTAGGAAGAGAGGCGCTGGAGAAGCTGGAGCGCTGCCGGGTGGCGATATTCGGCGTGGGCGGCGTGGGCTCCTACGCGGCGGAGGCTATCGCGCGGTGCGGAGTGGGTTCCATGGCTCTGTTCGATGACGATAAGGTTTGCCTGACCAACATCAATCGGCAGCTCATTGCCACGCGCAGGACTATCGGGCGCAAAAAGGTGGAGGTTATGAAGGAGCGTATTCTGGAAATTAATCCGGATTGCGCCGTGGAAGCCAACGAGTGCTTCTATGCCGCCGCCAACGCGGCGGAGTATGATCTGTCGCGTTACGATTACATCGTGGATGCTATAGATACAGTGTCCTCCAAGCTTACGCTGATAGAGGAGGCCCGCCGTGCAGGCGTGCCGGTGATCAGCTGTATGGGCGCAGGCAACAAGCTCGATCCCACGCGATTCGAGGTGGCGGATATATACGATACAAGTGTGTGTCCGCTGGCCAAGGTGATGCGGCGGGAGCTGCGCAAGCGTGGCATCGAAGGCCTGAAGGTAGTGTACTCGCGGGAGGAAGCGATGGCGCCGCGGGAAACGGAGGAGCTGAGCTGCAAAAACCACTGCGTCTGCCCGCCCGGCACTGCGCGCAAGTGTACGGCGCGTCGTCAAATCCCCGGCAGCGTATCCTTTGTACCGTCGGTGGCGGGGCTTATTATCGCGGGTGAGGTGATCCGCGATCTGGCGGCAAAGGAACCTCAAACGAACAATACGGAAACGGACGGTGGATCATGAAGATATCGACAAGAGGGCGCTACGCGCTCCGGCTGATGCTCGAACTGGCGCTTGCCAACCCGGAGGAATATGTCACCATTAAGAGCATCGCGGGCAGGCAGGAGATTTCGGAAAAATACCTGGAGCAGATCATCACCGTGCTCAGCCGTGCCGGTTTTGTGAAGAGCACGCGGGGAGCTCAGGGCGGATACCGTCTGGCGCGGCCCGCTAAAGACTATACGGTGGGTGAAATCCTGCGGCAGATAGAGGGCAGCCTCGTGCCGGTGGCCTGCATGGAGGATGAACCCAACCAATGCCCCCGCAGCGCGTCCTGCGTGACGCTGGACATCTGGAAGCAGGTTAATGACGCGGTGAGTTCTGTGGTGGACGGAATTACGCTGGCCGATATTGCCGAGAAGCAGCGGATCCGCAATGCGCAGCAGGAGTAGGCTTATCCAATACTTTCACTATTTCGCTATTTTCCTCTTGACATCTTTTCAAGCGCAGTTTATATTATCAGTAATACATATAAAAACAATATGAAATATATGAAAGGAGAGGCGCTATGTCAGACGAGAGGAAACTGAGGTTTGAAACTTTACAGGTACACGCCGGTCAGGAGTCGCCCGACCCGGCTACCGACGCGCGGGCAGTGCCCATCTACCAGACGACTTCGTATGTCTTTCCAAGCTCCGCTTCGGCTGCGGGGCGGTTTGCACTTACGGAGCCGGGCAACATCTATACGCGTATCATGAATCCGACGAGCGATGTATTCGAGAAGCGTATCGCGGCGCTGGAAGGCGGCATCGCGGCATTGGCGCTGGCGAGCGGCTCCGCGGCGGTAGACTATGCCATCCGCAATATCGCGCACTCAGGGGATCACATCGTATCCGCGAAAACGCTCTACGGCGGCACCTACAACCTCTTCGCGCACACTTTCAAGGATTTCGGTATCGACGTGACCTTTGTGGATCCGGATATCGACGGCAGTTTCGAAGCGGCCATTCAGCCCAATACAAAGGCCATATTCTTTGAAACCCTGGGCAACCCCAATTCCAGCATCATTGATATCGAGTCGGTTTCCGCGGCGGCGCACAAGCATGGCGTTCCGGTGATCATTGACAGCACGTTTGCGACGCCTTACCTGCTGCGCCCCATCGAGCACGGCGCGGATATCGTCGTGCACTCTGCGACCAAGTTCATCGGAGGCCACGGCACTTCCATCGGCGGCGTCATCGTGGACGGCGGCAAGTTCGACTGGGCGGCCTCCGGGCGCTTTCCGTAT
This sequence comes from Bacillota bacterium, assembly GCA_023460085.1. Lineage (GTDB taxonomy): Bacteria > Bacillota > Clostridia > Christensenellales > SZUA-584 > JAEWCC01. The sequence goes on along the minus strand of JAEWRI010000009.1, from coordinate 15,396 downwards.
CTGACTGGGCCCGATCCGAGTTATCACGGCGCGGTGTGGACGGAAGCGGCGGGCGCGGCGGCCTACATTATCAAAGCACGCGTGACGCTGCTGCGCGATTCCGGAGCGGCGCTCAGCCCGTTCAACGCGTTCCTGTTCCTGCAGGGGCTGGAGACGCTGTCGCTGCGTGTGGAGCGTCATGTGGAAAACGCGCTCAAGGTCATAGAATTCTTGAGTAAGCATCCCAAGGTAGAGCGAGTGAACCACCCGTCGCTGCCGGACAGTCCGTACAAGAAGCTGTATGATCGCTACTTCCCGAACGGCGCGGGCTCCATATTTACATTCGAGCTCAAGGGCAGCGCGGACGACGCGCGGCAGTTCACCGAGAGGCTGAAGCTGTTCTCGCTGCTGGCTAACGTGGCGGACGTAAAGTCTCTGGTAATTCATCCCGCAAGCACGACGCATTCGCAGATGAGCGGGCAGGAACTGCTGGAGACAGGCATCAAGCCCAACACAATACGCCTGTCCATCGGCACCGAACATATCGATGATTTGCTTGATGATCTGGAGCAGGGATTCAAGGAATAAATGGCTGAAGCATCGCAGCGTGCCGTTTGTATATAAAGAAACTGATTAACATTGCGGTAAAATCGGGCGATTGGATGGTTGCCCGATTTTTTATACTTCAGCACGTTGTAATACCGCAAAAAAACTCTTTTTTTGCATTATTATGCGGATTTTTAGTTGTAATTAAAAAATGACGGTGTTACAATTCTAATGATCCTTATGATACCATCAATGGTAGACTGGTACCATATCATGCGTATCATTTATATGGTTTCGAGTTATTGAATAGGTATGTGGCAATTGGGCCAGTTATTTTTTAAATTGCAGATACTGCGGCAGTATTTTCTGTGCGGTACCATTATTGTGCAGGAAGAGGAAGGCGTATGAAAAAAAGAATGAAACAGATCCTCATCATGCTGTATGCAGCGCTGGCGGTTGTTTCGATATTCAACTTTCATACGGCGTCTGCGGCGGAAGCGCCTGACAACTATATCAACATCGTCTACGATGACTCTGGCAGCATGTATACAGACGACGGCGCTTATTTCGACAAGTGGTGCAACGCGAATTACGCAATGTCGGTGTTTGCCGCGATGATGGACAGCGGCGATACGATGAACATTTATCCCATGGGTATGCAGGGCGCTTGTGCGGCTACGATTGATGGCAGCGATACTCCTGCCAGCCGTGTCCGTTCCATCAATACCATCGAACTGGCGGGAAGCAATACCTACTTCTCTGCCGTGGAAGGCGCGTATGCCGATTTGCGTAATGCGCCCTCGTCGATGAATCGGTGGCTTGTGGTGCTGACGGACGGCAAGTTTACCGGAAAGAGCGCATCCAGTGTCGCAAGTGCGCTGGAGTCGTACGCCGATCAGGGTATCCGCGTGATTTACCTTGCCATCGGGCAGGATATCGATACCATCGATGACAACCGGGGCGGCGGTTTTTACGCTTACTACGCCAAGGATTCGGACGCCATACTGCCGCAGGTCACGGTCGTTGCCAACCAGATATTTGAGAATTACGAATTCGACGACCGTTTTTTCCGTACCCAAAGCGGCAGTATTACGCTGAACTTTGAAGTTCCCATGGAGCAGGTGACCCTATTCGCACAGGGGGCCAACATCCAAATCGGCAGCCTTGTTTCTTCATCACAGACGATAGCGTGTCAGCAGACAGTGTCGGTGAAGGCTTCGGACGACAACATACCGGTGAAGTATACGGGGGATGCCCGGATACAGCTCGACAGCATACTCGCGTCCAACAGCGGGCTGCAGGGCTGTATCGCTACGTTCAGCACCGCGGGGCAGCTCATTCCCGCGGGGGAATATACCGTGCAGATAAGCGATACCAGCAATGTGGAGGTATACGCGCGGCCGGTAGTGGATATTGGAGCGCGCTTTTATTCGGGCACCGAAGCCGTTGCCGGCAACACTGACTTGCAGGAAGGAACTTATCGCTACGAGATCGTGTTCATCGACCCGCTGACGGGCGAAGTGGTGGATTCAGAGCTGCTGAGCGATACGCGCGATACCATTGAGGCGGAGATTACCGTTAACGGAGAATCCAGCACGGGCGGCGCGGAGGGCGAGATTCACGTAACCGAGGGCACGCTGGAGATTAGTGCCAGCGCGGTGCTGCCCAGCGGTAAGACCATCCGCACGGAGCAGGATCTCGTGTTCAGCGTCACGCCAAAGCAGCCCCCGGCAGCCTCCGTCGTATTGTACGGAGAGGACGGCAGCCCGGTTGCGGCAGATGCGGGCCTGGTATCCGGGGAATACCGCTACGAGGTGGTATTTACCGACCCGCTGACCGGCGGCGAGGCGGATCCCGCACTTGTCGGAGAAGCCACGGTGGACGTGGAAGCGGAGATGAACGGGCAGACGCAGGTGCTGTCCGCATCGGGTGGCACGCTTCAGGTGGAACCCGGCACACTGACCCTGCGTGCCACAACGGCATTGCCCAACGGGCAGCAAAAGGAAAATGCCAGTACCTTGGATGTGGTAAGGAAGCTGGACCCCATTGCACTTTCCATCAGCGGCGATACCACCATGGATCTGAAGGAACTGGAGGATAATTCGCTGCTGGTGACCGCTGCGATGTACGGACAGCCGCTCAGCGAGGAAGTCTGGGAAAAAACCACGGTGTCCGCCCAGAGCAGCGGAGACGTGGATTGGGTCGTCGAAAAGGGCGATACGGTATCCACATGGAGACTGTCGCCGCGGTATCCGGACGGCAATATACTGAAAACCACCACGGGTGAGAGCGATGTGACCGTCACCGCCTCGCTGGCGCACGATAGGCAGACCGTAACGGGGGAAACCACCGAACAGGTGAATATCAAGGATATGTCCTTTCTCCAGCGCCTTGGGGAATGGCTGAAACGCAACTGGTGGTGGATAGTTTCGCTGCTGCTCATCGCGTTCCTGCTGTGGGCCTACCTGTCCAAAAAGCGGTTCAAGCCGATATCCTTCGAACAGAATGGGATTATCCCCATGGGCTTTGTGCCCCGCAACATTGAATTCGACAAAGTTAAAAGCACCATCTTCCTGCCGTTCGTGCCCGAGCGCGGTTCGTTCTATGGCAGGGTGGACGTTAATATGAAAACCCATACGTTCAGCTTTGATGTGGCGGCGGATGATGACCAGATGAAAGTCATTTCGGTGCCTTCCTTTAAGGACGGGGATCAGGTAATTCTTGGAGCCACTCATTTTCTGTATCGCAGCGTCAACCGTGAGCTGCGCGTAGTGCCCGACATCACACAGAACGATGTGTATTTCGGATACCACAATGAAATCAGGCTTTCTACACCGGAAGGTACGGTTCGGTGGAATAACCATGCGGATTAAAAGGCTTTATTATTTACCAATACAGAGGAGGAATATCGTATGACAGCCCCTACCTTGATTGTCGGCCTGGGCGGTGTTGGTTCTCGCATCATCGCACAGGTGGAGGCGCTCGCGACCGAGGAGCAGCGAAAGAGCCTGAGCTTCGTTTCGTTCGATACGGACGTGAACGACTTGCGCGCGCTCAAGCAGAAGGGATACGGAGGCCGGTTCGTGCAGACCTCCTCGAAGCTGACCGTCGGCGAATATCTGGAACTCGACAAGCAATCGCGCGATTCCTGGTTCCCAGTCAACAACATTCTATGCCGCAAGGCGGTTTCCGAGGGCGCAGGTCAGGTGCGAGCCATATCGCGACTCGCTTTCATGTCCAGCATCCGCGAGGGCCGCATGACGGAACTGCATGAAGCCATCGACAGCCTGTACAAGCTGTCGGGTGAGACGACGGTACAGGCGCTTCGTGTGATCATCGTGAGCACGCTGGCGGGCGGCACGGGTTCTGGCCTGCTGCTTCCGGTCGCGCTGTATCTGCGGGACTACCTGATGACGAACTACCAGCTCAGCGCGTCCATCGTCCGCGGATTCTTTATACTGCCCGAGGTGCTTTATAAGGTAATTCCTACCGAAAGTGAGCGCAACAATCTGCGCTGCAACGCTTACGCGACGCTGCGCGAACTGGACGCTTTTCTGATGAAGGGCGATGGCCGCCTGCCCGAACCATACCGGTCAAATCTTAAATTTGAGCTTCCCGCGGTGGGATCCTCCGGGCTGCGCAACGTGGACGTGATGCCGTATGATTTCTGCTTCCTGTTTGACGGGCAGAACATGGACGGCGGTACGCTCAATACGTATGAGGATTACCTGTCGCACGCGGCCAACTGCATATTTGCACAGTCCATCGGCCCCACCTCCGCCAAGAGCAACTCTTCGGAGGACAACGTGGTGCTGGCGCTGGTGGCGGAAGCGGGCCGCAACCGGTACTGCGGCGCGGGTTCCGCGGTGCTGGAATATCCTTACGAGGATGTGCGTGATTACATTGCCTTCAACTGGGCAAGGGAGAAGATGGGCAAGCAATGGCTGGCTGCCGATGCCGCCTTCAAAGAGAAGATGCAGGAGGCGAAGGAAAAACAGCTCAAAGGCATGTCTGTAAAGGATATCAACCGCGGCGAGGAATACGTAACCCATATTGTCAACTATGCCAAGTCGGACGCTTTTTCGGACATGGTCGAGAGATCGTGCATGCTGTACGATGAAACCGGACTTGAAGCCAGAGGAAACAAATGGGACAAGTATGTGCAGGCACTTGAAGAGTTCTGCAGCCGCCACTCTCTGCATATGAATCCAACCATTGTAGGCAGATCCAGCAATATCATGAGCAAGATACAAAATGATAAGCTGACGGATCGCAAGGACCCCCACAAGATCGATTACGACAAGGTGAAGGATCTGAAACGGGAGATAAAGGCATATTATGCCTCGTCTAAGACGATACTCCAGAACGCGACGCCCGGCGCCGCCAGTGCGATTTTCAACGGCGCAAAAGACATCATGGATTTTTATAATGAGAGTAAAGATGCGTTCTATCTGGAGAATGCGCTCAAGTCAGGCGAGAGCAATGCGATGCATCCCAATGCCATTCGATACTTCCTGTATAAGCTGGAAGCGGCTTTGGTGTCCAAGGTAGCCGAATTTGACAGGGCCTGCGCGGATACGCAGTGGGAGGATACTGAAGCGGAAAGCGGTGCGGACGGCAAAAAGAACGCAAAGAAGGATAAGCGGCTTTCGCAAAAGAAACTCGAGAAGGAGATCAGGAAGCAGCGGGGTGAACTCGAGAGCCTGATGGAGAATATCGACAGCGACTACGGTTTCAGGCAATCTTTTGTGAAGTTGCAGGTGTTTACATTTGCGAAGGACTATGTGCAGAAGCTGAGTAAAAAGTTCGAGGTGTTCTACGATAACCTGGAAGAGAACATCAAGCAGCTTGATTACACAATTGGGGTGCTGCGCCAAAAATACGACCTGAAAAATGGAAAAGCGATCCGTTACGTCTGCGCCAACGAGAAGTGCCTGAACCACTTCGAGGAGCGGCTGACAAGCCCCGCCGGATTGATGGAGCTGCCGGAAGGCTTCAGCAACAGGATTTATTCCGCCATACGGGCCGCCATGATCGAGGAAGGCAGCTTTGAGAAACGCAACACGGAACAGAAGGAATGGCACAAGGGAATATTCAATGATATCATTCTCAAATTCTGGCGCGATACGGTCACGACAAACTGCTCCACGTACATTGATATGGACGTCATCAATGCGATTCGGAAGGAAGCAGAGATACTGGAAAATGAGGAGCGCAAGGCTGCAAAAGATTATCGGGAGACCTATCTGCTAGACCTGGCCAAGGAGGCCCGGAAGCTCGCGATGCCCTTTATCTCTGTGGAGCAGGGCCTGCAGCAGCATATCAACGAAGCGTGTACTTATAATGAAATCCTGAAAAAGCAGATCCGTGTGGAGGATAAGGATAAGGTGCTGCCTAACGGGATTCCGGTGAAGGATGACCAGCTGAGTAAATACAAGTTGCTCTACTACAAGGCGATTTACGGCAAACGCGCCAATCAGATCCCGAAGTTTGCACCGGAGAGGGACAGCGAAACCGCGCCGAAGGACAAGGGCGAGTATTTCCGCGCATACTTCGACCGCATTCAGCGCATCGATCCCAACGTGTGCTGCAGCAAGGTCATCACGCCGCACATCGACAAGCGGTGGCATATCGTAACGGAACTGCCGGATCTCGATGAGCACAATCAGAAGCGTCAGCAGAAGGACATCTTCATGTCGATGTACTATGCGTTCCTGTATAACTTCATACAGTATGAGGGCTACGGAAACGCCAAATACAAGTACGTCTACAAAAAGGAAATGGGGGCTTTCTCCGGCGCGGAAGAGGCGCTCAACGGCTCCAACACCGCGGAGTTCATCGTTTCCAACAACACCCCGTGCGACCAGTTCTACGAAGTGCTGGAGGCGCTCACCATCAATCCCATCATCGTGGGAGATATATTGCATCGTGTGGAGAAACTGCGTAAAAAGGAAACCGATTCCCGCAAGCCCTTCGGTGAAAGTGCTTTCGCCAAGGCGCTTGAAGAGCTGAAGATTCGCAGTGTGCCGGGGGACAGGGTGCGCAGCCTCTTTGAGCTGCCGGTACTGTATCGGATGTCTTCGCCGGTGGATGAGTATAACCCGGAAAGCGCAGAACTGCTGATTTCCGCGGCGATGCTCTTCATCCGCGACAATGTGCTGTGGTATATTGACAAGGACAATGCGGATCTGTACCTTTCCCGCGTAATCTGGGAACAGTATCTGCGGTTTGAGGAAAACCTGAAGACATTTGCGGAGGGTGAAGACGAGGTATACCGCGGCAGTGCAAGAGATCCATTTACCAACAACGTCCGTACGGTCATTCGGAATTTCTTTAACCAGCAGGCGGAAACAGAAAAGGAGAACGTCGTTAAGAACCATATGGAGCACTGAGGACTGGCCTGCGGAAGGTGTAATTTATGTTTACAGTACTGTTTTTCGACGAGCAATCGCAGCCGCAGATGGAGCAGTTTTCCATGCTGTTTGCGCCTTATTGCAGCGACGGAAAAATACAGATTGCCAAATGGAATACGGAGGGAATCGGGTTTTCCGATTCCTTCCCGGATCTCTTTGGCATACTCAAAGGCGTTGAGAAATGGCGGGCAGCCTTCGTAATCGAGCCGGAAAACCTTAAATGCAAAAACGTGTATGACAGGCCAAACCATTCCGAAAAGAAAATATATGAGCCATTTCAGTATGAGGAGGATTATATTATTCGCGCCTCGCAGATACTGGGCGGTTTGAGGCGTAAGGTGAAGACCAGGGTGAAGGAACGCGCGGAGGATAAGGATGGCTATCTGCCTCCTCCGGAGATTGTCACAGAGCCCATTACGCCGCCGCAGGAACTGCTGGATCAATACTATCTGCCCGTAATTCCACCGGTGGAGATCACCTATTTCTCAAAACGAATGGAGCATGGCGAGAAGGATGATCTGGAGGAGTTGCAGATCAAGTTCAACGATAATGACGATCAGATCAATTCGCTCTTCTATGAGCGGAACAACTACCCGAAAATCTGCCGTTTTGTGGTGTTTGATATCGTTGACCGTTCCCATATCCAGTATCGGTACATGCTGTTTAAGTTCTTCGTTTGTGTGCTGAACTACGCGGTGAATGACTTTGAACCCAATCTGCTGCAAGCCTATCGGCTGTACACCATCGACTGTACCATCGACAGCAAGGCAATGAAGGACTTCCTGAGTATAACGGGGAGTCGTATCGCTTCGATGATCCGCGGTATCAAGGACTTCGACAGCTATGCGGATATGCCAAAACTCGATCCGCAGGAACGTCTGGAAATTAACGAACAGATACCGCTGGTTTACGAAAACTTCAAGTACGATCAACTGGTTGCAAAATCGAATGGTATCGGACTGGTGAAGGATGTGCCCACTGAGGACGAACCCATGTGGGCGGCTCAGGTGAGCGCCATTATGAAGGAGTTCCATTACTTTTTAAAGGTGCCGAACAGGGCCCTGTCTCTGGCGGCTGCGCACACGCGGGAGAGATCCAAACTCAACGTGCGCGAGTTGAAAGCGCTGGATCGCTTTCAGATGGAAGACTTTGAGGAATACGTCGAGCGGACGGGCAGAGAGGTGTTTGAGATGGACACCGTGACGCTGCTCGACAAAAAACAGTTTTATAAAACCCTGGGCGAGAAGGATGACGATATTAAGAAGGAAATGAAGAAGCGGATGACACGCAGCGATGCGCGCTGGGGTTTTATCGCCGCGGCCGGGCTTTTCTTCATTGGGATGATACCGCTGGTGATTGGTGCCGCGGATACGGATGCCGGGCATGTTTTCGGCGCTCTTGGAATCATCGTGCTTTCCATTGCGGTGATGGGCGCGGGCGGCCTGGTAATGCTGCTGCGTGACAAAAAGAAAATGAGAAGGTTGATTGAAGGCTTTAACTCGGCCATGCGCGGAATCATCAATGAAACCTCCGACGCGATGGACCTTTTCTCCGCGTACCTTACGAAAGCCTGCGCTTTCATCAAAGGTCAGGCGACGCTGGAAGAACTCAAGTGTATCCGGGACACCCGGGACTATCGGTACTCATCTATGTCTGACCGGCTTCTTCTTGCCCACCAGCTGCGCAGCCAGTTCATCGGAATAGCGGAGTGTATGGATATTGCTTACGAGCCGCTTGAGACCACGCAGTATTACGACGATTTGAATGCGCTGATGTTCGGCAACGATGTCACCGCGCAGTTGATGGCTCCTGTGCTTCCGCAACACGAACTGATACCGCTCAACAATACGAAGGAGTATGCCGCGGATTCCATTGACGCGCCATACCGGTTTGTAACCAAGGGCTATCTATATTATCAGGAGCTGTTTGAGACTATTCCCAGGGAGTTGATCAGCAAGTCTGACGATGAGGAACAAAAGGACGCTCCTGCGGCGGAGGAACCGCAAAATGAATCGGTTTCACAAGTATCGCCCGGAGATCCTGTGTCTTAACGCTGCAAGTAACTATTGGAGGTTGCACCCGCATGCAACAATTGATCGATAAAATCGGGCTGATACTGGGGATCGCGTTGTTTCTGGCGATCGGCCTGCTCTATCCGAAGATCAACCTGAGAAAAGCGCGCCGCAGCCGTCAGGTGCTTTTTCCGTTCTTTGCGCTGGCCTATGGTATTACCGCCTATATCCTGCTGGATAAGCTGATTGCGCTGGTGGAAACGCTTGCCTCTCTGCTGAAGGACAAGGTGGCCTTTCTGGGTTCCATTTCTCTCGACTGGCTGGTGATCTGCCTCCTAAACCTGCTGTTGCTCATCGGGTTTTTCGTGGTAAAGGGAATACTCTGTGCCATCTTCGGGCAAGGGAAGCAGAAGCAGAACACGTGGCTTCGCGCGCTGATCCGTCCTTTCTATGAATATGATGATGGAATGAAGGCTTGGGTGCTCAAAACCGGGCGTGTACAATTCCGCCGTTACTTTACGGTGTTTTACGTGATGGCGGTCGTGGCATCGGCGCTGGTTCTGGGTATCATGTATTTCGCGGGTAAGGATACTTCGCTTGTCACTTCGTTCTATCCGGTGCTCAGCCTCATACTGCTGGGCGAAATCACGTTCTTTCTGGGCGGGCTGACGAAGATTGAAATCCTGCACGATTTTTCGGGTGAGGATGACGATGCCGTCGCCAACGTCAATTATTTTCCAATGAGGGACATTTACCGTCAGCTTTTTGGGGAACGTATTTTGCACGAGGATTCCAAGTGTATTTCAGAGGAGAATGCCGCCAGCGTCACCGAGGTGCTGGACGAGCTGCTGACCTCTGACGACGCGGGCGTGGCCGCCCTCGGGAAATACGTTGTCAACCGCATGAAGCATGGCTTTCGTCCGGATATCAACTATCTGAATTCGTCGCGGGACATACTGCTCGGCAAGAGCATACTATTCTCGAATCCGTTTCATAATGACCTATCAGAATACCTGTTTTTCCCGATGAACTACCTGCTGATGAATCGCAGGAAGGGCCTCATCATATTGGGCCGCAATGCTCAGGAGGAGGACATTGCCCGGTACGCGAAGGAAGGCCTCGCGGCGATTACCAACGTGCCGGAATTGTGGCGCGTGGAGATTCTGGAGGAGCAGGAGCAAGACATCGACGTGGGCATACTGCCGCGCTGTGAGCTCTACAACCAGACGCTGTTGGAAGCCAATCAGCGCTTCTTTGATGAAGTATCGTACGTGATCATACTCGAGCCTTCCCGGCTGATGTCCACGTTCCAGATAGGGCTGCGGCTTGTGGTGGGCAGGCTGGGACGCGGTGAGAGCAGCGTCATCTACTGCGCCTGCGACAAGAATTCGGACGGGCTGCTGGATGTGCTGTCGCATGCGCTCAAAGTCAGCCTCTCCGAGGTATCCGCAACGAATGCGCTTATTGGTCGCAGCTCGTACATGTGCTGGAGTGCCGACGGCGAATTTCTGCATCACCGGCTGTTTCCCAACATCGCCCACTACCTTGGCGTAGGAACGGAACTGGCGGTGGCCGCCATCAAAAATCAGGTATCTCAGGTCACGTGGTTCAGCGGACGCAAATTCCCTGTGGTGGATATGCGCTGGATTGCCGGGCAGTACTATCAGCCGCTGTGTCAGTATATGAGCATACCGCTGATGCAAAGCGCCATCGACCGCTATATCCGCTTTTGTCCCTCGCTCTGGGACGCCACGGTAAAACCCAACAGCTTTGTCGTGGTGGAGGACGAGTACTGCAACCTGTTCGAGGTACTGCGCCAGTACAATACGCGTTCCACCAATCAGGGCTTTGTGAACGTGATCAGTCCCAATTATCTGCTGCGGGAGTATATGAGCCAAAACGCGGAGCTGTTCTACAGGGATGCCAAGGCGATCCCATCGCTCGCGCCGGAGTATGCGCATACCCGCCGCAACCTTGCACTGATGGTCATCATGAAGCTGGCCGCCGGAAGGATAACGGAGCAGGAGATAGAGAAGTACTTTATCCACTTCGGACTGGAGTGCGCACATGGCGCGCTGAAAGAGACGGAACTGTTGCTGGAGGAGTACTTCGGCGTGCGCAACGCGCTCCGCGTGCTCGATTTCGATGAACTCAACAAAGACGGGTCGGGCAGCTACCGCAAGCCTTATGTGGTGCTAAACCGGCATAACCGGCAGCTGGACGGCATACTCGCGGAACTCGAAAACGCTTATTACGTGGCCGAGGACAAACAGGAACGCAAGCACTTTCTGGGTTCCCGGCTGAACGGACAGCTTTACCAGGCCTTTATACCGGGACAGTTCCATGTGTTCGCGGGCAAGTACTATGAGATTTATGCAATTACACGAAAGAACGGCATGCTGATACGGCGCGCCGCCGATCATATTGAAGGAAGATTTTATTATCGGCAGCTTCGCAGCTACTCGTTGGAAAACTGGCGGCGCACCGAGCGGGTGGGCAACGAACACACGGTTTCCGACATCCGTTTTGAGACCGGGTACGCGGATGTACGGTGTATCACCCGCGGTTACCTTCGGATGGAAGACTTTCACGACCTTCAAAATGCGGTTCGTGTGGAGGTAGCGGGAATCCCGGAACGCCGCTATGTACAGAAGGCGGTGATGCGCATCACCATGCCCGGCGCTTCCGCTGCAGTTCGCAAGACCATTGCGGTGCTGCTGAACGAGCTTTTCGTGACGCTGTATCCCGACGACTGGGAATATATCGCGGCGGTGACGGGGCTGCCCGAGGGCGAGAATTGCCCCGCGATGCAGTATGAAATAACCAGTGCGGATGAGGAATGCATCTACATTATTGAGGACAGCCAGATAGACATCGGGCTTCTGGCTTCTCTGGAGCGCAACATGGAGCGCTGCCTGGAAATTATCGCGGATTATCTTTCGTGGCATCGAGAGATGCTGCTTCCGCCGCCCGTCCCCGAAGAGTCTGAACCGCTGCCCGCAGCGCCGTTGCCGGTGGCGAAGAAGGAGAAAAAGAAATGCTTCCTGATGCGTTTCTTCGCGTGGCTGAAGCGGATATTCAGCCGGAAGAAGAAAGGCGGACAGCCGCCCGCCGGTCCCATGCCTGCGGCAGGTGCGGAGACAGAAGCCATGCAGCCGCCCGCTGCAGCTGAGCAAACGGAACCCGGTATCGTTCGGCCCGTGGAAGCTGCAATGTCGCCGGCAGAAACCGCGTTGGCCGTGACCGGGTCTGACGCTTCGAAAGAACCGCCGGCAGAATCTTTGGAAGAAACAGACGTTCAATTGGAGGTAACGCCGGAGGACCTTCCGGAGAAGACCGCTGCGGAAGATAACACTGAAACTGCGGAAACAAAGGCGGCGGCGGAAGCGATATCGGAAGAGGCGACAGCGATGCCCGCGCCGGAGGCTTTTACGGAGGAAGCGGAGCCCCGGACGGAAGCGATTATAGAAACCGCGGTGACGGAGTCTGCCGCGCCCGAGGAAGTCACAGAGGGGACTGAGAAAACCGCGCTGGAGGAAGCTACAAATACGGAAACGCAGTTCCTTGAAGATCCGGGTATGGATGTGTCTTCGGCTGAATCGGATGAAATCGCGGAAACTCCCGAAGCGGATGCAGCTGATGAAGCGGCGGAGACGATTGCGGGCGCGGAGGCTGATGAACCTGTGCATATGCCGGAGCTTTCGGACGAGTATGAAGTCGTGGAAGGAATGGCTGCGAAGCCTGACCCGGAAATAAATGCAGCTGCGGATATTCAGGAGCCTGACGGAGCAATGGGTACACCTTCGGAAACGCAGCCGGAGACGGGTGAAGAATCCGGAGATACGCGGGAACCGGAGCAAGAGACGACGGGTATTGAAGATGTCCCGGAAGAGGCGGAGGCGGTTACCGATACGCCGGTGCCCGATGCCGTTGCGGGGGATTTGGTTAAAACGCCGGAAGAAGTCAGCGTGTCCTTGGAAACCAAAGATGCGCAGGAGGGTATTGCGGAGCCTGACGGAGGCACCGTAAATGCCGAAGATAACGCGGACGGGAGCGGAGAGCTCCCGGACAGGGTAATCGAAATGCGATCCAAGGACGACGATATCATCATTATACCTGCCGACGAAGATATACCTGCGGAGGAGACATCATCCGAAACGAATGAAGAGATGCAGGACCACAGTGATATAGCCCTGAATGCGGAGATCGTTACGGAAGCCGCTGAAACTGGCGCGAGGCTTGTCGGTGCTGCGCAGGGCACTGAACCCGAAGCGGCGGCAATGAATACAGACGATGCCTCTGCGGCAACGGAGTCTTTACCGGATTCAGTAAAAGCGTCGGCGGGGACTGAACGCAGCGCCGAAGAGCCAGCGGAAGATACCGATGGTTCTGCCATGGTTCAATCCGTTGAAACACAGGAAGCCGGGCCAGCGGTTGCTTTGGAAGACGCTGGTGCGTCTGCGGAATTACAGATTACCAAGGCCCAGGATGAGCCTGCGGAAAAAGCCGATGATACCCCGATGGGCATCGGGCTGGACGCTGCGCCAGAACCTGTGGCGGCTGAAGAAGTTTCTCCTGAAGAGAAACAGCCCGCGGAAGGGGATTCCTTGCCGGAAGCGGATCAGACCGTTCTCGCGCAGGACGCGGATGCAGCGCCGGTGGAAGAGCAGCCCGCGGCAATGGGAGAGACGATGCCGGAAGTGTCGGGGGAACCTGTAGATGACGCTGGCGCGACCATGGAACAGACTGCGGAAACGGGAGACGTCGTAACGGAGACGGACGGGCAGACAATGCCTGCGCAAAATGCCGCCGAGGCGCTTGTGCACGATGCGGAAACGTCGGCAGATTCTGCGGGGGAAAATGTCGCTCAGGACGGGCAACTCGGTGAAGCCGCCCCGCTGCCTGAAAGCATGGATGAAAGTGCCGAACAACCTTCTGCGCAAGGCGAACAGCCTGCTGAAATATTGACTCCTTATGCGGACTCACACTATATGCTTTTCGGCGGCGGACGGGACGCTCATCTGCTGGAACCCGCCGAGACGCTGGAGTATTTAATGCGCTACGGCTTCCATCGCAACGCGCTGCAGCAGGCGCGCGAGAAGCAGAAAGAGGCGGAACAGACCGCGCGCAACTACAACCCAAATCAGCAGGATGCGCACTGCTGCGATTTCTGCGGCTGCGAGCTGACGGGTGTTGAATACGAAACGCTGGGCGACGGGCGTGAGCGCTGCAACGTTTGTTCGCGTACCGCTGTGAAAACGCTGGACGGCTTCATCGCTATATTTAATGAAGCATTGAAGAACATGGGCGCATTTTTCCAGATACGCATTGACGCTTCCATACGAATCAAGTTTGCGTCCGCGGCCAAGATCGCGCGAAAATTGGGTTATACACTAAAAAAAGAGGCCGGGTTTATGCCGCGTGCGGTAGGCGTGGCGATACACGACCGCGACGGATACACCATATTGATAGAAAGCGGAGCGCCAAAGTTGGTGGCGGCATCCACCATTGCCCACGAGCTGACGCATATATGGCAGTACATCAACTGGGATGAAAAAGAGATTCATCGGACATACGATAAAAAAGAAAGCCTCCCTGTATACGAGGGCATGGCTACATGGGTGGAAATACAATACCTGATTTTCATCAATGAGCTTGCCTACGCAAAGCGCAAGGAGATTTGTACAATGCAGCGCGACGACGAATATGGCGAGGGATTCCGCAGGTATATCGCGGAGTATCCGCTGCTCACAGGGATTTTTGCACCGGTAAGCAAGACGCCGTTCCGTTCTACAGACAGTCATCCCCTGCAGTAAATTTACGGCAGAAAGGCCATATACGAAAGAGCCGAAAACGGCTCTTTTTTGCTGCTTCAGTGCCGTGCGATGACAAAACAAGTGGTTATGGTATATAAAAAGAACCTATATGGCATGATTTTGCGCTTGTACCGCGAACGGAAACGGATTATAATGTCCTTCGTGCGATCGAAAAGAAGGAGGCATCGGGTGCATGTTGACTCAAGCACAGAAGGAAGCACTGAAAAGGCTTAATGAAATTGACAAGGGATTGCCGGAAGGCGTCTCATTAACGTTCGCGGTAGATAACGCCACGCTTTTGATGGACAAGGAAGAAAGCGATCAGTTTATTCGCGCGATTCATGCGCTGATTATGGCGGGCTATCTTGCCAGTCACACCAACCGCGTTACCGATACCGGGGTGCCGTATTGGCTGGAGCTGACCAAGCGCGGGAAGAATTTTTCCGAAGCCAGAACCGCGTAACGGGCAATGGTTTGGAGACGGGCACAGCGAATGCTGTGCTTTTTTTTGTATTCGAAAACCCCCGGCTATGCCGGGGAGTTCCAAAAGGCTTAAGCTATGGAGAAGAAAACTCCCTTTGATATACTGAAAGCGGTCTAGCAGCCGCGAAAGTAAAATCAAAAGGAGGT
>JAEWRI010000008.1 GCA_023460085.1 Bacillota bacterium | reverse complement strand
AGTCTCAACAACATGCTGTTTAAATTCCCCGGTATACTGCTTGTTCGTTTTCCCTCTTGGCATATAAATACACCCCCAAAGCTATTTTCAGTATATCATACTGTCTAACTTTAGGGGTGCAGTTCATCCTCCCGCCGTTTTCATTCCGGCAAAAACGTCCGTGTCAGTTACGAATAGTTGACCCGAATGAGTATAAACGTGGTTGCGCTGTAGTCCCAGCCGATATCGAAGGGTACCCGGTTCCGGTCGGCGTTGTGGCAGCTGACGAGCGGGTAACCCGCTTCGTCCAGCCCGGTCACCACGGCAATATGCGTCACCTTGCCTTTCTTTGCGTAGGCGATGATATCCCCCGGCAGCAGCGAATACGCCGCCTCTACTACGTCCGCGTATTTGCCCTTGGCAAGCTGCGTGCCCCGGCCGCTGTAGGCAAGGTAATTCCGGAAGGCCTGTGCGTTGAGCCACGCGCGGCTCCCCTTTCCGGCGCGGTAATTCCATACGGTGCTTTTCTTAAAGCCGCCGCCCTCATAGAGCACCTGAGAAGCGAAGTTGGCGCAGTCTCCGCCCAGCGCGTTATAGTTATTGTAAGCGCTGTTATACTGGTAGTTGTTGGCGCCGCCGGAAGCCGCGCCGCAGTATGTATCCGCGTAGGCCACGGCAGAGAGCCTTCGCTCTCCGAGATCCGCGATTTCCGCGCCTGGGTGTCCCGCTATCATCTCCGTCATCTCCGGCGTCACTCCCCGTGCGTCGAACGCGTCCGCCAGAGGGTCGTCGTACCATTCGCGGCTGACGATCCAGTCCTCCCCGTCTTCGCCCGGGATCATGTCGATGGAGTGGTACCCGCCCAGCCGGAAGGTGTTCACATAATCCGGGCTTGACGGATAGGAATACTCATATGCGGTGGACGCGATGACATAGAACGCGTATCCCCTGCCCACCTGCTTGACGCTCCTCAGGGACAGGTCGCTGCGGATATTCAGTACCGTGACGCCCTGCTTGGCTGCCCAGTCGGAGAGGTAATCCGCGCGCACCAGTTCATTTTCGTATGCCCACCGACCGTTGCGCTCCTCCGTGAAGAAGAGCGTGCGCAGCGTTTCGGTGTCACCCTTCAGCACGGCGTCATTGCGCAAATCGAAAAAACGCTGCAGCACCGTTTCCCACTGTACGTCTTTCTCCGCCTGCAATACCTGCACCGCGATGGGGTTCCCCACGGGCAGCAAAAAAGCCGCGATGAGCAGGCAGCACACGCCAATCAATATCATTCTCTTTTTACTTACACGAAGCACCGCCATATGCTTCATTTTTATGTCGCGGCGGCGTTGGGTATTATTTCTGGTGGCACTGTTTTTCGAGTTTGGAGCCGATATCCTAAACGGTGCTGACAGCCGGAAACATGCGCCGGTTCGACATCCCATGTTTTGCACCCTTGTACAGCGTATGGTATAATTATTGTCGCAACAAATTCGCTTCCATGATGGGTAAGGAGCACTCCATGAAGAACAAAAAAAAGATATTGACCCTCTGTATCATTGCCGTCGGGGCAGCCCTCGCGGTGACGGGGTTTATCATACTGCCGGAAACGCTCACAGTGCAGATCACCGCATCGGGCCAGGCCGGAAATACGATGCCCAAGGCGTTGGGCGTACTCATCCCCCTTGCGGTGAGCGCCGTATTTGCCGTGCTGTATTTCAAGCGGGAAAACGACACCAAAAGCCTATGGATATCACTGTTAGGCATTGCGCTTTACGTGCCGCTGTTCATCTTTAATCTTTGAAACAGGAGCACCCATAAAACCACCCGCTGGATTTCTCGGACGAGAAACACAGCACGCCCATTGTTGAGGCAATCCTCGGCGAATGAATGTGTCCCCTCTTCCCTTTAATCCCTGTAACCAATGCTGACAACTCAGGTACATTTCGCCTGCCCTTCCGTTTGGGGTTTTTCAAAGACAACAAGATACTGCCGCACAAGCATTGTATGCTCATCTGCATGCTCTTTTCGAGGCACCATAAAGAGGCTTTGCTGAATACCATTATTTCTGACATTATACCTTGACACGCATAGTACTCTGTGTTACATTCATCATGAGAGAGGGGTGAGCGGATGGATGTAAGCAGCGACCTGATACGCGGCCATATCGACACCATACTGCTGGGGCTGCTGAAAAGCGGCGATAAATACGGCTATGAGATAGGCAAGCTCGTGCTGCATAAAAGCGGCGGCGAATACGAGCTGAAGGAACCCTCCATGTACAGCACCATACGCCGTCTGGAGAGTCAGGGGCTTATAACCGCCTACTGGGGCGACGAAACGCAGGGCGCGCGGCGCAAATACTACCGTATCACACCCCAAGGACTGCGTGTGCATACGGAAAACCTGAGACAATGGGCGTTTGCCAAAAAAATCATCGACCGGTTGCTGGAGGAATGAATCATGGGTATTATCAATGATTATCTGAACGGAATTCAAAAACGGTATCCCGATACGAACGAGGTGCGCGAGCAAATTGAGGAGCTGCGGGATACGCTGCATATGAAAACGGAGGAGCTGCAGTCGCAGGGCCAGCCGTACGATCAAGCCGCCCGCAGCGCTGTGGAATCGCTGGGAGATGTAACGCCGCTGCTTGAACAAGTCTCGGGCAATATGCGCACCGTGAACATCAACCGGCTGGCGCGCAGCAACGCGTTGGTGGATACCGGCGTCATATTCGGGACTTACCTGTTTGGCTGGCTGGTGTTTTTGCTGCTGTGTTCTTCTCCGGGCATCGATTTTCTCGCGCCTTTTGCGGTGCTGACGGGTCTTGTTATATTGGCCCTTTGCATATGGCCCCTCACGGCGCACTTCGCTTGCCGCAAACAGCCCGAAAAAGTGGAGGTTGTGACGATGAATTACCGGCGGCAGATGAAGATTGCGCTGATTGGCAGCCTTGGCATCACCGCTGTGCTCGCCATCATTAATGCGGCGGTGCCTTATTCCGGCGTATGGTTTCTGTTCCCGATGATTGGCATTGCCAACTGGCCGCTCAACATTTACCTCTATCACCGCCAGCTCATCAGCGGCCTCTTCGACGCTGCCTGACGGCACTTTTTCGGGGCGACGCGGAAGCGCGTCGCTTCAGACTGCTGACAAAGGTATCTCTTGGAGGCTCTGCCTCCAAACCACCGCTTAAGGGATACATCCCTTAAGAATCCCATCAGGGAGATGCTTTAAAAGGCATTTCCCACGTGTCTTTTCCTTCTTTTCTTCAAGAAAAGAAGCAGGTGTGCGAGGGCAGCGCCCTCGCGAAAGATTTGTCATCAAGCTGGGGCGACGCGAAACGCGTTGCTTTTTTCTGTCCATGAAGCCGCCTTGATACTCCGTGTATCGAAGGGAATCATATGAAAACCACGCTATCATGCGCCCGGACGCGCTTGAGTGAGGGGGGATGCGACGGGATGATCAGCTTTCATCCGGCGGGCGCCCAAAGCGTACCGCCGCTCAGGGCGAATTCCAGGGGCTTTTTACTTTTAAACCGACTGATGATACAATATTTTCAAATTCAGATACAGGTCACAGGACGGGGCAAAGCCCCGTCCTGCGCAAAAAAGGGGGTTGGAGTATGGACACTGTATGGATTGTTGTGCTCTCCGTTGTGGGGTTCTTTCTGTTCTTCAAGGTGATACTGGGCTTTCGTGTCATCCCGAACAACAAGATCGCCATTGTAGAGAAATGGTGGTCCCCAAAAGGCTCACTCAACGAGCAGATCATCGCACTCAAGGGTGAGGCGGGCTATCAGCCGCAGATCATCCGCGGCGGTATTCACTTTTTAAGTCCGCTGATGTACAAGGTGCACATGTGCCCGCTGGTGACCGTGCCGCAGGGACAGATCGCTTACGTCTTCGCGCGGGACGGCAAACCGCTGGCTCCCACGCAGACGCTGTCGCGCGTAATACCGGAGGGCAACAACTTTCAGAACGCGCGGGCGTTCCTGCAAAACGGCGGTCAGAAGGGCCCGCAGCGGGGCATCGTGCGTGAAGGCACGTACGCGTTTAATCTGGCGCAGTTCGTCATCATCACGCAGGACAGGATCTACTTCCTGCCGCTGGGTAACCGCTCCGAGGAAGCGACCATCACCACGATGGCCGAGGTGCTTCGGGAACGCGGCGGCTTCAGGCCCATCATCATCAAGGGCAGCGACGATAAGGTGGGCATCGTCACGGTGCACGACGGCCTGTCGCTGGGCAAGGATGACATCATCGCGCCCGCAGTGGGCAACAACCCGGAGGATCTGACCACCTACCACAACAACTTCCAGGACCCGGAGAAGTTTCTGGCGGCGGGCGGTTTCCGGGGAAGACAGCACCAGGTGCTGGTGGAAGGCACGTACTTCATCAACCGCTTCTTTGCGACGGTGGAGCTCATTGACAAGTCGGTGATCGAAGTGGGATTTGTCGGAGTAGTCGTGTCTTACATCGGCCCGCGCGGAGTGGACTCCACGGGCGACAGCTACAAGCACGGCGAGCTGGTGGAGCAGGGCTTCCGCGGTGTGTGGCGGGAACCGCTGATGCCCGGCAAGTACGCATTCAACACGTACGCGGGCAAAATCATCCGCGTGCCCACCACGAACATCATCCTGAAGTGGATCAGCAATCAGGCAGGCGTGCACCTTTATGACGAGAACCTGAAGGAAGTCAGCCTGATTACCAAGGACGCGTTCGAGCCGTCGCTGCCGCTGTCGGTCGTGATGCACATCAGCTACCTGAAAGCGCCGCTGGTGATTCAGCGCTTCGGCGACATCAAGATGCTCGTCGACCAGACACTGGACCCGATGGTCTCGGCTTACTTCAAGAACATCGGCCAGACCAAGACGCTCATCCAGCTGATACAGGAGCGCAATGATATCCAGAATTCGGCGTCGAACGAGATGAAGACCAAGTTCGATCACTACAATCTGGAGCTGGAGGAGGTGCTTATCGGCACGCCGTCCGCCTCGGTCAACGACAACAAGATAGAGGTCATACTCGCACAGCTGCGGGACCGCCAGATCGCCATGGAGCGTATCGAGACGTACTCTCAGCAGGAGAAAGCGGCGGGCAAGGAGAAGGAGCTGCGTGAGGCGGAATCCCGCGCGCGTCAGCAGACCTACCTCACGGAGTCCGAGATCAACATCGAGATACAGGGCAACCAGGGTAAGGCCGATTACCAGAGGTCGCTGCAGGAGGCCAGCAAGATCAAGGCCATCGCCAAGGCCGAAGCCGAGAAGGAAGCGCGCGTGGGCATCGGCCGCGCCATCGCCATCGAGGAGCAGGTCAAGGCGTATGGCGGGCCGCAGTTCCAGGTCATTCAGGACGTGATGAGCAAATTCACGGCGGCGATTGAGAAATCGCAGATCGATATCGTGCCGAGGACACTGCTGACCATGGGCGGCAAGGACGGTCAGGGCGGATCGGCCAACGCGTTCGAGACGCTGCTCAACATCCTGATCAGCGAAAAGCTGGGCGTGAAGCTGGCGGAGGAGACGGGCGAGGTGGACGAGCGCGTGAAGTCCATCAAGGAATCCATCATCAACACCATCGACATCGCGGCGGACGCGGAAGCGCCGGCTGCCGCGGAGCCTGCGCCGGTTGTGGAGACCGCGCCGGAAAAACCGAAAAAGTAACAGCATATATCGAAAACGGGGCGGTTCTATCAGAACCGCCCCGCTTTTATTTGCCGCCGTATCGATCCGGCTCAGTGCATGCGGTATTTATCCCTTCACCCGAAACAGGCAGTAGGTAAAGCGTATCCCTTCAAACTCCTGCCGGACGGTATCCACCAGTTCGTAGTTGTCCAGCAGATATGGCACATCGCTTCCATATTCCCGCTCGCTCCCTTTCAGGCGCAGCACGACGAAGTCGACCCCCTTATTGCGGATGACCTGCTGTTGCTCCTCCGTCATTTCGGGCAGCGATAGGTTAAGCTTACAGAAGTATTTTACCGTTGGCAATATATCCGCCGCCGTATAGAAACCGCCGTCGAGAAACCCGTAATTCAGCAGCGTAGGCGACTCCTCTTCGTTCATAATATCCGCAAACCGGAACTGTGCCAGCTCTTCCCCGTCCTGCTTCATGAAATCACGGTACTGCGCGGAACCGCAAGCGAGCGCCGTGGACAGCGCCAGCGCCGCCGTGCAGACTACGGCGAAAGCGGGTTTGGCCCATGGCCGCGGCTTGGGCGGGCCGGTGCGCGCAGCGGCAGCCGCGCGGCCCGCGGCCTCCAGGGCATACGCGATCGCAATGAGCCCGGGCAGCATCAGCATGCCGCGCAGTATCAGGAAGTAGTACGGATAACTCCTGCCGCCTGCGTATACGCCCGCCGCCAGAAGCGCCGGAACGAGAACATAAGCAACCTTCGGCCATACGCCTTTGATGAGCCTGCCCGTGCCGACGAAGCCCAGCGCCCCGGCAATCATAGAAATCCAGAGCGCCGGGACCCCTTTCAGTTCGTCATAAAACAGCGTCCAGGCGCTTTGCAGCATCTCCGCGAATCCGTGTGTTTTGGGGTAAGCCGTGAAATTCAGGTAAAAGTAGACGTGATACCAGTCGGACAGCGCGCCATTGACAGCGAAATAGACGAACCATGGCAGCGTCGCGGCCGCCACCCCCGCAAGAAAACAGCCGCACGCGGCAAACGCCCCGCGAACGCGCTTCGCCAGCAGCAGCCCCACAAACACCGCCAGCATCCACCCGGCCCAGAACCCCAGCATGGTGTATTTGATCCAGAGCACGCAGCCCGCCATCACACCGCAGAGTACGATTGCCTTGGGCGTCAGTGCTTCGCGCTCCTTGAAAAAACGCATCAGCCAGTAGAACCCCACCATCAGCAGCGGCAGACACAACTCCTCCGCGCTGTCGCCATGCGCAAACGCCGCGGACGCGTACGTCAGTGCCGCCAGAGCGGGCGCAACAACATATCCCCAGTATTCGTGCACAAACAGCGCCGCCGTCTTTGCGGCATAATAAAGAAACGCGGTGGCGGCAATTACTTCCAAGAGATACACGCCGATAAACGTGGTATGCGAAACCAGGTAGCAAAGCCCGTGCAGAAAGTACAGCAGCACGCCTTTCTGCTCCATCAGGTCCCGATAGGGTACCAACCCGTTCATCATGCCCTTGCCCATCGTGAAGTAGCAGTTGGCGTCCACCCAGTCGTTGAAGGGATACAGAAAGGATGATTTGGAGCACACGGCAAGTACGGCAGCCGCAGTCAGCGCGCACCACAGCAGCAGACGGTATCGGGCAAAAAAGCCCCGTGCTTTCCCATTCCGCTCGGTATCCATGATGTCCTCCCATTTTTCCTGGCTACTATACCGCTTCAAGCATGCGATTATCTTCACCAAACAGGGAACAAACCGTAACATTACGCGGCGTCCGGCATAACGCCGCTGAGGAACGTCTTGCATCCGGCCGGCTGATGTCAGTTGGATTCGGCAGTGACGGAATATTCTCCGGCTGAAAGATTCCTGTCGCTGACAATCCGGCTCTCCAAAGGCAAATTCAAACGATACTCTCCGTGCTGAGTTTTGCTAAATACCTCGAGTTTCCCATAAAGGTGGAAACGCCGCGGATGGACATGTACGATGATCTTCCCCCCGTTTTCGCGTTGTACTGCTTTACCAATCGCACCACCGAGTTCATCCAATATCCTGTACTTTAATTCAGCGCATTTCCCCTCATCCTGGTCCTTCAATATCGTGGTAATACAATCGTGTATGCGAATGCTGCTCTTCAATGCTGTCAACTCCTTTGCATGCCAGCCGGATGCGCTTCCAGTATCTCATAATTGAGAACAATTTCCAACTATCTTTCTAAAAAACCCATACACTTCGCAAATTAATTTGCGGCAGCCTTTTTTATAGATTCCCGCGCTATACGTTGTTCCGTTTGTGGGACAATGATATAATCAGGCGATGGACAAGTTGGATGAAATAAAAATCCGGGAAATATCCCCTGTGGCGCTGGCATATGTCGGCGATACCGTATATGATTTGTACGTGCGCATGCACCTCGTTTCGCGCAGGGCAGGCCGCATTGAGGCGATGCACAAGCTGGCGACGGGCGTGGTTAACGCACGCGCGCAGGCACGCGCGGCGAAACTCCTGCAGCCGGAGTTCACCGAGCGCGAAGCGGAAATATTCCGCGCAGGCTGCAACGCCAAATCCACGCCGCCCAGAAATATGAGCCGCATGGATTATTCGCTTGCGACGGGTTTGGAAGCCGTCGTCGGGTATCTTTACCTGACCGGGCAGCAGCCCCGTGCGGAGGCGCTGATGGGCGCAGTGCTCGCGGATTTTCTCGAGGAGGTCAACCATGCCTGAAGTAAACTTAAGCGTAAAGCTGCTGTCATTTTCGCCCGAAGCCGAAAAGCTGGCGGCGATGGCGTCCAAGCTGTGCTACAGCCCCGCGCACATCGACGATATCGGCGAAGGCCTGACGGAAGAGAGCGCGGCGGCGTTCATTCAGAAGATCGTCGATCTCGGCCACCTCTCCACCATAGAGCACACCAGCTTTACGTTTGGTATCGAAGGTGTATCGCGCACGCTGCTGGCGCAGATCACCCGGCACCGCATCGCAAGCTTTTCGGTGCAGTCGCAACGCTACGTCAGCTATTCGGGCAATGGCTTTGGATACATCGTCCCCCCCGCCATTCGCGCGCTGGGCGACGACGCCGTCGCGAAATACGGCGCACAGATGGATCAGATGCAGTGCTGGTACGACGAATGGCGCGAAGCGCTGGGCGCAAAGGGAGAGAAATCCAACGAGGACGCGCGCTTTGTGCTGCCGGGTGCGTGCGAGACGCGCATGATGCTGACGATGAACGCGCGTGAGCTGCTTCACTTCTTCTCGCTGCGCTGCTGCAACCGCGCGCAGTGGGAAATCCGCGAGCTGGCGTGGGAGATGCTGCGCCTCGCGCACGGGGCCGCTCCGGCGCTTTTTGGTACCGCAGGGCCGTCATGCGTGCGCGGCGCGTGCAGCGAAGGGAAGATGTCCTGCGGGCGCGCCGATGAAGTATGCCGCCGGCAACAGGAATTTTTGAAAGGCTGAAAAAACCTATGGATATACTCTATGGCCGCAACACGGTTAAAGCGGCAGTCAAATCGGGCCGCGCCATCGACAAGCTGCTTGCGGCAAAGGAACTCAACGACCCAAGCGTGCGCGAGATTTTAACGCTCGCGGCACAGCACCACATCCCCATCGTCCGTGTGGACAAGCGCAAGCTGGACAGCCTCGCGCTGCCTTTCGGGCACGACGGCAAACCCGCAAACCATCAGGGCATCATCGCGGTGACGCCCGCGATGGAGTACGCGCAGATGGAAGACATCCTTGCGCTGGCGGAACAGCGCGGCGAACCGCCCTTCCTCATACTGCTGGACGGCGTAACGGACGAGGGCAACCTCGGTTCCGTGATCCGCAGCGCGGAGGTGCTGGGCGCGCACGGCGTGGTTATCGGCAAGCACCGCAGCGCGTCGCTCTCCGCCGCGGTATGCAAGGCTGCCTCGGGCGCGGCCGAGCTGCTGCCCGTCGCCAAGGTAACCAACCTCACCATGGCGATTGAGGATCTGAAAAAGCGGAATATTTGGGTAGCCGCGGCGGATGCGGACGCGCCGCCCGCAGATACGATAAACCTCACCGGAGCCATTGCGCTCGTCGTCGGCGCGGAAGGCGAGGGTATCTCGCGGCTGGTGCTGGAAGCCTGCGATCTCAAAGCCAGCATCCCTATGAAGGGCAAGACGGGTTCGCTGAACGCCGCCGTCGCCGCCGCTGTGCTGATGTATGAGAAGGTACGGCAGGATGCCGCGAAAGCCCGCTGATTTGCAATATATTGATTTTATGCATATACCTTGTGTTGACTGCCGCCTCTGAAACCGATATAATGAAGTTCTGAGCGCCATGACGGAGGACAAGCCTTGAACACAGCCGGAAAAACCACACTTGAGGAAAGACAGACAAGCTACGCCGCGATGACCGACGAAGCGGTCGCGGAATTGGCGCGGGAGTTCGACGGCGACGCGCTGGAGTACCTGCTCAATAAGTACAAAAATTTTGTGCGCGCAAAGGCGCGCTCTTATTTCCTTATCGGCGCGGATCGCGAGGATATCGTACAGGAAGGGATGATTGGGCTTTATAAGGCCGTGCGGGATTATCGCCCCACGCGCATGACGTCTTTCCGTGCGTTTGCGGAGCTGTGCGTCACGCGTCAGATTATTACCGCCATTAAAACCGCCACGCGCCAGAAGCACCGTCCGCTGAACTCGTACGTTTCACTCAGCAAGCCCGCCTACGACGAAGAGAGCGACCGCACGATGATGGACGTGATTTCGAGCACAAAGATCAGCAACCCCGAGGAGATTATCATCGGGCGGGAGGATTTCTCCTCCATTGAGTCCAAGATGGGCAAGCTGCTCTCCCCGCTGGAGATGCAGGTACTGCGCAAATACATCGAGGGCAAATCCTATTACGAGGTCGCCGAAGAGCTGGATCGCAGCGTCAAATCGGTGGACAACGCGCTGCAGCGCGTCAAAAACAAGCTCGAAAAGCTCATCAGCGCGGAGCGCGGCGAGTAAACCGTGGACGCGGCGCTCGTTTGGCACATACTGGCGCTGGAGGAATCGCTGCTCCGGCCGGAGGTCAGACAATCCGCGCAGCGCGTCGCAGAACGGATTTCAGACGATTTTACGGAGTTCACCAGCTCCGGCACAATGTATCGCTACCATCCCGGCGATATTTTTGATTCTCCCGCAGACGGCGAAATCCGCGATTTCTCTCTCCGCCCGCTGGGCGGCGGCTGCGTACTCGCCACCTACCGTTTCATCCGAAGCGGGGGAACCGTCACGCTGCGCAGCTCCATATGGCAGCTTATGAACGGGCAATGGAAGATGATATTTCACCAGGGAACACAAGCATTACGGTAATCTGTCCCCAGTTCTGATTTCATTTACTGAAAACCAAATTATCTGCCCGTTGATAGTGCAAATCAATCCGTCTGAACTTCATTTTACTTTTTTCGTTTTAAGCCGGAATCTTGATTGACCACATGGTCAATATATGCTACAATTCAGTTATTGACCATGTGGTCAGCGCGAAAGGAGACAAACGCATGAATGTCATTCTGGCGGAAAAACTGACAAAGCATTACGGTAAAAACCGAGGCGTCGTGGATTTGGATCTCGCCGTGGACGAGGGCGAGGTATATGGCTTCATCGGCCCCAATGGCGCGGGAAAGTCCACGACCATCCGGCTGCTGCTCGATTTCATCCGGCCCACCTCCGGGCGGTGCCGTATCTTCGGGCAGGATTGCGCCGCCGCTTCCGCTCAAATTAAACGCGGCCTGGGGTATATACCGGCGGAGGTTAGTTACTACGACGGCATGAAGGTTTCGGAGCTGCTGCAGTACTCGGCGCGGTTCTACCCCGGCGATCACAGCGCGCACACGAAGAAGCTCTGCGAGGCGCTCGATCTCGATACCTCCCGCCGTATCAGCGAGCTTTCCACGGGCAACCGCAAGAAGGCGGCCATCGTTCAGGCGATGCTGCACCGCCCGAAACTGCTTATCATGGACGAACCCACCTCCGGGCTGGATCCGCTGATACAGCACGCGTTTTATACGCTCGTTGCGGAAGCCGCCGCGGACGGGGCGACAGTCTTCTTTTCATCCCACGTACTCAGCGAGGTGCAGCGCGTATGCAGCCGCGTGGGCATACTGCGCGAAGGCAGGCTGATCCGTACGCAAAGCATGGAGGAGCTGGGCGCGACGCAGTACAAACGCGTAAAAGCCGCGATGGACGGCAGCCTTTCTCTTCCGGGCGCGGAAGACATACAACAGCGCGGGGGCATGGTGGAATTCCTGTACAAAGGCTCCGCCGACGCGCTGTTAAAAGCGCTGTCCGGGCGGCACGTGAGCAACATACTCATCGAGGATCCGCCTCTGGAGGAAATCTTCATGGCGTACTATAATGAGGGGAGCAAATGACATGCTGTATACGCGGGAATTGAAAAGCGGGCTGAAATCGTTTATGATCTGGACAGTGTGCATCATCACGCTGGCAGCAATGTTCATGGCGATGTACCCCTCGTTTGCGGAGCAGGGAGCCGCGGTAAACGAGATGCTCGAAGGCTTCTCGCCTGAGCTGATAGAGATGTTCGGCTTCGATGCCGTTGATTTCACACAGGCGATGGGCTATTACGGATACATCTTTCAATATATACTGCTGGCCGTGCTGATACAGTTCATGCTGGTGGGCGCGAATCTGCTTTCACGCGAAGAGGACTCGGGGACGATCAACTTTCTGTATGCCAAACCCCTCTCGCGGGGCACCATCACCCTCACCAAGTTTCTGGCGGGGCTGACGGAAATCGCTGCTTCCTTTATCGTCTACACCGCCGCGGTGCTCGCCATATTGTATGCGGTCAGCCCGTCGGGCGTCGATTTCAAAGCGGTGCTGCTGCTGAACGCGGCGATGGCGCTGGGGCAGCTCATGATGATGGGCGTCGGCATGCTATTAGGCACGTTCATCATCCGGGCGCGCGCCGTGATGTCCGCCGCGATAGGCGTAGTGCTGCTGCTCTATGCGGCCAGCATGTTCGCCAACATGCAGCCGGACCTCTCCTGGCTGAAGTACGCGACACCCTTCCAGTACTTCGACGCGAGGGCAATACTGTCCGTCGGGGCGATAGAGACGAAATACGTATTGCTGCCGGTCGGGGCAGCCGCGGCAGCGCTGGGCGGCGCGCTGCTGGTATACAATGGAAAGGATATGAAATGCTGAGGGTATGACAGAGAGACTGGAAGCATTACCGGAGGACAAGCGGCAGCGAATACTGCAGGCGTGTCTTGAAGAGTTTTCCGCACACGGCTATGAAAACGCCTCCACCAACCGCATCGTGCAGGCGGCGGGCATATCGAAGGGGCTGCTTTTCCATTACTTTGGAAGCAAAAAGCAGCTCTTTCTCTACGTGCTGGACGAAACCATCCGCCATCTGATGGGACTGATGGCCCAGTACACCGTGGATTTGTCGGGCGATATCTTTGATCAGCTGGGGCAGTACGGGATGATTAAGCTGCGTGTCGGTCTCGAGGAGCCGCAGATGTACCGCATACTCTACGACGTGTACCTCAACCTGCCCGAGGAAATCAAAGAAGATCTGATGGCGCGCTATGGGCAGATACTCGCCGACCAGCGAAAGAGCTTTCTGCTGACGATGGACACTTCGAAGCTGCGCGATGGCGTCACCGTGGAGATGGCGGCGAACCTGATCATCGATTTCCTCGACGGCTATTACCAGCGCAACATTGAAAAATATAAAACAAAATCTCCGGAGGAGATTCTGGATTCCATGGATGAAATGAAGGATGACATCATGGGCTATCTGCATATCATCAGGCGCGGTCTTTACCGGGACGCGGAATGAGCCACTGCACGAACGCCGTTTTGTCGGTGCGGTTGTAACCCGCGCGCTCGTAGAAGCGCAGCGTATCCTCCTCCTTCGAACCCGTCAGCAGCATCATTTTGTAGCAGCCCTCGCGCACGGCAAGCTGCTTCGCGTAATCCAGGCATCGGGTTGCCCAACCCTGCCGCCTGCTCCCCGCGTCGGTGACGACATTCTCCACCACCGCATAAGGATGGGCTGAATGCGTCAGGTTCGGCACGATCACCACCACGCACGAAGCGACGATTTTCCCCTCCGACTCCGCCACGATGATGTGCTGCCGCGGATCGGAAAGCACCGCCTGCCATACGGCCTCGATGCGCTCCCTCGGAGCGGCCTCGTCATTCGGATGAAGCTGCGCGTACAGCGACAGCAATGAGTCCAGTTCTTCCGGTTCGATTTCACGGATCATACTAAATCACCATGCCTCCATTCACGCCCAGCACCTGCCCTGTGACGAAGCCCGCCCTGTCCGACGCGAGGTAGCATATGGCCTCGGCGACGTCCCGCGGCGTACCGATGGTGCCAAGCGGGGTCTCTTCCTTCAGCGCAGCTTTGGCATCGTCGTCCAGATGCGCGTTCATCGCGGTGTCGATGACACCCGGCGCGACGCAGTTGACCCGGATGCCCGAAGGCCCCAGCTCCTTGGCGAGCGCCCGCGTGAGGCCAATGACCGCGGCCTTGGCGGCGCTGTAATGCGCCTCGCACGACGCGCCCACCACGCCCCATATTGAAGACACCGTCACGATGCTGCCCTGCTTGCGCGAGAGCATACCGGGCAGCACGGCCTGTATGCAGCGGTACACACCCGTCACGTTGACATCAAACATATCGTTCCACTCGCGCGGGGAGATGTCGGTAAACAGTTTCTGCTGCGCGATTCCGGCGTTGCACACCAGCGCGTCCACACGCCCGAACGCCCGGCAGGCCTTTTCCACCATGGCCCCCACCGCCGCACCGTCGCGCACATCCGCCTGCACCGGGACGACGCTCGCATGGCGCGCTTTCAGTTCCTCCACGAGCGCCTTCGCCGCAGCTTCGCTCTTGTGGTAGTGCACCGCAACGGCATACCCCTCCGCCGCAAAGCGCTTCGCCGTCTCGCGGCCGATACCCGTCGCCGCGCCGGTAATCAGTACGGTCTTCGCCATATCGCCTCCGTCAGCCCATCTCGTCCAGCGAGAGCTCAAAGCTCGGCACAAACGTCTCCATGAAATACTTCACCTCGGGCCGCTCCATCTTGCCGATGGCTGCCGCTATCGTGCGTTTGGCCTGCGCGAACTCGCTGTTGCCTGCCGAAAGCTCTTCCACGCATTTCAGGTACGCGCAGATTTTGTCCGCCGCTTTGACGAGCGCGTAGGCCTCGGCATCGTCCTCGCGCCGCTGTATCAGCGCTTCGTATTCCTCTCGCAGCGCCTCGGGCAGCATGGCGGTAAGCTTTTTCTCCGCCACGCGCTCGATTTCTCCGTACGCGCCGCGAATCTCCGGGCTGAAGTATTTGATGGGCGTGGCGAGATCCCCCGTGATCACCTCGCCCGCCTCGTGATATACCGCCAGCGCCATCACGCGCTCCGCGTCAACGCTTCCCCCATACAGCCGGTTTTTTATTAATGCCAGCGCGTGCGCGACCATCGCCACCTGCAGCGAATGCTCCTGTATGTTCTCTTCGCGCGTGTTGCGCATGAGGCCCCAGCGCTTGATATACTTCATGCGCGCCATGTAGCCGAAAAAGTGATTCATTGCGGCGTTCCTCCGTTTCTTCCATTCTAATACGCGCGCCCGTGCTTGGCAACCGCGTCCGCGCCGCTGTACGAAAAACGGCAGGGAAGCCCCTGCCGCTCAGACTGCTGACAAAGGTATCTCTTGGAGGCTCTGCCTCCAAACCACCGCTCAAGGGATACATCCCTTAAGAATCCCATCAGGGAGATGCTTTTAAAAGGCATTTCCCACGTGTCTTTTCCTTCTTTTCTTCAAGAAAAGAAGCAGGTGTGCGAGGGCAGCGCCCTCACGAAAGGGTTGTCATCAAGCTGAACGGCAGGGAAGCCCCTGCCGCTGAAAATCGGTTGACCGCGCCTTCTGCCCTTACCCTGCGCAGAACGCGCGAAGCAGTATCGCCATGGACGCTGCGCCCGCGTCCACATGGCCCAGCGAAGCATCGCCCTGATACCGTCCCCGGCCTTTCGTCGCAAGCATGCCGCGTGTGGATTGCGCGCCCTGCTCCGCGGCGTCCGCGGCTGCCTTCGCCGCCGCCCATACGCCATCCTCGCGTTCCGCCGCCGTCTTCAGCGCCTCCACGGCGGGCCACAGCGCGTCGACCATGGTCTTCTCTCCCGGCGCCGCCTTGCCGAGGGCCATCAGCCCTGCCGCGCCCTCGCTCCAGAAGCGGCAGTAATCCTGCGTATCCAGCCGCTGCAATCCGGCCACCGCTGCCGCGCCCTTGATAAACAGCATGGCATACAGCGGCCCGCATGTGCCGCCAATCCTCTGCATCAGCAGCTTCCCGCACTGGGTAAACAATGCCGGAATATCCATATCCGGCCCGTCCTCCAGCGCCTGCCGCACCGCCGCGAAGCCGCGCACCATGCTCGTGCCGTGGTCACCGTCGCCAATCGCACCGTCCAGCTCGGAGAGATAACCCAGCTTCTCCGTGTAAATCCCTTCAAGGGAGCACAGCACCTTTCTGATATACACAGCGTCCATAGTCCCCTCCTCTTACCGCTTGATGAAGCCCGGCGAGTCGGCGGGTTCGTCGTACAGCGAAGCCAACCCGGCGTCCAGCTTCATCAGCGTCAGCGAGCAGCCCGCCATCTCCTGCGAGGTGCAGTAGTTGCCCACGGGATTGGCATGCACTGTCACCCCCATCTCTCCGAGGCGTTGGTTGACGCGGCGATTCACGATATACTGCTCCATCAGCGTGGTAGATCCATAGCCGTTGACCATCGCCACGACGCTGTTGCCTGCACAGACGGACAAATCGTCCGCCAGCACCGCGTCCAGCATGATATCCGCCGCCTCATCTGCGGTGGTCATATGCCGCCTGCTGACGCCCGCCTCTCCGTGCAGACCCATGCCCACCATCATTTCATCCTCCGCGATGGAGAATATGGGCCTGCCCACCGTGGGCAGCGTGCACGACGACAGCGCGATTCCAATGGAACGGCACGCGTCCCGTGCGCGCGTGGTCCATTGCAGCACTTCATCGAATGCGAGGCCCCGTGCCGAGGCCGCGCCCGCAATCTTAATCACCAGCAGATCCGCCGCGGTGCCGCGCCGTCCTTCCTTCCTGTCAGGCGGTGCGGAGGCCACGTCGTCCCAGACCAGCACTGTCTCCACACGCCGGCCTTCCATGCGGCACATCTCCTGCGCGAAATCAAAGTTGAGGATATCCCCCTGATAGTTGCCGTAGATCAGTATCGTCCCTGCGCTGCCTGCCGCCGCTTTAATCGCCGTTTCCACGAGGTCCGCGGGAGGCGACGTAAAGATGTCTCCGTGGGCAGCCGCGTGCGCCATGCCCTCGCCCACGAAGCCCGCAAACACCGGCTCGTGCCCGCTGCCGCCGCCGATAACCACGCGCACCACATCGTCCGCCGGAAGCTCCTTTTGCACAATCACATTACAGCCGGGAAGCCTTCGGATGATGTCGCGCCGTGAAAGACACATGCCCTCGACAAGCTCATTGGTTACCTGATACGGATCGTTGATCAGCTTCTTCATGGCCCTGTCCTCCGGAAAAGTATTTAAGCCGGAAAACTGCGCTCCGGCGAGGATGGACGAAGCGGTATAATAAAAAATGATAGTGCAGGGAAATTAATAATCTCTTTGTTAAACTATTTAGATAATACATCATAAGCCACGCGCTGTCAACCGCGGCCTGCATGCCGGAAGCGTTATGGTATGTGCTACCCCCGTTTATACTATTCCCGGACAGATGCCTGCATGCGCCCGCTCACACGGGGCGAATTCACAATCTTTTTATTCTTTCGTGACTTCTTTAAGGTACATTTAGGTTAGAATGAAACCAGCATGATATCCTTATGATGCCGGTTACGCCGCCGTACAGGCGATACAGAAGAAAAGGAGGGCAGTGCGCTGCCGCAGATATTTCAGACGCTCAGCGGGGTCAACGTGATATCCGCGCTGATCCTCTGCATCTTTACGCTTCCCATATTGATTGGGATCATCCAGCCGATGACCAGCGAGCGCATACACCGCTCCTTTTCGTCACTGCTGAACAGCGTGGTGCTGCTGGCCTCCATCATACTCGCCATCTATCTGTCCGGGCTGATACTCTCCAGCGACGCCCTGATGACCTCGTTGTACAGCAATTTCCCGGCGCTTGAAAGTTTTGTGGAAAACCAGGGCATTTGGGCATATGCCATACTGATTTTCGCGCTGCTGCTGATACTCAACGCGCTGCTGTTCCTGCTGCTGACGCCCGTCTACCGATACGTGTTCCGCCCGATGTCGGACGGCATCGCCTCCGGGCTGAGCCGCGTAAACGGATTCGTCCGGCGCATCGTCGGCGGGCTGTGGAAGCTGCCGCAGTCCGTATGGCTGGTGCTGGTGTTCGCGCTGCTGCTCAGCTTCAGCACCGGCTTTTTCAACAGCACATTCATCACGGAGGAAGCAAACACCTCCGCGCCCTACCAGCTCGTACAGCAGCGCGTCATACAGCCGCTGCTGAAGAGCGACGCCATCCGGGATATCCGGGTGATACTGAATAATTCCTTTCAGCTGGCAGACGACGGCTCGCCGGAGTTCGCCGACCAGTACCTCATCAAGTACTTCAACGGCGTGCCGCTGTCGGAAGCAATCCAGTCGAATTCGGAAATCGACACAAAAGCAATGGAGATCGTGGGTGCAGAGTCCTCCGACAGACAAAAAGCTTACCTGATTTACCTGTGGATCTGCGAAAATGTATCGTACGACAACGACAAGGCCGCCAGTATCTCGGCCAATCCCTTCGGCGTATCGTCCGGGGCCGTCGTGGCGTACACCACGCGCACGGGGATATGCTTCGATTTTGCCTGTTTGTATGTGGCGATGTGCCGTGCGGTGGATGTCAAGGTGCGGTTTGTCACCGGGCTGGGATACACCGGCGCGGAATGGGGCGACCACGCCTGGAATCAGGCGTACGACACGGACGCAAGCGAATGGCTCAGCGTGGATACCACGTTCGGAACCTCCGGCGTGAACTATTTTGACAGCGCCCATTTCAATCTGGATCACAAGGACAGCATCGTTCAGGGGGAATGGTAGCCGCGTCAGCGCAGCTGCGCGGAATCCCCCTTCTCCAGCGCGGCGCGCACGGCATGACGCAGCGCCAGAAATTCCGGCGCCTCCACAATTTCGCGCGCGCGCGGGCGCGGCAAAGGCACGTCCACGGTTTCCGCCACGGTCGCGGGGCGCTCGGAGAGCACGCAGACGCGGTCGGAAAGGAATACCGCCTCCTCGATATCGTGCGTCACGAATATTACCGCCTTTTGATGGCGGCTCCAGATGTCCTGCAGCCACTCGCGCATCCGCTGGCGCGTCAGCGCGTCCAGCGCCGCGAAGGGCTCGTCCATCAGATATACGCCGCCCTCGCAGAGGAAGGTGCGCAGCAGCGCGGCGCGCTGACGCATGCCTCCGCTCAGCGTGTCCGGCCAGGCGCGCTCGAACCCGGCGAGGCCAAATTCCTCGAAGTACCGTGCGGCCTGCGCCTCGCGCTCGGTTTTCGGAACACCGCGCAGTTCCAGCGGCAGCGCCACGTTCTCCAGCACCGTACGCCACGGCATCAGCAAATCCTTCTGCGGCATGAGGCAGACGGACGGCGCGGCCTCGCGCACATCCCGCCCGTCCACCATCACCTCACCCGTATAGTCGGCGTCCAGTCCGGCGACAATTTTCAGCAGCGTGCTTTTGCCGCAGCCCGACGGTCCGACGATGGATACGAACTCGTTGGGGCGCACGGAAAGACTCACGTCCACCAGCGCCTCCACGGTATCCGGCGTGTCGTCAAACACCTTTGACACGCGTTTTAATTCGATGACAGCCCCCGTCATTGCACGAAGTCGTTGGTGAACGCTTTGGACGAGTCCACCAGCGTATCGATGAAACCCTGATCATACAGCCACTGCGTGTAGCGATCCCACACCTCGGCCTTCTGTACGCCGAAGCTTTCTGCGTCGTCAATGTACCGCGGCGAGAGGTATACCTGACTGGCGTGCACCAGCTCCGCGTCCAGCTCCGGGGCGTATTGCAGCAGAATGTCCGCGCTCTCCTCCGGGTTCTCCGCCGCGAAGGTGTAGCCCTTCACTACCGCGTCCATAAACTTCTCCACTGTATCGCGGTTGTTCGCTATCATATCCTCGCTCGTCACGATGATGGGCGTATAGTAATCGAAAATCGGATCGTCGCCCAGCGGCACGTAATCCAGCTGCACTCCCTGAAGCTGCGCGTTAATGCCCTCCCAGCCCTCGTATATCCACGCAAAATCGATGCTTTTCATCTGCATCGCGGTCACCGCGTCGGTATCGCCGATGGTCGCGACCTCCACCTTATCGAAGTCCGCCCCCTGCTCGTTCATCAGGTATTTAATCGTCGCGGTCTCCATGTCCATGCCCCAGCCGCCGTAGATTTTGCCCTCGAAGTCGGCCGCGCTCTTGATGCCGCGGTCCACCGGCGCCGCAAACGCTGACGTATTGTGCTGCAGCACCGTGCCGATGGACACCACGGGCATTCCCGCGTCCCGCGCGAACGTCAACGACTCCTGGAAATCGATGCCGAACTGCGCCGTACCCGCCGCCACCAGCTGCAGCACCGTGGAGTCCGACGGCTGTATGATTTCCACATCCAGCCCGTTCTCTGTGAAATAGCCCTTCTCCTGCGCCACGTACAGCCCGGTGTGATTGGTGTTGGGCGTCCAGTCCAGCAGCAGCGTCACCTTGGTCAGCGGCTGCGCGCTCTGCGTTTCTTGTCCGCTCTGCGTCTCCTGCGCGCTCTGCGTCTCCTGATTGTCCTGCGCGCCGCAGGCCGCCATCGACGCGGCCAACACCAGCGCCAGTACGATAATCCCTAGTTTCTTCATGTCATCCTCCCCTGAAATTTATCAGCCCGTACGCCGTGTGCGCACCCAGGGCAGCGCCTTGCGCTCCGCAAAGCTCACCGCGCCGAACAGCGCCAGACTGAGTATTACGATTAAAACAATGTTGGCGAACAGAGCCGCCGTCTCGAAGCTGCTCATCGCGCGCGAGAGGTAGATGCCCAGTCCCATCGTCGCGCCCGTCCACT
This sequence comes from Bacillota bacterium, assembly GCA_023460085.1. Taxonomy (GTDB): domain Bacteria; phylum Bacillota; class Clostridia; order Christensenellales; family SZUA-584; genus JAEWCC01. The sequence continues at coordinate 15,240 of JAEWRI010000008.1, read as the reverse complement.
CGGAGATCACCGCGCCCATCACGCAGTACGCCGCCGCGATCTTCATCCCCGCGAAGAACGAGGGCAGCGCGGCGGGCATGCGCACCAGCCGGTACACCTGCCAGCGGGATGCCTTCATCGTGTGCATCAGCTCCGCCAGCTCCACGTCGTAGCTTTCCAGCCCTTCCGCGAGGCTCACCGCCACCGGAAAGAACACCACCACAACGGCCATAATCACCTTGGGCACAAAGCCGAAGCCAAACCAGATGGCGAGCAGCGGCGCGATGACCACCAGCGGCACCGTCTGAGAGATGATGAGGAACGGATACAGCGTCTGCTTCACCGGCCTCGCCATGCTCATCGCCAGCGCCACCACGACCGCCAATGCCACCCCCAGCGCAAAACCCGCGAGCGACTCCGCCACCGTCACGCCCGCATGCCGCATCAGCAGCGGAAACTTCTCCACGAACGTTGCGGCAATGACGCTGGGCGCGGGCAGCCGATACTCCGGAATGTCCCGCAGCCGCACCAGCAGCTCCCACACGGCGATGAACACGGTGAGCGCCGCCGCCGGATAGATCTGATTGGCGATGCTCCGCTTACCCGCGGTATTTCGCGATTTTTTCATCGATTGTTGACCCCTGCGGCTTGTAGTCGATTTTCACCACCGAGAGCACGCGGCTTGCGCCGTGCTGCACGCACACCTCCTGCGCCTGCTCTACGATACTCAGCAGCTCCGGCAGCTCGCCCTCCATCGTGGTTCCCATCGGCCCCACCACGTATTTCAGGCCGCTCGCCGCAATCAGCTCTATCACGCGATCCACCACGCCGTACACATCCTCCACGCCGCCCGGAATCACCTGCAGCTCCACATTCACTTTTGGCATATCCGTCACTCCTTTTTCCCAGTATCCCCACATCAAAACCAAAAGAGCCGCCCCTGATGCGGGACGGCTCCAATAAACGCTTTGGTTCATTCCCTACGCCGGCATTATCCGTATCAGGTTCTCATGGTCGGAACGCATTAGTTCCCTCTCAGCCGATTGCTCAGCTCCCACATGCTCTATTCTGTTCGTGATGCATTGTATCGCCTTCGGGTGGGTTTGTCAATACGAGTTTTTGCCATCTAAAATACCGTGACCGCAATACCGTCGGTTCGTTAAAGGCGTAGGCGAATAAAAACTTTGGCAAAGACGCAAGAAGACTGTATATGTTATTTTGCTGTTTTCTTATCTAGCTGGTTTTTCCCACAAAAAATTGTAGGCATAATTTCAGCCAGACATGCTGAAAGCAACCTTGTGTTAAAGCATTCAGGTATTTGTTCTGCAAAGTATCCGTGTTCAACAATTTCTTTTGTAAAATTGTCTTTTTTAAGAATTGTTTTGTGCCACTAAGTTTACCTCAAAGGTTATTAGCTTAACTAGCCTGCTTAATGCTCAACATTCTATTAAATATAAGGAACCCACCTCTTCATTTCGACACATTTCTCCAAATTCCATGAAAATACAGTAAAAAGCCCTGCCACTAGCGGCAGGGCGAAATATGGGTTTTAGATCATATCATCGTAGCTATATCCACTTGATTATCACCTTCCCACAGTACTCCTCCCACTTCGCGCCGAAAATCTTCGCCAGCACCTTCTCCTCCGCGGGCGAGTACAGCCGCGAGCCTGCGTATATCACCGCTCCAATCAGCACGCCCAGCCACGTGTTCAGCAGAAAGCCCGCCCACGGCAGCACCAGCAGCGCCACGCCGGTGTACAGCGGGTGCTTCATCAGCGCGTACGGGCCGGTGGTAATGAGCTCCTTCCTGGGGATCTTCGTCAGTATCAGGTAAACTGACCAGCCCCAGATGACGACACCGGGGATCAGCAGTACGATGGAGAGCGCCATCAGCCACAACGGCGGGCCTCCCACGGCAAACACCGCTGGAAACAGTATGTTCAGCACCACGCCAACGACGAGAAACGGCAACACGAGCAGACCAATGCTGCTTCCGCTGCCCACCAAAACTTTGAGCTTCATATGCTTCTCCGCCCTCATAAAATATCTTTCTGACTGATGGTGCTATTCGACATGTTCTGACAAATTCCTGCAACGCGGAAACATTCTGCCCGGCACACGCAAAAACACCGGCAGGATTGCCGGCGTCAGCTTGATGGCAAACCGGTGTTTTAGGCCCCCTCAGACGACCACCCCCAAAAGCTATGCTTTTCGGGGACCCCGGCGAGGGGGCTGTCACCGATAGGTGACTGGGGGAGGAAAAATGCCTTGAAACCGGTCACTCCCTCCGTTAATTGCCGGATTAAAATCCGGCAATTGCCACCTCCCTCGTCCGAGGGAGGCTTTGTCAGCAGCCTGACACTGGCAGGATTGCCGGCGTTGTCTGTCCGCGACAGGTACGGCCTCTATGCCCCGGTCACGATTTTAACCGACGCGCTGCAGCCGAGGCGGTTCGCGCCCGCGTCCAGCAGCGACGACGCGAACGCCGCGTCCTTGATGCCGCCGTCGATTTTGATGCCGACCTTATTGCCAATGACGGAGCGCACAAACTGCACGTCCTGCTCGCACGCCTTCTTGCCGGTCAGCGCGTTGGAGATTTTGACGTAGTCCGCGCCGCACTCCGCCGCGATGGTGAGCACGCACTTCTTCTCGTCGTCCGTCAGCAGCCCCTGTTCATAGATGGCCTTAAGCTTGGCGCGCCCTCCCGCGACGGAAATCATCTCCTCCAAATCCTTGCGGACGCCCGCAAAGTCGCCCGACTTGGCCGCGACGATCATCAGCGCCGCATCCACCTCCGTCGCTCCGTTCATGATGGCCTCGCGAATTTCCGCGCACTTGGCCTTCGTGGACGCCGCGCCATGCGGAAAGCCTGCCGCCGTGCATACGGCAACGCCGCTGCCGCGCAGCAGCTCCGCCGCCATCGCCACATAGTACGGCGAAACGCACACATTGGCAAAACCGTACTGCCGCGCTTCCTCGCAACCCTTGCGGATGGCGTCCGCCGCGATGTCCGGGTTCAGCAGCGAATGCTCAATACAGCCCGCCAATTCGGAGGGCTTGCGGCCTTCCTGCACCGCTTTGAGGCGCGCGTACGTTTCCTCCGTCACACGCGCAATGAGGCTCTCTATGTCCATGCAACCCCTGCTTTCTTACCCGTCCGAAACGGGCACCACCGTATCGCCCACCGCGTAATGATCCACAACGCCGCAGATCGTCCAGTCCGCGATGAGGTCGTTGTCGTCGAAGAACATCTTTGCAGCGCCGCCGTCCACGTTGACCAGCACGATATCTCCCGGCCCGCAGTCGGCGCAGTCGAACGCGATCTCGCGCGGCCCCAGAGGCTTTCCCGCAAGGTCGATGAACTCGACGAGCATCAGCTTATGCCCGCTGAACTTATGGTCTTTGATGGTGGACACCACATTGCCCGCCACGCGCGCCAGCTTCACGGCGTCACCTCGGCAGTATGGCTTCCACTTCGTCGTGCGGCCGCGGAATGACGTGCACGCTGAACAGCTCGCCTACGCGCTTCGCCGCCGCCGCGCCCGCTTCTACGCTGGCCTTCACCGCGCCCACGTCGCCGCGCACCATTACCGTCACCAGGCCGGAGCCTATCTTTTCCTTGCCGATGAGCGTCACGTTCGCTGCCTTCACCATTGCGTCCGCCGCCTCGATAGCCCCTACGAGGCCTTTCGTTTCTACCATGCCGAGCGCCTGCTTTTCCATATTGCTCCCCTTTCGCTTTTACCGGTTTTCGTTGTATTCGTCGATGAAGCCGACGATCGCCGCGTCCGCGGGCACGAGACCCTTGCGGAAGATGAGGCTGGCCTCCTTGCTGCCGATGAGATACACAAAGTCGCCGCTGCCCGCCTGGCGCGTCTGATCCGCCGCGACGAGGGTTTTACCGGGCTTGCCGTTCTCGATGGTCTGTACGAGCAGCAGCTTGATGCCGGTGAGCCCCGCGTCCTTCACGGTGGATACGACGCTGCCCACCACCTTCCCGGCGTACATGCTACTTCTGCGCCGCCTTCGCGGGCTTTGCCTCCGTCGGCAGTATGGACTCCACATCCTCGTGCGGGTGCGGAATGACGTGTACGCTGAAGAGCTCGCCCACGCGCTTCGCCGCCGCCGCGCCCGCCTCGACACTGGCCTTCACCGCGCCCACATCGCCGCGCACCATTACCGTCACCAGTCCGGAGCCTATCTTCTCCTTGCCCATCAGCGTCACATTCGCCGCCTTCACCATCGCGTCCGCCGCCTCGATGGCGCCCACGAGACCCTTCGTCTCGACCATGCCCAATGCTTCCTTTGCCATTTGAAAATCTCCTTCCTGAACCTTTGCTTTATAATACCGCCTTCAATATATCGGGGTGCGGCGACGGTATTACGACCGTCCTCGCCACCAAGCCCTCTGCTTCCTGAAGCGAGTTCGCCGCATCCGCCGCAAAGCGCACCGCCGCCACCTCGCCCGTCAGCACCACGAAGCTCTTGCCGCCTAGCCCGCGGCCCAGCCGCACCTCGACGAGCTGCACATCCGCCGCCTTCACCATCGTGTCGGCGCAGATGACCGCGGACGCCAGCGAGAACGTCTCCAGTATGCCCAGCGCCTGCGCGCCGCTGATTTCTGTGGCCGCGCACATCGCGGCAATCACCTGCTTGTGCACGTTCGGAATCACGATGCTGTCCACCAGCGCCCAGTCCGCCAGCGCCACGCCCGCCGCCACGGAGGCTTTCACCGCCGCCACGTCGCCTGAAACCAGCACGATGTATTTTCCCGCGCAGACCGGCTGCGCGCTCACCAGCGCCACGTCGGCGGCCTTCAGCATCGCGTCGCCCGCCTCTACCCCGGCCGGTATGGAATTCGTTTCGATCATGCCCAGCGCCGTCATCGCACTCTCCTTATGCCCTGATTTCAATCGCGTCGCCCGTCACCGCAAAAACCGTGCCGTCGATGCTTGCGTGTATCCGTGCTCCCAGCTTTCCCTCCGGTATTTCGGCGACAACCTGGCCCTTCTTCACCGCATCACCCGGCTTCACAACGGGCATCGACGGCGCTCCGATGTGCATCCGCAGCGGAAGCCGCACCGCGTCAACATACAGCGGCGCGTCCCGCAGCGGCGCGTCCGCGTCATAGCCCGAAAGTCCCATGCGCGCCATCAGCCGCCCGGTCGGCACCTTGACGAATTCCGGGGCGGGGTAGCCTGCCACTTTCTTTACCGGCCTTACGCCTCCTGTCATCAGCGCCTGTTTGAAGCGCGTCATCATGCGGCTGGGGCTGATGCCGAAGTTGCATGCGTAGTACGTGCAGATGCCGCAGTCGCAGCAGGAGAACACGCCGTTCGGATCGCCCAGCAGCCTGCCCTGCCCCATCGACGCGGCCCGCATCGCCTTGTGCGGCTCCACGCCGAGGCCCAGCGCGTTGCGCGAGCACATCTGCGTACACAGATTGCACTGGCTGCACGCCGCCTTCGCAAGCTTCAAATCCGTTTCCTCGCGGCCCGACTTGCGCGCCACGAGCGGATGCCCCGTCTTTAGTACAATTACGCCGCCGGTGGTCTTCTGTACCGGCTCGGAGAAATCGCGGCTCAGCCTGCCCGTTGCCGGGCCGCCCACGATCAGCGTATAGCTCCCCAAGTCTGTCGGCCCGCCTGCTGCTTCTATTAGCGCGGACAGCGGCGTTCCGATGGGCGCTTCGATGGTCATGGGGCTTTGCACCTCGCCCGCCACCGTCACCAGCCGCGAGGTCACGGGTATGCCGTCCAGCGCGTCCGAGATTTGAGCCAGCGTAGTGACATTGCACACCACCGCGCCCACGTCGAGCGGTATTCCGCCCGTGGGTACGACACGGCCCGTCACCGCGTATACGATCTGCTGCTCGTCGCCCGCCGGATAGAAGTTTTCCAGCGGGAAGATGCACAGCGCTTCTTTGCCTTGTATCGCGCGTTTTAGTGCGTCGATCTCATCGTGGTTCTTTTCTTTGACGCAGAGCATGCCTTCCTTCGCGCCTACGGCCTCCATCATCGCTTCGAGGCCGCGCACAATCTGCTCCGGCGCGCGCCGCATCAGAACTTTATCTACGCGCAGCAGCGGTTCGCATTCCGCGCCGTTGGCCAGTACGACTTCCGCCCTGCCTGTCGCTTTCACATGTGTCGGGAATCCTGCTCCACCCGCGCCGACGACGCCCGCGCTGCGGATCGCTTCTGCCACACTCATGTCCGTCCCCTAAACAATTCGGAAGTTTCCGTACAGCACGCAGCGGCGCAGCCGTGTAAACGTGCGCGCGCTCGTCACGCCCTCGCCTGTGGGTGTCGCGATGGTCAGCGAGGCGAAGCCCTCGCCGCCAAATCCCAGCCCCGCGTAAGACGGCGCGTTCTTCACAAATATTGTGGTATCCAAAGCCCTTGCCGCCATCGACAGGCGTGATATATTCTGCGAGTGCATCATGGCGGTGTGATGGCAGCCGTTTTCGGCCTGGATGGCCTTATCGATGGCTTCCTCGATGGTGGTAACCGTCGCGACACCCAGCACCGGCATCAGCATCTCGGTGGTGATAAACGGATGCTTTGCATCCACCGCCGCGATGACCAAGCGAGGCTCGCCGTTGAACGCGACGCCGCTCTCGCGCAGTATTACCGCCGCGTCGCGGCCCACAAACTTTCGGTTCGGCACATACTTGCCGTCCTTCTTCTCGAGTACCGTATTGACCACCTTATCGATGTCCGTGCCGGAGATGCGCCACGCACCGTTCTTTGCCATCTCGCGCATCAGCGACTCCGCAACAGACACAAAGGCGAATACTTCTTTCTCCGCGATGCAGAGCACGTTGTTGTCGAAGCTCGCGCCGTCCACGATGTCCTTCGCGGCCTGCGGTATGTCTGCCGTGTCGTCCACGATGACGGGCGGGTTTCCCGGCCCTGCCGCGACGACCTTCTTGCCCGTCTTCATCGCCACCTTCACGACGGCTTCTCCGCCCGTGATGGACAGCAGCGGCACATCAGGATGCTCCATGAGCGCCTTGCCGGATTCCAGCGTGGGCTCCTTGACGGTGCAGATCAGCGCCGCCGGGCCGCCCGCCGCCGCAATCGCTTCGTTGAGAATGCGCATCGCCTCAATGGACACCTTCTTCGCGGCCGGATGAGGGTTGAACACCACCGCGTTGCCTGCCGCGATCATGCTGATGGAATTGTTGATGATGCTGGAAGGCGGGTTCGTGGAAGGCGTGATGGAACCGATGACGCCGAACGGTGCGCGTTCCATCAGCGTGAGGCCAAAGTCGCCCGAGATGGCCGATGCCACCGAGAGATCCTCGATGCCGGGCGTCTTCTCCACGGCGAGCAGGTTCTTCTTCACCTTATCCTCGACCTTGCCGTAGCCCGTCTCCTCGTGCGCCAGCTCCGCCAGACGCTGCGCGTGCTGCCTGCCCGCCGCGCGCATCGCGTCGATCAGCCGTCCGCGCCGCTCCAACGACATGCGCACCAGCTCCCGCTGCGCGGCCTTCGCCGCCGCGACGGCTTCCTCCGCCGTATCGCAAAGCCAGCAGCCGCACGCCGGCCGCGCACTGTGCGCCCCGGCCAGTTGCCGTACTGTATCCTCAATGATGCTTTTGAGCTGTGCATCCGTAAAACTCATACTCCGCCCCCGCTATTCCCTGTGGTCCGCAGTCTCATACTTCCTGAAAACAAGCTGCCCGCGCAGCTCCACCGAGTCGATGATCGCCGTAATCGCGAGATCCGACGGCTTGCTGTCGGTCAGCGCCGTCTGGCGCGACGAGCTGCCGGAAACGCACATCACGACCTCGCCTTCGCCCGCGCCCACCGTGTCAATAGCGACCAGCGGCGCGCCCTTCTCCGTAAACGTTTCGATATCGATGGGCACGACGATCAGCAGCTTCAAGCCCAGCAGTTTATCCGACTTGTTCGTGCTGACGACGTTTCCCCTCACCCGTGCGAGTATCATGCGGTCCCTCCTTCATTCCTCGATTGCGACGCCCAATTCCCGCGACGCGTCGCGCGCCAGCGGCGTAACGATGGCTCCCGGCGCGCAGCATATGCGCACCCTGCCCGCCTTTTGGGCCGCTTCGACGTCGGCTTCCGTCACCAGCGTGAGCTCGCCTTCCGGCCTGCCCACCGAAAGCGGCAGCGTTACGACTTTCGCGCCCATGTCCTCCAGCGCCTTCAGCGCATCCGCTATGCCCCCGAAAAACGTGCCGCGCCCCTGCTTTGGCGGCTCGAAGTCCAGCAGCACCGTCACGTTCTTATGCCAGAGCAGCGCGCGCATCAGCGCCTGCTCGAAAAATCCCTTGTCATCGCCGCGCGCGACGCTTTGCAGCATCCACAGCGGCGGGCAGACCAGCAGCACATCGGCAAAGCCTTTCAGCCGCGCCATCAGCCGCGCACGCTCCGGCTCCCTCTCTACGGAGATGCGCGGGATGGTTTCGCTGAGCGTCCCCGCGCCCGCACCCGCGCAGGCCGCGTCCGCGCCATACGTCTGCTGTAAGTATCGCTCCAGCGGCTCTGCGTCCGGGATATACGCGGGCGTCAGCGCCAGCGCACCACGCTCCACTGTCTCCGGCTCCAGCGCCTCGCGGACGATTTTCTCCGCAATGCGTCGTATGATGGATTTGAGTTCCCTCTCGTCAATTTTCATGATTCCTCAATGAGCTCCGGCAGGTCGCCCGTCTGAATGCCTGCGGCGTTCGCGTCGTCGGTGCCACGGACCAATCCATTCAGGCACTCCCTGTTCCTTTTCACCGAAGCTCAGAAGTCCTTAATAAGCTCCAGCAGGTCGCCCGTCTGAATGCCCGCGGCGTTCGCCTCGTCGGTGTCCAGATGGACTTCGAGCGCATGGGCATCTCCCGCGCGCACGACTACGTTGCCAAGCACCGCCGCGCGCACGCCGCCTTTGCGCACACCCACGGCGTCTCCGGATTTCAGGCTGTAGACCGCGGCCTCCTGCGCCGACATGTGCAGATGCCTCGCGGCGACGATGACGCCTCGGTTCAGCGTTACCTCGCCCTTGGGTCCTGCCAATGTGCAGCCCGGCGTACCTGCGATATCACCCGACATGCGCACGTTGGGCGCAATACCCAGCGCGATGGCGTCGCTCATTGAGAGCTCCACCTGCGTATCGGGCCGCTCCGGCCCCAGCACGCGCACGCCCTCCATGCGGCCCTTCGGCCCCACGACCGCGAGCTTTTCCTCACAGGCGTACTGGCCCGGCTGGGACAGCGCCCGCATGGGTGTCAGCGCGTATCCCGCTCCAAAAAGTGCATCTCTGTCCGCCGCGCAGAGGTGGATGTGCCGCGCGGATACCGCCGCGGGGACGTGATATTGTTTTTCCTGCGCCAGCCGCACGCACGCGGCACGCACGGCGATGCGCCTTACCTCTTCCTTTTCCATCTCAGTGTTTGGGCTGCCCATACGTCTTGTGCGTGTTGACCGCGTCCAGCGTCTGCTCTGCCGTCATGATAGTTGGTTCTCCTGCGGCTTTGGCCACAAGGTACGTTTTAGCAGCGTCCTCCATATATACGGCGGCGTAGAGCGCCTCCTTCAAGTCCTTTCCTACCGCAATGACGCCATGGTGCTTCAGGATTACCGCCCGGCGTTCCCCGATGTATTTCACCGTCTGCACGCCCATGTCGAGGCTTGCGGCGCTGCAGTACGGCGCGACGTTGACCTCGCCCAGCGTGACGTTTGCCAGCGTCGTCACCGCCGCGGGCAGCACGTCGCCCAGCAGCCCCGCCGCCGTGGCGTAAGGCTGGTGCGTGTGGATGATGGCGTTCACATGCGGCATATGCTCGTAGATGTAGAGCAGCGCCACGGTATCGACCGACTCGCGCAGCGTGCCTTCGATACGGCTGCCCTTGGCGTCTATCACGACGATGTCCTTGGGCTTCATGCCCTCGTAAGACAGGCCGGAAGGCGTGACGAGTATGTGTCCATTCGGCAGCCTCAGGCTTACGTTGCCGCCCGACAACTGAATGAGCCCGCTCCGCTTAATCTCGAGCGCGGTTTCAATGACGCTTTGTTTCTCCTTGTTGTACATGGCTGACCTCCCTGAGATGAAGAGAATTGGTTAACGAATTGCGTGACATTTGTCATGGCTAATATAACATATGTCAATACAATTGTCAACGAGCGCTCGCGCCCTATTCATATTTTCACACATGCACCGTTTCTGTCTGAGGCGTATGCCGCCTCCAGCACGCGCTGGATGTACGCGCCGTCCGCAAAGTCCGGGCTGCACGGCTTTCCGGTATATACGCAGTCCAGGAAGCGGTACAGGCTGTGCACGTGCGCCCGCAGCCAGCCTCCCGGCAGCTTGGGGGACGGAAAGCTTCCAGCCGGCGCTTCATAGCGCTGCACCGACTCGATGCGCGTGAAGCCCTTGTACCCGCCCAGCGCTGCATCGGGCAGCGTGTTGTCATAGAACCACACCCAATTTGGCTCCATCAGGTCGAAGCGCAGCGCACCCTTCTCGCCGAAGATTTCCACGTGGAATTCGTCGTTGCTGCCCGCAGCCAGCTTGGAAACGTGGATGGTACCGTGTGCACTGTTTTCCATCTCCGCAATGAGATACGCGGCGTCCTCTACCTCCACAGGATGCTCTTTGCCTGCGCTGTCTTTGCGGATGGGATGCGCTGTCTGCATCCGCGCTGTCAGATCGCGGTACGGCCCCATCAAGTGGTACAGCATATCCAATACGTGCGAGCCCATGTCGGCCAGCGTGCCGCCGCACGCGACAGCCCTGTCAAACTTCCAGTCGAACCGCTTGCCTACATCTACGTTGCTCGGGTGCAGGTACGACGCCTGAAAGGAGAGTATGCGCCCCAGACGCCCTTCGTCCACAATCTGCTTTGCGCGCATCACACACGCGAAATACCGGTTGTGAAACACCACCTGATGGCGGATGTCTTTGCTTTGCACCGCGTCCGCCATGCGCTGCGCTTCCGCCGCGTCCGATGCCAGCGGCTTTTCGCAGTAGATGTGCCAGCCGCGCTCCGCCGCCCGCAGTGCCGCCTGCGCGTGCAGACAATTCGGCAGGCAGATGCTCACCGCGTCGATGTCGTCCCGCGCAAACAGTGCATCCAAATCGTCCGTTGCCATCTCGAAACCGTATTGCTCTTTAGCGGCCTGCGCCGTGGGCAGCGTGCGGTTGTACACCGCCTTTAGCCTCACGCGGTATGGCAGGCCGCAGTAGAACAGCGGCAGCGCGGTATAGGCGTAGGTATGGACCTTACCGATTAAGCCCAACCCCAGCACTGCGACGCGTATTTCGTCCATGCTATATCAGCATCCCGCCCGTCACATCCACACAAGCCCCGTTGATGAAGTCCGCTTTGTTGGACGCAAGGAAAGCAACGGTGTAGCCTACCTCCTGCGCGGTGGAAACGCGCCCGGAGGGGATGCGCTCCACATAGCCCGCCAGTATCTCCGGCTTGCTGAGCTTATCCTCGTTGATTGGGGTGCGCACCATGCCGGGCGTAACCCCGTTGACGATGATGCCATACTGCGAGAACTCCCGCGCCAGCGCCTTTGTCAGCAGCACGAGGCCGCCTTTTGCTGAAACGTAATGCGCGTGCCCCTCGGTATTCACCGCAAAGCCCGACTTGCTGATGATGTTGACCACTCGCCCGCGAATGCCCGCGTCCTTGTAGTACACGCAAGCGCGCTTGCTTAAAAGGAACGGCCCGGTGAGGTTGACGTCGATGACCTTGCGCCATTCCTCATCCGACATGTTCTCTATCAGCGTGGTGGGCCAGATGCCTGCGTTGTTGACGAGCACGTCGAGGTGGCCGTACTTCTCCACCACCGCGGAGATCATCGCGTCGATGTCCGCTGCCTTGGTGATGTCCGCGTACGCCGCCATGTGCTTGCCGCCGAAGCGCTCACCCAGCGTATCCACGAACCGCCGGACCGCCGCTTCCTCGACGATGTAGTTGACCACGATGTTGGCGCCCTCCTGCGCGAACACCTCGCAGATGCCCGCGCCGAGGCCCGCGCCCCCGCCGGTAACCAGAACGGTCTTGCCTTTCAGTCCCAAATCCATATGCTTGCCTCCTGACGCTTACTGCTTATCGGGCAGAATTTTCTCTACATCCGAATGCGGACGGGGAATTACATGCACGCTAACAAGCTCTCCGACGCGCTTTGCCGCCGCTGCGCCCGCCTCCACGCTGGCCTTTACCGCACCCACATCACCGCGCACCATCACGGTCACAAGGCCGGAGCCTATCTGCTCCTTGCCCGCCAGCGTGACGTTGGCCGCCTTCACCATCGCGTCCGCCGCCTCGATTGCGCCGACGAGACCCCGGGTTTCCACCATGCCCAATGCCTGCTTATCCATATCGCTCTATCCTCTCAATATTCGTTCTTTACGATGGTCACATTGCCGCTGGGGCATGTGGCGGTGCACTTGCCGCAGTTCGTGCAGCCGGACTCGCCTTCGCCCGTCACTATCTTGATGCCCTTGCTGGTGCCCATGCGCACCGCGCCCGCCGCCAGCATCGCGTCGCACACCTTGCGGTCGTTGATACCGGTGGACGCCTTGACGCGCATCGCGTCGCCCACGGTGCGCTTCATCAGGCGCACATCCTCCACCGTCGCTCCGCCGGAGCCGAAGCCCGTGGAGGTCTTGACGAAGTCCGCACCCGCACGTCTTGCAAGCTCGCACGCGCGCACCTTCTCCTCGTCATTGAGCAGGCACGTCTCGATGATGACCTTGACGATGGCCTTCGGGTGTGCCGCGTCGACAACGCCCTTAATATCCTCGAACACGAGGTCGTAGTCCTTATCCTTGAGCGCGCCGACGTTGATGACCATATCCACCTCGTCCGCGCCGTTCTTGACGGCCTCCATCGCTTCCACCGCCTTGATGAAGGGCGTGTTGGCTCCCAGCGGGAAGCCGATGACGCAGCAGGTTTTGACGCCGGAACCCGCGAGCTGCGCTGCTACGTACTTTACGTGCGTGGGATTGATACACACGCTCGCGAACTTCCACTCCCGGGCTTCGTCGCAGAAGCGCTTGACGGTGCTGCGCACCGTGTCGGGCTTCAGCACGGTGTGATCCATGTACTGCGCGTAGGACGGATCGTAGCAGGGCCCTTTGCTTCCGGCCGGGGCAGGCTGCGCCGCGGCCGGGCACGCTGCAGCGCCTCCGGCCTGAACCTCCTTCAGTACCTCGCACGTGATCTCCCGGACGATCTTTTCAATATCCATGTACCTTCTCCTTCCTCAGTGCATCTCACGGCCGCCCGTGATGTTGAAGGCCTGCCCGGTGCAATAGTCGCCCGATGCCGTAAGGAAGAACACGAAATCGACGACGTCCTCCTTGTTGGTCAGGCGGCCCAGCGGCACCTTGGCGGTAAACTTCTTGACGACCTCCTCGCGCGACATGTGCAGGTTGTCGGTATAGCCCGAGCTGACGCTGCTCCATACGCCCGTGGCATCGGTGATGCCGGGGCAGATGGCGTTGATCTTGAGGTTGTACGTCGCATACTCGAAGGCAAGCGCCTGCGTCAGCACGATCACCGCGCCCTTCGCGGCACTGTACGGCCCCATCAGCGCGGACCCCGTCTTGCCCGACTTGGAAGCGAAGTTGATGATGCGGCCTTCCTTGTTCTTCTTCATGCTGGGCAACGCACCCTGAATGCAGTATGCCGTGCCGTACACGTTGACCTTGAACATCTTCTCGAACACGGCTTCATCGGTTTCCTCGAAGGGACGCTGATCCACCACGCCCGCGTTATTGACGAGCGCGTAGATGTCGCCCATCTCTTCGGTGATGCGCGCGAAGCAGTCCAGCACGGCCTGCCGGTCCGTAATGTTGAGCACGATGCCCTGCGCGAAGTACCCCTTGTCGCGCAGTCCCGCGGCAGACTGCTCCACCAGCGGATCGATGTCAATCAGCACCACCTTTGCGCCCTGACCGGCGTACTTCTCCGCGATGGCGAAGCCGATGCTCTTGGCCGCGCCCGTCACGACGCATACTTTGTCCTTCAGATTGTCCGCATAAAGACCCATATTTCCCGACCTCCTCTTTCTGCAATCCTTGTATTTCATCCCAAAAAGCCAAGCCTTTCGGGATGCCGAACTAAACCGTTGCCGCCCGCATGGACGACACCGTTTTTTTCATATCCTCTGCTCCGAACAGAAACGATCCGGCCACCAGCATATCCGCGCCAGCCTTCAGCACGCGCGAGAAAGTATCCATATTGATGCCGCCGTCCACCTGAATTTCGTAGCGATAACCGTAGCGCTCCCGCCACCCGCGCAGCGTCTCCAGCTTGCCGTACACGTGCGCGTTGATCGCCTGTCCGCCGAACCCCGCGCTCACCGCTACCTGCAGCACAATGTCCGCCTCCTCCAGCGCACAGCGCACCGCCTCCAGCGGCGTCTCGGGTGTTAGCGCGATGCCCGCCAGTCTGCCCGCGCGATGAATATCGCGCAGCAGCCGTACGTGGTGCGGCGTCGCCTCGGCGTGGAAAGTCACGGAATCCGATCCCGCATCGATGAAGGGGCCTATCATGGTTTCGGGGTTGCTGATCATCAGGTGCGTATCCTTGCGCAGGCGCGTTTCGCGCAGCGCCTCCACCGTGCAAAGGCCTACCGCGATGTTGGGCACAAAGTGGCCGTCCATCACGTCGAGGTGCAGCGCGTCGCAGCCTGCCTCGGCGGCCCTTTCGATATCACGGCCCAGATGGAGATAGTCGGCGGAGAGTATGGATGCGGAGATTTTCATGGCTGCGGAGCACCCTTCAGACATATTTCATGACGTTTGTCATCCATTTGATGATAATACGAGCATACACCCTTGTCAATATAGATTGGTTATATTGCACATTTGTTCATTCAGTGAGACAAGCTACAGGAAACTATTAAAGAGACGTGTGCAAGGAAATGATACACACAAATGTAAGGGCGGATATTATCCGTCCCCGAGCAAAATGGAACAAAAAGAGGCTCCGTCAGAGCATCCACAGCGACAGTTTCCCATCCGCATACGGGCGGACATCCTTGTATGTCTCAGAAGTTGCGGGCGACCATCATCGTATCCGTAGGGGACGGCCTCCCGGACGTCCCGGCTGCCGTAACGGTAAGATCCCGCATCCCGTATTACCCATTGCGCACATCGGCGCGTACAGGAGTCCGCGCCCTACGGGATATGCGTAATCCGCAGGGGCAATATTACCCCCGCACAGCGCTGCGACAAATACCATGCCTTGAAAGTAACCGGTACGCCGCTCGGCGCGTACAGGAGTCCG
>JAEWRI010000007.1 GCA_023460085.1 Bacillota bacterium | reverse complement strand
CTTCAAGCTGCAGCTTGAAGTCTATCGATACCGTTCCAACAAGATTCCCATGCGTCCACTCGGTTGGCGTTCACCAGTCGATTATCTGCGCTCCTATACTGTCCAACATGTTTGACAAACCTACATTGCCCTGTAAAGGTATGGTGTCGGATACAGTGCGGGCTACTCGCCCAGCACGAACGTAGTGCCGCTCATAGGGTGCCGGTGATTCCGCGTGATATCCGTATCGCCCATATAGTAGTGGTAGTGCTTTCCCGGGCCTACCACCGTGGGCCCTTGACTGACCAGTGAATATTGATGAGAATGTCCGGCGTCCGTGGTGGTCTGCCCCGCGATGATGTGCGTATGGCCCGGAGTATCGGGGCTGGCGCTGGAAACGCCTGAAAACAAGTGCAGATGACCGTCCACGTACACCGTCACGCCTTTATAGGGATGCGTATGCAAAACAGGCAAAATATCACCTCCAGTGCTACAGTATATGCCGTACAAACAAAGGGTGCGTTTGCCGCGCTTTCAGCGTTAACGGAAACTTGACACGAAGCCAATGTGTCCCTGATGATGAAATGTAAGCGTATTGCCATAATGGGGAAGGCGAAAGAGTTATTCCCAATCAACCGTATGGAGGCCGAAGCTGATGAAAAAACTGATGGTTGTGCTTTTCACCGTGGCGCTGCTTCTGCAGGGCTGCGCTGCGGCGGAGCAAACAACCTCTCCGGTGGTGTTGGAAACAACAACAGCTTTAGCAACACCGTGTCTGCCTTAACGCCGAGCCTTCGCCCACACCTGAGCCCGTGACGCTCATTGTACAGGGTTCAACGAGCGTCGGCCCCATCATCGAAGCACTGGCGGAAACCTATATGCAGGAGCATCCGAACGTGGCGGGCGGGTTGAGCAGGCGGGAAACGACGCGGGCGTTGCGGCCCGCGGCAGCGGAGAGGCGGATATCGGGGATGGCGTCGAGAGACCTCACGGATGAGTATCCCGAGCTGCGCATGCAGCGGATGGTATTGCGGTGGTCGTGAACGAAGCGAACCCTGTCGAAGGGCTGACGATAAATCAGATCAGGGCCATATTCAGCGGTGGAGTGACCAACTGGGCAGAGGTTGGAGGAACGGACGCCGGGATAATACGGTATGTTCAAGACTCGGCATCAGGTGCGCGCGAAGCGTTTCAGCAGTTTTTAGGATTTGAAATCGATGATACCCTGTGTGCGGTTTCCGGCTTCAGCGGCGGGCAGCCAACGGGTTTGGGTAATGTCGCGATTGAAGCTAATGGCATAACTAGCGCCAGCTTGGGCCTTGCGCTGGCGTTTGAAGGTGTCAAACCACTCTCCATCGACGGTATCGCGCCGACGGAGGAAAACCTGCTGAGCGGGGAGTACTGGTTGTACCGCGATTTCTTTCTGCTGACCTCCGGCGAGCCAGAGGGAGAAACCGCGGCGTTTATCGACTATTGCACCAGTGATCCGAAAGCCATCCAATACATGCGGGAAAAGGGCTATTTTCTGCTGAACTAAATACCGTTCTTGTTAAGAAACGCGTTGATATCCGGTGCGGTGTCGATGATGGTGTGCGAAAGCCCCGGTGCGATGCGCACATCCGCCTGCGGCAGCAGCCTGCGCAGCCGCTTCGCGCCTTTCTGGGTAGGCAGCAGCGGATCGATTTCGCCGCCAATGAACAGCACCGGCATTTTCAGTGAAGCGAGTACCGCGTCCGAAAAGACCGGAAATTTGAGCGGACGCGGATTATAGTGCTGCCGGAGCAGCTCCGCATAGACGAAAGCTTCCTCCGGGATACGCGCATTGCCGAAGAGCAGGTGGTTGAGGCTCTGTGCGCCGCGTCTGCCTTCCAGCGCTTTGGGGATCAGCCGGATGAAAAAGGAGCGTTTGACGCGTGCCAGCCCCGCGGGAGCCAGCAAAACCAGCGCGCTCACACGTTCCGGAAAATGCGTGGCGAGCTCCAGTGTCAGCCAGCCGCCCAGGGAGTTTCCGACTACGGCGGCTTTTTCAATGCCAAGCCCGTCCATCACCTGGGCGAGCCATTGCGCATAAGTTCCGCCCTCGAAAGGGGGCCTCACGTCGGCGCTCATTCCCGGTTCGCCCACGATATCCAGCGCGTAGATGCGCCGATTTCGCCCGAGTGTCTCCGCGTCAAAAAGCCAAAGCGCCGCGTTGGTGGTGGAACCGTGTATCAGCAGCAGCGGGGTGCCATCGCCGGATCCGCTGGACATAACGAACGTATCGCCAATGTCGGTAGGTACAATGTGCCGTTCACAAGGCTGCGGCCAGCGTGCCAGCAATTTTTCGTATTCGCTCATCAGTATCGTCTTGCTCTGCGGTGTTCTGAAAATGGGGTACATTTGCGCTCCCTGTTGTAAGTTTTGCTGCTATTGTACCATGGGTATGCACTCCGCGCTACACTGAATTGCCAGAAGTCACCGCAGCTTCCGGGTTTTCATATAGTGATGAGGGACCAAAAACATAAAATTAAGCAGGTGAATGCGATGAACTTTGTCGATACAACACATAAGAGCTTGCAGCCGGGCGCTGCGCGGCGGCTGTCCAACACGACCAAATCCACTCCCATGATGGAGTATATTACACCGCGGTGGTTTCTGACATTTCTGCCCTGGGTGGGAGTGGAAGCCGGTATCTACCGCGTGAACCGCCTGAAACGGCTGGGAGATATACCTGACGCGGAAGGGTGTAACGAGAAGCGCATCAACGCGGGTACTCACCGCATTGATGAGGACGAGATTGACGAAACCTATCCGGATTACGAGGAGCAGCCGAATGAATACATGCTGAACCTCATTCAGACCATATTGAAGCTCAACACCAACGTTACGGACATTTTCAACAGCCCTATCGACCAGAAGAGCGAGCAGATGCGCCTGACGATAGAGGCGATGCGCGAACAGCAGGAGTGGGAGATGATCAATCACCCGGAGTTTGGGCTGCTCTCCGCGGCGGCACCGCATATGCGCATCCGCCCGCGGCGCGGCGCGCCCATGCCCGACGATTTGGACGAACTGCTGGCGAAGGTATGGAAGAAGCCTGCGTTCTTTCTCGCTCATCCGCGCGCGATCGCCGCGTTCGGGCGCGAGTGCACGCGCAGGGGCGTGCCGCCGGTGGTGGTGCATGTGATGGGCTCGCCCTTTATGACATGGCGCGGCGTGCCTCTGGTGCCGTGTGACAAGCTCCCCGTCGGCGGACGCAGGGGCGGGAACGCCACCAGCATATTGCTGATGCGCGTAGGCGAAGGAGATCAGGGCGTGATCGGCCTGCATCAGCCGGGTATCCCTGACGAGATGGAACCAAGCCTGTCCGTGCGGCTGGGCTGCATCGATAACCGGGGTATTGCCTCGTATATACTGAGCCTTTACTTCTCTGTCGCGGTGCTGTCCGATGACGCGCTGGGCGTGCTGGAGGGCGTCGAGGTGGGCAATTACTATGATTACAAGTAGTATTCCCGGCGCGGATTTGATGAGGTATCCGCACCGCTGCTGCGGCGTAAGCGGCGCGGATGCCGAGCCGATGTGCACCTACGAGACACCGGAGTACTACTTCCTGCCGCGCCCTGCGCCGCCGCCCGACGCGCTGGGCGTGCGGGCGGATTTTCCGATACTCTCTCGGCAGGTGAACGGGAAGCCGCTGATTTGGCTGGATAACGCAGCAACCTCTCAGAAGCCGCAGTGTGTCATCGACGCGTTGGGGCGCTACTACGCGGAGATGAACTCCAACGTACACCGAGGCGCGCACACGCTCTCCCGGGAGGCTACGGAGGCGTTTGAGGAGGCGCGCGGCAAGGTGGCGGGCTTCATCGGCGCGGGCTCGCCCGAAGAAGTGGTGTTCGTGCGCGGCACGACGGAAGCCATCAACCTCGTTGCGGCGAGCTGGGGCGGCGCGCACCTTTCCGAAGGCGACGAGATTATCATTACAGAGATGGAGCACCACTCCAACATCGTGCCGTGGCAGCTGCTGGCGCAGCGCACGGGCGCGGTGCTGAAGGCCGCTCCGCTGGACGACAATGGGGACGTAATGCTGGAAGCGTACGAGAAGCTCTTCACGCCGCACACGCGCATCGCGGCGTTCACGCACGTTTCCAATGTGCTGGGTACGGTGAACCCGGTGCGGCAGATGACGGACATTGCGCACAGCCACGGTGCGGTGGCGCTGGTGGACGGTGCGCAGGCGGTGCCGCATGTGCCGGTGGACGTGCGCTCGCTCGACGCGGACTTCTATGCGCTCTCGGGCCACAAGATGTACGGCCCGATGGGTGTGGGCGCGCTGTACGGAAAACGGGCGCTGCTGGAGGAGATGCCGCCCTGGCAGGGCGGCGGCGGCATGATCCGTCATGTGAGCGTAGAGCATTCGGAGTATCAGAACGCCCCGGCGAAGTTTGAGGCGGGGACGGGCAGCATCGCCGATGCCATCGGCCTTGGCGCGGCAGCGGACTATCTCTCCCGCGTGGGCATGCCGCGCATCTCGGCGCACGAGCACGCGCTCACGGTGCGGCTGATGGCAGGGCTGTCCGCGCTGCGGGGGGTCCGGATCATCGGCACGCCGGCGGTCAAAGCAGGCGTCGTGACCTTCGTGACGGACGCCGAGCCTGAAACCGTCGCGCGCAAATTGGACGCGCAGGGTATCGCGGTGCGTGCGGGGCATCACTGCGCACAGCCCGCACTGCTGCGGTACGGCCTGAATAACGCCGTGCGCGCTTCGCTGGGCATGTACAACACCCCGGAGGAAGTGGACGCGCTGGTGAAGGCGATCAAAGAGATGTAGGATTCCGGAACCGGAATTGAGAAGTCTTTCGGGCTCCCTTGGCCGGGAGCCCCTATTCTTGTACCGATGAAACGAGCGATATGTCCATGCGGCACGATGTAGATAGCGTCGCGCCTTCCTCCGAAGTGATACCCTCCGTGATGCAGAGCGTAACCGTGCCTGCGTCCGCGATGGATTCGGCGGGGCGGACGGTGAGCGTTTGTCCGTCGGCGCTCAGCGAGAAATGCAGCCGCACCGGATTGCCCTCAGCGTCCGCGAGGTATACAAGCTGGTTCCAGTCCTGCGTGGCGTCAACCGGGGCGGAGAACTGAATGTCGACGCGGAACGTGCGGCTGCGCGGGAACTGTGCGGCGGGCAGCACCTCCGTATCGGCGGTTTCATAATCCGCCGTGTCAAACGGCAGCAGCAGCATCGTTTTTTCCGAGGGTGTGGTCTGTCCGTAGCAAAGCGAGGTTCCGTCCAGGGCAAGATAGGCGACCATCAGGGAATCGTCCAGCAATTCCGGCGCACTTCCCGGTACGAGGCGGTACAGGAAGCCCGTATCCATATCGGCGTAGTATAATATTCCGTCAAAGAACACCATCTGATATGCGTATATGCCTTTTAACAGGGTTTGTTGTTCGGTGCAGTCAAGGTTCATGCGCGAAATGCCGGTATCGCCGTTGTAGTATACGCGGTTGTCCGCGATATCGAACGCATAAACGTAACCGACGCCGCGGTAGTCTAAGAAGCGCGTGCTGGTGCAGGCGGGCATCGGCCCCATGTCCGCACCGGGGTAGCCGAGATGGATGTCTCCCATGTTCCAGCCTGCATCTGTAAGCGACTGTATACGCGTCTCGTCGTCCATCAGCAGCGTGAACGTGTTGTTCAGGGTTTCGCCCGGCCCTCCGGCGCCCCAGGTTAAATCCGTTTGATACCACTCTCCGTCCAGCTGCACGATATTCCATGCGTGAGGGTCATTGGACACAAATTCAGCGGGAATGCCCAGATGGTCGAGCGTGTATTTGAGCAGCGAGGCATAGCCGTTACAGATGCCCTCTCCGTTTGTGAGGATGCTGTAGGGAGAAAATGTGGTCTGGTCGGACATGTCGGAGGAGTAGCTTGCGGTTTCGCAGAGGTACTCGTAGACCGCCAAAAACCGTTGAATATCCGTACCGTTTTCCGGTGCGGTGTTGTACAGCAGCTGCCCCAGCCGCGCGCAGAAGGTTTCCTCGTTCAGCGCGAGGTCGGAGGTGTCGGTGTAGATGAAGGTAAACGTGCCGCCGTCTTCGCTCAGTTTGAAGTTTTTCAAGTAATAAAAACGGAAGCCGCTTTCACCGAACAGGCAGGAACCCGTTTTGTATTTTTCCGCGTAAGTCAGATCGAAGCCGGAGGCGTCGAATGTCGGTTCCAGCGCTTCGACGGCACGGTAGAGCGCGTTGTAGAGCGTTTCATCGGGCTGGTAGATTTGCAGGGTATACGGGTTAATTTCGCTGTAGGGGTTAGAGACGTCGGCTGCCAGCAGCGAAGGGTCGGCAACAGCCTGTACGGTGAGCGTCAGCGGCGCGGGCGTGGGTGAGGGTGTCGGCTGGGCGGAGGGCTGAACAGAGACGATAACGGAGGACTCCGCTTGCGGGGCAATGCAGCCTGCCAGCAAAACGGCGATTACCAATAAAAACAGCACAATTCGAAAGCGCATATGACTCTCCTTTATCTGGATAGAAGGTGGTTAAGGCTGTACTGCTGAAACAAGCGAGACATCCATGCGACAGGGAGAATTGAACCGCATGCCTTTCTCCGAGGCGATATCGCCTGTGACGCACAGCGAGACCGTACCTTCGTCCGCGATACACTGTGCGGGCTTTACGGTGAGCGTCTGTGCGTCGGTGCTCAGTTCAAAACGCAGCGCCAGCGGATTTCCGTCGTGATCGATTAAATAGACCAGTTGGTTCCAGTCCTGCGACGCGTCGGCCGGCTCGGAGAAATGAATGTCGAACCGGAACGTGCGATCCCGGGTAAACTGCGCGGATGGCAGAACTGTCGCGTCCGCAAAGTCCGCCGGGTCAAAAGGCAGCAGCGGCATGGTCTTTTCTCCAGGTTCCCACCCATAGACGAGCGACGTACCGTCCAGTTCGAGGTAATTGACGATTTCTGAATCCTCCAGCAGTTCCGGCACCTTGCCCGGGATCAGGCAGTACAGGTGGCCGCAGTTGTTCGCATCGGTATAATACAGTACGCCGTCAAAATACACCATTTGTATCGCGGAAACACCTTCCGCCAGCGTTTCTTTCCCGGTGCAGTCGAGGTTCATGCGCGATATGCCGTCTGTGCCGTTATAGTATACGCAATTGTCCGGGATATCGAACGCATAGGAATATCCGGCCTGAGCATAATCGGCAAAACGCGTGCTGGTGCAGCTGGGTGCCATAGGCATGCGCGGACGGAGATAGCCGACACGGAAATTTCCGTAATTCCAGCCCGCGTCCGCCAGAGACTGTGTCCGCGTAGCGTCGTCCATCAGCAGCGTGCCCACGCCGTTGATTTCGGATCCGGGCGAACCGGCGCCCCACGTGACGTCGGATTGGTACCATTGCCCGCCGAGCTGCACGACATTCCATGCGTGGTCGTCGTTCATGACGTAATCTCCGGGGATACCCATATGGTCCAGCACATACTTCATCAGCTTGGCATAGCCGTCGCAGATGCCCTCACCTTTCATGAGTATGCTGTAGGGGGTATAGGTGGTAGGGTCGGTCATGTCGTTGGTATAGCCCGCAATCTGGCAGATGGTATCATAGGCCGCGATGTACCGCTGAATATCCGTGCCGTTCTCCGGCACGGCGTTGTACAGCAGCTGACTGAGTCGCGCGCTGAAGGTTTCCTCATTAAGCGCGACATCCGTGGTGTCTCCGTAACTGAAGGTGAACGTCTTGCCGTCCTCGCTGAGCTCACAGTCCTTATAATAATAGAAGCGGAATAGCTGCTCGCCAATCAGGCTGCAGGGCGTCATGGTCATCGTCGTATCGCTCAGGTCGAAACCAGACACGTCCAATGTCGGCTGCTGAGCGGCCACGGCGCGGTAAAGCGCGTTATAAAGCGTTTCGTCAGGGAAATAGATTTCTTGAATATACGGGTTGATATCGTCATATGGGTTGGGAAGTTCGGAGGCCATCAGCGACGGGTCGGCAATCGCCTCCACGGTGAGCGTAAGCGGGGCAGGCATGGGGGAAGGCGATGGCACCTCGGTGAAGGTGACGGATATCTCCGGAGCGGCGCAGCCCGCCAGCAGAACGACGGCTGCCAGCATCATCAGTAGGGTACGAATACGCATAAGATACCTCTGTATCAACCGCCGCCGGGTTATCTCTTCGCGGCGTTCTTCTCTATCTCCACGATATAAGGCAGGTTGCGCCATTGCTCGCCCGCGTCCAGCCCAAAGCCCAGCAGCCATGAGGCGGAAACAGTAAAGCCGCTGTACGCGATGGGAATGTCGATAAGCTGCTGATCGGGATTGACGAGCAGCGCGCAGACCGCGACGCTTGCAGGGCAGCGCGACTCCAGGTTTTGCACGAGGTAGCCCAACGTGAGTCCGGTGCGGACGATGTCCTCCACGACCAGCACGTGCTTGCCGGTGATGTCCACGTCGAGGTCCTTGGTGATGCGCACGACCCCCGTCTGCTTCGCAGCGCCGGGGTACATGCCGATGGAGATGACGTCCACCTGCAGCGGCAGGGGAATGGCGCGCGTGATGTCAGCCAGAAAATACAGTGAGCCCTTCAGCACGCCCACGACGACCAGATCACGCCCCGCGTAATCGGCGGCGATTTGAGCGCCCAGCTCGGCGATGCGGAGGTGCAGCGCCTCCTCGCTGAAGACGACGCGCGCGGTTTCAGGATGCAGCATGGCTTACGGCTCCCCACTTAAGTTGAAGCGCTCCACGAGCGAATGGAAGTCCTTCTTGTAGACCACCTTGATGTGAGTACCGGGATACAGCTCGCGCAGCTTCTTCACCTTCTTATTCTTTTCGGTAACGTACTTTTGATTCATCGTCGTCAGCTCGATATAGGTGTCGAACTTGGTTAAATAGAAGTCCGGGCTGAAGGCCGAGGTAACGTTGCCCTGCGCATCCCACTCCACGGGGAAGGTTTTGGGTTCGTACTTCCATTCGATGTGGTACATGTCCAGCAGCCGCGCGAAATCAATTTCCGATTGGTTCTTTAGCAGCGGCAAATCGGAAAGGTTGTTCTGGGCGCGTTCATCCGTCTGCCGCGCGATGCGCAGCGCCAGCTCACGCTCGCCCAGCGCCGCGACGATGGCGGCAGCGCATTCGTCGGCGGAAAGATCGGCCGTATTCAGCGTGAGGTGGTAGAGTGCCGCGTCCGCGATGTCCGCGCCGAACAATGCGGAAACAAACTTTTTCTGCTTCTTCTCGGCCTTAACGAGTATGCCTTCGGCTTGTTCGTCCGTGACGTGGTACTGCTTCTTCAGCCGCGCGATGCGCGCCGACAGCGGAGCGATGACGCGCACATGCAGTGCGTCCGCTGCTTCCGCGTAGAGAATCTGAGAGCCAAAGCCCACGAGCACCACAGAATTGCGCGCGGTGAATTCCCGCAGCGCGGCGGTGAGGCGAGAGAGATACGATTCGCCGGAGGCAGCGGGCGTGAGATAGAATTTCGCACTCTCGGTCAGCATGTGCCGCTCGTGCTTGGTCAGTTCCGGCAGCAGATCCAGCAGCGTTTCGTGCGATACGAGCGCGCTGCCCAGCCTGCGCGCAACAGCGGCGGCAATCTCGTCGCCGAAGCTCATCATCTGCCGTGATATGGTCACGATGGACAAACCGCAAAACCTCCCTGCACTATGCGTCCATTATACCCCACGATGCAAGCTTAAAATAACCGCATCCACAAATTCCGCTGCAATACGGAAAATCAAACCGCTTTGTAAGAAACGGCGTGTGGATAATCCATCTGTACGCGAATCGTTTCCGCCGCTTCGCTGCCCGCGATGCGTGCGCAGAGATACAGCCCGAGGTCGACGGCAGAGGTGACGCCGCGTGCCGTGACGACGCTGCCCGCGTCTACCACGCGCTCCTCCGACACGGCACAGGTAAAGCGGCGCAGATGCTGCATGAGGCTGGGATGCGTCGTGGCGGTCTTACCCGCGATATATCCTGCTGCGCCAAGCACCAGCGAACCGCCGCAAACCGCCGTCATCACGGCCTTCGGCGCGGCGCTTCTCAGCCAGCTCAAAAACGCGGTATCGCCCACCAGCTTCGCGACGCCGCTGCCCCCCGGCACAAAAACGTAATCGTACTCCGAAAGGCTGCCGCCCACCTGATCCGGCAGCAGCTCCAGCCCCTCGAAGGTGCGGACGGGGCTTTTCATCGCACATACGCGGTATTCCAGCTCCGGCATCAATCCCATCGTCTTCAGCCGCGATATGGCGTCGTACACGCCCGAGAAGTCCAGCAGCGTGACGTCGTCGTAAACAACCAGCGCGAATTTCATAAAGCACCTCCGTGCAATTAAATACGGCATCCATTATAGCACGGATACCGTAAAACTGGTAATAAATTCTTTGAAACTTGTCTCGGCGGAGCGGTTACAGTCCGCCGCTGCGCCAGAGGCCGATGAGCAGATCCACCATGCGGCCATAGCTCTTTACGCCGTCCTCCTGCATGTTGGCCTTAAGGAAATTGTTGTTGACGGTTTCCGCGGCTTCGCTGACGGGGCTCTCGTACTGCTGCCAGTATTCGGAGTAGGCCGTAAGGTCGCGCTCAATGCCTTCGGAATAGGTGCGGCGCAGCTCATAGTACTTGTCGCTGTCCGCGCCATAAAGACTGTTCATCGTGTGAATCAGCGCCAGCATCGTACCGGAATAGACGACATCCGCATTATCGGAATAGCTGGACACATAGTAGGCAAGGAAGTTGGCTTCGTCCTCGCGCGAGAAACCGCGCTGGTGGGCGGTTTCGTGAAGACATGTGGCGGAAAACAGCAGCAGCGGGGAACCGTTGTTGACATTGGCCTCGCCGGTGTAGGGGAAGTACACACCTGTAATGTGCGCCCAAGAAAGCCCTTCGGAGTAAAGCACCGGCTTCGCGCGGCCGAAGCTGCCGCCGAGGAAGTCGAAACCGCTGGCCTGCGCGGCGTTATTGTAGAGTGTTTCCGTGCTGCGCATGATGCCGTCTCGGTTTTCGGCGGGGCAGAATACGCCCTCGGCGTCCTCCGGCACCTGCTCGCGCAGGGCATTGGCTTTGGCAATCAGCGCCTCAGCGGTGGAATACAGCTCCTGCACCGTGGCGGGGGAGGTATCCAGCCCGAGCGTATCCCCCAGCGGCTGACGGGCATAGTTGAAGCCCCACAACCCGATGAACAGCGCATAAAGCACCGACGCGGCGGATGCCAGCACGATGACGCGCCGCAGCAGCACGCGCCACCAGTCTTTTTTGGACAGAGCCGCGCGTACGATCATCAGCACCGCAAAAACCACAGCGCCAAGTATGGCCGCATAAAGCAGCAGCTCTCCCAGCGAAAACGGCAGTATGCCGGTCGCGGTGGACAGCCCCTGATTGATGAAGCGGAATATCGCGCGAGAGAAGACGGTTTCTGTAAATTCCGGCCACAGAAACGCCAATCGAAAAAGCCCGTAGAAAACCGGCCCCGGCAGCAGCCAGAGAAGTTTGAGGTACGTGTGCTTTTTTTGCGGTTTTACCGATGCCGTGACGCTGCGCATGAGTTGATCCTCGAAGCAGTGATGAAAGTATCCGTAACATAATTGTAACGAAAAAAGCCGCGCAGTGCAATGTCAACGCGCGGCAGTGTTGGTTGAAAACGGGAACAATCTATGAACGCGATGGGAAATATCGTCAACCGCCGTGCTGCTGCCGTGAATCCACGTAATACCTGCGCAGCTTAATGAGGCTGGAAATCCAAAGGTATACCACGATGGGGATGAAAAGCAGCGTGAGCAGCGGGTACTCCGACATCAGGACAAAATCGAACGCGCCGTGCAGCAGCGCGGGGATCAGCAGCGAACGCGTCATATAACCGCGGCATTTGCCGGGATGCTGGCAGTATTTGGCGAGCGACAGGTAGTAGCCCATGATGATGCCGAGCAGCATATGCACCGGCACGCTGACAAGCGCGCGCGTGATCCAGATGGTGTTGTCCATGGGATAGTACGACAAAACGTAAAAAATATTCTCCAGCGTCGCGAAGCCCAGCGCGGCGAGGCCGCAGTATACGATGCCGTCCAGCTTTTCGTTGAACGCGGGGTGATAATAGGCGTAGCGCATCACCACACGGCGCTTGAAGAACTCTTCCGATAACCCCACGACGATGAACGCTTCTACCGCCTTGCCCAGCGTGCCCGCGAACACGTTGAACATCTGGCCCAGCAGCTCGACGACGATGGTGGGCAGCGTGACGAGCATACCCATCAGGAAAATCTTAATCAGCAGCCGCGCGGGTTCCCGGTCGTAGCGGTCGTTGAGCAAAATGAAGATGACCAGCGCCGCGCCGGGTGCCACCGCGAGCAATATCAGATATAAATAGTTCATGTGCCTCCGCCGATTCGATGATATGCTTTTTTAATTATACCCGGGTGAAAGCCTGTCCGCAAGCGTATTTCCCGCCGTTGACACGCCCTTTGCCCATGAAGTATAATAAATCGTTATGAAGTCTGATACAACACAGAATGCGCGGCTGTTACGCTGGCGCACCATAAAGGCGGGAATTTGCAGCATCGTTCCGATGACGACAGGGGTATGTTCGTCAATGGAAAATTAATGCTGTAATTCCAGCTAAGGGAAAATAGAACTGTCCCCGAAGCGGATACGGCTTCGGGGTTTTTTATACCCCGGACGCGTTACAGCGGTGAAAGGGGCAATCTTATGCAATACAAAAAAAATATCCGCGTGAACTATGTGTTTTCGCTAATCCGAAACTTCAGTGTGACGCAGGGCATCTGGATGCTGTTTCTTGCGTCGCGCGGGCTGACGCTGCTGGAGATAGGCTTGATGGAGGGGATATTCCACGCCACCTCGCTGGTGATGGAGACCCCGACGGGCGCAGTCGCCGACATATTCGGGCGCAAGGCGAGCCGTCTCACGGGGTGTATCCTGGCGATAATCTCCTCCGCGATGCTGCTTTTCGCGGACAGTTTTATCATGTACGCGCTGAGCTTCGTGGTATCGGCGCTGTCGTACAATTTCGAGTCGGGCGCGGGGGACGCGCTCGTCTACGACTCGCTGCTGCTGGACGGCTGTGAGGAGACCTACATGAAGGTGGTGGGACGCGGCGAGGTCATCTTCCAGACCGCGGGCATACTGGGCCTGGCGCTGGGTGGCGTGCTGGGCAGCGTAAAGTATGAGTGGGCCTACGTTGCCAGCATCGCGCTGACCGTCGCAGCGCTGCTCATCGGCACGCTCTTTCGCGAACCGCGCACCGCGCCGCGGGAGAGGGTAAACATTCTGACGGCGCTCAAGCGGCAGTACGTGGACAGCTTTGCGGCGCTGCGCGGCAGCGCGCGGCTGAAATACCTGCTGCTCGTGCTGCCGGTATTCTCCGCGAGCGTGACGCTCTCGTTCTACTACATGCAAATCGCGTGGGAGCAGGCGCAGGTGTCTACGCTGGGTATCGGGCTTTATCTTTCGGCATCCGCGGTCGCGTCCGCGGCGGGCGCGTATTTTGCGCACCGCATTGAAAAGCGCGTCGGAGAGCGTGTGCTGCTGACGGGCATCCCGGTAATCATCGCGCTGATGCTGTTCCTGCTCTGCCTCGGGAAGTTTGCCATCGTGCCGTTCTGCTTGCTGAACGCCGCGGAGGCGGTGCTGTTCGTCGCCACGCGGGACTATCTGAACCGCATTATTCCGTCGGCACAACGGGCTACGATATTGTCTTTGGAAAGCATGCTTTTCAGTCTCGTGATGATACTGATTTTCCCTCTCTTTGGCGGGATCTCCGACATCATCACCATACCGAAAACATTTTTGCTGCTGGGCGGGCTGATGGTGCTGCTGGCGGCAGGAAACGGCATCGCGGTGCCTCGCGCGGCGGTATTGAAGAAAGACGAATTATGATGGACGGCGCTTTTGGATTTTGCCGTGTTGTGGTAAAATAACGGGGAAAACGGGAGGAAGATATGCCAAAAAGCGTATTTGATATTCTGGGGCCTGTCATGATAGGCCCCTCCAGCTCGCATACGGCGGGGGCCGCGCGCATCGCGCGGCTGGCCGCCGCCATCGCGGGCGAGTTCAGCGCGGCGCGCTGCCTGCTGCATGGATCCTTCGCGGCTACCGGACAGGGGCATGGCACGCAGGTAGCCATCGCTGCCGGACTTGCGGGTATTCGGGAGGACGACGAACGGTTGCGCGACGGATTCGCGGTTGCGCGGGAGAGGGGCAAAAGGATTACCTTTGAGACCGCCGACCTGGGCGACGTCCACGAAAACACCGTGCGCATCGTGTTTGAGACGCCTGAAGGAATGCACATCGTCACGGGGTGTTCGCTGGGCGGCGGCAGCGTCCGCATCACGGAGTTTGACGGTTTCGCCATTTCGCTGAATGGAGAGACACCCGCGCTGGTGATGACGCATCACGATCGGCGCGGTGTTATCGCGGAGGTATCGGGCATGCTTGCGCGCTGCGGTGTCAACATCGGTGTGATGGAGGTGTCACGCCAGTCCCGCGGGGAGCTGGCCTCGATGACGATTGAATGCGACGGGATGATACCGGAGGAAGCCCTGAAAGCCATCCGCGGCATCCCCGACGTCGTAAGCGTGCGCAGTGTACCTGCGCTGGGTTGAAGGAGAAAGTATGTTCAGAAACGCGGAAGAGCTGCTGTCGCTGACGCAGAAGCGCGGCTGCCGCATCAGCGATATTGTACTGGCGCGCGAGTGCGCGCTGACGGAGCAGACGGAGGAAGCGGTTTACGATAAACTGCGTAAATACCTTGGCGTGATGCGCGAAGCGGCGGAGGCGGCGCGCACAAAGGCGCTGCCCACACGCGGCGGCCTCATCAGCGGCGATTCTAAAAGGCTGACGGACTATGCCGCTGCGGGCCGCACGCTCTGCGGCGACGCGCTGGTTCAGGCGATGGCGCGCGCGCTGTCAGGCTCGGAGGTCAATGCGTCGATGGGACGCATCTGCGCCGCGCCGACCGCGGGAGCGTCGGGTATACTGCCGGCCGTGCTGATAGGCGCGGCGGAGCGGTTCTCTCTGACCGAGAAAGCGCTGCTGGACGGGCTGCTCACCGCGTCGGGCATCGGCGTGATCATCGATTCCGGAGCGACGCTTGCGGGCGCGCGGGGCGGATGTCAGGCAGAGTGCGGCGCTTCGGCGGCGATGTCAGCTGCGGCTTTGGTGGAGATGATGGGCGGCGCGCCGGAGCAGGCGATGCACGCGGCGGCCATCGCGCTGAAGAACATCATGGGCCTCATCTGCGACCCTGTCGCCGGAATGGTAGAGTGCCCCTGCGCGAAACGCAACGCCTCGGGTGCGGCCAACGCCATGCTCTCGGCGGACCTCGCGCTGGCCGGAATCCGAAGCGCCATCCCACTGGACGAAGTGGTGAGCGCAATGGCGCGCGTGGGGCGTATGCTGCCGAGCGAACTGCGCGAAACCTCCGCAGGCGGCATCGCCATCACGAAGACGGCGCTGGAACACGCGAAGAGAATTTTGGGCGGAGCGCAGCCGTAAGAGTGCCGAGTATAGCCTTGAACTGAAGTTTCTTATCGGGGGTTGAGATGGTTGACATCAACACGGGCAGGGCACTGGTTTCGTTAGCCGCCCGAGGGGCCTTTAAATCCAGACGGTATAAGACGCTGCCGGACGGCACCGCGGTGTTCAAAATGCATATCGTTGTGGGTATTTACGGCTCCATCGGTACGGCGGGCGTAATGGCCTGCCTCCTGTTTCTTCCGGACATTGCGGGGACGCTGATGCTGATGGGACTCATCGGCCCGCTATTCATTCCGTTCTTTATGTACTGGCTGTTTGCCCGGCTGTATATCAACGAGGAGAAAATCGTATACCGCAATCCACTGGGAAAACGCCGCGAAATTGCGTGGAAGGACCTCGATGCAGCGGTGCGCTACGGCATTTTTGGAGACATCATATTGTACAGCGGCGGGGAAAGGATACGGCTGTATCCCTACTATTCCGGCTTTGCCGTCGTGATGGAGCTGATGCAAAAATACCGGCCCGAAGCGTTTGAACCAAAGCATGCGCTCGCTCATGCCAAGGCGTTTGAAAAAGAGGAGTATGTGGGGCGCACGTTCCGCTGGGGCACCGCGTTTCGTGTAATTGGGCTGCTGATCATGCTGTTGGGATGCGTTTTTCTGCTGCTGCCCAACCGGATGTTCACCCCGGCATTTGGCTCGCAGTTTATGGGAAAGGCGATGATTGCGCTCATCTTCATCGCCTGCGGACTGCCGTTTTTTATGCTGTATATCGGCATGCGCGTCACGATCGACGACGATAAAATTCGCTATCGCAATTTGCTGGGGATCAAAAAAGAAGCGCGCTGGGACGAGATTACGGCATATCGTATCGTCGATCAAGGGGGGTACGTTCAGTACACCCGTATCTGGTACGGGGAAAAGAAAAAAATGACCGTCAGCAACGGGTTTTGCGGTTACGACATCATCAAAGAAATTGTGCGTATGAATGGAGAAAAGCGCAAAATCAGGTTCTGGTAAGCAGCTTGGCCGAATTAATCAAATTATGGCAACCTGTTATTGCATGACGCCCGCTCATCGTATAATATAATAGTAATCAGAAATCATTCATTTCTATTAAAGGAGATTTTCGATGAGGCCGAATTACGCAATCAAGGAAATCGCCCGGTATCAGTTTAAGATTCGGTATGGGTTATGCGTGGGGGCGGCGCTGCTGTTTGTGATACTCGGAGGCGGAAGCGCAGGCGGCTTTTCTCTCCGCTACAATTCCAGCGCCAATAGTATTCCGTCCGAATGGTGGCCCTTTATCATAGGTGCCGGAGTGCTGGGGCTGTTGATATCGGCGCTTGTGGGCGGGCCTGTGAAGGTGGGGTATTCAAAATTCACCAGCTGCATTTACCTCGGTATTGATACGGGGATTGACGACATGTTCCGCACCGGCTTCCGCAACAACTACTGGCGCAGCGTGGGCGGCATGCTCTGGATGGACCTGTTTATCTGGCTATGGTCCCTGCTGTTCATCATTCCGGGTATCGTCAAGTCCTTTGCGTACTTCGCGACGCCCTACATACTCGCGGAATTTCCGAACGTGGAAGCCACGGAGGCGCTCAAGATATCCATGCGCATGACGGACGGCTACAAGGGCGACATCTTTGTGCTGGGCCTCAGCTTCATCGGCTGGTTCCTGCTGTCCGCGCTTACCTTCGGACTGCTCGGCATATTGTACGTCAGCCCGTATTACGACGTCAGCATGGCAGGTATGTATCAGGAGCTTAAGATGAACGCGCTGAATACTGGCATGGTCCGTTATGAGGAACTGATGGGTTATCCTGCGCCGCCGCCGGGATACCAGCCGCCGTCGGGTTACGGATATTAAAAGAAAAAGCGGACTGCTGCTTTAAAAAGGACGCATCGTTCCGCAATCATGATGTAAAACGCGATAAAAAGGCCTCAGGGCCTTTTTACTTGGAAGAACGTGAGATATCCGCGTACCGCGCGTTGACTTCAAAGGTTTGCGTGTGGTATCCTTGCATGTATATACATCAGTATTCATGACAAAAGGGGATGATGGCGTGGCAAAGGTAACGGTAGACAAGGACACCTGCAAGGGCTGCGGCCTGTGCGTGACGGTATGCCCCAAGGGCATTCTTCGGCTGTCGGAGTCGGAGATTAACGCGAAGGGTTACAGTCCGGTAGAAGTGACGGATATGACGCTGTGCATAGGTTGCGCGTCGTGCGCGCGGATGTGCCCGGATGTTGTGTTCACGGTAGAAAAGTAACGGGGTGACAACATGACGAGAGTGCTTATGAAAGGCTGTGAGGCAATTGCCGAAGCGGCGGTACAAGCGGGATGCAGATATTTCTTCGGTTATCCGATCACGCCGCAGAATCAAATCCCGGAATATATGTCGAAGCGCATGCCGGAGGTTGGCGGCACGTTTCTGCAGGCAGAGTCGGAAGTATCCGCCATCAATATGGTCTATGGCGCGGCGGGCGCGGGGGCGCGCGTGATGACGTCATCCTCATCGCCGGGTGTCAGCTTAAAGCAGGAGGGCATCAGCTACATCGCCTGCGCGGAACTGCCTTGTGTCATCGTCAACATGATGCGCAGCGGTCCCGGACTGGGCGGGATACTGCCCTCACAGGGCGATTATTTTCAGGCTGTCAAGGGCGGAGGACATGGCGACTACCGGCTTATCGTATTGGCTCCCTGCTCCGTACAGGAAGCAGCGGACATGGTTTCCACCGCCTTTGATCTCGCGGATCAATACCGTGTGCCCGCGATGATACTCGCGGACGGCATGATAGGACAGATGATGGAACCCGTGGAGTTTGCGCCGCCGCAGCAGAGCAAGACGGTGGAGAAACCCTGGGCCGCGATAGGCTGGGACGGAAAGCGTAAACGCGCCATTGTCAATTCGCTATATATCGAAGCAGAGCACATGGCAGAGGTCAACGCGCGGCTGCAAGATGTTTATGACGAAATCAAACGCAACGAAGTACGCTATGAAGAGTTTATGATGGACGACGCGGAATACTGCATCGTGGCGTACGGCACCACGGCGCGCATTGCCAAGAACGCGGTCGTTAAGGCGCGCAGAGAGCTGGGCATTAAGGCGGGGCTGATACGGCCCATCACGCTGTGGCCTTATCCCGACGCGGTGATTGCCAAAGCTGCGGAGCGCTGCAAGGCGTTTGTCGCGGTGGAGATGAGTGCCGGACAAATGGTGGAAGATCTGAAGCTCGCCGTGAACGGCGCGCGCCCCGTGTCGTTTATCGGCACCACGGGAGGCTTCGTGCCCACGCCGGACTCCGTCGTTGCGGAGCTGAAGCGCGTAAAGGAGGGCAGATAATATGGCTGTCGTATTTGAAAAAACGAAGGTGCTTACGGATGCGCCGTTTCACTACTGCCCCGGCTGCACGCACGGCATCGCGCACAGGCTGGTCGCGGAATGCATTGACGAGATGGGTCTGCAGGAAAAGGCCATCGGCGTCGCGCCGGTGGGCTGTGCGGTATTCGCGTACAACTATTTCAATATCGATATGTACGAGGCGGCGCACGGCCGCGCCCCGGCGGTAGCGACGGGCTCGAAGCGCGTGCATCCGGAAAACCTCGTGTTCACGTACCAGGGAGACGGTGATCTCGCTTCCATCGGTACGGCGGAGATCGTACACGCCGCGGCGCGCGGAGAGAAAATCTCGACGATATTCATCAACAACGCCATTTACGGTATGACGGGCGGACAGATGGCGCCCACTACGCTGGTGGGGCAGAAGACCACCACGTCGCCTTACGGGCGGCAGGCGGAACACTGCGGCTATCCCGTGCGCATTGCGGAGATGCTCTCCACGCTGGAAGGCGCGGCCTATATCGAGCGCGTATCGCTGCACGACGTGCCGAATATTATCAAGGCCAAAAAGGCCATTCGGAAAGCCTTCGAGACTCAGATGGCGGGCAAGGGATTCTCCTTAGTTGAAATCCTGTCTACCTGTCCCACGAACTGGGGGCTGACGCCGGTGGAGTCGCTGAAATGGCTGAAAGAGAATATGATACCGTACTATCCGCTCGGCGTGTTCAAGGAGGCGAAGTGATATGACAAACGAAATTATCATCGCAGGCTTCGGCGGACAGGGCGCACTGCTGATGGGCGAGCTTATCGCGTATGCGGGCATGATTGAGGGCAAACAGGTATCGTGGCTGCCGTCGTACGGGCCGGAGATGCGCGGAGGCACGGCCAACTGCTGCGTCATCGTATCGGACGAGCCGGTGGGCTCTCCGGTCGTCACGGAGGCGGACGCCGTGATTACGCTTAACAAACCCTCGCTGGATAAGTTTGAAGCTTCGATAAAGCCGGGCGGGAAACTGCTGGTCAATTCCTCGCTCATCGATAAAAAGGCCACGCGCAGCGACGTGACGGCGTATTACATTCCTGCCAACGAAATCGCCGCGGACACCGGAAACGCCAAGGTTGCCAACGTGGTGATGCTGGGCGCGTACATTGCCGCTTCGGGTATCGTCAGCAAGGAAAGCATCATCAAGGCTGTGGCGCACATGCTGGGAGAGCGCAAGGCGCATCTGGTACCCCTCAATGAGAAGGCGTACGACGCGGGTGCGAAGAGCATATTGTAAGCGGAATTACGCAACTCTGTATCATTAAAGCGGGCATCGTACGTCGATGTTCCGCTTTTTTACTGCGGACAGAAAAGAAGCGGCCGGACAAATCCGGCGCTTCATTCGTTTAAACTACGGAGGAGGTGAGGCCCCGGCATGGTATCAAATTCTTTGTTGCGCACGGATAAAGATTTTGCGGCGGTGTATGAGCGCAACATTCAGCGCGTGTACCAAATCTGCTTTCTGTACCTGAAAAGCCATTGCGACGCAGAGGACGCTTCACAGGCCGTATTCGAAAAATATCTCCGCCAATGCCGGGGGTTTGACGATTCAAACCATGAGAGGGCATGGTTTATTGCGGTCGCGAAAAATTACTGCCGCGATGAGCTCAAGAAGTTCTGGAAGAAGAAGCGCACTGATGTGGCGCAAATTGAGGAAGGGGTGTCCTGTGAAGACCCGCACGGTGAAGAGCTGGCGCAGGCGCTTCTGCGCTTGCCTGTAAAGTGCAAGGATGCCATCTATCTGTACTATATCGAGGGGTACTCGGTCAGAGAAATGTCCGGGTTGCTGCGACGCAAGGAAAGCACGCTGCGCAATCACCTCGCCGAGGGCCGCAGGCTGCTGAAAATCGATCTGGGAGGCTACTATGAAACATAACCATATTCGGGATACCGTGAACGCGATGTCGCCCTCCGGGATGAGCAAGGGAAGAATCTACGATGCCGTGATAAAAAAGCAGTCGCGAAGCGCCGATGGGGCCTCGCGGGGGCAGCGGATTGTGATTGCCGCTATCGCGGGTGCGGTGCTAATCGCAGCAGCGGGGGTGGTGCTGGCGCAAGCTTGGAGCGCTCCGGATAAAGCGGCGTTGTCGGCCCCCGGGCAAACAACCTCTGCGCTGGGCAGCGTACCGTCCGCTGGCGGCAGCGAGTCGGTTGCGACCCATAAAACGATCGCGTTTGAGGGCTTTGTGCTGACGGCTTATTCGGTAAAGTGCGGGGAGGAATATCTGAACGCCGACTATGCGGAGGACGCGCAACAGCAGGTGCTTGTGCCCGAGGTGAAGGTGCTTCTGGCGAAATATTCGCTCTTGATGAGCAGCGTACCGGGACTTCCGTTTACGGTGGATACGGTGGCAAGCGGCGATGCGGAAGCGATTCGCGTATCCGTGGACTGGGGAACACTCAATGAGTGGGATCGGGAGACGGGAGTCGTAACCTCCGAAGGAGAGAGCGTAACCATGGCTGCGGGGGAGACCATCTATTGGTCGCCCTTCCCCGACCAAACCGCGGCGGTGGCCACGATTACGGTTGAGGCCGTGCGCGCCGGAGTGGTGGTCGGAAGACAGCAGATAGCGATTGCGGTGGATCCGCAAAGGTATTATACCGCGATGGTGGGCGAACTGGAGATGCTGTGACTTTTTATTGCCGTATCACCATCAGTCCGGCATATACGACAGCAAACGGCAGCAAACTTAGGGGGCTTTGGGTGGCCCCCTTTACGTTTCGTTCCGCCGATTGCGGCGTCTTCGCCGCGTACCCACGCTGTGTCCGTGCAGCGAGGAGATTCGTCCGAAAAAAGGTCTCACAGATATTCCTTGCGTTTTGACCGCGCGCTCTGATTGGCTTGGTCCGCGCGCTGCTGCGGCATGGAAATGATGTCGCGGTAATTTTCCGCTTCGGCGTCGGTAAGCGGCGGTCGCATCGCGGCGCCGGTCATTTCTGTGTACGAAGCGACGTCCATGGACGTATAGTCGTTGCTGAACTCAGTATTGGAATCTTTTTTATCGTCTGGCTTCTCAATCTTTTTCCGTTTCTTGCCCATTTCCTTTTCGCCTTTCGCTGGTTTTGCTCTTAGTGTTTCCTTTGCGGGAACGGTTATGTGCAAAAACCCGGATAAAAAGAGTATCGTTTGCGGATTTCCGCGCGGGCCATAATAATAAAAATCCCCCGGCGAGCCGGGGGTATTTCATATGCGGGCATAGCCCTCTATTACTGGCATCGCCTTAAGGCGTACCCAACGGTCGGCAGCCGCAAAAGCTTGTTACTAGCTGCCCTTTT
>JAEWRI010000006.1 GCA_023460085.1 Bacillota bacterium | reverse complement strand
AACAGATGCTTCTTGCAGAGTTTTTGTATCGGTTACTGTAAGAACCGCTGTTCCTGAATTAATCGCTGTAACTTCACATCTATTGTCCGATAATATTTTAGCCGTAGCGACTCCATTATTGGAAGATCTTACTGAAAAGCTGCCACTACCTGAAAGAATTTGAAAACTACCAATTGAGTTCTCTTCAAGTTCAATCTCATATTTAGAAAACTCCATGGGAGCATAAACCCTGACGGTAAAATAAGTTTTCAATTTTGTTTTATTATCAACGATATTGATCACAGTAGCGCCTGCAGAATAAGCAGTAACTAAAATGCTATTATCCGCTGATAAAGTAGCCACTGCAACAGAACTATTGTCACTGCTCACACTATAGTCACCACTTCCTGAAACAATATTTGCTACTCCTATTTGATCCACACCAAGATTCAAATGTGTCACATCCACAACCAAATCAGGATAAAGAAAATTAATAAGCAAAAGGTCTAAATCCGTAAAACGTTCTCTCTGTGCATTAAAAGGAGTTCCATCTTTTTTCGTCATTGAATAAATAGTTGGATTTATTTCAAATCCAGTCCTGGAGGGATATCCCATCAATGACTCGAAGTCATAACCAACGGAATACAATTCTGAAAAAGGATATTTATCAAAGTTATGGCGTGCATTTTCTTGAATGTTGGAAAGATTAACTATTATGAAGTCATCTCTGTTGTGTTTAGATTGTTCGTGTAATAGACCCAAAGCATGACCAATTTCGTGTGCTATATTACCCGGCGTTCCCCAAACATCAATCTGAATAATTTGTTTTCCACCAGTCCTTCCTAAATTAGAAAAACAACCGCCTCCTATTTCAAATTTAAATTCAACATAATCCGTTTCATTTGTTCGTTCTACAAATTTTATATTTGTCTCTTTAAACAGATCAAAAGCTCGTACAATATCAATCCTTTTTTCTATAGGATAGGAATCATCAACTGAAAAATATACCGTGTTTTCTATCCATCGCCTTTTCCCGATGATATTATTTAACAGATCATCCACATTCAGAGACGCAGATTTGAGGAAAGAAGGTTCAATCAGAATGTCATTCTGATAAAAAAGCATGTCATTGACTTTTTCACAGGTTATCGAAAAGCCATTCAATTCTACTTCAACGAGTTCTTTTTTTAGACCCGGGTAAGCCTGTGGAACATAATAAAGAATTTCTTTCTCCAACAATGCCACCTTCGCAATACTGCCATATCCAGTCCCGACAGAGTTCGTAGCATACGCACAGCAATAATAGGTTTCTCCGGCGTCCAGTCCTGAGATCCAGTTTGTAAAAGTTCCCAGACCTGCACCTTCCGATGTCTTATTGTCTGCTATTGTAGGATTACTGCTTTTTGACCAACAAATCCCCCTTACTGTAACTGGCTGTCCTCCATCGCTTTTCACGTCGCCGCCACACTCAAAAGATAATGGGGTCACGTCTGTAAGTTCAAGGGTAACCACTACGGGTACTGTATAAACTTCTTCTTCTACTTCTTCTACTTCTTCTACTTCTTCTACTTCTTCTTCTACTTCTTCTACTTCGGGCTTCTCGCTACATTGAAGCACAAATGCTGAAAAGAATATCAAAAAGAAAATATATTTCAAATACTGTTTCATATACATTTGTATTGCGATTTCGAAAAAGATTAAAAAACAAATGGGGCTTTATCAAAAGGATAACAGCCCCATTCAATAGACTCTGGTTATTTTTTTTCAAACACCAATGTCTCACCATCTTCAGTAAAAATTAGTTTGTTTTTATTTATTGTTGCATCTAGGCAAACTTCAAAGCAGATAGTAACAATACCGTTTTCCTCATCATAGGTATATGTCCCCGTTTCCGGTTCAAAAATTTCATTAACCGATTCTCCATCTATGGTACCTTTTATACGATCAATAAATTTCACCTCTGTTTCAGATAAAAATTGGATCGTTACAGTATAGGTTATAGATGTTTCTCCATCATCGGGATATTCAAACATTTCCAATGCTTCACTTCCGCTCACGCTATACACCCAAGATGTCCCCTTCAAAGTTTTTGGTATATCGTCACTGCATGTGGCAAATAAACAAATCAGGAGTAGAGATAAATAAGAAATAAAAGTTCTTTTCATGATATTTGTTTCCTCTGTTCATTAAAAGTTAAAGCAAAGGCCTACTGAAAGTCCAAAATAACTATCACCACTTTCAGTACCCAAAATATATTTCAGTGCCGGATTGAGTGATACTGTTTCCGACAATTGGTAACGCATCCCAAGTCCAAGGTTAAAACCCACACTTGAAGCAGATGCATAGTCATTTTTAAGTGATCTGAAGTTTAACCCAGTAATTGAGTAAACAACCATATTTTCTTCATTGTTGTAAAACAGATAATGGACATCAGCATCAAATGCTGTGAATGTTGCAATGTCTTCAAAATAATAAGTACCTGTAAGTGCTCCTTCCCACTGTGGTGTGAATAATAAAGTGCCTTTTGCATAAATCCCGATATTTTCAAGATCCGTTTCATGAGCAATACCACCCCCAAGAGTAAAATTACTGTTTTGCGCCTGAACATTAGTAAAAAAGAGTGAAGTCAAGGCTACAAAAGCTACTGTAATAAATACATTCTTTTTCATAATTGTGTGTTTTTTAAATTATTATTCAGAGACTGTTACTTGATATATTGTTTCATTTCCTCTCTAATTTTTGAATATTCTTCCTCGGTAATCAAATCCAAATCAAATTTCTCTTTGGCTTTTTTAATAGTCTCTAAGGCTTCTGCCTCGGTAATGATGGTAGATTTAACTTCGCCGGAGGCAATTGCATTTTCAATATCAATATAGACATAGGCCAGAAAACCTTCTCCTTCGACAATTAATATCGCATATTTGAAGTTCTTACCACCAAAAATCAAATCTTGCCTATCGACTGCCACTTCAACCAATCTAAATTGTCGATTACTATAGGATGCTTCTAAATACTCTTTATCTCGATTCGATCTTTTGTACACATATTGAAAATACCTTCCATCTTTTGTGGGGAAATTTAATGTGATCAGATCACCTTTTTTAAATACACTGCCATCTTTTGCTATGTATTCATCAAAATTTTTAAATAAACCAGCATTTGGAACATCTTCATGTCGCAACACTTTTTTAGAAGTTGAATTTCCTCCCTTGCTCCTTGATGCATCATCATTCGTTACGCTCATACCGGAAGGTGTCTCCATCATTTTCTTCACAATGGTTTTGGGTATTTTTGCTGCTGTAAGCTTGATTAACCCTTCGGGAGAAACGTCGAAGTCGTGTTCAGTTACTTCAATTTTAGCTATAATGACTGATGAGGTCACTTTTGACTGATACATATTGATTACATCATCATTAGTCATCGCTTCTTTGGGAGGACATGCTGTGAGCATTTCCTTTATTACATTATCAGTGATTTTTGCATTCTTCAATTCTAAAATTCCGGCTGTTGTTAAATCAAACTCACATGGACTCGATCTAATTTTTGAAATAATGATGTCACTGCTCATCTTAGAGGATTTCATCATTATGATGTCTTTGTTTGTAATAGGTTCTTGTGAAAAAACATTTGCAATAAAAGACATACAGAAAAAAAACAAAACTATCTTTTTCATAAACGTAGTAATTATTGAATAAATAGGATTCTATTTGCGTCTGTCCTGTTTTGGATTAACCATCATCGTTTTAATAATTGCAGCATTCACTTTTGCCGACTTCAGTTTAATCAGTCCGTCTGGCGAAACATCAAAATCGTGTGCTGTTGACATTATTTTTTGATTTATGATCTCTTTTGAAATTTTCGAGCTGGTTAGCTGTATAATATCCTCATTATAGATGATTTCAGTGGGAGGCGAAGCCGTAAACATTATATTTATAATTTTGTTAGAAACCTTCGCATTCTTTAGGTTTATTAATCCCTGAACTGTTAAATCAAAATCACATTTACTCGAAATTATATTTGATATAATAACATTGTCCGAAATTTTTGTGGTTTTCATCGCAATAACATCTGCATTTGTAACATACTCCTGAGCTGACAAAACACCTGTCATCAATAAAAACAATAAATAAAAAATGACTCTTTTCATAGTTTATGTTGCTTAATAAAGGATTTTCAATTTCACAAAGTTAAGTTAATAATCGTTTCAATTACGCATCATATCGTTAAGTAAGATTGGGAATTCATCATCCGGTATGATCTATTCATTGATTGGTATCTTTTAAAGTTTATTTGGTAAAATATTCTTGAAAATAAATATTTAAATCATATATTGTTAGTTTACTGTATATAAAGATGATTATTACGTTTGGGAATTTAGAACATAAAAATTGAATCACTTGTACTTATTTTCAAGAATTGGTATACAGATGAACAAATTCAGTTTAACATATTACATACATATTAACATTCCCGACATGTATCTATAGGTGAAGTTTACATGACAAGATGATTCCAGCATTCATGAAACACCTAACAAGCGTAAGTTGGAAAGAATCACATAAAATGCTGTTTATTGGCAAAATAGTGCTCATTTTATTTGGATAAAACAGGTCAAAGCGTGTCCACATCAATTTCAAGCTATTCGGACTGCCTTAGCTAGGTTCGTCACGGAAAAAACAAAAAACGACCGGTTGCCCCAGATAAACTTTCTCCTTCTTTTCGGCCAGAAGTCCAACCTTCCTTTTTAATACAGGAAACTGGTGGGCAACATACCCGATGTGAAGACGATGCGGGTCTTGTTGCGCTATGACGACAAATACGACCTCTATACCTACGCTCGGACAATCGAATGGGATTACCAATAATTTCAATAAAAATTTATTGTCACGCAATGAACGGACACAACAAAAAAATGAATGAACCAACGCATGCATTGAATGTGTTCACCATGAGAGATTCATGACGCTTTCACAACCAGTACATTTAACTTAAATTTGCGTAATAATTATAAAATCAAAAAGGTATGAAAAAGTATTTGGCGTTGCTATTCTTTGTCTTATGTGGTTTAACGGTCATAAATGGACAAACTATCAATGAGTTTCAAGTAAGTCTGGCAGTACCCCAGGGAGATTACGCCGATGATGACGAAGATGATGCCATATTTGATGGTTCCGGTGTAGCTGCCACCGGGTTTTATCTGGGCTATAAAGCCATTACACCCATATCCAATGAAAATCTATTCTGGACGTTCAATGCCGGAATCATGTACAATGGTCTCCAGAGCGATTTCACGGATGAGCTTGAAGATATGCTTGATGAGGAGGAAGGAGATCTCGAAAAAATGGCCAAATATTTGAATGTGCCATTAATGGCAGGCCTTCAATATGAAACGTCTTTGTCTGATGGAATGAGTCTGTTTGGAGAAGCGGGGTTAGGCGTCAACATATTGAAAATTACGAATATGTCCGCTTCTTATTACGATGGAGAATTTAGTACGAAATTTCAGCCATCGGTGGGTCTTGGATACAAAATTGGGGGTGGCATCGTTATTCAGGATAAGTATACTATCTCATTGAACTACCTTTCGCTGGGTTCACATAAGGTGAAATATAAAAACATAGTTGAATATGACGGAGAGAAAGAAACTGATAGTGATAAATTTAACAAAGCTCTTCCAATCACATCACTGAACATCACTCTCGGAATACGTTTCTAAAAATCACTCTACTAATTTTTCTTTTAAGAGGGTGGACCACAAATGTGTGATTTCACCCTCTTTTCATTCGGATTGTCAAATGAGAGGCTCCACCGGGATCCAGACCGTCAAAAGAGTGATCATCTGGTTGTGGGTATGACCGAAGTCCACAAATCGGAACCTTCACCTGGTAACCCGTAAGACCGCGCCTCCGCCAGTTCGTCGAAGAACGAACGCTTCAGGCTCTCACCGATGGGAATGTCGATGTTGCTCATCACCGTCACAGTGTTGGTTTGTTGGCATGCATCCCATACTTCCAGCGTAAGCATCCCGTCGAACGGGTTTCTCCCGATGCTACAGTCGCTGCAATCGTTGCCAATTTGCAAGTCACTGACCACAACCATCGTCCTTTGTTCGGGGCCACTCCTCTCCGACAAATTCTCAAACGAGTTTGCTGC
This sequence comes from Bacillota bacterium, assembly GCA_023460085.1. GTDB lineage: Bacteria > Bacillota > Clostridia > Christensenellales > SZUA-584 > JAEWCC01. The sequence continues at coordinate 11,377 of JAEWRI010000006.1, read as the reverse complement.
AACCGAATCATTCGCCTTGTCGCACGACACCAGATAGAGGGCAGTTGTTAACAGCAGCAGCAGTACAGGTATCACAATCTTGTTCATCAACATACAATTTGATTGATTATTATATAAATAAGTAAAGAAATGCAGGCACACTTCAAGACACAAAACAAATCCTTACTTCCACTACAACTCCAGCACCTTCAACTCCTTCAGCGAATGAATGCCATACTTGTACTGGTACAATGAGACTTGCAGCGTCTTCTTGTCGGCCCCCTGGGGATCGATCACCACAAAATGCATCTTGATCGCATCCTGGTCGATCGCCGCATGCTTGTCGCGTGTTTTCTGATCCTCCCAGGTACCGGAATTCACATAGAGGCACTCCCTGCCCTGAAGGTTTGTATTTGATTTCATCATCTGGCTGTGGGTATGACCGAACACCACCAGTCGCACGTTCGACTTGGGGTTCTTAAAGTACTGCACTTCCGCCTGGTCGTCAATGAACGAAGTCTTCAGGCTCCCCTCGATTGATTTGTCGATGTTGTTCATCACCGCCACATTGTTGTATTGTTGGCGTGCATCCCATACCTCCTGCGTGAACAAGCCGTTGTAGAGGTTCATCTCGATGCGGCCGTCGGTGGCGTTGTTCCTTGGCAGCACATCGTTGATCGCATAGTTCTTCGTGAAGTTCCCATATTTTGTCGTAATAATCGGTTCACTGAAACTGTCACTCACATAGATCACATCATCAATCACCTTCTTCCAGAGGCCATAGTAGATATACTTGCTTTTCTGCTCCGCATTGTCTGCGTCATTGAGTCTCACCTCATGCACCTTGGTGGCAGCCTCATGCGTAGTAGGGTTCACAAAAGAGTTGGCAGCGATGCGGGCAAAGAAGTAACCCGGAGGCAAGGTCGATCCTGGCGCCTCGCTCTCATTGGCACCTGGCGTGATGGCACAGAAGAAATCGTAGCGATGGCCGTGCTCGATGGCGATCTCGGGATAACCGTCGGGGTAGTATGTACCCACAGGATACTTCTCTCCGGCGTCACGCGCCTGATTCACCCCCGGCATGGCAAGATCGATCTGCTCCGGCAAGAAGCCCATGTCATGGTTCCCCGGCAGGTAGGTCACCTTGATATGGCCATCCTTGATGATCCCGTTCAGTTGATCAAACACATCCTTGTTCGCCGCGACCGATTTCCGTACAAAGTCGGCTTGTGTACCGCCACCATGGGTATCAATCCGGGTAGGGATATACCACTCATCCAGAATGTCACCCGCAAGCACCAGCTCTTTGATTGTTTCCGAGCTACGCACCTCTTTCAGGAACTGCACCAACCGGTCAAGATGCTTCACGTTCTCCGAGTAAGCGAGATCGTTCCCCATGTGCAGATCGCTGATCACAACAATTTTCCTCCTCTCCGTGCTACCACCCTCCAACGGTTTGTCAAACTGGTTTGTTGCAACCGGATCATTAGCCTTGTCGCACGACACCAGATAGATGGCCGCAGTAAACAGCAGAAGCAGCAGTATAGGTATCACAATCTTGATCTTCATAAAAAAATTGAACGTTTATTCAATAAAAGAGCGATGAAAACCAGTCACTTCTCATGATGCAAAGCTAACCAATAGACCAATTGGGGATGTTTCATATTTACAAAATGAGGGTGTCATATTTACAAAAATTTAAAATAAAAAATTACTTTTGTAACTGGTGATCGAGGTGAAGAAAAGATCCCATTCAGAAATAGATGCAATCCCTACACATAGCCACAATCTTTGCCGGCGCACTGGTCTGCCTGCTATCCTCGTTGTTGTTGCTTGCCCGTCGCAAGTCGGGGGAACGTTCACGTCTCATTCTGGCCATCATCGTCTTCATCTCCGTGTTGAACTACATCCCACGATTCATTGCGCTGAGCAGCGGTTATGACCCGGAGTTTGTTGTCTCCACAAAGATGTTGCTGGTGGGAAACTTCATGGTCGTCTCATACATCCTGTATCCAATTGAGGTAGTCCGTCCCGGATGGCTCACTTTCAAACGCATCTTCAATCTTTATGCCTTCTGGCTGTTGTTGCTCACGCTCTATCTGGTCACCCACTTCACAGGTGTGCGCTATACCTCCTATACATCACTACCGGAGATGTTTGTCAATCTGGAACGATTTGAGGTCTGGTTCTGTCTGTTTCTCTGTCTGCTGCTTTTAACACCGGGATTGCTTGTCTTCCTCATTCGGCACATCAAGCAAAACAGCAACACGGATAGTGTCTGGTTGAAGAAATATGCGACCGCTTTCTATATCAACATTCTCGCCTACCTCATGGTGCTCACATTCAACCATCCCCTGGTCCATACCCTCTACTATTATGTCAGTGTCGGATGCAGCCTTTACATTGTCTACATGGAGCTGTTCGACCGGTTGCTGGCAAAAACTACGGATAACAGGACGCAGGATGAAACGGTCCCGCAGGAAGCGCTTTTAAGGCAGGAGGAACACCCTGCCACTCCTTTTGAAACAGCAACCGCAACATCCAAAAATGCAGCGCTGGCAGAGCGGCTCGATGCCTACATGAGGGACAACAGCGCCTGGCGCGATCCCGATCTCTCTCTCAATCGATTGGCATCCATGCTCTATACCAATCGCACCACGCTGTCACAAACCATCCAGGAGTGTGGGTATGAGAATTACACCCAATTCATCAACAAGTTGCGCATCCACGATTTCATGCAGCAGGTAGGCACCGGATTGTCGACCAATTATCAGGACACCTTCTTTTTTGTCGGTTTCCGTTCGCGCAACACCGCCCTCCGCAACTTCAAGCAGTTCACGGGCACCACCCCGTCAGACTATTTCTCGACAACAAACCGCTGAATACTGATTCGTTGGTACGTTGGTACGTTAATACGTTAATACGTTAATACGTTAATACGTTAATAAGTTGGTAGGTTGGGAAGGTGGTAGGTTGGTAGGTTGGTACGTTGATACGTTGATACGTTGATACGTTGGTAGGTTGGTAGGTTGGTAGGTTGGTACGTTGGTAGGTTGGTACGTTGGTAGGTTGGTACGTTGGTGCGTTGGTAAGTTAATACTGATAACGTCGGTGTAATCGTACTGCTGCGTCGCTCGTAACGGTACCGAGGAGTCGCTGCAAACAGTACTGCATAATGAGCTGTATGTTCTCACTCACAAATGTAATTTATTTTTTCTTTCTTTTACGCATCGACTCACCTTTCAACTCTATGTGGTGAGCATTATTGACAAGACGATCCATTATCGCATCGGCCAGCGTGGGTTCAGCAATGTAGTCATACCATTTGTCTATAGGCAACTGGGAGATGACAATAACAGACTTTCTTTGATACCTTTCCTCAAGTATCTGGAGCAATGCCAGCCTGGAGTTCACATCCAACGGCTGAAGACCAAAGTCGTCGAGTATGATCAGGTGATTCTTTTCCAGATGGCTGACAAGTTTTAAAAAAGTACCGTCCAACTTTGCCAACGCTATTCTTTCAGTGAACTTATGCATGTTCAGGTACTCCGTCCGATACCCAAGGTGGCATGCCTGACGACCAATGGCACATGCCAGGAAGGATTTTCCACAACCGGTAAGACCGGTTAACAGAAGGTTCTCAGCACGGGTTATGAACGAGCAGTCAGCTATCTCAAGCAGTTGTTCTTTTGTAAAGTTACGCTCGAGAGAGCATTCAATATCTTCCAGGCAGGCATTGTACCTTAGCCTGCTGGTCTTGATAAACATTGCGGTACGTTTGTGTACACGATACATCTGTTCGGCTTCAGCCATCCTGGCGGCACCCATTTCGATACCGGGACGCTCCTGGGTTGGCATGGCGACCATCGATGCAAAGGCATCCGACATGCCTTTAAGTTTTAATCCGTTAAGGACATTGATTGTTTCCTGGCTATTCATGATGGTGCATGTGTCAAAGCGTTACCGTGGTATACTGGTTGGAACCTCTGACCTTATCGTTCGCGGGAGTGGATGACACGATCATTCCGCTACCTGTCTTATGCGCCAGATCGAGATTGTTTTGCAGGATGTTCTTCACCATTGCAAGAGTAACCGCCTCACATTGTTGATGTATCATCCGGCATGTTGTCTCCAGCCGTTCTTCCCCATATTTCACACCCATGGCAAGCAGGTTGTTGCAATTGCCGTATGACTGCTGTGGGAAGATCCTGCTCGAGAGAAGCCTGTCCACGGCCCATCTTGTTTCAGGTCCTACCAGCAATGCCCTGTCAAGGAGTGATTTGGCGTCGCAGTTCCTGCTACGGTGATAAGCCCGGTGATTCTCCGGCATGTGGTGCTCAAGGGTGGTTGGTTTATTGCCATAATCCCGCTTGTGCACGGCGACCCGCTCGCTATCGACATAGATCTCGATCTCTTCAAGATCCCAAAGAACGATGGCTTTCTTCGAGACGCAGGTGTAGGGAACGCTGTAGAGGTGTTGTTCGCTACCCACCTTGACATGGTAGTTGGGCCCAACGCTCACTTCTTTCCTGTACCGTATGCGATAGTGTGTCTCCGGAAGCCTCATCATGCCCGGTCTCTCTTCACTCTCGTAAATCTCCCTGCGGCTTCGGGTGTGACCGGTAAAGAGCTTCGAGTTGAACTCGTCGATAAGGGTAAGCGTGTAGGCGTTGAGGGTGTCGACATCATGAAAGGCCCTCTTTTTGAGACGCTGGTAAACATAGTCGTAGAACTTGTCCACGATACCCTCTACCGGTCCCTTGTCCCTGGGCTTTTTCACTCGTGTGGCTTCCATGCAGATGCCATAGTGCAGACCCCATTGCAGACATGTCTCGGTAAAGGTGGGAACATACCTGTCGGCCTTCTGGACCCACTGTCGCATGTTGTCGCTCTTGGCGATCAGTGGTGCCGAGTCCAGGTAAGCCAGACACCTGGACAGGCCGTGAAACGTGTGCTCCATGTCTGTCGAGGTCATCCGGTAGCCAAAACCGAAGCCGCTATATGGCATCATGGCACATAACATGTACACCTCGCGGGTTTCTTCCGTTACCGGATCCAGGATGTGGAACACATCGCCGGCGAAGTCAACCTGCATTTCCTCTCCAGGACGGTACGGATTCATGTAGGCCACGTTGTGTGCTTTACGATACTCTCTTATGTATTGCTTAAACTGGGTTAACTTGTAACCGTGTGGATGTCTTTTAATGTATTGTTCCCAAAGATACTCCATCGTGGTGTGCGGTTCCCTTAACTCGCTAACGATTCCGGGAAGCAATGGTTCCAGATCAAGTAAACGGGGATCTTTCCCTTTCCCGTTCCCCGGTGGCTGTAGCAATGCTTTCAGTTGTGCGTCATCAAGTTGGCTTAACGCCTGAAAGCTCTCTCCCGTTGCTATCGCCCGTTGTCGATAGTCACTCAATGTACTCTTTCCCATGTTGAGTTGCTTGCAGATGTGCTCATAGGAACGGCCGGCGGCCAGATACTGCATTAATGTTTTTAATTTGAGCATTGTAATTTTTGAATTAGCCATAATACCACTCCTTAACGTGTTAATCGACAGGGCAATATTATGATATTTATATTAAAAATTACAGTCTCATCATGCGGTACTGTTTACTCCGACGCGGCGGTACTGTTTCATCCGACGCGACAGTACTGTTTCATCCGACGCAGCGGTACGATTTGGCCGACGTTATCAATACGTTGGGAAGGTGGTAGGTTGGGAAGTTGATGATTGTTGTTGATTAGTTTGGTGTTTGATGTTAATGAGTTCATGGCTCGGGGTACGTTGTTCGAGGTACGGGGTTCGGGGTTCGGGGTTCGAGGTACGTTGTTCGATGTTCAAAAGCCGATAGTTGACAGGCAACAACTCAAAGCAAAAAGCTTAAGGCTTAAAGCTAAAAACCTACAAGTAAAAAAGCCGATAGCCGACAGTCGATTCCCGACTGCCGACTACCGACAACAATATCTGAACTTATAAAGTGATTATTCGGCTTCTAATTCCTTGAAATACCGGTATGTGCCCACTTTCAGGTCCATGCAAGCCTGTTCGTCACACACGATAATCGGATCGGGATGCATCTGCAGCGCGCTGGCTGTCCATACATGGGAGACATCTCCTTCAATGGTGTGTTTGAGTGCATTCGCCTTGGCATACCCCGTAGCCATGAGAACAACCTGCCGGGCTTCACACACCGTGGCAATGCCAACTGTCAGTGCCTGTTTGGGAACAGCGTTCATATCCCCGCCGAAGAACCTCGAGTTGACGATCCGCGTGTCAATTGTCAAATCCATCACGCGGGTACGTGAGGAGAGCGATGAGAACGGTTCGTTGAAAGCCAGGTGTCCGTCCACGCCGATACCGGCAAGGAACAGGTCGATGCCACCCGCGTCCACAATTCGCTGTTCGTAGTCGGCACACTCCTTCGTCAGATCAACGGCACTTCCATTCAGTATGTTGGCGTTTTCCGGAAGGATATCGATGTGAGAAAAGAGATTCTGCCACATGAAAGAGTGGTAGCTTTCGGGGTGCTCTTTGGGTAAGCCCACATACTCGTCCATGTTGAAAGTAGTCACATGGGCAAACGACAAACCCTCTTCACGATGCATGCGCACCAGTTCCGCATAGGTGGAAAGAGGCGTCGATCCGGTAGGCAGACCTAATACGAACCGGCTGTTACGCGACGCAGCCTCCCGTATCGCATTGGCAATGTGACGGGCTGTCCAGAGACCCACGGCCGACAAATTTGGTTGAATCACAACTCTCATAATCTTCTATTTTAGATCGTTTATTGAAATGGAATGCAAAGGTACACAATTTTCAATAACCATTCGCTTTCGACTTCCATGCAAATGCAAATATAGACGCAGAGATGACCGCTGAGACCTGACAACTGATCACTGATCACTGATATCTGAGAATTGATAGCTTATAGCTTATAGCTTATAGCTTATAGCTTATGCTACAGTTAATCGTTCTTTACAAACCGGCTGAAGAAACTCCAGAGCTCCTCACCCGTATCCATATCCTCCCAGAACCAGGAATGTCCTGCGCCAACCACCTCGTGGAGCCACACCTCGCTGCCGTTCAGTCCCCCGGAGAAGCGGTGTCTCACAATCTGGCGGTGATTGGGTGCTTTCCCCACGACGGTGTCGGCATGCATGGTGGTGCAACGGTTCCTGGCCACGCAGTGGTGCACCGCGAGAGGTACGGGCAGGTATTCACCCCATCCCCCGCTGTTGTGGGGGTCGCCCTCCCATACAGAGGTCTTGTCTTCGGTACCGTGGATCTCGAAGAGAGGAACAGGCACCGTTGAGCGGTCGCTCAGATAGAGCCAGTTCAACATCAAGCCGGAGATCGGCGCCACTGCGGCGAAGAGACCCGGTCGCTGTGCAGCCAGCTGATAGCACATCTCACCCCCGTTCGACATCCCCACGCAAAAGACATTCCGTTTGCTGAAGCCATGCTTCAGCTGCAGATGGTGCACCAACTGCGACAGGAACTCCACGTCATCAACCGTCATATCCTGTTGAAAAGGATACCCCACATTCCAGCACGCCTTCCCCCTGTTATCTTTTTCTCCCTGCGGATAACAGACCGCAAAGCGGTGCCTGTCGGCCGTCTCGTTCAGAACACCCGGTCTGGGATTTCCGTATCCATGTAATACGATGACCAGCGGAGCGTTCTCCGGCAACTCATCCGGAATATGGAGCCGATAGGTCCGTACAATGCCCTCACATTGCAAGGTATACTCCGGCGTACTGTCGGCAGTTGAAGTGCCAACGTTAAAGAAGAAAAGCAGGATCAGCGCCAGGCAGCACCTACTTGAACGGGAATCTGAAAATCGTTTCATCTTACTTCCCCATGCTAATCATTTGGCTGGTAACATTCCCCAAATTGTGAGAAACTAGCGCCAGTAAGATGCTCCCGCTTTTCAGCGTCATCCAGGCCCAGGCGACACCCAGCAAAGCGGTAATCACCATCGATGAGATGTTGTACGACAATTGGAGTGAATCACCCAAATGAAGACCGTGCGCCATTCCGAACAACAGGGCCGTCACATAAATTGCCGGATGCAATATGGTCTGTTTGGGCGATTTCAGTATCTTCGTCAGCAAACCCAGCATGATCCCCCTGAAAGCGATCTCCTCGTCCAAGCCGGGCATTGTAGCCTGAAACAGCAGCGTTTCCAGATCCCAGTCGGAAGGTGAGAGATAGAGCACATTGAACAACCCTTTCACCACAAGGATCACGAAGATGGCAATCACCCCATGTTTCAGAAAAGCTTTGTTTTGTTTCAACGTCAGGAAATAATCTTTCAGCGCAAATTTCCGATAGAGCGACAGGAACAACAGTGAACCCAGAATGGCATAGAGCTTACCGCTCCAGTTCCAATTACCGTTCGTTAAGCGCAATGATTCAAACTCGGTTGGCAAATAAAGCAGCAGCCCGTGCATCAGAAAATAGAGAGCGAAAACCGCCACAATCTTCAGTGTCTCCCCTTTCCTGTTTGTCAACGTCAACAGGATAATAGGCAATACAATTGCGAGGTGCAATGCCAGTTCAATAAAGGTACTCTTCATAGGTAGTTTTTTTTTCAGTAATCGATTTATTCTTTCTGTATTATATTCTCTAACTCATTATTCCATTTCTTTAGTAACAATTGCTGAATCCCTTGGTCTAATTTATTAAAATCAGACAATTTTCCCCTAAATAATTCAAAACTTGTTTTAGAAACAGGGGCTTACTGATGGGCATCTTACATCCATTATTCTCATACAAAATATCTATTTGATCCGCGAGTTTCAATTTATCTTCAGAAAAAATGAATAGCTTGTTATCAGCCAAATCTGTACCAGTTTCATCAAAAAAATCATCGTTTTCACATACATATGATGTTTCTCCCGATTTCACTGCTGGCACGAGACATGATTTATTGAAAATATCCATTCTGCGAATTGCGATATTTAATATCGGCTGAAAATCTTCAATTGCATTTGTTTGCACCCACCGTTCTCCTTGACTGTAAGGATTAATGTATTCATTCTCTGGACTATCTTTAAATCTACCTCACCATCCTTACCCAACTGTATTACATTGAATAATTTATAGCATCTGCCATCTCTCTTAAAGTATATTTTTACCTTTTCTCCTCTTTTCATACCTCGTTAAGATATATGATATACTTCCTTTGATTTCCTGAGCCTCTCACTTGTCATGTCTAAATCATTGGGAAGGGGGTGAAACATTGGATCAACGAGTAGATCGCCAATTAAATTGATATCAATACTTTGCTAACCTTAACCTTTTCAACCGATTCACAGAGCATGATGTTCTGATCGAAAATAACCATATTGTTCCCTTCTGAATGAAGTGAACTTCTGAATTTTATACCCTGTGCCCCGGAAAAGTTCTTGATGAATTCGCAAATAAATTGTGTTGGGATATAGTCAATCTCAGAATCGTACCTCCTCATTGGTTTCGATAAATCGCTACTTATCAAGTCCTTCAATAACTTCTCTTTTATAATATTTGCCACCTCATCAAAATTCTCGCCTTGACTGAATATTGAAGGATTTTCTGTGAAGTCAGCAATTTCAATTTCATTGCAGACCGATGGATTGACACCAAAAGTACCGATCGAAATTTCATCCAGGTAAGAAGCCCTTATTTCATACAAAACGGTTTCTTTATTATCACAAAAATAAAGGAAAGGAATTCCGGCCGGATTGGCTCTACCGGCAGTTGCATTCAATGGTTGTGGTCCATACATTTCATCTGGAGAGTATGTATCCAAACTTTCCCTATGATGCAAACGGGCTCTGTAAAACTTCTTTTTGTTGTCAATAGTATTTGTTCTGCTTAGAAGCCTGTCCCATCCTAAATCATCAGTTAAATAGTTGATGTTATGTACATATCTCTTCTCCCATTTTATTATCTCTTTCAGCCTATCCCAGTAATGGACAACTTCTAAAATTTCAGGTGAAAAGTACACTAACTCATAGGCATTATGAAGAGTTGTATCCAGCTGTTGAACAATAAAATTCACCACCGAAGCTCCAACCTCCTCATTGCTAAAAATGTCCCAATGATGCTGAATCAATTTTATAAAAGGTTCTCCTATTGTTGTGGGTTGGAAATTATTAGCGAGCCCTTTGAAAAAGTCATACAGTTCTGAAATATCTGTTATATCTACATCTGTAGAACCACAAAAATCACATTGCCCCACAGTGGTTGAACGTGAAGTCAGAAAAACCGGCAAATCCCTCCTCTTTATAGAAAAGATGCTCTTCAGTAAATTTGTGTGCTTCTATATCAAGATAATCAGCATTTTTCTCTTTTTTATCAAACACATCATTGAGTCGGATATAAAATTTACCAAGTCCTTTTATAAACCTGTCCAGATGTCGTTTTTTATGAGGATCCAGAACCATTATATGGCTGATTCGTGAATTCTCACATAGATCACGTAGCGTCACATCATCCACAAAACCTTCAAGACAAATAAGCATCACATCACATAAGGAATAATCTGTAATGCAATTTAAAATATAATCAGCATTATTGGTAAAGATCAATGCAGCTCGAAAACAGTTCCCTTCGATGTTACGGATAAAATCCAAAAAATAATTGGTATCGCCCGCCATTTCACCTTCCAACGGATTTACAATAAGAAAAGGGTTGAAATTATTTTCGTGAAAGATTTTGTTTGCCAGAACTAAACCATTCACACTTTCACGTACCGGCTCAAGAACAGGTACAACATTGTATTTGAATGTTGGCTCAGCAGATAATTCTCTCAAGGCAATCAATTCAAATTGTCGTGCTCTTAAATAAGGGAAATACATGGTTATGAAAATATTTGTCGGTTTAGATTGGTAATCAACAATTCTCGATCTTTTTTATTAAGGTTCAATGAAAGGCACACCTGGTTTATCTCACTGTTTCTCTTGTTAAAGAAGAGGTTGTGCACCATTCTTAATTTAATCCTGCTTACAAACAACTTATTTAAATCCTCTAGAGGTATCCTTCTTATGAATTGAGAACAAATATCAAATTGGGTGAAATCGGTCATTTTCGGGAGGAAGCCATAATAAGACAAAACAATTTCCTTGTATTCATGGGTATAAAGAACTTCCATGAGAGCCGATACCTCAATTTTGAGAAGAGAATTCGCATCTCTAATCAGATGGAAACTGTTTTCCTGTGAATCGAATGAGATGATTCCCACATCTTTGTCACAATCCAGATAGTTGTTGAGATATTCTGTAGGGACAATCAAGTAAATTTCATTGAAGACCCTCCTGTATGCCTCCAATTGACCTGATAAACGATCCATCTTATCCAGCGCTGTTTTAATCTCAAACACCCTGGATGAACCGTTGAACATGGCCAGGT
>JAEWRI010000005.1 GCA_023460085.1 Bacillota bacterium | reverse complement strand
ATCTTGACTACTACAATAATCGCCGCATTAAGGCAAAGCTAAAGGGCTTACCGCCCGTTGTTCATAGGCAGCAAGCCCTATCGACTACTTAAATAAATATTTGTCTAACTTTTAGGGGTCACTTCAGGATTTTCTCCCGCCGCCCTGGATTTATTTTGCGTCAGCCCAGAAATTTCGCGCCGCACCGGAAACACACGCTGCGATCGGCGCGCTGTTCCCTGCCGCAGTACGGGCAAACCAGCGTAAATTCGTTGACATGGCGAATCTCGGATTTGTGATACACGGTTCCCTCGGGAGCCTGCGCGTTGTCTCCGGAGGACTGCGCGGACGGAGCCGAGGACATGCCCGGCTGCGCAGCGCCGCACCACGGGCATGCTTTCTCGCCGGAAGGGATGACTCCGCCGCAGGCCGGACAGGAGAGCTCCGCGGCCTGCCTGCTGTATTCCGCCGGACGCGGGGCGGCGGGCTGTGCGGAAGGGCTGGCGGGAGCCGCCGGGGCTGCGGGAAGGCGGGCTTGCATCAGGTTGGCCATCTGCGCCATCACGCCGGACATCTGGCCGAGCTGCTGTGACGTTTCGTTGCGCAGTGCCGCTACGTTTTCCACCAGCTCGCCAAAGGCGTAATAGAATACGCCCATAATAAAGAAGATGATCCAGTAGAGAATCATGATCCAGCCGTTGAAATCGCTGCCGTAGCTGTAAAGGGAGACTCCGGCGCTTCCCATCACGATGCCCACGATGAACCCCAGTACCCAGATAACGATGGCGATGATCTTAATGATTCTGCTGACTCTTGAATGCACGATATATCCTCCTGAAAGTATTATTGATGAAATCGGACGGATGGCGTCCCGATTATCCCGCGATCACGATGCCGTCGAATATGTCGGCGGCTTCCCAGCCCATCACCTGCCAGATGCCCTGTATGCGGCCCTCTTCGCATTTCAGCCAGCCGGTCTTGCCGTCCGACGCCTCCAGCTTGAACCAGTACTGCCCGTATACGCGCACCACATTAAGCGTCTCGCCCTCCTGCGGAATGAAGGAGACGATGCTGTCCGAATAATCGCGATCCAGCGTGCCGTAGCCGCTGGCGTAATCCCAGATCACGGCATATTCTTCATCAAAGCAGTCGGAGTTGATCTCATTGAGCAGCACGCAATATGTCTTCAGCGTCAGCGGATCGGGCGGATAGAGCGGATCGGCGGCGTAGTATTCTTCCTTCAGCTCTCGTTTGGCACCGTCGCAGAGAAAGCGCCCCATGTACCAGACATCGGTGAATTCACTCGTGCGCGTCACATACTGCACAAGCCCCTGCCCGTCAAAGAATTCCGCCGGATGGAGACTTGCGCGCCACGCGCCGTCAAACTTCAGGCCTATGACCGGCCCCATATCGTAGAGCTGCTCGCCGTCCCACCAGAACAGCAGCGTGCAGCCCTCTTCACCGTCGTATAGTTCGTGGTATGCGTCGGTGAAGCCCAGCTCCAATATGCTGTCGGAGGTGTCGATATCGGCGACGGCGAAGCATTGCGCCAGCGAAGGGTAATCGATGGTGTATTCGGTATCATTGATGTACAATGTGGAAGTTTCGTTACCCGCTGCGAATTTAAGCTGTTCCGCTGTGCCGTCCAGATTGATGTCCGCCGCGGCGGTGCTTTGATAAATATCGAATAGTATGCCATCCTCGCCTGCGCTGTCCGGCACTTCTCCGAAGGGTGTGGCGGTGGGAACGGCAGTTGTCGGAGATGATGCGGTTATCGCAGCGGATACAGCGTCTGCGGCAAGGCTGCCCGACTGGGACAGCGTGCCGTTAGTCTGCGGGGGTGCGCCGCACGACGTGAGAGAAAGCGCAAGAATGGCTATCGGAGCGATAAGAAGTATCCTTTTCATGGGACAGCCCTCCCCAATATCGGCAATATAACAGAAAAGTAGTGATAACATAATTATACGCCGGATGAAACCGCAAGGCAACCTTTGCATAAAAAGGCATACGTCCGCACACAAGGACACACAATAACGACAGGAGGGCTGTTATGCGGAATAAAGTGAAAAAAGCGGCGGTGGGCGCGATTTGCGGCATGATCGCGGGGCTTTTCGGTTCGGGTGGCGGCATCGCGGTAGTGGAAGGGCTGGAGCGCACCGGTACGGAGGAGAAGCGCGCGCACGCGGCGTCTATCGCGGTGATGCTGCCCATCTCCGCGCTTTCGGCAGCGCTGTACGGCACAGGCGGCTACGTGCCGCTGGGCGATACGCTCTGGCTGTGCGGCGGGGCGCTGGCGGGAGGCATTGCGGGCGCGTGTCTGCTGCGGCGCGTAAAGACGCGGCTATTGAACAGCATCTTTACGGCGCTGATGCTCGCCTCGGGCATCTGGATGCTGCTTTGATATACACGGTGCTGGGGCTCGTTTTCGGAGTGGCGGGCGGCATGGGCCTGGGCGGCGGCATCGTTCTAATTCCCGCGCTGACGCTGCTAATGGGCGTGGAGCAGCACGCGGCGCAGGGGATGACGCTGTTTGCGTACCTGCCGATGGGTACTTTTGCGCTGGTGTCTCACGTGCGGAAAAAGGCGGTGCGTCTGAAACCCTCCATGTTCATCGCGGCCTTCGGGCTGGCGGGCGCTGCCGGAGGCTATCTGCTTGCCGCCGCGTTTGATACGCAGACGCTGAAAACCGTGTTCGGCGCTTTTTTGATCGCCGCGGCGGTGCTGCGCGCTTGGCGGCAGGAGGTAAAGCCCCGGCTGGACAGGAGGCGGCAGGAGCCAAAACAAACCTGATTTTTCGCATACATATTGCAGGTATCAAATCACAACTCTTGATTGGAACTTAACCAAACGCCAATACGGCGTTAATGTTGTGCCCATAGAATTAAGAAAAAAGAGGTCACTCAATGAATAAGAGAGCCAGGTTTGTCTTTCTGGTTATATTGATAACCGGATTATGCGGATGCAGTGCTGCCGCTGTAAACGCGGGAAGCGACGCCACGGTTAAGCAGGCTGCGGTGTCGGGAACTGTCAGCGCAGCCGACGGCAGCGCGTTGATTGCGCAGGTAGTTATTACGGGTGAAAGCTCGCTCGTGCGCGTCAACACTGACCTGCTGGGGCGCTTCTCGGTGGTGCTGCCTCTTGGCAGCTATACCTTTGAAATCACAAAAGGATCGGAATACGAAAGAAAGACGGTACAGGTGGAAGTGCTGGATCGGAAAGCGAAGTATCTGGGAAATTACCAGTTGGAGAAGCTGTACGATACGGAGTGGATCGCGGGCGATTTGCATCAGCACAGCGTCTACAGCTTTGACGCTTCCGACAGTCCGGCAGATATACTGCTTTCTGATATCTCTGCAGGGCTGGGGTTTGGCGTGATTACGGATCACAATGAGATACGCGCCAACGCCGAATTCCTGAGCGCGTCGCCTTACGGCTTCGTCCCTATGGCGGGCATTGAAATCACGACGGATCGCGGCCACTACAACGCGTTTAACTACAGCAGCGTAGTGGATATCGATGTTTCAAACGGCGCAGCCGACATTCAGCGGATCATCGATGAGGTCAGGAAGGATGGCGACGCGCTGCTGCAGATTAACCATCCCATGCGGGGCGAATTCGCCTTTGAGGACTGGGCGCTGGCGGAAGAATTCGACACGATGGAGGTATGGAACGGGAAGAGCATGCCGCCATATGTGGAGGGCGATGCCAACTGCCTGACGAAGCAGAAATGGTACTCGATGCTGAACGCGGGCATATACCTGCCGGCGACTGCCGGGTCGGACAACCATGACATTTCGGGGAACAAGATGTTTGCTTCGGACACATACGGCAGCGATGACGAGCGCTATTTCATGACGTCCATGTACAGCGGCTCGCCGCGCACCTATGTTTACGCGCAGCCGGATGCGCAAAGCATACTGGCTGCCATATGCGAAGGTCACAGCTTTCTGACCAATAATCCGCTGGCGTTTCTGGACGTGGAGGGTGCGATCCCTGGCCAGTCCGTCCCCGCAGGAGAGCTTCACATTCACGTGCTGACCGAGTCGAATCGGACCCTGACGCATTACGCCGTTATCAAGAACGGCGAGGTGCTTTATGAAGAGGATGTATCCGGGATGACGGCAGAACACGCCCTCGCCGTATCGCTTGAGACGGGCGATTGGGTGGTGCTGGAGGTGCGGGGAGAAAACGGGGATTACGCACTGACGAATCCCGTTTTTATAGATTAACATTAAAAAAGGAGATCTTATGAAAAAAATCTTGGTTCGGACGGCATTGCTTCTGACCGCCTGTTTGCTGCTCTTTGCGGGGTGCGCATCCATCGCGACTTACGCAGGCGACGGGGATACCGCGACCACCGCAACGCTGCGCATCGTGACGCAGGACGGTGAAAAGCTGTATGACGGCACGGTGAAGGTTGTTGACGACAACCCCACGGTATACATGGCGCTCAAGGCCGCGGCTGATGCGAAGAATCTGACGCTTGATATCACGAATGAGAGCACACCCGATACCATGTTCCTCAACGGCATCAACGATTTGGTCAGCGAGGAGCCGAATTACTGGATGTTCTATATCGATGGCGAGATGGCGATGGCGGGTATGGGGACTCAGACGCTGACGGAAGGCGATCGGATCGAATTCATTTATGAGGACTGGAGCAAAGGATACATCGAGATAGACTGAACTGCCTTGAAAAAGCAACCGTGATGGCATGGTTGCTTTTTTATTGGCGGGAAATACCTGCGCTTGAAAGGCAGGAATTGCTGTGCCGTCAATGCCCATTGCGTATTTTTCTGATGATGGCGATGGAGATGTAACGCCCCGGTGAACCCTGCCGCGCGGCAGGATAAGACGGAAAACGAACCGCGCAAGATGCGGGATGCAGGCCATGATGATACGTGCTGGCCGCGGTCATACATCGGAATCGCAGAGGCATGAAAACGCATGATAAAATGCGCGCCGTGAAGCGCGGCGAGCGCGGCTTCAAGCCGTTGTCAACCGGAAGCGGAATTCGGTATGAAATGGAATTTTCCTGTTTTGACTATTTGCTGCCGCGGTAGTATACCAATAGCATATAGAGAGAAGCGACGGCGTTTCGAATCGATTGATTTGGAAACGCCTTTTTTTATACGGCCACCGAGGAGACGGGGGATATGCCCGTTTCTCCAGCGACCGGGAAGCCCCTATGGAACTGGCAAGGGCGCCCGTGATATTGTTTGGGCGTCCTTTTTATATACAGATTTACCCATAATGGAATTTAAGTAAGGAGGATAAGCGGTTGAAAAAGCTGGAGTTCATCATCAAGCCGGAAAGGTTGGAGGACGTCAAGGAGGTTCTGAACGAACTCGACATCAAAGGGATGACGGTCATGATGGTATCGGGGTGCGGTACGCAAAAGGGCAAACAGGAAACCTACCGGGGGGTTACCTACAACATCAATCTGCTGCCCAAAATCAAGGTGGAGACCGTGGTCAAGGACGAACAGGCGGATTTGCTGGCGGACACCATTATGGAGAGGCTGCGTACGGGCAGCATCGGAGACGGTAAGATATTTATCTACGATGTTGACGCTGCGATACGTATCCGGACGGGAGAGCGTAATGACAACGCAATCTAAAGGAAGCACGCTCAGCATCGCGGCATTGATGGCAACAGCGGTGCTCATTATTCTGGCGGGAGTGGGGTTTGGCATCTACGCGCTGATTACCGGCGCTGTGTTTTCCGTCATGAGCATGCAGATACCCGCGGCGCTGTTCGCCGTGGTGGTGGCATTCCTGGGTGTGCGCTATCTGCTGGCAACGCTGAAGCTGGCAAAGAAAATACGGGACGAACGCTTCAGCTGGAGCAATTTCAGAAAGAATTCCGCAAAGGTTTGAAAGGGGATAAAGCAATGAAAAACAAGAAGTTTTCTATATTTATTATCGTAACGCTGGTCATCATCGCAGCGCTTGCCGCCATACTATTATTTGTGAGGCCCTCGGCAGATTCGGTGGGCGATCCCAGCGGCGCGAATACCGGCGTCGTCGCGGATCCCTCGGGCATTACGCTGGAGAATACGGCGGCCACGGCGGCAAAGACCGCAATGGGCGTCAACTATGTATGGGTGCTGCTGTGCGGCATGCTGGTATTCTTCTTCCAGGCAGGCTTCGCGCTGGTGGAGACAGGCTTCACGCAGGCCAAGAACGCGGCGCACACCATCGCGATGAACTTCATGGTGTTCCTCATCGGCGCCATCGGCTATTACCTTGTGGGCTTCGCGTTCCAGTTTGGCGCGAGCGGCGGAGCGGCTTCGCTGGGCGCGGGCACCGCGGTCTTAAACAGCGGCGTATCCATACCCGGCTTCGGCGGTATCATCGGCACCTCGGGTTTTCTGCTGTCGGGCGATAGCTATGACGTGGGCGTATTCGCGCTGTTCTTCTTTCAGATGGTGTTCATGGATACGACGTGCACCATACCGACAGGCGCAATGGCGGAGCGCGTCAAATTCTCCGCGGTGGTCATCATGTCGTTCTTTATCTCGATGGTATGCTATCCGCTGTTTGGCAACTGGATGTGGGGCGGCGGCTTCCTCTCCACGCTCGGCAAGTTCTTCGGGCTCGGCCATGGCGCGGTGGACTTCGCGGGCTCCTCGGTGGTGCACGGCATGGGCGGTATGATTGCGCTTTCCGGCGCGCTGATCATCGGGCCGCGCATAGGCAAGTTCCGCAAGGACGGCAAACCCAACGCGTTCCCCGGACACCACATTCCCATGGCGATGTTCGGCACCATACTGCTGTTCTTCTGCTGGTTCGCGTTCAACGCGGGCAGTACGCTCAACGGCTCCGATTTCCGGTTGTCCGTGGTGGCGGTGAACACGATGATAGCGGGCGCGGTAGGCGGCGCGGCGGCGATGTTCTACATGTGGGCTAAATTCGGCAAGCCGGATCCCTCGATGACCTGCAACGGCGCACTGGCAGGGCTCGTCGCCATCACCGCGCCCTGCGCATTCGTCAGCAGCGTATCCGCGGCCATCATCGGTGCCATCGCGGGCGTGCTGGTCTGCGTATCCGTGGTGGTGGTGGAGAACAAATGTAAAATCGACGACCCTGTCGGCGCAATTTCCGTCCATGGCGTCAATGGAATCTGGGGCATATTGGCGCTGGGGCTCTTCGCGGACGGCACTTACGGCGACGGTTTGAACGGCATCTCCGGCGGCGTAACGGGCTTGTTCTACGGAGACCCCGGTCAGCTCTGGGCGCAGCTCATCTGCATCGGCGTGCTCGTCGTCTGGGGCTTCGGGGCTTCGTATCTGTTCATCAAGCTGCTGGATAAAATCATGGGTATCCGCGTCGCAAAGGAAGCCGAGGTCGGCGGCCTCGATATTCCCGAAATGGGCGCGTACGCGTATCCCAACTTCCAGATGCAGAGTCAGGACTTTGACGGATTTGACAGCACTGCGATATCTGGAATCACGGGCAGCGGAACAAAGAAGTAATCACGGGACAGTGAAGAGCGCTGCGCTTGCGGCGCTCTTTTAAGTCCCAGAGGATTTGTAAAAAAACGATGTCTAACTGAACTTTTCTCCATAAATTTTGATATAATGGGCTGATAAATTATTTGGCTTCCGCTGTGCGGGAGTGATAATGGGGGAAGCGCTTTGGCGTTTGTAGAATTTCGTAACGTATGCAAGTACTATCAGATGGGCGAGGTCACCATCACCGCGGTGGACGGCATGAGCTTTGAGATCGATAAGGGCGAGCTCGTGGTCATCGTGGGACCCTCCGGCGCGGGCAAGACGACGGTGCTCAATATGCTGGGCGGCATGGACACTTGCTCCAAAGGGGAGATCTGGCTGGACGGTGAAGCCGTCAGCGCCTACAAGCGCCGCAGGCTTACGGAGTACCGCCGGTACGACGTGGGCTTCGTGTTTCAGTTTTACAACCTCGTGCAGAACCTGACCGCGCTCGAAAACGTAGAGCTGGCCTCCGAGATCTGCCGCGATCCGCTGGATACCGAGGAGACGCTGCGCGAGGTGGGGCTGGCCGACCGTATGAATAATTTCCCGTCGCAGCTTTCGGGCGGGGAGCAGCAGCGCGTTGCTGTGGCGCGCGCGCTGGCGAAGAACCCCAAGCTGCTGCTGTGCGACGAGCCCACCGGTGCGCTGGACTACAATACCGGCAAAACCATACTGCAGTTGCTGCAGGATACCTGCAGAAACACCGGACGCACCGTCATCATCATCACCCACAACTCCGCGCTGACCGCCATGGCCGACCGCGTGATCCGCATCAGCGGCGGGAAAGTAGCCGGGGTCAAGCTGAATCCTGAGCCCGCCGCCGCGAGCACGATTGAATGGTAGGGGCGAGATGAAACACCGCACCTTTTCAAAGGACATATTCCGCTCCATCACCCGTTCCATGAGCCGCTTCTGGGCGCTGTTCACCATAGTGGCGCTGGGCGCCGGCTTCTTCGCGGGGCTGCGCGCCACCGGCCCGGATATGCAGGCCACCGGCGACGCCTATTATGACGCGGGCAACATGATGGATATAGAGCTTCTCTCCACAATGGGCTTCACCGAGGATGACGTTGCCGCCGTAGCCAGCGCGGACGGGGTGCTGGACGTGATGGCGACACACCGCATCGACGTGATGTCGTCCATCGGCGGCGAGGAAAAAGCGATCCGCATCCACGGACTGCCCGCAGACACGGACACGGATTCCGCGGAGTATATGAATCGTCCGGCGCTTACCTCCGGCAGGATGCCGGAAAAACCGGGCGAGTGCGTGGTGGGCGAAGGCAAGATCAGCTTCGGTACGCTGGAGCTGGGTTCGGTGATTACACTGGAGGACGAGGACGGCACGCTGGGCGATACGCTGAGCCGCAGCCGGTATACGGTGGTGGGCTTTGTCAATTCCGCCTATTACCTTTCCTATACGCTGGGCAATACCACCATTGGCAGCGGTACCGTTGCCTACTTCATGTACGTGCCGGACAGCGATTTTGTGCCGGACGTGTATACGGATATGTACGTCACCATCGAGGGGGCGTATGCGATGTCGGCGTTTTCCCCGCAGTACGACGCGGTGGTGCGGGACGGGGCGGAAGCGCTGGAGACGATCGCGGACGTTCGCGAGCAGACCCGCTTCGACGAAGTGAAAACCGAAGCACAGGACGAACTGGATGATGCGCAGCAGGAGTACGACGACGCCAAGCGGGAGGCCGACGAGAAGCTGGCCGATGCCGCGCAGGAACTGGCCGACGCGCAGGCAGAAATCGACGAGAATACGCAGAAGCTTGCGGACGCCAAAACGGAGATAGATAATAACGAGCGCAGGCTGAACCGCGCCGCGTCACAGATAGAAACCAACGAAGCGGAGCTGACGGCCTCGCAGCAGGAATACGACGCGAACGCCGCGGCGCTGCAGGCGGGCTGGGATGCGTACAACGCCAACGCGGCGGATTTGGCGGTGCAGCGGCAGCAGTGGCAGCAGGCAGGCGACGCGATAACGGCGGGGCTTGCCGCGCTGGATGAGCAGGAGGCTGCCGCCGCCGGAGATCCCGATACGCTGGCTGCCATCGCGATTCAGCGGCAGGGGCTGCTGGAACAGCAGGCGGCGCTGGATGAACAGGAGCCGCTGCTGGATGCCGCGCAGCAGACGCTGGACGAAACGAGGGTGACGCTGCAGCAGAACCAGCAGCAGCTCGACCTCTTTGAAGCACAGCTGAACGCGGGCTGGACGCAGCTGGACGAAGCGAAGCAGCAGCTCGCGGAAGGGCGATCGGCGCTGGCGGGCGCGAAGCGTCAGTACGAGGACGGCGCGGATGCGCTGGTGGACGCAAGGCAGCAGCTGGCCGACGGACAGGCAGAGTACGATCAATCCAAAGCGGATGCCGAGACGGAACTGGCGGATGCGAAGCGGCAGATCGACGAAGGCCGTGAAAAGCTCGAGGATTTGGAACCGCCGACATGGTACGTATTCGACCGGGGCGATAACGTCGGGTTTTCCAGCTTTGAGTCCGATACAGAGCGCATGAACTCGCTGTCTTCGGTGTTTCCGGTCATCTTCTTTCTGGTGGCTGCGCTGGTATCGCTGACCACCATGACGCGCATGGTGGATGAGGAAAGGCTCATCATCGGCACCTACAAGGCGCTGGGGTACAGCGACATGCGGATTGCCTGGAAATATCTCTCCTATGCGCTGCTGGCGAGCATTACGGGCGGAACGCTGGGCGTTGCCATCGGCTTTTATACGCTGCCCAGGGTATGCTGGAACGCGTATTTGCTGATGTACACCGCGCCCCCGCTCATCACGCAGTTCAACGTCCCGTACGCGGTGACGGGAGTTGCCGCGGCGACCTTCTGCGTGCTCGCGGCTACCGCGTCCGTATGCCGTTCCACGCTTGCGTCGACGCCCGCGGAGCTGATGCTACCGCGCGCGCCCAAGCCCGGCAAGCGCATCTGGCTGGAGTCGATACCGTTCGTGTGGAAGCGCCTCACGTTTACATGGAAGGTGACATTCCGAAACCTGTTCCGCTACAAGAAAAGGCTGATTATGACGGTGGTGGGCATCGCGGGCTGCACCAGTTTGCTGCTCACCGGCTTTGGACTTCGCGATTCCATCTCCAATATGCTCGATTACCAATACAGCCGGATTTGCCATTACGACACCATGATAGGTCTTACGGAGGACAGCGTTTCCGGTGAGGCGGAAACCATATTGGACGGGGAGATGGAATGCTGGCTGGCGGTTTCGTTGCACACGGCGGACATCTATGCCGCGGACGGAGAGGAGATGCTCTCCGGGTATATCGAAGTTCCGCAGGATGGCGAACGGTTTAAGGACTTCATTGCGCTGCGCAGCCGCGCATCGGGCGAGGATATCCCATTCGGCAGCGGCGCGGTGGTCGTTACCGAAAAGCTGGCCAAAACGCTGGACGTGAAGGCGGGTGACGCCATCGCGATAAAGGATGAAGACGGGCAGCGGGTACGCTTCACCGTGACGGGGGTTACTGAGAACTACATTTATCAGTATGTGTATATTGACCCGGAGCTGTATGCGCGCGAGATGGGCGAATCGCCGGAATACAACGGCGTGGTGGCGGTCGGTGCGGGAGACAGCGAGGGGGCGCGCACCGCGCTCTCCGACAAGCTGCTGGCCGCCGAAGGGGTGGGAACCGTCACGTTTACCGCCGATATCAGCGAGAAGTTTGACAAGATGATTAAGAGTCTCAACGCCATCGTGGTGGTGCTGATTATGTGCGCGGGGGCGCTGGCGTTCGTGGTGCTGTACAACCTCACGAACATCAATGTGCTGGAGCGCAAGCGGGAAATCGCCACGATCAAGGTGCTGGGCTTTTTCGACCGCGAGGTTACGGCCTACATATACCGCGAGACGGGACTGCTGACGCTGATTGGCTGCGCGGTCGGCCTGGGGCTCGGCATATTCATGCACGCCTTCGTGATACAGACCGTAGAGGTGGACAACGTGATGTTCGCGCGCAATATCATGCCGCTGAGTTTTCTGTGGAGCACGCTGCTGACGCTCGCCTTCTCCGTCGTTGTGGACATTGTGATGTCGTGGAAGCTGCGCCATATCGGCATGGCGGATAACCTGAAGTCAGTGGACTAACGCTTTGCCTTATCCGCTGACGATAACCGTAATGACGGCAAACGCGGCAAGCGAAAAGAGCGTATAGATGGACAGCGTGGCCGAGACGAACGCGCCTTCTTGCTCGTCACGCACGAATACGGACAGTACAAAGGGCGGCGGCAGCAGGAACATGAGTATGATCGCCCAAAACAGCGGCGCGTCGAGGGATGTCAGCAGCCCTACGATCCCCAGCGTCAATGCGCACAATACGGCCATGATGACAAGGCGGGTGCCCGAGGCGGCCAGCGCGCGGGCGAGAAAGCCGCGCTTGAGCTCCAGCTCGCAGCCGACGACGAGCAGAATGACGGCGGAGGTGGGCGCGGCAACGAAATCGAGCACGCGCTGCACGATTCCGCCCGCCGCGGTATTCGCCATGGACGCGCCGAGGCCGGAAGCGCCTATCGTGACGCCCGCGATAATGGCATACAGCACCGGAGTTTTCGCCATGGCGGCAAGCGAGGATTTCACCGTACCGCCTTCGCCCTTCTTCAGCAGTGTAAAATAGACGGTGAACACGAAGAGCACCTGCGCCAGGTCTACCGTGGCGAAGGGCGTAATGCTGGTGAACAGCAGCCCGTAGAGAGCATAGCCCAGCATGCCGGCTTCAAAGCCTGACGTCAGAAAAGGCAGCGTACCCGTGCTGCCGCGCAGTAGCTTTTTTGCGCCGAAGCCTGCCGCGAGCGCCGCGATGCATACCGCAAACATCACTGCCGTGACGATGATGATGCGCGGCGTGTACTCTGCCCGCCAGAACGCGCTGATAAGCACCGCGGGCAGGAATACGTTCATCACCGCCGCCTTCAGTCCGGCGACGCCGGAAGGACGCAGAACGTTGGTTTTCCGGCAGAGGATGCCGGCTCCCAGCATGAGAATGACGGGCAGTATGACCTTGAGCGCGCTTACCATAAAACAGTTTCCTTTCCAATTTGGGGATTGTTCTTATCATATCAGAAAAAAGAGCTCAGCGCACCTCGCTCTGCACAGGTTCTTTGAGAAAGTATCGCGGGCGGATGTGAACAAATTGCGCCTTGACAGTCTGGGACGGTATGCGTATAATGTGAATAATTATAGATTTCAAAGGCAGTGAAGGGGAAAGTAGCAGGAAGCGGAAGCGTACAGAGAGCCGCCGGATGGTGCAAGGCGGACGCGGGCGGAATGCGAAGCTCACCCCGGAGCCGCAGCGCTGAAGGGAATCCATGTCTGCCGAAGGGCAACGCGTGGAGGTAGGCGCTGACGAGTTGCTCAAGCGTTAGTTGAGGGCAGGGTGTTTGGCCCTGTGTTGAGCTGGCGGCGAAAGCCGCAAGCAGAGTGGTACCGCGAATCTTCGTCTCTGTAGGGACGGAGATTTTTGATTCCATGATTCTATCAGTACGGCTTGGAGGGGAAATATGGTCGACTTTATCCATATGACGATTGGAGACTGGCTGGACGCCAAGGCGCAGGAGCTGCCCGATAAGGACTGTGCCGTCCATCCTTACGAAGGGCTGCGCTACACCACCGCGCAGTTTAAGGCGGAGTGCGATCGCGTGGCGCGCGGCCTCATGGCCATGGGTGTAAAGAAGGGGGATCACGTGGCCATATGGGCAACGAATCGCCCGCAGTGGGTGCAGGCGCAGTTTGCCACGGCAAAAATCGGCGCGGTGCTCGTCACCGTCAACACGAACTACAAGAAATATGAGCTGGAGTACCTGATGAAGCAGTCCGATTCCATGACGCTCATCATGACGGGCGGCACCAAGGACAACAGCTATACGGAGCACATCTACGCGGTCTGCCCGGAGCTGAAAGCTTGCGCGCCCGGGAAGCTGAAAAGCGCCAAGCTGCCGTTCCTGAAGAACGTCATATTCCTGGACGAAGGCGACAACCCCGGCATGTACCACTGGGACGACGTGCTGAAGCTCTCCGCTGCGGTGAGCGACGGGGAACGCGCCGCGCGGCAGGCGGAGTGTGACCCGCACGACGTCATCAACATGCAGTACACCTCCGGCACTACGGGCTTCCCCAAGGGCGTGATGCTGACGCATTACAATCTTTTGAACAACGGGAAAATCATCGGTCACTCCATGGCCTTCAGCAAGGAAGACAGGCTGTGCATTACCGTGCCGCTGTTTCACTGCTTTGGCTGCGTGCTGGGCGTGATGGCCTCCATCACCAACGACGCGGCGATGATCTTCGTGGACCACTTTCACCCGACGCGCGTACTGCACGTGCTGGACAGCGAGAAATGCACCGCATTCCACGGCGTGCCCACGATGTATATCGCGATGATGGAGCACCCCGATTTTAAACAGTATGACCTTTCGCACATGCGCACAGGCATCATGGCGGGCTCCACCTGCCCGGTAGAGGTGATGAAGGCCGCAGTGGAAAAGATGAACATGCGGCACCTCACGAGCGTGTACGGACAGACGGAGTCTTCGCCCGGCATCACGCAGTCCACCATCGATACGCCGATGGATCTGCGCGTTTCCACCGTGGGGCAGGCATATCCCAACGTGGAAGCACGCGTGGTAGATCCGGATACCAACGAAGAAGTAGGCCCGGAAGTGGTGGGCGAGATCGTCACCCGGGGCTATCATGTGATGAAGGGGTACTACAAAATGCCCGAAGCCACCGCGCAGGTCATCGACAGGGACGGATGGCTGCATACGGGAGACCTGGGCGTAAAGGATGTAAACGGCTACTACCGCATCACCGGGCGGCTGAAGGACATGATCATCCGCGGCGGCGAGAACATTTACCCGCGCGAGATAGAGGAGTTTTTGTATACGCATCCCGCCGTCAGCGACGTACAGGTGGTGGGTGTGCCGGATCACAAGTACGGGGAGGAGGCGCTGGCTTGCGTCATCAAAAAGCAGGGCACCTCTGTGACCGAGGAGGAGCTGCAGCAATACGTGCGCGACGGCCTCTCCAAGCACAAGGCGCCGCGCTACGTCAAGTTCATCGACGCGTTCCCCTTAACCGCGAGCGGCAAAATCCAGAAATACAAGCTGCGGGAGTGGGGACGCGGGGTACTGGGCCTCAGCGAAAACGGCGACGCCGAGACACCGTAATACTGAATAAAATAAAGATGCAGGGCGTCCGTTTCCAAGCAATCGGACGCCCTTTGCTTTGACCCCATGCCTGGGATTGACGGTGGTTTAGTTACGGGAGTATAGTACAACTATGCTACAAGTTTCCTGTTTGCGCCGTGTGGAGAGAAAGCCCGTTGGGATTATGCCGCGAGTTGTTGTTTGACCGGGGGCCCGGAGGATTATGGCTGACGCTTTCGCGCGTTTTGTTCTGAGGAGGTAAGCTGTGGGATTGTTTAACAAAAAAGAAGAAGCCTATCATGAATGGCAGGCGGTTCATATTATCATCTGCCGGGACTATATTCAAATCGGATGCGGCGGGATGGGAAACGGCAGCGCGATAGACGAGGCGATGCCGATGCTCAATGCCTTTGTTGCGGAGCTGAACCGGATAAAAGGAAAGGTTGGGGACGGTCAGACAATCTGTGAATTGAGCGGATCCGGCACATACGCACATATACCGAATCTGCGTGACTATAGTTTTTTGGCCGCTGGTATTTTCATTGGCTGGCTGCGGGCATCCGGCTGGGACTACGGTGAAATCATCGACAACCGGCAAATGGATCCTCCGCCGCGCAATCCGAATTACTGGGATCACGCGCAGATGCAGCGAATTCGCATGTATCGTCGATAATAAAAAAAGGGTGTTTTATACCGCGTGTGCTGACATGCGGTATTTTGTATTGCGGCTGTTGAGCGCGGGCATACTATTCATGAGAATATATGAGGAGACGGATAGATGGCAGATTATTTTTACCTGACCGATATGAATATGGTGGCGCGCATGGACGCCGGCCGATCGTACATATTCGACAGGGCGCGCGGCGAGTGGATTGCGGACGCGGGCAACCTCGTGGCGCTGCACATGGGCAGCGACGGAGAGAGCGAAGGACGCATGCGCCCGCTTTCCGAAATGGAAGCGCAGACCGAAATAGGGCGCGTATACGATAAGACCGAATAGTGCAATTGGCAATGCGGCGCGTTCCCCGGTTTTCAGTACGGGGAAACGCGTTTTTTGTTTACAGTTTGTTCATTCTTTTGTGTCATAAAAAAAGCGGACGAGCCGTCTAACTCTCCAGAAAATCGCGTGACAAAATGAAGGAGGACAAAACCCCATGCTTGGAACATCGACAGTTATGAACCGCGCGCGCGCTGCGCGTATTCCCGTGGCGGTGGCGCTGGCGCTTGTGCTGCTGCTCGCGCCCTTCGCGGGATTTACCACCGCGAAAGCCGACGGCGGCCTGAACCTCTCCACCCCGTACCCGGGCGTCAGCGTGAACCCCGGCGAGGATGTGACGTTCGATATGACCGTGGAGAATGAAACCGCTTCGCCGCAGAACGTACAGCTTTCCGCCGAGACGCCGGAGGGCTGGAGCGCGTATTATGAAGGCGATGGCAACCCGGTGAGCCGCGTGTATGTGGACGACGCGGACAGCGATGCCAATACGGTTTCGGTGAGCCTGGTGGTGAAGATACCGGACGACGTTACGGAAGGCACGTTCAGCATCAAGGCGAAAGCCGTGGGAGAAAACGGCGCGGAGGATACAATTCAGCTGGACGTCACCATCGCTACCGAAGAATACACACAGGGCAAGCTGACCGCGCAGTATCAGGAGCAGGAAGGCTCCAGCAGCACCACCTTCATGTATTCCATGGCGCTGGTTAACGGCAGCAACAAAGCCCAGTCCTACAGCCTGAGCGCCGTGCTGCCCTCCGACGGTTGGCAGGTGAAGTTCATGAATGCAGACGGCCTTCAGATAGCGAGCCTGAACCTTGAAGGCGGAAGAAGCCAGACGATTACCGTGAGCGTAGATCCGCCTACCGATGTGGATGCGGGTTCCTATATCATACCCGTAACCGCCACCTCGGCGAGCGAGGAGCTTTCCGTAAAGTTCACCGCGGTCATTACGGGTACCTATGCGATGACGATGGCGACCGCCAACGACCTGTTGAGCGTAAATGCGGTTGCGGGCGACCCGAGCACCGTTACGCTGATTATCACCAACACGGGTACGGCAGACTTGAATGGCATTTCTCTCGTGACCTCCAGCGTGCCCACCAACTGGACCGTAACGTTTGATACGGACAAGATCGATACGCTGGCCGCGGGGCAGAACGTACAGGTGGTAGTTACCATTCAGCCGGCGTCCGACGCCATCAACGGCGACTACGAAGTGGATATCAAAGCCAAGACCGATCAGGCGACCAGCGCCGCGGCGTTCCGCGTCACAGTGGAAACATCCACCATCTGGGGCATCGTGGGCATCGCGATTGTGGCGGTTGTGGTGATTGCGCTGGTGCTGATATTCAGAAAGTTTGGGAGACGGTAAATATGGCGGAGATCATACTGAAGACAGAGAATCTGACCAAAAAGTACGATGATCTGATCGCGGTGAACCGCCTGAATCTTGAAATTCCGGAAGGAGAGGTGTTCGGCCTGCTGGGGCCCAACGGCGCGGGCAAGACGACCACCATACTGATGCTGCTGGGCCTGACGGAGCCGTTCTTCGGGAAGGCAACGATATACGGCCACGACTGCACGCGAGATCCCATCGGCGTCAAACGCGTCGTGGGGTACCTTCCGGACAACGTTGCGTTTTACAACGACATGACCGGCAGAGAGAACCTGCGGTTTATCGGCGATATGAACGGGCTTTCGAGGAAACGCTGCGAGGAGCGCATCGAAATGCTGCTGGAGCGCGTGGGTATGACGGCGGCTGCCAACATGAAAGTGAAGGCGTACTCCCGCGGCATGCGGCAGCGCCTGGGCATTGCGGACGTGCTGATGAAGGATCCCAAGGTGGTCATACTGGACGAGCCCACGCTGGGCATCGACCCGGAGGGCGTTCACGAGCTGCTGGAGCTCATCAAGGAGCTTTCCGTGAAGGATCACCGCACGGTGCTGATTTCGTCGCACATGCTGTACCAGATTCAACAGATTTGTGACAGGGTGGGTATATTCGTGAAGGGCAAGCTCATCGCCTGCGGCAGCATCGAGGAGTTGGGCAGGGCGGTGCAGGACAAGAAGACCATTTCCATTGAGTTTGGAGCCAAGCCGCACGACGAGGCGCTGGGTGAACTGCTGCGTGCGGTGCCGGGTGTGGAGGATGTCCGCAGAGAGCGCGAGACGTATATCGTCCGCGCGCAATCGGACGTGCGCAACGAGCTGGCGAGTGCGGCAATGGGCAAAGGCTACAGTCTGGAGCTTGTCCGTAAGCACGGCGGCGACCTCGACGACATCTATCGGATGTACTTCGGCAAGGAGGTGGCGGTATGATGCGGATTGCAGCAATCAAGTCCGTACCGACAATTCGGGACAGAGAATCCCGCCGTACCGGATTCAGGGCGCTCTATTTTAAGGAATTTGCAGATTATTTTCGCAGCACCCGATTCCTTATCGTGCTGGGGCTGATAGGGGTGCTGGGTCTCGGCAGCGTTTACGTTGCCAGTTTGGGATTTCAGGATCTGCTCAGCAGCAGCAGCAGTTCCAGCAGCAGCGGCGCATCCACGGACTTTATGTTCCTGAATCTGTTTGTGCTGAGCGGAACACTTTCGGATGGGACCTCGATTCCTTCCTTTGCCACCATGATGGCGTTGATGGGGCCGATCGTCGGGCTAGCCCTCGGTTTTGATGCAATCAACGGTGAGCGTTCACGCCGAACCTTGTCCCGGCTGGTGGCGCAGCCCATTTACCGTGACGCGGTGATTAACGGCAAGTTCTTCGCGGGAGTGACGGTGATAGCCATCATGATATTCTCGCTGGGTTTCATCATCAGCGGCGGGGGAATGGTGATTATCGGTCTCGTTCCCACACTGGAGGAGTTGCTGCGTATTCTCGTGTTCCTGCTGTTTACAGTGGTGTACATGTCGTTGTTTCTCGCGGTATCGCTGTTGCTTTCGCTGCTGTTCCGGCATACGTCGACCTCGGCGCTGACGGGCATCGGCATCTGGCTGTTCTTCATACTGTTTGTGGGACTGTTAGCGGGAATCATCGCAAATGCGGCCTATCCGATCACAGACAACTCGTCGCTGGAAAGCTACATGAATAACAAGAGCTGTTCGGAGGCCATCAGCCGTATATCACCTACTACGTTATACGGTGAGGCGGCTTCCGCGATACTCAATCCCGCCATGCGGATGGTGACGAGTACGTTTACGATCTCGCAGTACTATCAGGCCTACAGTATGATTTCAGGGAACCTGCCCTTTGGGCAAAGCCTGCTGCTGGTCTGGCCCCACTTGACAGGGCTTGTGGCTTTGACTATGATATGTTTTGCCATATCGTATGTCTGCTTCATGAAGCAGGAGATCAGAGCCGAGTAAAAACAAGCGGGGGAAGTCGTTTGGAATTGACGGAGGCGGGAGAGCGCCGGACGTGCGACGCGCAGGATGCGTCGGATGTGCTGGGCTCCCTGATGCAGCAGTACGGGGACAGGGTGTACAGGCTGGCATATTACCACGTGCGCGACGCGTATCTCGCGGAGGATATCGCGCAGGAGGTGTTTTGCCGCGTGTACCGCAGCCTGCGCCGCTTTCGCGGAGACAGTTCCTATTTCACATGGATATACCGCATTACGGTAAACCTTTGCAGGGATTATATGGCGTCCGCCGCCCTCCGGCGGACGCTGCCCTCGCGGGGCGTGGACGCCCTGCCCTGCGACGAGGTACGGATGTTCGAGCGGGTAGAGGGGGGAGAGGTGTTCGCGCAGGTCATGCGCCTGCCGGACGCGTACCGCACCGTGATATCGCTCTACTACTTTGAAGATATGAAGACCGAGGACATCGCGAAGCTGCTGGGCATCAGCGAAGCCAATGTGAGGGCAAGGCTGTGCCGCGGCAGAGAAACGCTGAGGAAGGCGCTGGAGGAAGCCGGTGAATGACGCGGAACTGGACAAGCTGCTAAAGCAGGGAAAAGAGGAAGCCGGGGGCTTCTTTGAGGGGCGGTTCGACGCGCGCGCGTGCGAAACCGTCGCGCTTTCCCGCGCCCGGCGTTTCCGCAGGCCCCGCACATGGCTGACCGGCGCGTGCGCCGTTGCGGCGGCAGCGGTATGCGCTGCCGTTGTGCTGACAGCAGGGGGACGTCCCGCACAGCAGAGCCAGGCGTCAGCCACCGCCGCGCCCATCGCGGAGCAGACGGTGTATCTCAGCGACGACGCGGCTTACCGCATGAGTTACATTCCGGTGGATATGCCGGATAAAGATACGGGAATGATGACGGTGCTCTACGAGATGGGCGGCGATACCTCCGAAATGGCGTATTACAGCCTGTTCGAAACGTGTGATACCGCGTATCCCGCGCTGACCATCGTATTCCCGGGTTCGGATTACGACATGCTGCTCA
The DNA here is from genome assembly GCA_023460085.1 of Bacillota bacterium. Taxonomy (GTDB): domain Bacteria; phylum Bacillota; class Clostridia; order Christensenellales; family SZUA-584; genus JAEWCC01. The sequence continues at coordinate 26,545 of JAEWRI010000005.1, read as the reverse complement.
TCGCCTCGGGAGACAGCGCCGCGGGCAGCCTCGGCTACCGGCTGGTGGGCTATCGGGACGATGCGCTCTCGACGTGGTATTCGCAGGACAAGGTGCCGCATGGTCACGTGACGATGACGAATGGCGTGGCGGTGGAGCGCCGCACACAGGACGAGGGAGAAACCGTGACCTACATTGTGCCGGTACAGCTTTCCGCACCGGGCAGCATCGCGCTGCCGGTGGACGCGCTGCACCTGTTCGTGGGCGAGCGCATACTGCTGATTGGCGCGAATGCGGCGCATGTAGCTGCGGCGGACGGCGGCAACCTGCTGGACGCGGAAGAACAGCCGCAGCAGAGCGGTCTCTCGGCGGTGCTGCTCAAAGCCGTGCGCGCGGGCAAGGGCGTGGTGAGCGTTGGCCAGCAGGAGAACATCCGCACGATAGACGTGGATATCGAGGAGTAAGGGAGAAGGAAGAGAAGGGCGGAAGCCCCTCAGACTGCTGACAAAGGTATCTCTTGGAGGCTCTGCCTCCAAACCACCGCTTAAGGGATACATCCCTTAAGAATCCCATCAGGGAGATATGTCTTTTCCTTCTTTTCTTCAAGAAAAGAAGCAGGTGTGCGAGGGCAGCGCCCTCGCGAAAGGGTTGTCATCAAGCTGAAGGGCGGAAGCCCTTTTTTGCTTTTGCGCATGATGCCTTGCGGACCCGGAAATATGCGTGCCCCATATGGGAAGTCATATGGGAGCTCATATGGGCCCTCATATGGAAACTGGAACTGAAACTGTAAATAGAACTATAACTGATAATGAATATGATAGCGGCGAGATGCACTTGACTGCGCCGTTGAAAGGAATAAAGCGGGCGCAGCGGCCCGCCTATTCGTGTATGCCGATGATACAGCAGTGAATCCGTTCTGTCACACCTTCCGCTCTTCCTTCACCCTCGCGTTGCCCGTCTTCCTCAGCGTGCCCTTGTACTCCACAAGGCCGATGTCGCAGCCCTCGCCGAGGGAGACGTTGTTGCCGCGGACCACGGCGGCCCGGGTGAGCTCCAGGCTCAGCTCGTTGCCCTCAATCGTCTCGGCTTCCAGCGCGGGGGAGTGGCCGAACAGGGAACGCAGCACGCCGATGCCGCGCGGGCCGGGGCGCACGGTGATGTCCGCGCCGCCGATTTCCTTTGCGCGGCTCTTGTTCCAGTCGAGATAGACCTCGATGTGGTCCGCGGAAAGCAGGCCTTCCACCTCGAACACGCCCGAGGAAACGAAGCGCTCCGCGTTGCAGTCTCCCTGAACCTTGATGGAGCCGGAGATGTCCACGAGCTGCGCGTCCAGCCCCGCGCGGAACGTGGCGGCGCCCGTCACCTTGGCGGTTTCGCAGTGCGCCCCGCCGACGAAGGTGCCCGAACCGCTCACCTTCAGTTCGCCCGCTGTGAGCGCGCCCGCCAGGTCGCCGGAGCCGTTGATGTGCAGCGATTTGCATTCCACGCCTGCCACCTCGCCCATGCCGTTGATGCGCATGTCGGCGCACTTAATGTCGCCGGTAACGCGGCCGTAGCCGTTGATGCGCACCGCGCCGAATTCGCCGCCCGCAGAGCTGCCGTAACCTCCGATGATGAGGTCGCCCAGTTTTCTTTCAGTCATGATCTATTCCTCCTAAACCAATTTCAGTTTCAGCGCCTCCGTAAGCGAAGGCAGGTGAATGCGGCGAATCAGCCGCATGTCCCGGTCGAGATTCACCTCGGCGGGCGGGGATACCGCAAAGCAGAAGAAAACACCCAGCTTGCGCGTGAGGTGAAGCTCCGTCGGCGCGCCCTCCTGCCGGATGGAGGTGGTGCGCATCACGTCCAGCATCAGCCGCGCTTCGTCCAGACTGACCTCGCCGGAGACGAGCACCATGTCGAACACGTGCGCCTGCAGCGCGTCGGAGAAATCCAGCGGCCCGTCACCGCCTCTGTCGCTGAGGAACAGCCGCAGCACCTCCGCCGAGGCGATGCCGCGCTGCACGGCTTCCTGCGCGGTCAGGGATACTTCCTCCGGCGCGGGGGAAAATACATCCGCCAGATCGTCCAGCGAGATGTCCTCCTTCATGTTTTTGATCTTCTCAATGCGCGCCAGCACCTGGCTGCGCGGAAAAAACGTCTCCTGACCGGTGAACGTGGCCTTGCGGATGAACCAGTCCTCCGGAATCAGTCCCTTGCGCTTCCAGCGGTACAGCTGACCGTACGATATGCCCGTAGTATCCAGAAGTTCTTTCTTCGAAATCAGCATTTCATCCATTGCGTCCCCTCCAATTGAGCATAGCGTAACATAACAATGTTACGTTGTCAATAGCATGAGCGTTACTTCATGAAATAAAAAAACGCCCCTGAACCAAGCCGATTCAGAGGCGCCGCGTACGATGGCGGTCAGATGTCGATGCCGACCAGCGCCTTGGCGATACGCGCGATGTTCTGCGGCGCACCGTAGTAGAACCAATTCTGTACGCTGTCGGTGGTGGAAGCAAGCTGTGTGTCGCCGCCCACCGTCTGGAAGGTGTTCTCGAATTCCGTGAACCCGCCGAGATCGCCGTCGTCGTTGTATACGAACAGTGAACAGCCGATTTCGCCCGGCTTGTCAAACGGCTCACACGAGTAGACGCTGGAAGGATTGTTGAAGTAGTTTTTGACGAAGAGCAGCAGCTGGCCGTCCGCGAGGGGTTTGACGTATGCCGCGCGTCCCGTGACGATAGCGGACGGGTAGCCCACCTTGTATTGTCTGTCACCGGTGGCCTTCAGTACAGCCAGCCCCGGCCGCACCGTCTGCATGTTTTCGACGGGCCTGTAATAATCCACAAATTCAAATTCCCCGTTAAAGGGGGTGTATATCAAGCCGCCAGGCACTACCTGGCACAGGTTCCATGCCTCGAGGTATTGCGGACTTTCGGGCGATTCATCCGTGACGGTGACAGTCTGCTGGTATCCGCAGAAAGACACGTCCTTGATCAATTCCGCGTAGCGCTTCAGCTGGCGCAGCGGATCGGCCGCAGGCCTGAGCTCCTTGCCCACGTAAAACGCTTTGCGCTGAATATCTGACTCAAATACGTCCACGGCGACGTGCTGTTCCAGCTTGACGCCGTCCGGAATGGTTTCCAGCGTGTAGCTGCCGGGATCGAGTTCCGGCTGAGGATAAGTGGTGCCGAAGAAATCGCTGCGCTTGCGCGTAAACATCGGTATTTCCGGCGCAACCCAGATGCGGTCGCCGCCGAGATTCCAGATTCCCTGCGCGATGAAGTCCGCAAACTGCTTCCCGTCGCCAAAAGCCTGATTGACCCACAACACGCCTTCGCTGTCGTCGCTCTCGAACGGCCCGAATACCCTTCCTCCGCGTTTTGTTACAATAATGCGATATGAATTCTGTAACCGTATAACGGAATAGTCCAGCTTCTGTTCCTCAAGCCGCGCAACGATTGCGGCACACGTGAGCGATTGCGTCATGATGTTTACCTGCCAATCCTGTTTTATTTTCACCCGTTATTATTCTGCGCAAGCGGTAAAATTCCTTCACGATTCTGAAAAATAATAGGCCATTTTGCGCATACGGCTATTTCATGCGCAGAAATCGGCGGCTCGCCTCGGCATTTTCAGCTTGGGAATTCCATTTCTTTTGTAAGAGGCCGCTAATAATGCGAGTCTGTGCGCCGCGTTTGTAGACGATTGCGGGGTGGCTGCCAAACTATAACCTTGGCTACAAATTACAAAAATAATAACGTAATTTGTATTGATTTTCAGAATGCGCTGTACTATAATGAGGCTGACAAACAGGGAGACTATCGAAAGGCGAACGCTCCGGCTGCGGCAGGGACGTAAACCCATATATTTTTTCAGATGGACGGAGGCAGAATCAGTGTACGAAATCGACAGAAAGCTCATCGAAAGAGAAGAAAAGGGGGATCCGATTCTGGTCAGCCTTATCGGCACGGGCCAGATGGGCTCCGAAATCATCATTCAAACCGGCATGATGAAGGGCATGATAGTTGCCGCGGCGGTGGATCTGACCTTTGACAGGGTGGTCAGCGCGTACCGGCAGGCGGGTTACGAGGGGAAAATCGTGGAGACGAATGACCTGGAGGAAGCCGCGAAAGCGATCAAAGCGGGCGCGCGCGTCGCCACCACGGATTATCACGTCGCGGTGAAGCTGCCCATGGTGCACGCAGTCATCGACGCGACGGGATTGCCGCAGATGGGTGCGGAAGTAAGCCTGCTCTCCTTCGAGAACAAGAAGCACGTTGTCATGATGAACGTGGAATGTGACGTTACCATCGGCCCCATCCTCCGCAAGAAAGCGCAGGAGCACGGCGTGGTGTATTCGCTGGCCGCGGGCGACGAGCCGGGCGCCATCATTGAGCTGTATCGTTTTGCGCACGCGCTGGGGTACAAGATTGTCGCGGCGGGCAAAGGCAAGAACAATCCGCTGAACATCTATGCGACGCCGGGCGACGAGGAGTGGGCCAACAAAGCCGCCGCGCGCAACATGTCGGCGCGGATGCTCATCGAGTTCGTGGATGGCTCCAAGACCATGGTCGAAATGGCGGCGGTGTCCAACGCCACCGGACTGGTGCCGGATGTGCGCGGCATGCACGGTCCCAAGGCCAACATCAAGGAGCTCACCAAAGTATTCAGCCTTAAGGAGCAGGGCGGCATATTGAATCAGGAGGGTGTCGTGGATTACGGCATCGGCGACATCAACCCGGGCGTGTTCGTCATCATCCAGACGTATAATGAAAGAATGCGCGAAGGCCTTGTGCAGCGCGATATGGGCGACGGCCCCAATTACCTGCTGCTGCGTCCGTACCACCTGTGCAGCATCGAGGTGCCTTTGACCGTCGCGCAGGAGGTGCTCTACGGCGAGTCCACCGGCTATCCGGGCAAGAAGCTTACCTCGGAATGCATCACCGTAGCAAAGCGCGACCTCAAGGCCGGACAGGTGCTGGATCGCATCGGCGAGTTCTGCTACCGCGCGTCCATCGACCGCTACGAAGTGGCCAAAGAAGGCAACATGCTGCCCGTTGGCCTTGCGTACGGCGCCAAGCTCAAATGCGATGTTGCAAAGGACGAGATCATCACGTACGATATGGTTGAGCTGGATGAAAACTCTACCTTTGTGAAACTCAGAAGAATGCAAAATGAAATGATGTAGGAGGAAAACGATGGATCACAAGGTATTGCTGGGCGTTGCGGCAACGCGCCGGTTCATCTTCTCTAAGGAAGATGCGCAGAAGTACAAGAATCTGACGCTGAAAAAACTCACGGAGATGGGTATCGACTTCATTGACATGGAAGACGTCAACGAAGAGGGGATGCTTCGTCCCAATGAGGACATCACCGGCGTCGTCGAGAAGTTCAAGAAAGCCAAGGTGGACGCGGTGTTCTTCCCGCACGCCAACTTCGGTACTGAGGATATCGTCTGCAAGGTCGCCAAAGAGCTGGGCGTGCCCGTGCTGCTCTGGGGCCCGCGCGACGAAGCGCCGCTGTCCGACGGATCGCGCCTGCGCGATACGCAGTGCGGCCTGTTCGCCACCGGCAAGGTGTTCCGCCGCATGAACATTCCCTTCACCTACATCCCGAACTGCCGCCTTGAAGATACGGTGTTCGAGCGCGGCGTCCGCAACTTCCTCGCGGCGGTCAACGTCGTGAAGGAGTTCAAGAAGTGCAAGATACTGCAGATCTCCACGCGCCCGGCCGATTTCTGGACCATGATGTGCAACGAGGGCGAGCTGCTGGAGCGTTACAACATCCAGCTGCTGCCTGTGCCGCTGCCGGACGTCATCGACGAGGTGCTGCGTCTGGAGCAGACCGAAGACCCGGACGTGCTGGCTACGATAAAGACCATCTACGAAAAGATGGAAGTCAAGGTGCCGGAGAAGAGCGTGAAGCGCCTCGCTTCGCTCAAGGTCGCCATGAAGAAGTTTGCGGTGGAGAACGGCTGCAACGCCATCGCTATCCAGTGCTGGGACGCGCTGCAGCGCCAGCTTCAGATCCATCCGTGCGTCGCGAACGCGCTGATCACGGACGAAGGCATTCCCGTGGCGTGCGAGACGGACATCCACGGCGCAATAACCGCGGTGATGGTGCAGGCCGCCGGCATGGGCAACACGGCGTCGTTCTTTGCCGACTGGTCGGTGCGCCACCCCGAGAACCCCAACGGCGAGCTGCTGCAGCATTGCGGCCCGTGGCCCCTTTCGCTGGCGGTGAATAAACCGACGCTCTCCGGTCCGTTTGCTTTTAAGGATCACTTCCCGGGTGCGGTGTTCTCCGAGATTCGCGGCGGTGAAATGACGCTGGCGCGCTTCGACGCGGACCACGGCGAATACTCGCTGCTGCTGGGTCCCGCGCGCGGAATCCCCGGCCCCTCGACGGCGGGCACGTATGTGTGGATCGAAGTGGACAACTGGGTGGAACTCGAAGACAAGCTTGTCACCGGGCCGTACGTGCATCATTGCGTGGGCATCCACGGCGACGTGACGCCCATACTGTACGAGGCGTGCAAATACATCGGCGTGAAGCCGGACTTCTTCTACGCGGGCCAGGAAGAGACCGTGAAGCGCTGGCTGCGCGGCGAGATTTAACAGGAGATATTTCATGGGTAAAGCAGTTTTGCTCGGCCTCGATGTGGGCACATCCGGCTGTAAGGCCGTGGTATTCGACGAGAGCGGCGCGATACTCGGGTACGGGTTCTCCGAATACCCGGTGATATGCGACGCGCCCGCCAAGGCCGAGCAGGACTCCGCGGACGTGATGGAAAAGCTGAAATCCGTCGCGGCCAAGGCGATCCGCGAGAGCGGCGTGCGCCGCGTGGAGGCGCTCTGCGTTTCGGTGCAGGGTGACGCGACGATGCTCGTGGACGCGGACTATAATCCGCTGGTCATGACGTTGCTGGGCATGGACTACCGCGATACCGCCGAATGCGCGTTTCTGGAGGAGCGCATCGGCAGCCGCGAGGCATTCCGCCGCACCGGAATGCCCGTCCATCCCATCAACACGCTGGCCAAAATACTATGGTATCAGAATAATACGCCGGAGCAATACGCGAAGGCGTACAAAGCCGTCACCTATTCCGAATTCGTGGTGGCGCAGCTGGGCGGCGAGCCGGTCATCGATCTCACGATGGCTTCGCGCAGCATGGCGATGGACATCCGCACGCGGCAATGGGATACGGCGCTGCTGGACGCGGTTGGTGTGGACAGCGCGCTGCTCTCCGACATCCGGCCTTCCGGCACACCCTGCGGGCAGCTGAGGGACGACATCCGGCGCGAGTGGGGACTCGAAAACGCGCCGCTTATCGTGGTAGGCGGCCACGACCAGACGTGCGGCGCCATCGGCGCGGGCATGATTCGCGAAGGTATGGGCGTGGATTCCAGCGGCACGGCGACGGTGTTTTCCTCGGCGTTTGCGAAACCGCGGCTGGACGATGGCATGTTCAATGCGTACTACCCCTGCTACTGTCATGCGGCACCCGGGCTGTACTTTACGTTTGCGCTGAACCATACGGGCGGCATCGTGCTGCGCTGGTTCCGTGATAACATCGCCAAGGGCGAGGCGCAGCAGGCTGCGGCGCTCGGCGAGGATTTCTACGCCCGCATGGACAAGCGCTCGGCAGGCGGGCCTTCGCCGGTATTGGTGCTGCCGCACTTCAACGGCAGCGGTACGCCGGTGTGCGATATGCAAAGCAAAGGCGCGGTCGTGGGCATGACGCTCTCGACGACGCTCGAGGAAATTTACAAGGGCATACTCGACGGGCTGACCTACGAGCTGAGGCTCAACGTCGAGATGATGCGCGCCGCGGGAATCCGGCTGGATGAAATCCGTGCGGTGGGCGGCGGCGCGAAGTCGCCGCTGTGGCTGCAGACCAAGGCCGATGTGCTGGGCATGCCCATCGTGACACTGCAGTGCAAGGAGGCGGGCTGCCTCGGCGCGGCGGCGCTGGCGGCGGTGGCGGGCGGCGTCTATCCTGATTTGAAGGCCGCGGTAGACGGCATGGTGCGCACGGAGCGCGCATACCAGCCGGATACCAAGAATGCCGCGCGCTACGACGCACAGTATGAAATCTACAAATCGTTGTATCCGGCGTTAAAACCGGTGCAGTCCAGATTATAAGGAAAACGCGTGTCAGCGTCGTAGGCTGCTTGGCAAAGCCGATATGTTTGCACGGCGCGTCCGGGAGGCCGCGCCCTACGGGATGTATTGTAGGGCGCGGCTTCCCAGACGCGCCGAAGAAGCATGGCTTTTCCGCAAACTGCGTGACAGCGCGTTATCGAAAGGTCATCAAAACTGAGCGGCGCGTCAGCGCCGCGTTTCGCGTAATGCGGGACGCGGATGCATGGGGAAGCGCCCGGGGAGGAATCGTAGAAACATGAAAGCAATTGTACTCAGGGGAAACGGCGATTACATCTACACCGATGTGGAAACGCCGAAGTGTCCAAACGACGGGCTGCTGCTGCGCGTGAAGGCGTGCGGTCTGTGCGGCTCGGACATGCGCACGCTGTCCAGCGGGCACCGCAACGTCACGTACCCGTGGATCATCGGGCACGAGGTGTGCGGCGTGGTGGCGGAGACGGGCGCGGAATACAAGGGGCCTTATCACAAGGACGATGTGCTGACCGTTGCGCCCAACGTGTACTGCGGCGAGTGCGAATACTGCCGCGCGGGGCGTTTGGACATGTGCATGAACCTGCGCGAGCTGGCGCAGCAGTGGAAAGGCGGCTTCGCCGAATACATGGCGATACCGGTTGAAGCCCTGCAGCGCGGCTGCATCGTGAAAATCAGCCCGGAGGACGACATGGCCGCCGCGGCGATTGCGGAGCCGCCGTCGTCGTGCATCAACGCGCAGGAGAAGCTGGGAATCGGCATCATGGATACCGTGCTCATCATCGGCTCCGGCCCCGTCGGCTGCATTCACGTGGCGGTGGCGACGGCGCGCGGCGCGAAGAAGATCATCGTCGCGGACATCTCGGAAGACAGGCTGGCGCGCTGCAAGGAGTTCGGCCATAATGTGCTGACCATCGATTCGTCCAAGGAGGATACCGTGCAGCGGGCACGGGAGCTGACGGACGGCAAAGGGCCGGATGTTGTGATCACCGCGAATCCGGTGGGCGTGACACAGGTGCAGGCGGTGGAGGTTGCCAAAAAGGGCGGGCGCATCGCGTTCTTCGGCGGGCTCCCGAGCGGCAACAGTACGCCGCTCATCGATACGAATCTCATCCACTACAAGGCGCTCACGATCATCGGCACGACCAACTTTGCGCCGCAGCATCACCTGACCTCTCTCGAAATGCTGCGCGATGGGCGCATCCCGGCGGACAAGCTCATCTCGCACCGGCTGCCGCTGTCGCAGTTCGACGAAGGCGTACAGCTCGCGCGGGCGGGCAAAGCGCTCAAAGTCGTATTCCTGCCGTAAGGAGGCCCGCCATGGACAACGAAATGAAGGATAAGATACTGAATTCGGTCAGCCACACCTGGGAGGTGGAGGCACAGGGCGTGCGCGCGCTCGTGGACAATATCGACAGAGACGCGCTGATGCGCGCGGTACAGGCGCTGGGCGACATGAAGGGCAAGGCCATCATCGCAGGCTGCGGCACCTCCGGCGCGGCGGCCAAGAAGATAGCGCACAGCCTGTGCTGCGTGGAGCGGCCCGCCGCGTTTTTAAGCCCCGCGGACGCGGTGCATGGCGCGTTGGGTATGCTCCAGAAGGACGATGTGCTCATACTCATCACCAAGGGCGGCAATACGCAGGAAATCGTGAACTTCATCCCGGCGTGCAAAGCCAAGGGCGCGACACTCATCGGCGTCACGGAAAACCCGGACTCGGTGCTCGCGAAGGAAGCCGACATTCTGCTGAAGGTGAAAGTAGACAGGGAGCCCTGCCCGTTCAACATGCTCGCCACGGCCAGCACGATGGCGGTCATCGCGGTGTTTGACGCCATCTGCATCGGGCTGATGTACTACACGGGCTACACCCGCGAACAGTTCGCGCTGATCCATCCGGGCGGCGCGGTGGGGGACAGGCTGCTGGGCAACAAGTCCTGAAACGGAAATAGATGAGAAGAGTTCAACGTTTAACTGCGACAATTGTATGATATAATCAAGGCCGGGCTGAAATCAGTTCGGCCTTTTGTACGCTGAAATTACGGAAAGTTTCAATATCAGAGAATGCAAGGAGGAACTATGAGAAAGTATTCGGTGTTCATTTTCAACGTAGCGTCGTGCAGCGACCGGTATTGCGGCGCGTATGGCCGGGAATTCTCGATGGACGAGATGTTCGAACGCGTGAAATCCATTCCGCTCATTACGGCGGTGGATCTTGTGATGACGCAGGCGTTTTCGGCGGACAAGGAGGGCATCAGGCGCAACCTTGAACGCACGGGCTTAAAGGTCGCCTCGGTCGCGGTGGATACCTTCGCGAATCCCATCTACCAGAAGGGCAGCTTCGCGTCGGTGGACAAGGGTATCCGCGCGCAGGCCATCGCCGACGGTAAGGCCGCGATGGATTTTGCTGCGGAGCTGGGCTGCAAGGTGATGACCACCTGGCCCGGTCAGGACGGCTTCGACTACATCTTTCAGGCCGACTACGTGAAGGAGCGCAGGCTGTTCTCCGACGCCATGGCGGAGCTTTGCGATTACCGCAAGGACATGGATGTGACGATGGAGTACAAGATCAAAGAGCCGCGCACACACTGCTACATTTCCACCATCGGCACGGCGCTGCTGATGTGCCAGGATATCGGCGTGCCCAACATCGGGCTCGCGCTGGACTACGGCCACTCGCTGCTGGGCTACGAATCGCCTTCGGAAGCGGTCGCGATGTGCTCCATGTACGGCAATCGCCTGCGCCACATCCACATCAACGACAACTATCGCCTCTGGGACGACGACATGATCGTGGGCAGCGTGCATACGCTGGAGTTTCTGGAGTTCTTCTTCTGGCTGCGCAGGACGGGTTACACCGGCTACATGACCATCGACCAGTTCCCGTTCCGCGAGGATGGCCGGGATGCCGTATCGGAAAGCGCCGAGTGGCTCGATTATCTGGAGTCCATCATGGACAAGGCCGACCCGAAGGAAATAGAGGCCGTGATAGGCAAACAGGATGCGGTGGGTGCCAGCCGTCTGATGCGCAAGCTGCTGAAGAACCGCTGAGGTGGCAAATGCAATATCCGAAAATACATCTTGCGATTGACAACTGCTTCGCTTTCAAGCGCTGGACGCGGCCTATGGACTGGGCGCGCGTGATCAAAGACCTTGGCGTGAAATACGTGGAAGCAAGCGCCGATACCGAACTCGACCCACTCTTCATGGGGCGCGATTATCTGAAACGCTGGGTGGGTGAAGCGCGCCGGGCAGAGGCTGAAACGGGCGTGCGCGTCGCCAACCTCTACTCCGGCCACGGTACGTACTGCACGCTGGGGCTTACCCATACCGACGCGCAGGTGCGCCGTCGCATCATCGACGACTGGTTCAAGGCCATCATCGACGTGGCGGCGGAGATGGAGGCCGGAATGGGTTTCTTTGCGCACGCGTTTGCCGATTTCGTGCTGCAGGACAGGGCACTGTATGCGGAATATGTGGAGATACTGTACGAAGGGCTCTCGGAGCTGAACGCGTACGCGGCCAAAGCGGGCTGCCGGGAGCTGGGGGTGGAGCAGATGTATTCGCCTCATCTGGTGCCATGGCGCATCGGCGAAACGGAGGAGCTGATGCGCGAGGTGACGAAGCGCAGCGGGCGCAGCTTCTACATTACCGAAGACGTGGGGCATCACCATGTGAAGTTTGTCGCGCCGACGGAGGCGCAGGTTCGCGAAGCGCTGACGTCCTATTCTTTGGGGGCTAAACTTCCCGTTTGGCTGGGTACGGACGAGGCGTACCGCTTGTTCAATGAAGCGGCGCAGGGCAGCGGCAGCGTGGACGCGGTGATGCGCGAGATCTCGGACAACCCGCACATGTTCGCGCAGCTGGAGGACGGGGATTGCTTTGAATGGCTGCGGCGCGTGGGGTGCTATTCGCCCATCATGCATCTGCAGCAGACCAACGGCTTCGAGTCCGCGCATAAGCACTTTACGCCCGAGAACAACGCCTGGGGCAAGGTAACGGGCCCGGCGGTGCTGGAAGCGCTGAAGGCGAGCTACGACGCGCCCGAAAAGCCGGATATGCCGGAGCGCTGCAAGGACATCTACCTTACGCTGGAAGTGTTCACCGGCACAGCTTCCCGCAACCACGATACGCTGACGGATTACCGTACAAGCGTGGAGTACTGGCGGCAGTTCATTCCGCAGGACGGTTTGACGCTGGACAAGCTCGTATAGAGAGACAGGAGCCATCATGACAGAGTTACAGAGAAAATACGAAAAGCAGATTGCGGCGCTTTCCGCGGCGAGCATCCGCTGCTCGGAATTGGGGTTCGTGGCGTCGCAGGGGGGCAATCTCTCTGCGCGCGTCACCGACGACGTGGTGCTCATCACGCCCACGAAGCTTGCCAAGCGCAAGGTACTGTTTGACGACGTATGCATCATCCGCATGAACGGCGAGGTGCTGTATGCCGCGGAGGGCCGCAGGCCCACCGGAGAAGTGCCCATGCACACGCACATCTATGAGAAGCGGCCGGACATCCGTGCACTGGTACACGCGCATCCGCCCGCGCTGACGGGCTTTGCCATCGCGCACAGCGACCTGCTTTCGAAGCCGCTGCTGCCCGAGCCGGTGCTGGAGCTGGGGCCGGTGCTGCGCGCGCCATATGCGGAGCCGCTGACCGACCGGCTTGCGGCCAATATGGACACGGTCATCGATCGCACCAACGCCATACTGATGGATAACCACGGTGTGATCGTGATGAGCTATGAGGATATCGAGCGCGCATTGGATCTGCTGGAGATGCTGGAGGCCATGGCGGCTTCGGTGGCGACGGCGGTGGCGCTGGGCCATGTGGAGTTCATCAGCGACGAGGAGCTTGCCAACCTGGACAACGTGAGCCGCGTTCGCGCGCAGCCCTGTCCCGGAAAACCGGGGGTGTTCAGCTCGCTGACCGAAGCGTACGGGAGATAAACGCAGGAAGGCCGGGCGGTACGTGCCGCCCGGCTTTTATTATTTGAGAGGATACGGGCGCTTGTACACAGCGCTTGACAGCCGGACGGCTTATTTGTATAATCGTCTTGAAAACGTTTACGAAATCGGTTTATTCATGATACAAAACAAATTTGCAGAAAAAGCGAACGTGACGATACGCGATGTCGCGCGAATGGCCGGGGTGTCGGAGGCTACCGTTTCCCGTGTGATTAACGGCGTGGACGGCGTTTCGGAGCCGCTTCTGGAGCGCGTGAACGGCGCGATTGAAGCGTTGCATTACAAGCCCAACAGCGCGGCCCGCGCGCTGAAGGGGAAGTCCTCCAAAACGCTGGGGCTTATCATTCCTTCGGTGGAAAACCCCGTGTTTGCGCAGGTAGTCAGCCATATCGAGCGTGCGGCGCAGCGGTACGGCTTCTCCATCATACTGTGCTCCAGCGAAGGGGACATCCGCAACGAAGAGCGATATATCGAGTTCCTGATCGAAAAACAGGTGGATGGCATATTGTTTGACGCGACGGGTCATTACTCCGATGTTTTTGGGGAACTTAAAAGCTATGGAGTGCCTACCGTCGTGATAGGCAAGCCGATACCCGGCCTTGCGGTTACCAGCGTTTCGGTCGGCAACTACGACGGCGCGCGCATCGCCTGTACGCACCTGATTCGAACAGGCTGCCGGAAAATCGTCTTCCTGTCCTCAAAGTACGACGCGCTCTCCGCGCTGGAGGATCGCTTTAGAGGCTACTGCGATGCGCTGACGGAAAACGGGCTCCCCATCAACGATGCCTTTGTACACCAGTCTGCCACCTCGTATCAGGCTGCCACAGAGAAGACCCTCGGCATGATAGCGTCCGGGCTGCGCTTCGACGCCGTGTTTGCTTCCAACGATGTGCTTGCAATCGGCTGCATGAATACCCTGATCGATTACGGCCTGCGCGTGCCCGAGGACGTCAGCATCATGGGATACGATGATATCCCGTTTTCCATGATGACGCGCCCCCGGCTGAGCTCGGTCAACAACAACATTGAGGCGCTGGCGGGGCTTGCGGTGAAGGAACTGCTTCGGATCATCTATACACGGAGGGACGAGGTGAAGAGCCGGTGCCTGGACCCGGAGTTGGTACTCAGGGAAACGACCAGACCCATTGGGTAAAAGCCATGAAAAAGGCGACGGGGCGGATAAAACAGGGGCTCCTCCGGTTTTGGCGCAGCCGATTCATCAGCAGCATGCGCACGAAGCTGACCTTTTCGTACCTGCTGCTCACCATGCTGCCGCTGCTCTTTATCAGCTGGTATGTGTACAGCATCGCTTCCGACACGCTGAAGGATGAGGTATCGTCGTACATACTGAACACCATCGGGCAGGTCAATGTCAATATCGACAACACCTTCGTGCAGCTCAGCAAGAAAGCGATGCGTATCGGCTCCGACGAAACACTGAAGTACATCATCGAGAAGGATATGGACAGACCGGTGGAAGAGAAGCTGCAGGACGATGATACCGTGTCGGATATCATATCCGAGGTGATGCAGGACTTTCCCGGAATCGAAGCGGCATACATCTACAGCTACAGCGGCGATACCTACGGCATGAAGGGTGTGGAAAGCTCGATGGACAGCGACTTCTTTCTGACGAGCGCGTCATGGTTCAAGAGCATGAACAGCCTCCAAAAGAAGTCCATGATATTGCCGACTTACCTTCCGGCGGATGTGCTGTCGGGCACCGGGGAGCGCTACGTATTCTCGTATATCACGCGGATTACGGATATCGCGACCAATAAGAACATCGGGTATATCAAGTTTGATCTCGATACAAGCCTGTTCGAGGAACTGTTTGAGTCGCTGGAAGGCAATATCATCGTCATCGACAACAATAAGCGGATCATATACGACACGGACCCCGCATATATTTCCACTCAGCTGCGAACGGATTACCTCGGGGAGTTGCTGGAGATGCAGGACGGCCGCATGCAATCGGGGGATCAGCTGGTGTTTTTCGACACCTCCGCGATGACCGGCTGGACGGTAATCATCGAGATGCCGGCCAACGCCATTTTCGCGAAGATCTATGCGTTTGAGTATACGCTTATTTATACCCTGCTGCTCTGCGTATTCTTTGCGCTGGTGGTTTCGGTGCTGATGAGCCGATCGCTGACGGAACCCATCAACGCGCTGCGCAGCCAGATGAAAGAGGTGGAGTCGGGGCGGTTCGATATCGCCGTATCGGTGAAAAGCAACGACGAGATAGGCGAGCTCAGCAAAAGCTTTAGCAGCATGCTCGGGCGCATCAAGGAATTGATACAAAGCGTGTACCAGACGGAAATCTACCGGAAGGAAGCGACGATCAGCGCGCTGCAGGCGCAGATCAACCCGCACTTTCTGTACAACACGCTTCAGATCATCGACATCATGGCGGAGGACAAGGGCGCGGACGAAATCAGCAGCGCCTGTCAGGCGCTGGCGAAAATCTTCCGGTACAGCATCAGCAAAGGCAAGGATATCGTGACGGTGCGCGAGGAAATCGAGCACGTGCGCAATTACGTTTATATTCAGAAGCTCCGGCTGGGAGACAAGCTGCTGGAGGTGGAATACAACATCCCGGACGAGGTGATGGAGCTGGAGATACTCAAGCTCGTCATACAGCCGCTGGTGGAAAATTCGGTGGTGCACGGCATCGAAGCGACCAGCCGCAAGAGCCTGATTCGCATCAGCGCCGCAGTGGATATCGACGACCTCATCATCACGATAGAGGATACGGGCGTCGGTATGGATGAGGAGGAACTGCGCAAGGTGCAGCGGGGCCTGTATGATACGCCGCAGGGCGGCGAGGTGAAAAGCTCTACGGGCGGCATCGCGCTGCAGAACGTGCACAGCCGCATCAAATTGTACTACAGCGAGCGGTACGGCATGTCGATACACAGCCGGAAGAACAAGGGGACGAAGGTGACGCTGGTATTTCCGGTGAGCAGGCACAAGAGTGAAAAAGGCGGGTACTTGAATGCTTAGAGTTTTGGTTGTGGACGATGAGGAAATCATTCGCAGGGGAATTATACGCAAGGTGCAGCGGCTGGTTGCGGACGCACAAATCGTGGGAGAGGCGGCGGACGGCGAACAGGCGCTCCTTTTGGTGGAACGCGAAAAGCCGGACATCGTCCTGACCGACATCAAAATGCCCATCATCGACGGGCTGATGTTTATCGAAAAGGCGCTGGAAGCCTCCGAAAGCACGAAATTCATCATATTCAGCGGGTACAATGATTTCGGTTACGCGCAGAAGGCGCTGCGTCTCGGCGTATGCGACTACCTGCTAAAGCCCATCGACAACGACGAATTGGTGCGGGTCATCCGCGAAGCCGCGGAACGCATCGACGCAGAAAAGCAGCAGCGGCGCTTTTTTAAAACGCTGACCCGCGAAACGCAAAAGGACCAGATCGCGCTGAAGAACAGCCTGGTCGGCGCGCTGCTGGATGGTGGGAAAGCGGACGCGGACGAGAAGCTGCGCGACGCCGGGTATGCGCTGACGTACCCGCGCTTTACGGCCTTTATGGCGCGTATCTCCAGTACCGAGGGCTGCGTATTTGCCGAAGAAAATGCCGCGCTGCTCAAATTCGCGGTATGCAACATCTGTGAGGAAACGCTGGCTGCGGGCGGCGTCGCCGCCGTGGTGGACGACGGCCAGAGCGAGGAATATGTGCAGGGCTTTCTCAACCATACGGCGCCGATACATACGCTCAAGTTCCTGTTCGAGAACGCGGTGCGCAGCGTGGCGGAGCATCTGGGCATTACCATATTCTTCGGCACCGGAAGACAGTACGAAAGCCTTGCGGAGGTGCCGCAATCCTGCGCCGAGGCCCGCAAGTCTGTGCTGCAGAAGCATATTTATGCGGACTCCGATGTCATCTGGCACGAGGATTATCTGGTGCTGAAGGGGCACTTCTATGTGCTTTCCGAGGAGATGCGCAATCTGTTTCTGGGGATGCTGGAGAACGCCGATGAGGAACCATTGATACAGTTTACCGCGCGGGTGCTTGCCGATCTGGCGCGTCAGAAGGTGTCGTACGGCAAGGTGGTGGAGATCTGCATCGAGATTATGCTGCTGCTGATCAATTTCATGAAGAAGGAGAATTCCTATTCCAACACAGATCTGGAGGACATCAGCGTGAACTCCTACTTCAGCTCCTGCATCCGCATGCAGGATTTTGAACAGCTGCTGTGCCGCCGCATTCGCGCCTGCTGCGCATTCAAGCGCGACCAAGACGCCTCGAGCGGGCGCAAGATCATCCAGCAGATTGTCGCGCGCATTGACAAGGAGTATTTCAATGATTTGAAGCTCAGTACGTTTGCGCGTCAGTATTTTTTGAATCAGAGTTATTTAAGCCAGCTGTTCGCGACGGAGACCGGTGAGAATTTCTCCACCTACATTTCGGTGCTGCGCATCAAAAAGGCCAAGGAACTGTTGAAATCGACGAATTTCTCCACCTCGAAGGTGGGCGAGCTGGTAGGATACAAGGAGAGGAGTTACTTTACGCGCGTATTCGAGAAATACGAAAAGAAAACGCCCTATCAATACCGGGAGGCTGCGAAAAAGAACACTGGAGGGGAGTCGTATGAGTAAAAAGCGGGTGGGTTTTATTTTGCTTTGCTGCTTGCTGGCCGGATCGATTGCCTTTAATGCCATGCTGCTGCTGCGGAAAGACGCCTCAGGCATGGAAAGCAGCGCCAGCGAGGAAGGACAGCCGGAGGAATATGTATACGTTGCCGTGTTCAGCGAGGATCCCATGATTAAGCTGCAGGACGAAAAGGGGCTGGAGATGTTCGCGCGGGAGATGGGCGTGAAGGCTGCGCTGGACGCGCCCGCGAGCTACGACCCGGTGGAACAGGCGCAGATACTGGAAGAGGTCATTGAAAGCAGGCCTGCGGGCATCATGGTCTGCGGAGCGGATACGACGCTGATACCGCTCATCAACCGGGCAGTGGCGGAGGGGATACCGACGATTACGGTGGATGCAGACCTGCCGGACAGCGACAGGCTGGCGACGGTATGCTCCAACTGGTACAACCTGGGCGTGAAGCAGGGCGAGGCCATGATGCGCCTTATCGGCGGCAAGGGTAAGGTGGCGATGCTGGGCATGGTGGGTTCGGAGAACATGCAGCTGGGATTCGAGGGCTTCCGCAGTGTGGCGGAGAATTACGACGATGTGATTGTGCTGGGCGAATACGACGACATGACGAATCCCGAGGAGGCAAAGCGCATCGTGCTGAGGCTGCTGGAGGAGCATCCGGATCTCGCGGGCATCGCGGGCTTCGATTCCAACAGCGGCCCGGGGATTGCGATGGCGCTGGAGGAGCTGGGACTGAAGGGCAAAATCAAGGTGACATCCGTGGATATCGCACCCATCCACCTGCAGCTGGTGCGCGACGGGTATGTGCAGAAGCTCGTCGGGCAGAAGCGCGAGCTTTTCACCTATTACGGCGGCCTGCTGCTCTATAACATCAACCACAGCGGCCTGACGATCACCAGCGATGACAGCGGCAACGGAATCACCAACATACCGGAAGCGATCGATACCGGCCTTGTCGAGGTGGACATCACCAACGTGGACGATATCGACAGATAGCGAAGAGGATTATGCGAAAGAGTTCACTGTACATACTGTCCGCGATACTGCTCTTCATATTGTGCGGCATCATGCTGACCAATTCGTTTGAAGCTGCCCGGCAAAAGGCTGCGGCGGAACAGAAGGAGACGGTGACGCGGGAAATCAGCTTTATCCATTGGGCCTACTTCCCGGACGAAGTGTTTTCGCTGTTCGAGCAGGACAACCCCGGGGTGAAGATCAACTATACGCGGTACATCAAAGGCGGGTATTCCGAGATGCAGCGCATGCTGCTGCTCTCGGGGGAAAAGGCGGATGTCATGGGTGTATTGAACGATGATTATATCCGCCTTGCCAGCGACGGCACACTCGCCGATTTAACGGGGCAGGCGCTGCTGAACTATTATGAGGACGACGTGCGGCAGGGCGTGCGGCACCTGTACGACGGCAAGGAATACGCGGTGGCGCTGCGGCGCTCCTATTATGGCGTCTGGTACAACAAAATCTTTTTCGAGCGGTACGGCATCGATGAGCCGCAGGATTACGGTGATTTGCTCCGCGCCTGCGCCGTGCTGCAAAACAACCACATCAACCCCATCGTGATAGGCGCGCGGGATGAGGACTCCGCCGCCATGCTGCTGCTGCTCTCGCTTTTCAGCCTGATGGACGAGCCATCCTGGGAAAACCGATATGTGCTGGGAATGCGTGATCTTACCGAGGATGCCGGTGAGCTGCTCGGCCGCACGCAGGATCTCATAGATCAGGGTTATCTCGACCCCGAATCCATCAGCCTCACCGCTCAGCAGGCGTTCGAATATTTCAAGCAGGGTAACGCCGCGATGATTATCACCTCCGACCAGTCGCTCAGCCTCACGGGCGACGATATGGAGAAGGTGTGCGATCCCGGCGTATTCCGCATTCCCTATTCCATTGACGCGGACGAGATGGTTACGCCCGCGGTGTTTGCACAGGACCTTATCGGAATCCATTCGGGCACGGATGTGGAGGAGGACGCGCGGCGGTTCCTTGAATTTCTGAGCCGCCCGGACATCGCGCGAATCATCTGCGAAGCCACAAGTGCCTACCCCACGGTAAAGAACGTGGACACGGGCTATCTGCGCTACAGCGGCCTGTGGGATCCGCTGCGCAGCGGTGAGTGCGTCAGCGTCGATTTGTTCAGCCTCAGCGCAGAAAAACGGGCGCTTTTGCTGGACGACTGCCAGCTTTTTCTGATAGGCAGCATAGATTCGCAACGAATGGCTGAAGATATCCGGAACTGTATGATCGTGCAATACTGACGGCTGCGCGCCGTCTTGGGCCCTTCCGCTTCGCGGAGGGGTTTTTTATTTTTTAAGAGGCACTACATAAAAAAACTACACGCATGAAACCAATCATCGTTCATATGCGCTGCGAAAACGCGATGCTACAATCAAACTGCCCTTCTGATTGAGACACCCGATGGTACTTTTTTAACGTAATAGGGGAGGAAACAATGGCGTGAACACATCTGCAAAGCCAAGATTCGATTTGCTGAATTTTGTTTCAAAGCAGCGCGCTTTGGCGCTGCTGTTGCTGGTCGTCGTATTCTGCATCATCTTTTCACTCGCGCTGCCTTCAACGTTTGGCACGGTCGACAACTTCGCGCTGATACTGCTGAATATGTCGTCGGAGGCCATGATACTGGTGGCCATCACGCTGGTGCTGATATGCGCCGAGATCGACCTGTCGCTGGGTTCCATTATGGTTTTCGGCGGCATACTCTGCGGACGGCTGATCATCCAGTCCGGCTGGCCCACTGGTTGGGCGATATTATTGCCGCTGGTTATTTCATTGCTGCTGGGTTTTGTGAATGGCGTGATTGTCTCCAGACTGGGTGTGGCCTCCTTCATCGCCACGCTGGCCACCGGCATGATCTATCTGGGTATCTCGGTGATACTGTCCGGTACGGGTTGGACTGATTTCCCCGATCCGGTGTTTAAAGCGATGGGGCAGGAACATTTTCTGGGCCTTCAGCTGCCGGTCTACTATATGATTATCGTCATCGCCATATTTGCCTATCTGGTGGGTCGGACGCGGTATTTCAGACAGCTGTATTACATCGGGGACAACCAGAAGGCCGCCGAGCTTTCCGGCATCAACATTCCCCGTGTGAAAATTACGACGTTTATGCTATCCGCGCTGCTTGCGTGCCTCAGCGGCATTATCACCGCGATGCGCTTTAATTCGTCGATGCCCAACGTGGGCACGGGGGTGGAGCTGCGCGCGGTGACGGCAGCGGTTATCGGCGGCGTTTCCTTTACGGGAGGCACCGGCACGGTGATTGGCGCTGCGATGGGCGCGCTGTTCATCGCGGTATTAAACAACGCATTGACCGCGGCCCAGGTGAGCCCGGATATGCAGTATGTGGTCACCGGCATCGTACTCATACTCGCGATCGTGCTGGATATCGTCATCGCGAAGAGAGAGAAGTAGCGGGGAGACGGATATGAACAATACAGTATTGGAAGTCAAGAACATTGTAAAGGATTTTCCGGGCGTTCGCGCGCTCAAGGGCGTTGACTTCGACGTCAGGGAGGGCGAGATTCACGCGCTGTGCGGTGAAAACGGCGCGGGCAAATCCACGCTGATGCACATACTCGCGGGGGTGTATCGCCAGACCTCGGGTGATGTGCTGCTGGAAGGCAAGACTGTCGAAATACACAACCAGCGTCAGGCCAACGAGCACGGCATCGCGATTGTGTATCAGGAGCGCTCGCTTGTGAACGGCCTGAACGTTGCGGAGAATATATTCGCCGCGCGCCAGCCTGTTAAATTTCTGTCGCATATCGACTGGGATAAGCTTTACAAGGATGCCGACACGCTGTTAAAGCGGCTCGGCATTGATATCAGCCCGCGCACGAAGGTGGGCCAGCTGTCTCCCGCAATGAAGCAGATGGTCGAAATCGCCAAGGCCCTCTCGCTGAATCCCAAGGTGCTGATTCTCGACGAGCCCACCGCTACGATTACGGAGAAGGAAGTCGGCGCGCTGTTCAAGCTGCTGCGCGTACTCAAGGATCAGGGTATGGCGGTTATCTATATCAGCCACCGTTTGGTAGAAATATTTCAGATCGCCGACCGTGTGACCGTGTTCAAGGACGGAGAGCACGTGGCAACAGAGGATGTCGTCAGCGTCGATGGGGACTGGATCGTGAGCAAAATGGTGGGACGCGATCTGCGGTTTGCGCGCACCGAACGCGAGCTGGGCGGCGAGGTGGTGCTGGAATGCAGAAATTTCAGCGCAAAGCTGTTCCGAGATGTGAATTTTGAGTTGAAAAAGGGAGAGATACTTTCCTTCGCGGGGCTGGCGGGCGCCGGCCGCACCGAAGTGATGCGCGCGCTGTTCGGCGCGGACAGGAAGCTCTCCGGCGAAGTGATGCTGAACGGCAAGCCGGTGGAGATTAAGACCACCCGCGACGCCATCAGGCTGGGTATCGGCTATCTGCCGGAGGACAGGAAGGAACAGGGGCTGTTCCTTGATATGGCGGTCGCCAACAACATCGCGTCCGCGAGCCTGAAAAAGCTCAGCCGGGGCATGAACATCGACAACGCCAGGATGTATCGGATAGCAGAGGAGTACCGGGAAAAGCTGGGCATCATGACGCCCAGTGTGCGTCAGAAGGTGGTTAACCTTTCGGGCGGCAACCAGCAGAAGGTGGTATTGGCCAAATGGCTGCTGGTGGATCCCAACATCATGATCGTCGACGAGCCCACGCGTGGCATCGATGTGGGCGCGAAGTCGGAAATTTATACGATACTGCGCCAGCTTACGGAGCAGGGGACCAGCGTTATCGTGGTGTCCTCGGATCTGCCGGAGGTGCTGTCCATCAGCGACAGGATATATGTGATGCACAACGGTACGATTACCGGCGAGATCGCGGCGAAGGATGCCACCGAGGAGCTCATTATGCGATATGCCTCGGGCATCACCAACTAAGGGGAGGGATACACGATGACTGCAAATCAGGCCTTAAATCAACCAAGCGGAGAAAAGAGATCGAAGACCTTCCTCGATTTCATCGCCCGGGAAAGATGGATCATACCGCTGGGCCTTATCGTATTGTATGTGCTGGTCTATTCCATCGTATTCACCGACGTGTTTCTTTCGAGTTATAACATCGCATCGCTGCTGCTGGAGTTCTCGCTGCCCGCCATCATCGTCGTCGGCATGGCGCTGCAGCTTATTAACGGAGAGATAGACCTTTCGGTAGGCTACAATGTCATGTTCGCGAATCTGCTGGCCGGGGCGCTTGCGGTACTGGGCGTGCCCATTCCATTTGTGATACTGATTACGCTGGCTGCCTCGGCGGTTATTGGCCTGATTATTGGCCTGCTGGTGGCGCGGGTAGGTGTCAACTCATTTATCGCGACACTCGGATCCGGCCTCGTGTTCTATGGCCTCGCGCAGGTGGTATTCGCGGCGATGTACGGCGTGGCGGGCGCGGGTGGATCGGACATCCAGCACCTGCCGGATTCCTTCACCGCAATCAGCAAGGCGGAGCTGCTGGGAATTCAGCTGCCGGTGTATTACGCGGTGGTCATACTCGTCGCCTTTGCATTCCTCATGGCCAAGTCGCGCTACTTCCGGAATTTCTATTATATCGGCATGAACAAGGAAGCCGCCAAGCTTTCGGGCATCAACGTGGAGAATATGAAGACCACAGCTTTCGTGTTCAGCGCGGTGCTGGCATCTCTGGCGGGCGTACTGCTGGCTGCGCGCATGGGCGCTGCCGGTACGCAATACGGCAAGGGCTGGGAACTAAAGGTGATTACCGGCGCAGTAATCGGCGGCGTCAGCTTTAAGGGCGGCATTGGCTCTATGGGAGGCGCCGTGCTGGGCATGCTGTTTACGATATGCCTCAGCAACGCGCTGCGCATCGCCGAAGCGCCTTCCAACCTGTACAAGATCATTGAAGGACTGATACTGCTTATCGCGGTAATCATTGACGCGCTGTTCTCAAAGCGCAAAGTAGTGGGATAAATTTGTTCCGGCGGGGGCTGTCCTCACCTGGGCCCGTGGCGGCAGTCCCCGGCAGGAGCAGAATATAGAAAAAGGAGAGGAACGTATCATGAAAAAGAAAGTTTGGGTGGCATTGCTGCTGGTCCTCGCGATGGTGTCGGTGTTTGGCGCTTGCTCCGGCGGAACGCCCGCAGCGGGCAACTCGCAGGGCGCTGCTGCGTCGGAAGACGTTTCCGACGAAGTCTATGTGTGGGCTTGCCAGTACAATTCTCTGCCGCTGTTCGTCAACAACGACTACATCGGCATGGATCTGATTGCCCAGCAGCTGGGCGTTACCGTGAAGAAGATTGGCCCTCAGGAAGTGGATCTGCCTGCGTTCATCGCGGCTATCGAGCAGGAAATCCCCAAGAAGCCTGACGGCATGATGGTGGTCGGCTGGGATGCTTCGCTGGCGACGGCTATCGACGAAGCGGTTGACGCAGGGATTCCGGTGGTCACGGTTGACGCTGACGTTCCGGGTTCCAAGAGGCTCTGCTTCATCGGCACCAACTGGTATGACCTCGGCGTAGAGCAGGCAAAAGCGGTTGCGCCTTATCTGGAAGGCAAAACCGGCAAAGCGGTCGCTATAGGAATCCCCGGCGGCGACAACAACATAGCGGCCCTTCAGGGCTACACCGATACGCTGGCGGATCTGGCTCCCAGCATTGAAGTGGTGCAGCAGGTATACGACTCGACCTCCAATGCGCAGAAGGTTGCCGAGACGATTACCAACCTGATTCAGTCCGACGCCAGCATCCTTGCGGTCGCCGGTTTCGACTCCACCTGCGGACCTGGCATCGCACAGGCGATCAAGGAAACCGGCAAAGTGGGCGTTGTATTCGGCACCTGCGTTGACGCGGAGCCCGAACATCTGCAGGGTGTGAAGGACGGCGCGCTTGTCGCCGCGGTTGGCCAGAAGCGCCACTTCTTCACCTACTACGGCGTCCGTATGCTGTATGACTACAACCACAACGGCATCGAGTTCACGAAGGACGACGCGTCCGCCGGCATCACCCCGATCCCGACGACGATCAGCACCGGCTTCATCGTAGCCACCTCTGAGAACGTCGACCTGCTCATCGAGACGGCGGCAGAAAAAGAGAAATAGACCAGACACGGGGATAATGTGCGGAGGGCGGGTATCCTGCCTTCCGCAGCATTATGGAAAAGGAAACGGCAAGGCAGATTGACGCCAAAAGGAGTACGGACATGAAGAAACTGTGGATTTTGTTGGCAGCGCTGCTGTTGCTGCTGACATCCGGATGTACCGCTATCGATCCGGATGTACCGGCGTATATGCCTTCTGAAATGGATTATTCATCTGAACTGGATTCTGGCAGCCCGGAGGGGCTGGCGCAGCAATCCAGCCAGATTTATATGGATATGGTAAACGGGGATCTGGGACCGTCGTCGGGGTTTGAGTCGCTGCTGGAATTGGTTTCGCCGGAGTCGGCGGAAGCAATGGCGGAATACGAGAGCGCTTTCTGTGACGAAGTGTACGCAACCAGGGAGTACCTCAAACAGCAGGAGGACAGCATTACCGGCTTTGAATTTGCCGAAACGGTATACACGGGCGAAGACGAGGCATACATACTGCGCATTCAGGTGCAGGAATCGGGGAATCGGTACTACTTCCGGCAGGATTTCAAGTGCGTTGACGGCGTTTGGTACATCGCGGGAGATAATATTGAAGACGAGTTCCGCATTAAGCATAAGGTATTTTTCTGGTACAGGTGAACCATGAGAGTTGAGGAAAGACCATTTTTCAGCGCGGGCAAGCGGATTGCTGCGCGGGTGCGAATCCCGAGGCAGCAGCAGAGTCCCGCAATTGTAATTAATCACGGCTATTCGGGCGACAAGCAGGAATACGACGCCATGGCCCATTACCTCTGCGAAAGAGGTTTTTTGACGATTCAATTTGATTCCCGGGGCTGCGGGGAAAGCGAAGCGCCGAAAGGGCGCATGATGTGCGGTACCGAGTGGCTGGAGGACGCGGCGAACGCCGTTTCCTATGCTGCGGGGCTGGAAGAAGCGGACGCGGACAAAATAGGATTTACCGGGTGTTCGATGGGCGGCGCGCTCACTGTCTGCATGGCCGCGCTGGACAGCCGCGTGAAATGCGCGGTGGCGATGGCTCCGTTGGCCAGCGGCCGTGAGATGCTGGGCGAGAACTGGACGCGCAACCGCAGCCGGGAAGCCTATGAAGCCTTTCTGCGCGAGCTGGAAGCGGATTCCCGTGAAACGGTGAAGGCGGGCATATCTAAATACGTATCTGTGCCTTATGCGCTGGGCATGGGTGAAGCGGACGAGCGGGACTACCATCGGTTCCGCGATGAGCATCCGGGCATGGTGCGCGACGTACCTCTGGAGTCGGTGGCAAACAGCTTTCTGCGGTTTGAACCGTGGCTGTACGCCTCGGCGGTGGAAGTTCCGCTGCTGCTCATGCATGGCAGCGCGGACACGATTGTATCGCTGCGGCACAGCCAGCGCATCCGCGCGTGCGTACATACGCGGTGCGAGCTGAAGGTGATCGACGGCGCGCCGCATCCGCTTCCCACGTCGGATTACGCGCCGCAGGTGTTTGAACTGGCGGCGGACTGGTTTGAGCAATACCTTTAACAAGAATTTATTAAGGAGGTTTATATGAAATACTCATGCTGTATCGAGATGCTGTTCACGGAATACCCGTTCGTGGAGCGGATATACAAGGCGAAGGAAGCGGGGTTCGACTGCGTGGAGTTCTGGTGCTGGGAGAACAAGGACATCCCGGCGGTGAAAAAAGCGCTGGCGGAAACCGGGATGGAAGTGGGCGTGTTCCAGGGCAACCTGGAAGGGCGCATGGTAG
>JAEWRI010000004.1 GCA_023460085.1 Bacillota bacterium | reverse complement strand
AAAGGCCCCGCTTTGGGCGGGGCCTTTGGGAAGAAAAACCTGGCGGCGACCTACTTTCCCGGGAGTGAACTCCAAGTATCATCGGCGAGGATGGGCTTAACGGCCGAGTTCGGTATGGAATCGGGTGTGACCCCATCTCCATGGCCGCCAGGAAATTTGGCGAAATATAGTGATTAGGTGGAGACGAAAGGAATTCTTTTATGTGAATCAAGACGAACGACCTATTAGTATCGGTCAGCTGAGCGCGTCGCCGCGCTTACACCTCCGACCTATCAACCAGGTGGTCTACCTGGGGTCTTCAGGGAGAATTTATCTTGAGGCAGGTTTCCCGCTTAGATGCCTTCAGCGGTTATCCTTCCCGAACATAGCTACCCTGCGATGCCGCTGGCGCGACAACAGGCACACCAGAGGTTCGTCCATCCCGGTCCTCTCGTACTAGGGACAGGCCCTCTCAATTCTCCTACGCCCACAGAGGATAGGGACCAAACTGTCTCACGACGTTTTAAACCCAGCTCGCGTACCGCTTTAAACGGCGAACAGCCGTACCCTTGGGACCTGCTCCAGCCCCAGGATGCGATGAGCCGACATCGAGGTGCCAAACCGCGTCGTCGATGTGAACTCTTGGACGCGATCAGCCTGTTATCCCCGGCGTACCTTTTATCCTATGAGCGATGGCCCTTCCATGCGGGACCACCGGATCACTAAGACCGACTTTCGTCCCTGCTCGGCATGTCTGCCTCGCAGTCAAGCTCCCTTATGCCTTTGCACTCGACGGCTGGTTTCCAATCAGCCTGAGGGAACCTTTGTGAGCCTCCGTTACGATTTGGGAGGCGACCGCCCCAGTCAAACTACCCACCAGACAATGTCCCCTGGCCGGATAACGGCTCAGGGTTAGGGCCTTAGACGAGCAAGGGTGGTATTTCAAGGATGGCTCCACCGATGCTGGCGCACCGGCTTCAAAGCCTCCCACCTATCCTACACATGCGCGCCCAAGGCACAATGTCAAGCTATAGTAAAGGTGCACAGGGTCTTTCCGTCCTCCTGCGGGTAGTCGGCATTTTCACCGACTCTTCAATTTCACTGAGTCTCCGGCCGAGACAGTGGGGAGATCGTTACGCCATTCGTGCAGGTCAGAACTTACCTGACAAGGAATTTCGCTACCTTAGGACCGTTATAGTTACGGCCGCCGTTTACCGGGGCTTCGGTTTAAGGCTTCGCCTTGCGGCTGACCTCACCCCTTAACCTTCCGGCACCGGGCAGGCGTCAGTCCCTATACGTCGTCTTGCGACTTAGCAGAGACCTGTGTTTTTAGTAAACAGTCGCCACCCCCATTTCTCTGCGACTCTCCCGGGCTTCCATTGTATAATGTACACCCAAAAGAGCATCCCTTCTCGCGAACTTACGGGATCAATTTGCCGAGTTCCTTGGCCAGAGTTTTCTCAAGCGCCTCGGTCTATTCGACCCGCCCACCTGAGTCGGTTTGCGGTACGGTCCGCACATGTCTGAAGCTTAGAGGATTTTCTTGGCAGCCTGGGCTCGACCACTTCGCCTTGCGGCTCGGCATCGCTTCTCGGCTTAGCCGCGCGGATTTGCCTGCGCGGCACGCCTACCAGCTTACACCGGGATATCCAACACCCGGATGGCCTACCCTTCTGCGTCCCCCCATCGCAACATGCGCGGGTACGGGAATATTAACCCGTTTCCCATCGACTACACCTTTCGGTCTCGCCTTAGGGGCCGACTAACCCTGGGCAGATTAACTTTACCCAGGAAACCTTGGGCTTACGGCGAACGAGTTTCTCACTCGTTTTATCGTTACTCATGCCAGCATAATCACTTCTCTTTCGTCCAGCGTGGCTTGCGCCTGCGCCTTCATCCTAGAAGAGAACGCTCCCCTACCGAGTAGCAAGCTACTCCCGCGGCTTCGGCACCATGCTTAGATCCGTTACATTTTCGGCGCAGGGTCACTAGACCAGTGAGCTATTACGCTTTCTTTAAAGGATGGCTGCTTCTAAGCCAACCTCCTGGCTGTCTAGGTAACCCCACCTCCTTTCCCACTGAGCATGGATTTTGGAGCCTTAGCCGGCGATCTGGGCTGTTTCCCTCTCGACAACGGACCTTCGCACCCGCTGTCTGACTCCCGGACAACATCTTGGCGGCATTCGGAGTTTGATAGGGTTTGGTAATCTGGTGAGACCCCTAGCCCTGTCAGTGCTCTACCTCCGCAAGACTCGTCCGAGGCTATACCTCAATATATTTCGGGGAGAACCAGCTATCACCGGGTTTGATTGGCCTTTCACCCCTATCCACAAGTCATCCGAGAAATTTTCAACTTTCAACGGTTCGGTCCTCCACTCGGTTTTACCCGAGCTTCAACCTGCTCATGGATAGCTCACCCGGCTTCGGGTCTACTCCGCCGTACTAGACGCCCTATTCGGACTCGCTTTCGCTGCGGCTTCGCCTCGACGGCTTAACCTCGCACGGCAGCGTAACTCGCTGGCCCATTATGCAAAAGGCACGCGGTCACGGAACAAGTCCGCTCCCACCGCTTGTACGCAACTGGTTTCAGGTTCTTTTTCACTCCCCTATCAGGGGTTCTTTTCACCTTTCCCTCACGGTACTTGTACGCTATC
Organism: Bacillota bacterium; assembly: GCA_023460085.1. Lineage (GTDB taxonomy): Bacteria > Bacillota > Clostridia > Christensenellales > SZUA-584 > JAEWCC01. The sequence continues at coordinate 1,470 of JAEWRI010000004.1, read as the reverse complement.
GGTCGCTGATGAGTATTTAGCCTTGGAAGATGGTCCTCCCAGATTCCGACGGGGTTTCTCGTGCCCCGCCGTACTCGGGTGCCTTCTGTGCCGCTTTGGGGTTCGGGTACGGGACTATCACCCGCTACGGTCGAGCTTCCCAGCTCGTTCCCCTGCCTACTCACGGATCACGTATGAAGGTCCCACAACCCCGGATGGACGGATCCACCCGGTTTGGGCTAATCCCCGTTCGCTCGCCGCTACTTAGGGAATCTCGGTTGATTTATTCTCCTCCGGGTACTGAGATGTTTCACTTCCCCGGGTTCGCTCTCCAAGGCCTATGTATTCAGCCAAGGAGTAGTGGGACATGACTCCCACTGGGTTGCCCCATTCGGAAATCCCCGGATCAAAGCCTGCTTGGCGGCTCCCCGAGGCTTATCGCAGCCTACCACGTCCTTCATCGCCTATCAGCGCCAAGGCATCCACCAGTTGCGCTTAATATCTTGATTCGCAGAATTCCTTCCGCCTCACACCTATTTCACTGTCAAAGAACTCTCCGCTCAAACACTCCATCTGGTGGAGGTGAACGGAATCGAACCGATGACCCCCTGCTTGCAAGGCAGGTGCTCTCCCAGCTGAGCTACACCCCCAGTCTTGGGTGATAAGCGTGGTGGGCCTAGATAGACTTGAACTATCGACCTCACGCTTATCAGGCGTGCGCTCTAGCCACCTGAGCTATAGGCCCTAGCGGTTCTCACAAAGACCAATCAAGGCCCTTGCAATTAAATAGCGAGTCGTGATTTCGCAGTACTCTTTAAAGGAGGTGATCCAGCCGCAGGTTCCCCTACGGCTACCTTGTTACGACTTCACCCCAATCACCAGCCCTACCGTAGACGGCTGCCTCCATTGCTGGTTGGCACACCGGTGTCGGGTAGAACCGGCTTTCGTGGTGTGACGGGCGGTGTGTACAAGGCCCGGGAACGTATTCACCGCAGCATGCTGATCTGCGATTACTAGCGATTCCAGCTTCATGCAGTCGAGTTGCAGACTGCAATCCGGACTGAGACGACTTTTTTGGGATTGGCGTGGCCTCGCGGCTTAGCTGCCCTCTGTAGTCGCCATTGTAGTACGTGTGTAGCCCTGGACGTAAGGGCCATGATGACTTGACGTCGTCCCCACCTTCCTCCCGGTTGACCCGGGCAGTCTCGCCAGAGTGCTCAGCTTTACCTGCTAGCAACTGACAACAAGGGTTGCGCTCGTTGCGGGACTTAACCCAACACCTCACGGCACGAGCTGACGACAGCCATGCAGCACCTGTCTCTCGGCTCCCCGAAGGGCACCCCTCCATCTCTGGTGGGTTCCGAGGATGTCAAACCCAGGTAAGGTTCTTCGCGTTGCATCGAATTAAACCACATACTCCACCGCTTGTGCGGGCCCCCGTCAATTCCTTTGAGTTTCAGCCTTGCGACCGTACTCCCCAGGCGGGATGCT
>JAEWRI010000003.1 GCA_023460085.1 Bacillota bacterium | reverse complement strand
TCATCTCTAAAACTTGTAGAATGATGTCCTTTCCAAAATGCTTCCCCATAATTAAAAACCTCCTGCCGTTTTATCCTACGACAGGAGGCCTTTTTTCTCAATGTCTGTTTTCTAGGGTTCAGTTCATTCACTCAGTCCTTTTTTATTTCTGGCGATGCAATGCGGGATACCGTGCATAGCGAACGCATATTTGTACGAATATACATTCGCCACCATATCTGGTATGCCTCTTTAGAGGGATACATATTTTAAAAAAATGATTACGTATTGAATAAATATTCATAAAACGCAAGAAGGAATCCCTGAAGTTATGCCGAATATTGATGACATAGTGGGGAGAAATGGGTAGCTGTGGGGCACGGTGGAGGCAAATTGGTGCTCAAACACCCGTTCCGGCACATTGTGGAGGGGGTAAAGCGCAGCGGAAAGCTGAGCATGGGGGATTGCTTTGAAAGGTTCGCTCATCGGGACATACCTTCATACGTTGGATGAAAAAGGCCGTGTAGCGGTTCCCTCCAAGTTGAGAGTGGATTTGGGGGATCCGTTTTATATTACCTGCCTGACGAAGGACTGTCTCGTGGCGTATTCCGAAGAGGAGTGGCAGAAATTTGCCGACAAGCTGAGCGCGCTGCCCCAGTCCGACACCGATGCACAGCGATTCGTACGCAGGGTGTATTCCAACGCATGCAAGGGGGAGCCTGACAAACAGGGGCGCGTACTGCTGCCCCAGGTGCTTCGGGAGAAAGTAGAGATAGATAAGGACATCGTGATCATCGGCGCATCGTACCGCGTGGAAATATGGGCGCGGGAGAAGTGGCAGAGCTACGAAGCACAGGAACCGTCCGACGAAGTAGCCATGCAAAAGATGGCCGCATACGGGATATAAACGATGGAGCACAAATCCGTATTGTTGAATGAAAGCATTGAACTGCTGAACCTGAACCCCGGCATGACGGTAGTGGACGGTACGCTGGGCGGAGGCGGGCACGCCGCGGCGATACTGGAGAGGATATCGCCGGGAGGCAGGCTGGTGGGCATCGACCGCGACGAATTTGCGCTCGGGCAGGCCAGAGAGAGGCTGAAGGCCTTTGATAATGTGGAATACGTCCACGGAAACTTCAGGGAGATCAAAAGCATACTGGATATGCTTGAGATAAACGGGATAGACGGAGCGGTGCTGGATCTCGGCGTGTCATCGTTCCAACTGGACCAATGTAACAGGGGGTTCTCATATAAACAGGACTCGAGGCTCGATATGCGCATGAACAAGGAAGATAACACATGCGCCGCAGACATAGTAGCTAACTATGCGCAACGGGACCTTGAGCGAATCTTTCGGGATTACGGTGAGGAAAGGTGGGCCGCTCGCATTGCGGAGTTCATTGTGAGGGAACGAAGCCAGCGGCCCATAACAACCACCACGGAGTTGGTGGACGTCATCAAAAAGGCCGTGCCGAGCGGCGCAAGAAGGGAAGGACCGCATCCCGCAAGGCGGGTATTTCAGGCGTTGCGCATCGAAGTCAACGGAGAGCTGGACGCGGTAAAGCAGGCGCTTTCTGATTTTGTGGATGTCATGAACGAGGGCGCGCGCATTGCGGTGATCACGTTTCATTCTCTGGAGGATCGCATCGTCAAACAGGAATTCCGCCGCATGGCGGATCCATGCGAATGCCCGAAGAGTTTCCCGATATGTATCTGCGGGAAAAGTTCCATGGGCCGCGTCGTCACCGGCAAGCCCATCGTTCCCTCGGAGCGGGAGGAAGAGGAAAACAGTCGCGCGCGCAGCGCCAAGCTGCGTGCTTTTGAGAAAAAGAGCGCAATCAGACCGCAGCTTTAGGCACGTGTCGGAGGCAGGCAATGCAGGCAGTACAAAGAAAAACCGCATATGAAGTACAAAGCGCACCGCCAAACCGCAAACGCGTGGTTAAGATCGAAGGTAACGTCGCATATATTGGTAATGATTTCGCCACGGAGATTGCGCGCAGGCCGGTTTCCGTGCCTAAAGCGCAGCCTCGGGCCAAGGCCATCCCCCGCAAGGCGGAGCAGCCCAAAAAAGGTCTCGCCTCCACGCTGATTGTGCTGTTCGTGGCATTCTGCGCGATGGCTGTGCTGGTATCGCGCTATGCTGTCGCTAGCTCCATGGGCAGACAAAACGTCGAGCTGGAGACCAACATCGCGTCGGTGGAGAACCAGATTGACGCCCTCCAGGTGGATATTGAGCTGAAGGACGATCTGATGGTTGTGCAGCAGACGGCTCAGCAGGAGCTGGGCATGACATATCCCGACCCGGAACAGGTGATAGAGACACAACCGGGCGGCTGATGGAGGGGAAACGCATGGAACGTCGGAAAGAGAACAAGGTAGTACCGCTGCCGACGCTCCAGTCCAAAAAGAGGCTGCTGTTTCTGATGACGGCGGTGCTGGTGCTTTTCTCCGGCTTAGCGGTAAAAATGGGCGTCGTGGTGTTCATTCAGGGCGACGAGTTGCAGCGCAAAGCCATGCAGCAGCAGACCCGCGACCTGGCGGTAGCCGCACAGCGCGGTGAAATTCTGGATCGCAACGGGAATGTGCTCGCGCAGAGCGCAACGGCACAAACTGTGGTGGTGCGCCCGTCCGAGATTACCAAGAGCAACGTGGACGCCATTGTAAGTATATTGGCCCGCATACTCGGCATGGATGAAGCTACGGTACGCGAGAAAGCCACGGATACCAAAAAGTCCGAGGTATGGCTCAAGCGACAGGTGACCACGGAAGTGGCCAACGCGCTGCGTGTGGAAAACCTGCCCGGCGTGTACTTTTCGCTGGATGTAAGGCGCTACTATCCGAACAGCTCGTTCCTGACACAGACGCTGGGATATACCACGGTGGATGGTGCAGGGCAGGAGGGACTCGAGGCGTACTTCAACAAATACCTGTCGGGGCAGAATGGAACCATCGTTTCTGAGACTGACAGGGATGGCCGGGATTTGGCGATTGGCGACGAGGCGTACATTCCTCCGGTGGACGGTTACAATCTTGTGACGACCATCGACGAGGTGATACAGAGCTTCATGGAGCAGGCGGTGCAGGAAGCGTGCACCGAGCAGAGCGCCAGCAGTGCATGCGGCATCGCGATGGATCCGAATACCGGGGAAATCCTCGCTATCGCAAACTACCCGGACTTCGACCTCAACGAGGTACCGCGCGACGACGTTTCGGCGCTGACGGCGCTGACGCGCAACCGGATTATCACTGACGCGTATGAGCCCGGTTCTACGTTTAAGGTCATTACGCTGGCGTCCGCGCTGGAAAGCGGAGCGGTCAGCACAAGCGATACGTTTTTCTGCCCGGGATATAAAGTAGTGGATGGGCAGATGATCAAGTGCTGGCGCTACCCCAATTCGCATGGCAGCCAAACACTTGAAGAGGCAGTGCAAAATTCATGTAACGTCGCGTTCATGCAAATGGGACTCAACATGGGCGTCGAGACGTTCTACGACTACATATACGACTTTGGTTTCGGACAGGAAACGGGAATCACATTTCCCTCCGACGGCACGGGAATCGTGGCTGCGGAAAAGTATGTGACAAATGGTGACCTCGCCCGGATCGCGTTCGGGCAATCGATAGCCGTTACACCGCTTCAGCTGATCTCCTCATTCAGCGCAGTGGTTAACGGCGGATTTTTATATCAACCTTCGCTCGTCAAAGGCATCGCGGACGACGAAGGAAACTATATCGAGGAGTATGATCCGGTGATGCTGCGGCAGGTGATTTCGGAGGAGACATCGGCCACGGTACGCGGCATACTCGAAAGCGTGGTGAGGGAAGGCAGCGGCAAGAACTGCTACATTCCGGGATACCACGTAGGCGGCAAGACTGGCACCGCGCAGAAATATGACGAGAATCATAACGTGCTGCACGACAAGGTGATTTCTTCGTTCATCGGCTTTGCGCCCGCGAATGACCCAAAGATTGCGGTGCTGATTATCGTCGATGAGCCGGGTGTTCCGGTAACCTTCGGCAGCATCGTCGCTGCGCCTTACGTCAAGAGCGTAATCCAGAATTCGCTTCAGTATTGGGGCATCGAACCGGACTATGCTGAAGTGCCGAAACTCGAACAGGTGGAAGTGCCGGATGTATCGAACCTCGACGAGGCGGCTGCGGGAGCGGCGCTGAACGCGTTGGGGCTGGAATATCTGACCAATGGTACCGGCAAGGTGCTTCGCCAAATGCCGGCGCCGGGCGAGATGATGGATAAGGGCACCACTGTGCTGCTGTACATGGAGAACGAGGAAGAGTACGACGAGATGGAGGGCATGACGGTTGTGCCCGACGTATCCGACAAGACGGTGATGGAGGCCGCGCAGCTCATTGAGGACGCGGGGCTTACGATGAGCGTCACCGGAGATGGCGTTGCAAAGCATCAAAATCCTGCCGCCGGAACGATCGTGCCAAAGGATTCGGCGGTACAGGTGGAATTCAGTGCGACAGGAGGCTAGTATAACTTTTGCGTTACATTCACAGACGGGTATGTTATAATCCTCAAAGGATTAAAGGCAGGGAGGAATGCGCTTGAAGCTTTCACAGCTTGTCCTTGAGGAAATGGAGCTTGTGGGGTGCGGGGATACTGAAATTACCGCTGTAGAATACGATTCCCGAAAAGTGTGCAGAGGCGCGCTATTTTTCTGCATCAGCGGCTTTAAGACTGACGGCCATCTCTACGCGCCCGACGCAGTGAAGAACGGGGCTGCGGCGCTGATGGTGACGTGCAGACTGGAGCTCGACGTGCCGCAGATCGTCGTGGAGGACGCGCGCACGGCAATGGCGCTGATCTCGCGGGAGTTCTACGGACGGCCCGACGAAAAGCTCGCCATGGTGGGAGTAACCGGTACCAACGGCAAAACCACCACTACCTACATGATCAAATCAGTGCTGGAGAGATCCGGAAAGAAGACCGGCCTTATCGGCACCATCGTCAACATGATAGGGCAGCAAGAGCTGCCGACAGAACGCACGACACCCGAATCGCCCGACCTCTTTGCGCTGCTGGCCCGTATGGCCGATGAAAACTGCGAGGCAGTCGTGATGGAGGTTTCGTCCCACTCCCTTTCACTGGGCCGTGTATCGGGCATCCTGTTCGAAGTCGGCATATTCTCCAACCTTACGCAGGATCATCTCGATTTTCACGGCAATTTTGATAACTACCGGGCAGCAAAGAAGAAGCTTTTTTATGCGTGCCGCCATGCCGCCATGAACGAGGACGATGCCGCGGCGGAATACATGATGGATGGTATCGAAATTGATTGGCGTACATATGGTATAAAGGAACGCGCAGATGTCGTTGCGCGGAACATTGAGATTACGCCGCGCGGCGTAACATACGACATGTGCTTCGGCACGGCCATGCTGCCGCTGTCCATCCGTATTCCGGGGATTTTCAGCGTATACAACTCGCTTGCCGCGGCGACCGCGTGCCTGCTGCTCAATATCAAGCCCGAGCTCATCAAGCTGGGACTGGAAGCGATACCCAGCGTGGCGGGCCGCTTCGAGGTGCTGGACACGGGCGATAAGCCCTTTACCATCATTCTCGACTACGCGCATACGCCGGATGGTCTGGAGAATACGCTGCGCACGGTGTGCGCCTTTGCGCGCGGCCGAATCATACCGGTATTTGGCTGCGGCGGAGACCGGGACAAGGGCAAACGCCCAATCATGGGCGAAATTGCGGGGACGCTTTCGACGTTTGCGATCATCACCTCCGACAATCCGCGCACGGAAGATCCTATGGATATCCTCAGCGCGGTGGAGGAAGGGATGAAGCGTACGAAGTGTCCGTATGTGTGCATAGAGAACCGGCGCGAAGCGATACGCTATGCCATCGACAACGCGCAGGCGGGTGACGTTATCGTGCTCGCGGGCAAGGGCCACGAGACGTATCAGGAGATTTGCGGGGTGAAGCATCCCTTCGACGAAAAGGTTGTGGTGGCGGAGCTGCTGCTCGAAGGGTTTAAGCATTAGCGGAACACAAAGCCGTACAGGAGATAAAGCAGACTATGGACAATATTATTTACGCGGTGCTGGTGTCGTTTTGTGTGGCACTGGCTGCGGGGTATGTTGGGGTGCCATTGCTCAAACGGCTCAAGCTGGGACAGCAGGTGAGGGACGACGGGCCCAAAACACACCTCTCCAAGGCGGGTACGCCCACCATGGGCGGCCTCATTATGTGGGCGGGCCTTATCGCGGCCACGCTGGTGTTTTCGCGCGGCGATTTTCAGTTCGTATGGCTTGCGCTGGGCGCTACGCTGGGCTTCGGGCTGATCGGCCTCATGGACGATATGATCATCGTGCTACGGAAGCGCTCGCTGGGTCTTAAGGCATATCAGAAGATTATCGGACAAGTAGGCATTGCGCTGATTGTGGCCTTCTTCGCGTACCATAACCCGCTGATTGGCTCTAAGCTCATCATCCCCTTCGGGGGCGGGCTGGAATGGGATCTCGGAAGCTGGTACGTGCCTTTTACGGTATTTGTGATCGTGGCGATGGTGAACGGCGTCAATCTGACCGACGGACTGGACGGGCTGGCTTCGGGTGTGACGATGATCAACGCGCTTACATATACCATCATACTGCTGACCATTTATATGGCGCAGTCCAGCGCGGGCTTATCGCTGCAGGCATCGGGAACCAATAACATCATGATATTCTCGGCGGCGCTGATGGGCGCATGCCTTGCGTTTCTGCGTTTCAACGCATACCCCGCCAAAGTGTTCATGGGAGATACAGGCTCTCTGGCACTGGGCGCGGCGCTTTCTGTCATCGGTGTGGTGACGCGGCTTCAGCTGCTGCTGGCGGTTACGGGCATCATGTACGTTGCGTCGACGGTGTCGGTCATACTGCAGGTGGGTTCGTACAAACTCCGTAAAAAGCGCATATTCAAAATGGCGCCGCTCCATCATCACTTTGAACTCAAGGGTATTCCGGAGACCAAGGTAGTTGCCATGTATATGGTGATTACCACCGTGTTCTGCCTGATATCCATACTGAGCGTACCCCACTAGGAGGCGGATATGGATTACACAGGCAAAACGGTAATGGTCGTCGGCATGGCGAAAAGCGGTGTGTCGAGCGCAAGGCTGCTGCTGGATGTGGGAGCGCACGTTGTGTTGTACGATTCGAAGCCGCTGGACAAGTTCCCGGCGGGTGCGTTCGACGAATTTGCAGGCCGGGCGGAGTTCGCTTTCGGGCCGGGCGCGGAGAGCGCAGCGCAGCGCGCGGACGCGCTGGTGCTGAGCCCCGGTGTTCCCGTCAATCTTCCGTTCATTCTTGAAGCCAAAGCCGCGGGGAAACAGGTAATCGGTGAGATTGAACTGGGATACGCATTCTCCCAAGGGGAGTTTGTCGCCATCACGGGTACCAATGGCAAAACCACGACCACCGCGCTGACGGGTGAGATATTCAAGAACGCGGGTTTCAGCACGTTTGTGCTGGGCAACATCGGCACGCCCATCGCGGAGGATGCGCTGAAGACGAAGCCGGGCGACGTGATCGTTGCTGAAACGGCGGCGCTGCAGCTGGAAACGATAGAAACCTTCCGGCCGCGCGCGTGCGCAGTGCTCAACATTACCGAGGATCATCTGAACCGTTACGGCACCATGGAGAATTACATCGCGGCAAAAGAGCGCGTGTTCGAAAACCAGACGTCCGATGACTTCTGTATACTCAATCACGACAACGCTATTGCGCGATCCATGGCAGACAAGCCCAAATCAAAAATAATATTCTTTTCGCGTCTAGTTGCACTGCCTTCCGGCGTATTTATAGAGAAGAGCAGCATCGTCAGCGCGGAGGAGGACGGGAAACACGTCATCTGCCGCGCGGACGAGGTTCGCATCCCGGGCGCGCACAACATCGAAAATGCGCTGGCGGCTGCGGCGCTCGCGCGGTGCTGGCGCATCCCGGAGGATGTCATCGCGGAAACGCTGAGAACGTTTCCGGGGGTGGAGCACCGTATTGAGTTTGTGAGGGAATACCGCGGCGTACGTTACATCAACGACTCCAAGGGCACCAACCCGGACTCCACGGAGAAGGCCGTTGCAGCGATGAGCGCGCCCACGGTGCTGATACTGGGCGGGTCGGAAAAGAACAGCAGCTTTCTCTCGCTGTTTCAGGGCTTCGGGCCGCAGGTGCGCAAGGTGATAGCCATAGGGCAGACGAAGCCGCGTATCCTTGCCGACGCAGCAGAAGCGGGCTTTACCGGGATTGTGACGGCGGACGATTTTGAGGAAGCGGTGGGCATGGCACGGGACATGGCGCAGCCGGGTTGGAATGTGCTGCTGTCGCCGGCGTGCGCTAGCTACGATATGTTCGAGGACTATGAACACCGGGGGCGCGTGTTCAAGGAGATCGTCAATTTGTTCTAGGGGGGCATCATGACCAAGCGTTCGTTCGATTACACGCTGCTTGTCATGACTATCGTGCTCGTGCTGTTCGGCATCGTGATGGTGTTCAGCGCGAGCTTTTATTCTGCCGAGAACAGCTCCAGCACGGGCTACAACGGATACTACTATTTCTGGAAGCAGATCGAAGGCGCGCTTATCGGGATGGTGGCGATGATCGGGCTGATGTTTTTCGACTATCACCGGTTTAAGAAGCTTCGTTTCCTTATTATCATCGGTGCGCTGGTGCTGATGGCACTGGTTTTTGTTCCGGGTATCGGTATCGAGCGCAACGGTTCCCGCCGCTGGATCAATCTGTTCATCATCGACTTGCAGCCTGTAGAGGTGCTGAAATTCGCGATCATCGTATTTATGGCGGGGACGATTTCGATCAACCGCGCCAAAATGCGAAAGTTTACCTACGGCATGCTGCCGTATCTCGTGCTGCTGGGGATTTGCGGCGTGCTGCTGTACCTTCAGCCCAACTTCAGCGCGGTGGTCACGCTCGCCATGCTGGTATTTGTGATGATGCTCGTAGGCGGAGCAAACCTGTGGCATTTCGGGGCGATGGGTCTCGTCGGCCTCGGCGGCGGCGCGATTGCCATGGTGGCGATGGACTACCGAGTCGACCGCATATTCGCGTTCATGGACCCGTGGAATGCCGAATACATGAAGAAGGAAAGCTACCAGCTCGTACAGTCGCTGTATGCCATCGGTTCCGGGGGACTGTTCGGGCGCGGCCTCGGAAACTCGCGCCAAAAGTTTCTATACCTGCCCTACAGCGAGTCGGACTGCATATTTGCCATCATCGTAGAGGAACTGGGTTATGTGGGCGGCATACTGGTGCTGGCGGCTTTCGGAGTGCTCATCTGGCGCGGTGTGCGCACAGCGCTGCGCGCGCCGGACGATTTCGGCATGATGCTCGCCACGGGGATTACGGCGCTGATCGCCATCCAGGTGTTCATCAATATCGGTGTCGTAACGGGGTTTGTGCCGCCTACCGGCGTGGTACTGCCTTTCATCAGCGCGGGAAATACGTCGCTGATTACGTTTATGGCGTCTATCGGTGTGCTGCTCAATATCTCCCGTCAGGGGAACATGGCTTAGCCACGGGCCCGTAGAAGCGGCCTGTCGCACACCTTCATTGTCCCCGCATAAGATAAGGTATGGAAAAGCGTAGCGGGGGAGAGACATGTCGAAGCTGATTATTGGCGGCGGCGCGCGGCTGGAAGGCGAGGTCAGCATACAGGGGGCGAAAAACGCGGCGCTACCTGTTTTTGCTGCAGCGCTGCTGACGGAGGAACCGGTAGTGATATACAACTGGCCGGCCATCTCCGACGTCTATTATATGTTGTCAATTCTGGAGCATATCGGAGCACACGTGGCGTATGAAAAGGATAAACTCATCATTGATACGCGGCGGGCGCTGCGCTGGGAGATGCCCGACAAACTGGCGAAGGAAATCCGGTCCTCCATCTTCATGATGGGCCCGATACTGGCGAGATTCCGAATGGCCCGCTTTACTTACCCGGGCGGCTGCGAGATAGGCTCGCGGCCCATCGATTTGCATTTGCGGGGGTTGAGGACGCTGGGTGTCAACATCACGGAAGCGGGCGGGCATATCATGTGCGAGGGCAAGCACCTGAAGGGCGGAGAAGTGCACCTCGACTACCCAAGCGTGGGCGCTACAGAGAACCTCATGATGGCGGCATCGCTTACGCCTGGGACCACCGCCATACAGAATGCCGCGCGTGAACCGGAGATTGTCGAGCTTCAAAAGGTGATCAACGCCATGGGCGGCGATGTGAAGGGAGCAGGAACAAGCAACATTGTCATAGAAGGCAAGGAACGACTGAACGGCTTCACCTACACCTGCATTCCCGACCGTATTGTGGCGGGGACGTTCATGGTGGCCGCGGTGGTCACGCGGGGACGAATTACCCTGCGCAACGTGATCCCGGAGCATCTCTTCGCGGTGGCGAGCAAGCTGCGCGAGGCAGGCGCGGAGATTGAAATAGACAACGACACCATGACTGTAAGCTGCAATGACAGACCGCGCGAGATGCACCTTATCGAAACAGGGCCGTTCCCCGGTTTTCCAACTGACATGCAGGCGCAGATGTGTGCCGCGGCAAGCATCGCGCGCGGAACGAGCATCATCGTGGAGAGCGTGTTCGACAACCGCTTCAAGCATGTGCCGGAGCTGCTGCGCATGGGAGCGAATATCGTAACAAAGAACAATGTCGCCATCATCAAGGGCGTGGAGAAGCTGCACGGCGCGGAAGTAAAGACCACGGATCTGCGCGGCGGCGCGGCACTGATATTGGCGGCCCTGAGCGCGGAGGGAACTACGGTGGTGGATCAGGCACGCATCATCGACAGGGGGTACGAGACCTTTGAATCGGAGCTGTCTGCGCTGGGGGCGGATATCCGAAGGGAGGAATAGATTGAGAGGGAAAATCATCGCTGCGCTGGTGTCCCTGCTGCTGCTCGTCGGCGCGTTGGCCGCTGTTGCGATACTGTTGTTTCAGGTCAGGGTAATCAAGGTTTCGGGGTGTGGCTCGCTGGACGCCCAAGAGGTCGCCGCGCTTTCCGGCATCAAGATTGGCCAGAATATCTTCTTTGTGGACAAGCAGGCTGCCATGGAATCGCTGGCGGGGAATCCGGTTGTCAAGCCAGTCAGTGTGAAGGTGGTGTATCCATATACGGTTGAAATTGCCATTGAAGAGCGCACCGCAGCCGCATACATTGACGTAGGCAGCGTGCGTCTGACGATAGACAGCGAAGCGGTGGTGATCGCGGTGGATGACAACCCGCAAGGTGACGCGCTGCCGCAAGCCGCCGGTTTTTCAACGGCACGCTTCGAACTGGGACATGCGCTTGGAGAGGACGCGTATAAGCGGGAGGTGTTTACGCGGCTGCTGACCGCACTTGCCGGGAGCGGCATCGAATATGTTTGCATCGACCTTACCTACGCGTCCGCGATAAAGCTGACTACGGCGGACGGTTTCATCGTGGAACTGGGTAACGAAGACAACCTTACAATAAAGTTCTCTCTGACACTGCGTATGATGGAGGAAGCGGGAGCGCTTGGGAAAAGCGGAGGCATCATCGACGTAACCACGGCGAAAAAGGCTTATTACAGGGAAAATTAGGCTGGGTTATTGTTATTTCAGATAAATCTGGTAGAATAAAAGACTGGGATAGTATATACACATGGGGTTTACGCTAGATTTGTGTGAGGGGATATTGGCCACCGATGAAGAATACCACGGCCGCCATCGAGTTTGGCACGTCGAAGATCATATGTGTAATCGGACAAGCCAGATCGGTTGGACGCTTCGAGGTGCTGGGCAGCGGCATCGCGCGGTACGAGGGTATCAAAAACGGGCATTGGATCAAGCCTGGAAATGTGGAGGAATCCCTCGCGAAGGCCGTTTATCTGGCGGAGAAGCAGGCAAAGCGGCGTGTGCGCGAAGCGTATGTTGGGGTGCCTGGCGCATCGCTTCGGGTGATCTGCCAGGACGGTTTTGCGTCCACCCGCACAGGTATCGTTACATCGCAGGATATTGAAGCCGTGGTAGAGGATGCCAACCGGTTTCCCGACGACCCGCGGTACGTGCAGATAGCCGGAATGCCCGTATACTTCTCACTGGATGGCGCAGGACCCAGCGTTGACGTGGCGGACGCCTCCGCGGCGGAGATTCGGGCGAAGGTATCCTTCATATTTGCGGCAAAGCAGTTTGTGCGCGATACTGCAACGCTGATGGACAGGCAGGGCATTAAAGTCAAGGGGTTCATACCGGAGACCCTTGCGGAGAGTCTGTTTCTGGTGCCGCCCGAGGAGAGAGACGCCAGCGCCGTGCTGCTGAACGTGGGTTATTACGATACCAATGTCACGGTTGTCTATGGCGATGCGATTGTGTATAATAAGACGATACCGGCTGGCGGTATGCAGATAGCCAACGATCTGTGCCTCGTGATGAATATAGATGTGGACACGGCGGAACAGATTAAAAAGCGATACTCGTTCGGGCTTGAAAATACTGGTGTGAAGTACTATGATTATGCCAGACACAAGTCCGGACGGCTGGAGAAATACAGCCATTCCATGGTTGCCGAGATCATCGACGCGCGGGTGGAGCACCTTTGCGCGTTGATAGCGGAAGCCATGGAGCAAAGTCCGCTCACAGTTGCCCGGCGGACGCGCATTTTTCTTTCAGGCGGAGGGCTTGCAATGATGAAGGGCGCGCGGGATATGCTGCAGAGCTATCTGAAACGGCAGGTCCGCATATCCGGCGTAGAGGCGCCGCAGCTTTCAACGCCGAATTATTTTACGGCGCTGGCGCTTTTAGAATATGTTTTTGAAAGCGACTACTTTGAAGAGGGGTATGAGGGGAAGTCGCTCATTAAGAAGCTGTCGGAGAAGATGTATTGACAGCTTCTGATTAAGGGGGTTATCATGCCACTGGAAATTGACGTGGAGCAGGACATTATCGCGAAGATTAAAGTCATTGGCGTAGGAGGCGCAGGCAACAACGCCGTCAACCGAATGATAGAGCACGGCTTGACGGGCGCCGAATTTTATGCGGTCAACACGGACAAGCAGGCGTTGCTGCTTTCCCGGGCAAAGAACAAGATTCAGCTTGGCGAAAAGCTGACGGGCGGGCTTGGCGTGGGCGGAGATCCGTCGCTGGGAAAACGCGCGGCGGAGGAGAGCATCGAAGAGATTCGCTATATGATAGACGGTGCGAATCTCGTCTATATCGCGGCAGGCCTGGGCGGCGGGACAGGCACGGGCGCCGCACCGGTCATCGCGGAGCTTGCCCGGCAGAAGGGCATACTCACCGTCGCGGTGGTTACCATGCCGTTCATGTTCGAGGGTGGACAGCGTCTGAATCGCGCAAAGAACGGCCACGAGTCGCTGATGGATGTTGTCGATACCATTGTAACGATTCCCAACGACAAGCTGCTGCAGGTGATAGGAAAAGGCACCTCCATGCTGGAAGCCTTCCGCGTGGCGGATGACGTGCTGAGACAGGGCATACAGGGCATCACGGATCTCATCGTCAAGCCCGCGCTCGTCAACCTGGACTTTGCGGACGTGCGCACGGTAATGATGGAGCGCGGTGTGGCCCATATGGGCATTGGTGTGGGTTATGGCGACAACAAGACGATGGATGCCGCCAAGCAGGCCATACAGAGCCCGCTGCTGGAGACGAGTATCGAAGGCGCGCGCGGCATACTCTACAACGTCACGGGGGACCCGACCATCGGGCTGCTGGAGATAGAGGAAGCGGCAAACCTGATACGGCAGGCGGCCGACCCGGAAGCCAACATCTTCTTCGGTGCGGATACGGACGACAGCCTGGAGGACGAGGTGCGCATCACGGTCATCGCCACGGGCTTTTCCGGCATCAAGCGGCCCAAGGCTCCCGAGGTGCGTGAAGAGCTCCACATGCCCGATGACGTGGACGAGAAGAACTTTATCCCTGTACGTCCAGAGCGCAAGGAACCTGTCATTGGCTCTCTGACGGATACGGGCAACGACCTCGATATTCCGCCGTTTCTGCGCCGGAAAAAGGTCAAGCGGGATTTTTAACGGAGATAACCCGCTGCCTTCCGGCGGCGGGTTTTGTATGTCCGCCGCCCCTAACACTGTCGCCCCTAATACGCTGCAAATAAGGATGAGAACATGAATATATTGTTCTTTTTAAAACCCAAATCGGATCTGGTCTATATCTATGACCACCATACGCTCCGGCAGGCGCTGGAGAAAATGAAACATCACGGCTATAACGCAATACCGGTGATAGACCGCACAGGTCACTATATCGGTACGCTTCGGGAAGGCGATATGCTCTGGGCGGTACTGGAGAACTCGGCGTTTGACAACCGCGCGCGCGAGCAGCATCTTGTAAGAGACATCCTGAAAGGCCGGCAGATGGCCCCCGTCAACGTGAATGCGGCCATCGAAGATTTGCTGCTGATGGCGATGACACAGAACTTTATTCCCGTGACGGACGATCGCGGGCTGTTTATTGGTATTGTTACGCGGCGTGACATCATGCAGTACTATTACGACAAGCTCCACGGCGAAAAAGAGCTCAAACCGGAATAGATTTTTCGAGGGCGGCGATGCCGCCCTTTTTGATAAGGAAGCAATCGAAAGACCGCTGCCGCCAATTGTATAATCCGCTGTGTCCTCCGGAAAATAAAACCGTGGATTATTTGGTGTTGACAAAAGAACAGGGCGGCGGTATCATAAACCCGACTAAAAAGCTCGGATTTTTGGCAGAGGGGAGGCGTGCGTTGATTATTTCCACACGGGGCCGATACGGCCTCAGGGCGATGTTTGAACTGGCCAAGGCCCACGGTGAGGGGACGCTGAGCATCAAGCAGATCGCCGCGGCACAGGGACTCAGCGAGCAGTATCTGGAGCAGATATTTGCACGGCTGAAGAACGCAGGCCTCGTGGACAGCACGCGCGGCGCGGGCGGTGGATACAGCCTCAGCGCGGTACCCTCCGACATCACCGTGGGGCGTATACTCGTTGCGCTGGAGGGGGAGCTTTCTCCGGCGGAATGCGTGGGGGAGGATGCGTCGGCCTGCAAGAACAAAAGCGTTTGCACCACGCATGCCATCTGGCAGCGTATCTACGACGGATTCAACGGGGTGGTCAACGGAATCACATTGCAGGACATGCTCGACGATTATCACCGGATGGGTGAAGCACGGCCGGATGCAAAGGATATCAGGTGTTAAGTATGGGAATATACCTCGATCACGCGGCGACCACATACACGGACAGCCGCGTGCTGGAAAAGATGCTGCCGTACTTCTCGGAGGTTTTCGGGAACCCCTCCAGTGTCCACGAATATGGGCGCTATGCGGAAAAAGCGGTGATGACAGCAAGGACGCAAACCGCCAAAGCCATCGGCGCGTCCCCGGAGGAGATCGTATTCACTGCGGGCGGTACGGAGAGCGACAACTGGGCGATTCGCGGCATTGCCGAAAAGCAGCGCAGCGGCCATATCATCACATCCCGGGTGGAACATCACGCGGCGTTGGATACCTGCCTATTCCTGGAGACACAGGGCTTTGAGGTAACCTATCTGCCGGTGGACGAAACCGGCATGGTGGGCGCGCAAAGCGTGCGCGAGGCGCTGCGCGAAGATACGATACTGATTACCATCATGTTTGCGAATAACGAAACCGGCACCATTATGCCTGTACGGGAAATCGGGCAGATTGCACGGGAGCATGGCGTGCTGTTCCATACCGACGCGGTCCAGGCGGTGGGGCACGTGCCCGTGGACGTGGAAGAGATGGGTATCGATCTGCTGTCAATGAGTGCGCACAAATTTTACGGCCCGAAGGGTGTTGGCGCGCTGTATGTGCGGCGTGGTACGCCCATTGCCAAGTTGATCCACGGCGGCTCGCAGGAGCGTGACATGCGCGCGGGTACGCTGAATGTGCCGGGCATTGTGGGCTTGGGTGCGGCGATAGCACTGGCAGCGGAGGAACTGGAAAGCAACAAGAGGCATGAAGCGGCGCTTTCAAAGCGGCTCGCGGATGCGCTGCTTGCGCTGCCTGAAACGAAGCTGAACGGTCATCCGTCACAGCGATTGCCGGGACACGTCAATATTTCCTTTGCCGGTATTGAGGCGGAGGCGCTGCTGACGCATCTCGATCTGGAGGATGTGGCGGTTTCGGCGGGATCGGCGTGTTCCTCCGGGTCTACAAAGCCTTCGTATGTGCTGCTTGAGATGGGGCTGAATATTCTGGAGGCGCGCGGGGCGGTGCGCTTTACCATTGGACGTGAAAATACCGAACAGCAAATTGACGAAGCGATTGTTATCACACGCAATGCGGCGCAGCGGTTGCAGCAATTTTCGCCGCTTTTTAACCAGCGTAAAGGAGACGAGAAGCATGTATAACGAAAAGGTGCTGGAGCATTTTAAGAATCCGCATAATGTCGGGACGATGGAGAATCCCGATGGGTATGCGGAGGTAGGCAGCAGCGAATGCGGCGATACGATGGAAATGTACCTGCGTATTCAGGATGACAAAATCACCGAAATCAAGTATAAAACGTATGGCTGCTGCGCGGCGATTGCTTCCTCCAGCATTGCCACAGACATGGCGCTGGGCAGAACGGTAGACGAAGCCGAAAATATTTCCAAGGCGGAAATTGTTGAAGAGCTGGGTGGATTGCCTGAAAAAAAGTGGCATTGTTCATTAATGGTCGAGGATGCGCTGAAAGCAGCCATCAAGGATTATAAAGCGCGCAGGTAGCATCTTGTAAATGGAAGACATAAGCAACATTTGGCACTGATATTCATATTCCTTTTGCGCAGAATATAGATAGCGACTGCTGGAAAGGAGTGTGTTCAATGAGAGGGAACCTGGTGTGGGGTATGATTGCGGGCGGAGTTATCGGAGCTGCCGCCACGATGGTTGCGATGCCTTATGTCCGGCCGCAGGTGCAGCGCGCGGTGCGCAAAGGCAGGACGGCAATCGATACCCACATGAAGAAGATGGAATCGGGCAGCTGAGCATTCGGGGGGCGCTTTATGGCCCGATTCGATGGGAAAGGGTTGGCTGCCCGTTGCCCCCCCTGTGTCTGTTGAGAAATCGTTACGAAACGTTACAAGAGTGTAAAATATATGCAAGATCCGTACTATTGCATTTGAATTCTCCCTATGTGGGGTATATAATAACCATAGGGGGGTGCTGATTGTGGTTAAGTTCGACGAGACGGTACAATTTTCATTGGAGAGGGAGCTGGCCAATCCTGCGCGGGAGGTCATATGGCTTGTGTGCGATGCGCTGAAGGATAAAGGGTATGATCCGGTCAATCAGCTCGTCGGCTACATTATTTCGGGAGATCCCACCTACATTACGAGCTATAAGAACGCCCGTTCCATTGTGAAGCGGGTGGAGCGCGACGAGTTGCTGGAAGAGTTCGTAAAGGTATATATCGAAAATATGAACAAAGCGGAAGAATGAGCTGTTGTGCGGCATTATTGCGCGGCGCCCATAAAAGCCGGCCATTCCCGGCTTTTTTTATGTCCGCAGGAGGAGTGCAAATGATTCGGGTGATGGGTGTGGATATCGGTGAAAAACGGATTGGCATTGCGGTATCCGATATGCTGGGTATCACTGCGCAGGGAGTAGAGACTTATACGCGCGTGGGCGACTGCGATGCGGAATATATCGCGGGAAAAGCGCGGGAGTTAGGTGCCGATCGTATCGTTGCGGGCCTGCCCCTCAACATGAACGGCAGTGAAGGCCCGGCGGTTCAGAATGTACGCGCTTTTATGGCACAGGTAGAGGCACAGGGCATGCCGGTTGTTTTTCAGGATGAACGGCTGACGACGGTGAGCGCAGAGCGTACATTGCTGGAAGCAGACGTGTCCCGGGAAAAACGCAGACAGGTGGTAGACAAGCTTGCCGCCATGTACATTCTGCGCGCGTATCTGGATACCCATAAAATTTAACGGCTTGAATAACCCCGTACGGCAGGGTTATAATGGAAAGAAGCAAAATTCGGCAGAATACGGAGAGATGATGAGATGGACGACCAGGATGTAGTAGTGTTACAGGATGAACAGGGAAACGACGTTAATTTTCTGCATATCATGACATTTGATTTTGAGGACAGCTTCTACGTGGCTCTAACACCTGAAACGGAAGTGGAAGGAATCAAGAACGGTGAGGTTATCCTCCTTGAAATTTTGGAGGATGAGGACGGCAGCGACTGCTATTCACCTATTGAGGACGAAGCAAAGCTCGAAAAGGTATGGCAGGAGTTTGAGAAGCTGTATTACGAGGACGAAGAGGAAGAGTAGTGCGTTACGTATTCCTTGGACTGATGTGCGCGTTCGCGGTATCGTATGCGTCAATCAAGTTCAAGGGGAGTCTTGCGGCGCGCATTGCGCTAAAGAGCATAGCCAGCATATGCTTTGTAATGATCGCCTTTGTGGCTCGCTTGGACGCGCCTCAGCCTTATTTTACTTTGATACTGATGAGCCTTTGCCTGTCGCTGGCGGGTGATGTACTGCTCGTGCTCCCCGGCACCGCCTCGCTTGCCGCAGGAGGCAGTGTGTTTTTACTGGCCCATATGGGGTTTATCGCGGCGTTTTTCGTATATTCTCCGCTGTCGTGGATCGATGCGGCATTATGGATCGGTTTCGCCGTGCTGGCGGCGGTACTGTTCATGGGAAAGACAAACGGTTTGGGGCGGCTCAAGCCGTTTATTTTTATTTACGCCTTCGTTCTCAGCGCACTGGCGGCCAAGGCAATACAAATGCTTTTCGTAAGAGATGTCAATCCAACTTGCGCGGCTTTTGCTGCGCTGGGCGGAATGCTGACGGTACTGTCCGACGCTGCGTTGGGGTATGCACGGACTTCCCCCGGAGAGAACAGGGGCATGAGCGTTTTCGCGACGCTTTCGTACTACGCTGCGCAGGCGTTTTTGGCGTTGAGCGTAGTGCTCTGATATGGATGCTCAACCGAATAAACCGCGGCAGCGGTGCTGTCGAAATTTGACTGACCTTGACGTTGTGTAGGTTTGTCAAACATGTTGGACAGTATAGGAGCGCAGATAATCGACTGGTGAACGCCAACCGAGTGGACGCATGGGAATCTTGTTGGAACGGTATCGATAGACTTCAAGCTGCAGCTTGAAGT
>JAEWRI010000002.1 GCA_023460085.1 Bacillota bacterium | reverse complement strand
TCGCTCGGGACGTCCGGGTACACGTAGGGCACTTAGGCCGTCCCCTACGATACGGCGGGTATTCGCTGTGGTATGCTCATATCCGTAAGGCGCGGGAACCATCAGCGTGCTTTTGTTTCTGACCCGGCCTCCAGAATCCCGCAGTTGCCATGGCTGCCTTGCCTTATACACTCATATGCCTAATGCCCAGCTCCGCGGTGGCATCCTTAACGCGCCGACAAATGCGGTGGGGTTAACGTGACGCCGACGGCTGCTTTGTGCCTCCTTTCCGTCATTGCGAGGGGCGCTTGCGCACCGAAGCAATCCAGCCCCCGCCCGGTTTCATCCGTAAAGGAACACTGTCCGCGCGTAACCCGTAGGGCGCGAATTCCTATACGCGCCGACGAGTGCGGCGGTTTTAAGCGTGGCGCCGGATATTATGTTCCGTCGCTCGGGACGTCTGGGAAGCCGTCCCCTACGAGATGCGGCGGGTATTCGCTGCGCTGCGGTATGCTCATACCCGTAGGGCGCGGGAACCATCAGCGTGCTTTTATCATGGACCCGGCCTCCAGAATCCCGCAACTGCCATGTTTGCCTTGCTGTATACACTCATATGCCTTACTCCCAGCTCCGCGGTGGCATCCTTGACGCGCCGACGGATGCAGCGGTTTTAATGTAACGCCGATGGCTGCTCTGCGCCTGTATTCCCGTCATTGCGAGGAGCGCTTGCGTGACGAAGCAATCCAGTCCCCGTCCGGTTTCATCCGTAAAGGAACACTGTCCGCGCGTAACCCGTAGGGCGCGAATTCCAATACGCGCCGACGGATGCAGCGGTT
Source organism: Bacillota bacterium (assembly GCA_023460085.1). Taxonomy (GTDB): domain Bacteria; phylum Bacillota; class Clostridia; order Christensenellales; family SZUA-584; genus JAEWCC01. The sequence goes on along the minus strand of JAEWRI010000002.1, from coordinate 5,502 downwards.
TTAATGTAACGCCGGATATTATGTTCCGTCGCTCGGGACGTCCGGGAGGCCGTCCCCTACGAGATATGGCGGGGTGCGCTACGGAATGCTCATGCCCGTAGGGCGCGGATAAGTGCCCGGAACTGCCGGGTGTAATACCCGAAAGGGCAAGCGTCACAGTGTAAACGGCGGGCGCAGCCTTCGACGGCGCGATCACCGTCAGCTACTCGCGGCACGCTTTATATTGACAAAAAACGCCTTCCATAGTACAATTCCGACATAGAACGAGTACTCACTCGATAACCACCCGCATATACATCAACTGGGGCAACAGCGCCTTTGGGAACCCATTTCAAGTACGGCAGCGCAGCCGAAGCAGCGACGGACCGTTATTTTGTGTTACCCGCGGTAAAGGGGAGCTTTAATCAATCTGAACGCTTATATTCCGTCCGACACTGCACGCGGCGGCGCTGCCGCGGTTGACATAACCAAAAAAAGGGGGGATATCATGAAGGATGCGATGACCATGGCCTGCGTCAATATGAAGGGCGTGCTGCGCGCTCTGGTTTACCTATGCGCGCTGGACGGGGAGGCTTCCGCCATTGTGAAGGAGGCCGACATCACGCTGCAGTTCAGCGTGAAGAACGGGCCTGCGGCGCGGCTTTGCTTCCGCAAGGGCCAGTGCACGTTCGAGGAGGGCAAGGGCGACGCCGATATCAAGCTGCACTTCTCCTCACCGGAGAAATTCAACGCGCTGATGGGCGGCAAGGGGACGCCGACGATACTCAAGGGTTTCATGAAGCTGGGCTTTCTGCTGAAGGATTTTACCCAACTGACGGGGCGGCTGGAGCACTTCCTGCGGCCCGCGCCGGACGAGGCGCACGACGAAAAATTCTGGGAGGTGAGCACGCTGCTGACCTTCTACACCGCCTTCGGCGCGCTGCCCGAGATTGGCACGCACGACGCGGTGGGCGCGCAGGTGATGAAGAAGGCCGCCAACGGGCAGATGGTGGTTTCCGTCGAAGGTACGGGCCACGCCGTGCGCGTCAAGGTGGGCAAGGGCGTCATGCGCGTGATACCCGAATCGGACGGCTCGCCCGAGATGCGCCTGAGCTTCTCCGATATCGGAACCACGGGCGACGTGCTCGCGGGGCGCACCGACTTTCTGACGGGCATCGGCACGGGCGGCGTGCGCATGAGCGGCTACATCCCCGTGATGATGTCGGTGGAGCATCTCGTGCCGCTGCTCGGCGCGTACCTGAATTGAGGTGGAAGCATGGAAAACAAGCGATATGAAAACAGCCGCGCGATGTTTGAACGCGCGGTGAAGGTGCTGCCGGGCGGCGTATACGGGCATCAGGGCCCCGCCAACGGCTGCTTCATTCCCGTGGAGGCGTTCCCGTTCTTCTCGGAGCGCGCGGAGGGCGCGTATTTCTGGGACGCGGACGGCAACCGCTTCCTCGACTACATGTGCGCCTACGGGCCGAACATCCTGGGCTACGGCGACGCGGACGTGGACGACGCGGGCATCGCGCAGCTGCGCAAGGGGAACTGCGTCACTGCGCCCTCCGGCAAGCTGGTGGAGTTTGCCGAGCTCATGGTGGATACGGTGGCCATGGCGGACTGGGCATTCTTCATGAAGAACGGCGGCGACGCGACGAGCTTCGCGCTGATGGTGGCGCGCGCGGCGACGGGCCGCAAAAAGGTCATCCTCGTGCGCGGCAACTACCACGGCGTCGCGCCGTGGGCGCAGGGCGTGGGCTGCGGCGGCGTGCTGGAGGACGATTTGTCCAACATGCTCTACGTGGACTGGAACCATCCGGAGCAGGTGGAGGCGCTGCTGAAGCAGTATCCCGGCGAGGTGGCGTGTTTTATGTCCACGCCATACTGGCACGGCAACTTCGCGGACAACGAGCTGCCTGCCGAAGGGTACTGGCAGAAGGTGAGAAAGCTCTGCACGGATCACGGCGTGGTGCTTGCCATCGACGACGTGCGCTGCGGCTTCCGGCTGGATCTGGCGGGCTCGGATCATTACTTCGGCTTCAAGGCCGATCTCATTTGCTTCTGCAAGGCCATCGCCAACGGCTGGAGCGTTTCGGCGCTGTGCGGCACGGATGCGCTGAAGGGCGCGGCGACGGACGTGTTCTACACCGGCAGCTACTGGCTCTCGGCGGCACACTTCGCGGCGGGCATGGCCTGCATCGAAAAAATGAAGCGCCTCGGCGGGCCGTGGGTGCTGCTGGACTACGGTGCGAAGCTCGGCGAAGGCCTCACCGCCGTGGCGAAGTCGCACGGATATACGCTCTCGGTGTCGGGCGCGCCCTCGCTGTTCTACCTGCGCCTCACGGACGATCCCTCGCTGTTTCTGCACCAGCGCTGGGTGGCGGAGTGCGTGAAGCGCGGCGTCTATTTTACCAACCACCACAACCATTTCGTCAACTATGCCATGACGGAGGCCGACCTGAAGCATACGCTGGAAATCGCCGACGAAGCGTTCCGCGCCGTAAAGGCGTCCGAATAACGGTCTGAAGAGAAAGGAAGTGTTGCACATGCCACTGACGGAGAGCGAGCGTCTGGCGCTCGAGGAGAAGGCGTGCGAGCTGCGGTGCCTCACCGTGGACACGGTAGCGTGGGCGGGCAGCGGGCATATCGGAGGCGCGCTCAGCGCCATGGACATCTTCGTGCTGCTCTACTACAAGTACCTCCGCATCGATCCGGCCCGTCCGGACTGGCCCGACCGCGACCGGTTCATACTCAGCAAGGGCCACGCGGGGGTGGGCCACGCGCCGGTGCTGGCCGACAAGGGCTACTTCGACAAGGAACTGCTGAAGACCTACAACCATTCCGGTTCGGACTTCGGCATGCACCTCAACTCCGCCAAGGTGCCGGGCGTGGACGCCTCCACGGGCTCTCTGGGCCACGGCATCTCCATCGCGGTGGGCACGGCGCTGGCGGCGCGCGTACTGGGCAAGGACTACCACACGTACTGCGTGCTGGGCGACGGCGAGTGCGACGAGGGTCAGGTGTGGGAGGCCGCGATGGCGGCGGCGCACCACAAGGTGACGAACCTCACGCTGTTCGTGGATCGCAATCACCTGATGATAGACGGCCCTACGGAGGAGGTCATGAGCATCGAGCCTTTCGCGGACAAGTGGCGCGCGTTCGGCTTCATCGTGAAGCAGGTGAACGGGCACAGCTTCGCGGCGCTTTCCGCCGCCCTCGACGAGGCGCTGGAGGAGAAAGCCGCTCCCGTCGTGATCATCGCGGATACGGTGAAGGGCTGCGGCGTGGACGAAATCGCGGGCAAGGTGGTATCGCACTACATGGGCCTCGACGACGAGCACATCCGCAGCGCCAAGGAGAGCATCCGGCGCTACCACGACGCGCGGATAAAGGGGGTGTCCTAATGGGCGGCATGAATTACGATGTCTACAGCCAGATTAAGCTGCAGACCACGGAGATTTACGGCAACACGCTGTGCGAGCTGGCGGAGGAGCATCCCGATATCGTGGCGCTCTCGGCGGATCTCGCCAAGTCCACCAAGATAGGGCTCGTGCAAGAGAAATTCCCGGAGCGCTTCTTCAACGTGGGCATCGCGGAGCAGAACATGTTCGGCATCGCAGCGGGCATGGCCAAGGCAGGCCTCACGCCGTACGTGTCCACGTTCGCCATATTCACCACCATGCGCGGGCTGGATCAGGTGCATACCGACATCTGCTACCAGAACGTGAACGTGAAGATGATAGCGACACACGCCGGGCTGTCGTTCGGCGCGGCGGGCTCCACGCACCACTGCACGGAGGACATCTCCATCATGCGTACGATGGCCAACTGCAAGGTCATCGTCCCGGCGGACGGCTTCGAGGCCGCCAACGCGGTGCGTGCGGCGTACGACGTACCCGGCCCGGTGTACATCCGCATCAACCGCGGCTTCGACCGGCTGGTGTACGAGAACGCCGACTACGGCTTTACGTTCGGCAAGGCACAGGTGATGGCGGAAGGCACCGATGTCACCGTCATCGCGTGCGGCTCGTGCGTGTATCAGGCGGTGGACGCGGCGGCGATGCTGCGCGCGGACGGCATCAAGGCGCGCGTGCTCAACATGCATACCATCAAGCCGCTGGACACGGAAGCGGTGCTGCAGGCGCTGCAGGAGACGCGCCGCATCGTCACGGTGGAGGACCACAGCATCATCGGCGGCCTCGGCACGGCGGTGGCGGAGGTCGTGGCGGAGTCGGGCAAGGCCTGCGCGCTGAGGCGCCTTGGCATACCGGACTGCTTCTCCATGATCGGGCTGCACGAGGACATCATGGCGCACTACGGCATCGACGCCAACGGCATCGCGGACAGCGTGCGCACGCTGCTGAACAAGGAAATAGAGGAAGACGATAACTGGACGGATGAGGTGTAGCGCCATGGCAAAACAGGAAGAGCGCTACGCGTGCCGGATATTGATGAATGCGGTGCTGCCCGTCGTCCGCGTGATCGTGGAGAGCCGCGAAAAGTTCGCGAAGTCCTTCCGCGGCAAAACCGGCGTCGTGCAGTTCTCCGCGCTGGACGAGGGCGAGAAGAGCGCGATGCATTTTGTCGTGGCGGACGGCGCGCTGACGGCGGTGCTGGGCGCGGCGGAGAAGCCCGCGCTGGAGTTTGAATTTCCCAACATACCGCATTTCAACGCCTTCTTTACGGGCAAGACCATGAAGATGCCCAAAATCAGGGGCCTGCATCACGTCGGCCTGCTGGTGGCCGTGCTGAAGGTGCTGCTCTACATGCCCGGCCTGCTGCTCACCAGCAAGCCGCACGAGGAGGAAGCCGACAAGGAGCTGTACACGAAGCTGATGTTCTACATCGCGACCTCGGGCATCAGCCAGCTGAACCGCGCGGGCCATCCCGACGTGGCCGCGTGGACGAAGTACAGCCCGGACAGGGTCATCCAGATGACGGTGAAGGGAAGGCCGGAATTCTCCGCGTACCTGCGCGTGAAGCTGGGCAAGACCAAGGCCGCGCGGGGGCTGTACGAAAAGTCACGTCCCTTCCTTACGATGCTGTTTGACAGCGTGGACAGCGCGATGCGCATCGTGATGGGCGTGGAGGACATGATCTCCGCCACCGAGAAGGGACACGTCGTGCTGCTGGGCCCGCCCGAGATCGGCGTCGAGGTGGGTGCCATGATGTTCCTCGTCGCCGCGTACACGAAATAGCCGCGTCATAACCCGGAAAGCCGGGCATTGCAAGGCTTCCCCTCGAGGGGAAGCTCCCGGATGCCGAATCGGAGATTGGGCATCCGGGTGATGAGGTGGAACTGACGCTGTGCTATTGCTCTACTCGGCATGAGAAGTGACATGTCGGTGCTGCAAACGCGCGCCACCTCATCCGTCATGGCTGCGCCCTGTGCCCCTTCCCCTCGAGGGGAAGGCTTTGTGCCGTGATTGTGATCAGCGCCGAGGCGGGTGGGATGCTGTTCCTCGCCGCCGCGTACACGAAACAGCAGTGCCATACCCGGAAAGCCGGGCATTGCAAGGC
>JAEWRI010000001.1 GCA_023460085.1 Bacillota bacterium | reverse complement strand
GAATCGGAGATTGGGCATCCGGGTGATGAGGTGGACACTGGCGCTGTGCTATTGCTCTACTCGGCATGAGAAGTGACATGTCGGTGCTGCAAACGCGCGCCACCTCATCCGTCATGGCTGCGCCCTGACACCTTCCCCTCGAGGGGAAGGCCTGAGGATACGCATTCCCCATAGGGCGCGGATCAGTGCCAGGAACGGGTATCCTATACGCGCCGAGGTAATGGAGTGGCAGGCACAGTTTCACCGTTAATGAACAAACGTGACGGGCATTGCAAGGCTTCCCCTCAAGGGGAAGCTCCCGGATGCCGAATCGGAGATTGGGCATTCGGGTGATGAGGTGGAACTGCTGCCGTATTTTCGCATTGTCGGGGTATGGGTGATGCAAACGCGCGCCACCTCATCCGTCATGGCTGCGCCCTGTGCCCCTTCCCCTCGAGGGGAAGGCTTTGGGATGCGTGCGCGGGCAGATACTATCCGCCACTACGATGTCGCACATCCCCCGTAGGGCGCGGGAAACATCAGCAAGGTTTTTTTCTTTAGCCTCTCCTCCGGAACCCCGCAGCTGCCACGCTTGCCTGACTTTCCACCCTCATAACCTCAACTCCCAGCTCCGCGGCGAACTCCCGTGCGCGCCGAAGAGGGTAACGCAAAACACAAACGCTATTGAGCACATCTTGCGCCGGAAAAGCTTGCCACAGTAGCGCCGGTGTGCTTTCCTGTTGCCGCGGCGCTATTGACACCCGCGCGCGCGGAACGGTAATATGAGTACGGATCCATCAGCGCGGAGGAGGCGGCATATTGGCAAAGGATACGTCAAAGGGCGAACCGGAGCTGCAGTTTCATAAGGACACGTTCGACAAGACCACGGCGGAGCGGCGGCAGCGCGTGCTGGACGTCGCGGTGGCGGCGTTCGCGGCGAACGGCTACAGCGCCACCAACATCAACGACATCGCCAAAAAGGCGGGCATCAGCATCGGCGCGATGTACAGCTATTTCGCGTCCAAAGAGGATCTGTTTCTCGCGGTGGTGGGCAGCGCCTATATGCTGCTGGAGGACGTGCTGACCGAAGCGCGCGCGAAGCAGACGGACTTCTTCACGATGTTCGAAGGCTTGCTGGCCGCGTCGCGGGAGTACGCGCTCAAGTACCCCGAGTACAACCAAATCTATCTCGATCTCACAACGCAGGGCCTTGCGCAGATGGCGCTGCGTCTCTCCAACAAGCTGGAAACCGTCACTGTGCGCATGTACCGCGACGCCATCCGAGAGGCCAGAGAGCGCGGTCAAATCCGCGCCGACGCCGACGAGGCCGCCGCCGCGTTCTTCATCGACAACCTGCTGATGATGTACCAGTTTTCCTTCTCGGTGGACTACTTCAAAGACCGCATGCGCATCTTCCTGGGCGAGGATTTCGATCCCGCTGCCGTGGAAAAGAGCATCATGGATTTTATCCGCCGCGCGTTGAAACCATAAGCTTTTTTGTCATTTCTTCCGCGATTTTATTGGTACGGGCTGGGAATTGTGTGGTATAATAAAAATAACACCGTATTCCAGAGGTAGTTTGATGCAACTGCAGCCTTTACCGCGAAAACCCCGAACCAGCACGCTGCTTCGGCGTCTCTTCAAATCGGCGGACGTCAAGGACTTCATTGAACAGAATGAGGACAGCTTTGATGTGCCCGAGCTCAGCGCCCACCTCTGCCGCCTCTGTAAGGAACGCGGGCAGAAGCGGGAAGCCGTGATACAGCGCGCCTCCATCGAGCGCACCTACGGCTACCAGCTGTTCAACGGCACGCGCAAACCCTCGCGCGACAAGGTGCTGCAGCTGGCCTTCGGTTTTGGCCTTACGCTGGAGGAAACGCAGAAGCTGCTGCAGATAGCGGAGAAGAGTCCGCTGTACCCGCGGCTGAAGCGCGACGCCGCCGTCATCTATTGCCTGGAGCGCCGGTGCGGCCTCACCGAAGCGCAGACGCTGCTCTACGATCTGGAGCTGCCCATACTGGGGGACGAGTGATGGTATCGCTGAACGACTTTTTAAGCGGCTTCGACGGCACCCACTATCCCGAAGCCTTTCTGAGTAAATACGAACTGCTGGAGTGCCTCGCGCACGGCGAGATGGGCGAAACGCTGCTCGTGCGCGACCGTTTTGGCGCGCCCTTCATCGCCAAATGCTACACCGACAAATCGCTGCTCTCGCGCACCACCGAGGACGAGCTGTTAAAGAAGCTGCGCCACGGGGGTCTGCCCGCGTTTGTAGAGGAATTCCGCGACGACGAGACGCTCTGCGTGGTGCGCGGGTACGCGCAGGGAACACCGCTGAGCCGCCTGAAAAAGCCGCTGGGCGAAGCGCAGGTGATTGATGCCTGTGTGCAGCTCTGCGATATACTGCATTATCTGCACAGCCAGCGCCCGCCCGTGATTCACCGCGACATCAAGCCGCAGAACATCATCCGGGACGACGACGGGCGCATCACGCTCATCGACTTTGGCATATCGCGCGTGTACGACGAGAACGCCCGGGCCGATACGGTATTCTTCGGCACGCAGGAATTCGCGCCGCCGGAGCAATACGGCTTCGCGCAGACCGACGCGCGCGCCGATATCTTCTCCCTCGGTGTGGTGCTCTCGTGGCTGCTGACGGGACGCACACAGGGCGGGCATATTCTAAACCCGCGCCTCAGGCGCATCGTGCGCCGCTGCACGGCGTTTGCCCCGCAGGCGCGATACCGCGACGCAAAGCGCGTGAAGGCCGCGCTGCTGCGTGCCGACGGTCACATCGCGAGGCGGGCGGCGAAGGTCTGCGCGGCGTCGGCGGCGCTGCTTGCCGCGCTCATGGGCGGCTTCGCGATGGGACGCTTCACGGACGTGCGCCCGGCGCTCTTCTATGATGTTTCCAACGCGGTGTTTGCCGACCCGGTCATGGAGCAGGCGGTCCGGTATCAGCTGGACAAGGCCGCAGACGAGCCTATCAAGGCTGAGGCTCTGCCCGCCGTCACGGAGATCTGCATCTACGGCGACCAGTTTGCGAAGACATGGGACGAATTCTTCGCGCTGCGCTCCTCGGTGGACAGGGGCGAGACATCTGTGGGCAGCGCGCAGCTTGCGTCTCTTAAGGATGTGGCACAGCTTCCGAACCTGCAGACGCTCTGCGTCGGACGGACCGAACTCACGGACATCTCTGATGTCGCCGGGCTGCAAAGCCTGGAGATACTGGTTTTCTCGGGCGGCGATTTTACGGACATCTCCGCGGTGGGCGGGCTGAAGCAGCTGCGTCAGTTTACGATGGACAATTGTGAGGGCGTTACGGACATCTCCGCGCTGGCGGGCTGCGTCAGCCTCACCAACCTGGTGATGACGGACTGTCAGGCACAGGATTTTTCCGCGCTGTCGTCATTGGGAGATCTGGACTGTCTGCACCTCGAATGGGTGGACCCGGACAAGTTCCTGCCATACCTTCAGGGCAAAACCGTGGGTCAGCTCAAGATCGGCGGAACGCCCCTGAGCTCCTTCGAAGGGCTCGCGGGCATCCAGGGGCTGAGAGACCTCATACTCAACGGCATGCAGCTTTCCTCGCTGGACGGCATTGAGACGCTGGACAGCCTGGAAACCCTTACGCTGACCGCCATGCCGGAGCTATCGCTGGAGCCGCTGCTTTCCGCGCCGCGCCTCAGCACGCTGACGCTCAGCGAGGACATGCGCGAAGCGGGGGAGGCCATCGCGGGCCGCGCCTCTTTTGAAATCAGATACCAGTAATTTAGGGTGGACTGCGTCCCGGAAGTGTGCATTCAGCACACCGCCGGGGCTTTTTTGTCTGCTATCATGGTAGGGGGGTGCCGCACCGCGGCCCGCCGCAGATTGAAATACACAGGGGGAGAGCTTACATGGGTTGCTTATTCGGACACCAATGGGAAGGCGACAAATGCGCAAGGTGCGGAAGGACGAGGAGCGCCGGGAACACGCCGCAGAAGGTTCCGAGCGCGGAATGCCGCCGCCTGATCGCCGATTTGCAGGGCAGCGACTGGTCTAAGCGGCTGAGCGCCATTGAGGTGCTGGGCCAAACGGGCGAGGCGGCCGCAGCGGAAGCGCTGGCGCAGGCGCTGCACGACAGCGAAAATATCATCATCAAATACGCGGCGGGAGCGCTTGCGAAAACGGCGGGCAGTGCTGCCATAGAGCCCCTGCTGGATGTGATGCGCAGCTACCGCAGCGGGGATTATACGGGCGTCAACGGCGCTATCGACGCGCTGGGCTCGCTGGGTGAAGCGGCGGTGCCGCGATTGCTGGAGCTCGCAGACAGCGAGATTGGTATGCCGGTGATGCGCGCGCTCGCAAAAACCGGATCTCCTCGCGCACTGGCGCGGCTGACCACAGAGGCCACCAACACGCACGAAGGTGCGTATCACCGCTCTCTGATGGTAGATGGCATCGGGCGGATCGGCGGAGAGGCGGCCGTGGAGGCGCTGATGGCGCTGCTGGATACCGCGCGTGACGAGGCGGTGGTCAAGGCCATCGTGCGCAACCTTGAAAAGCTGGGCATCGGCGGGGACGATCTGGAGCAGCGCAAGCACGCGGCGCAGCGTGCGTCGGCACAGAAGCTGCTGGACGGTCTGCGCGCCATACAGCCCGGCATGTCCGAGGCGGCGGCGGACGCGCTCGTGGGCGGCGCAAACTTCGGCATGGGCGAGGATCAGGTGCACGACACACGCTTCGGAACGTTCCAGCTGATCGTGCGGGGCGGCGTCGTCTGCGACACACTCTACGTGCCGGGCGTCGTCGAGAAGCTGGAAAAGTATCTGAAGGAAGCATAGCGGCGGGAAACCGCTGCCGCTGCCCGACGCCGTAAGTCAGTCGGCATGACACCACAGAATTTGCCCCCGGCGATAAAGTACATCGTGAGCTGCGGGAAGGCAGGCGGACAGATGCGCTGCCGCGGTATATGGATGAAAACGGGAGGGCGGATATGAAAAAACCGCTGTGTGTATTATTGGTCATGGTGCTGGCATTCGGCCTTGCGGCCTGCGGCATGCCTGTCTCGACGGGTACGGCTTCGCCATCGGCTTCTGCCGATTCCTCCGCTGTCGTCACGTTTGCCGACCCGGTGCTGGAAGCGAGGGTGCGCGCCGCCATGGGCAGGCCGGAGGGCGATATCACCGCGGCGGAGACGGAGGCGGTGACGGAGATGTATTTAGGCATCGAATGGCAGATGGACGCTTCCGAAGAGACACAGATTGCGGATCTGGACGGGCTGGAATATTTCAAAAACCTGCAAAGCCTCAATCTGGCTTCGAACGCCGTCACGGACATATCGCCGCTTGCGGGGCTTGCCAAGCTCACCTCGCTTATCCTCGCCGACAACCCGGTGGCCGATATCTCGCCGCTTTCCGGCATGACAAGCCTGGAGAAGCTGTCGCTGTCCGGCTGCGCGGCGCAGGATTACAGCCCGCTGAAGAACCTCGCCAGCCTGAAGGTTCTGATGCTCGACGGCTCGGCGATCACCGACCTCGGCGCGATTTCCGGGCTGACCGGGCTTACGTATTTAAGCCTTGCGCGCACTCAGGTCAGCGATGTTTCGCCGCTGGCTGCACTGACGGGTCTGAAGCAGCTGTACCTTGCGGAGTGCCCGGTCGCGGATTATTTGCCGCTGGCGAGCATCTATCCGTACCTCGAGAAAAAGGATTTCACGGTGCCATCTTCGCTGGAGGAGCTGGGGTTTACGCGTCCCGATAACAGCGTATGGGCAGCTTACAGCGCGGGAAATCTGAGCGTCAACATCAATCACTCGGAATGGGGTATTCCGGAAATGGACATGGAGGCGGACACCATCCGGTTATCTTTGGTTATGGACGGCGGCACCGGGCTGACCGTAGGCTGTGATCCGGCGGGTAACAAGAACTATGTGTTCAGCATATCCCAAAACGGCGAGCACATTGCGGATTACATCTACGTTTCGTCGGAAGACAGCCTTCTGTTCGACGGCGACCGGGAACGCGTAGAGAACGCCATCCGGGCAATGCTGGGCGATACGGGTTCGGGCGATATCCTGCTTGCGCCCATCTCCTTCTTCAACGATACGATCCGGGAAACTTTCGGCATGACCGCCGACGCGCTCTTCGCGCTGCCGTTCGCGCCCCCGACGCTTTTGAATCTGGGCTTTGTCGCGAACGAGGCCAACGCGGTTTGTCTGTATGAGGATCACGAGGGCACCTATGTGAGCATTGAAGTGAACCGCCCCGAATGGGGGGACAAAGAGTATGATGTCCGGTTTTTTACGCCAATCAAAGACTATGGTGACTCCGTAATGGGCCTCATCGTGATGTATGATACGGAACTGAAGCGCTTTCACGTAGTCGGCTGTCTGAACGAGAATTCTTATGCGGAGTTCGATTTCAATGCGGAGGACGGTTCCATCGTTGACGGCGGCGTGGCGGGGGCTGACACCGTGAAAGAGTATTTTGAAGCCATGTATGAAGATCCCGCGATCACGGATGTCTACACGTATTCGGTACAGCTCGTCGAGGGGTACATCGATGACACCTTCGGCATGACCATCGACGCGCTGTACGCGCTGCCCGTGGGCGAATGAACAGGAGGAGAGATATGGGTTTGTTGATGAAGAATGGATTGCGCGCTGCACTGGTAATCCTGCTGGCGCTGGCGCTGGCGGCATGCGGAACGCCCGCGGTGTCAAAGTCAGCGTCGGAATCGCCGTCGGCGGAAGATACAGAGCCCGTGCCCGACGGGCTTTCCGGCTATCCCTTTGAGATGGGGGATACCACCTATGTGCTGTGGCGCGCGGTGCGCAACGCCGTGGCGGACGGCGGCACAACCTACGAAATACAGGTGCTGCAGAAGGGTCAAAGCATGCCCATCACGTTCGAGATGGGTACCGACGGCAAGATGCACCCCAACAGCAGCATTGGCATGCGGCTCGTCATGCCGGACGGAAGCACGATGGATTCGGGCGAAGTCACGTTCTTTGCCACGGAGGAGGCGGCGGGCTTCAACGCGGTCTCGTGCTACGACTTCACGCTGTCCGAGGGTCAGAGCCTGCCGGACACGGCGGTTTTCTTCCGCTCCGATGTGAATGAAGAAACCGAGCTGGACCTCCGCAGCCTGATACTGGTGGACGCGGAGCCGGAGCAGACCGCCACGCCGGAGCCTTCTCCCAGCCCTGAAACATCAGAGAATACGGTGTCGGAGGAGCTCGTCGGAACGTGGGAGGGCACCGGGGAGCCGGTGGGCGGCGGAACGCCGCTTTCGCTGAAGGTGACCATCGAGGCCGATGGAACCGGAATCTATATCTTTGAGCAGGAGGAGTATACGGAAAGCTATCCCATCACGATGACGGGCGCAGACGAGCGCTTTACCGTGGATATCCCTGCCGACAACACCCTCGGTATTACCCAAAGCAGCGGCACCTATTCCTTGGAGGATGGCATATTGACGCTGCATATCACCACGGAATTCGCTTCCGGCGGCGAGTATGAATATATCGTGAGCTGCGAGAGGACAGGCTGACAGCTGCGGGGCAGCCTGCAACAAGATGGAGATAAAACCACATCATTGTGGATGAAAAACAGGAGGGTGAACATGAAAAAGGGTTTGTGTGTTGGGCTGGCGATGATGCTGGCTTTGGGGCTTGCGGCATGCGGCGCGCCCGCCGTATCGGAATCGCTGTCGGCCGAGGCATCCGTATCCGCGCCGGAAGTCGTAACTTTCACCGATCCGGTGCTGGAAGCGCGGGTGCGCGAGTGCATGGGCAAGCCGGAGGGCGACATCACCGCGGCCGAAGCCGAAGCGGTGACGGAGCTGGTGATGAACAACGAGTGGCCGCCGCCGGAGGAGGTCATCACGGACATCCGCAGCCTCGCCGCGTTTAAGAACCTTAACAAGCTGGAATTGATGTTCCAATCGGTCAGCGATATCAGCGCGCTGGCGGGTTTGAGCAAGCTTCAGTACCTGAGCCTGGGCGGAAACCAGATCACGGACTTCAGTCCGCTGTCCGGCCTCACCGAAATGGACAGCCTGCAGATATGGGGCAATCAAGCGTCCGACCTCTCTCCGCTTGCCGGCATGACAAAGCTGAAGGTGCTGATGATAGGCGGCTGCCCTGTGACCGATATCAGCGTGGTCGCCAATTTCAAGGAGCTCATCATACTGGACATCACGACCTGTCCCATATCGGACATCTCGGCGCTGGCGGGACTGCCGCTGCGCCAGCTGAAGCTGAGCGGCTGCCCCATTACGGACTATAGCCCCGTGGCGGATATCTACGACAGTCTGGAGGATAAGGACTTCGAAATTATCAGCGCCGAGGATATTCCCGAAGAACCGATCGTGTTCAATGATCCGGCGTTCGAAAAAGCGCTGCGTACCGCGATGGGCAGGGAGGACGCGGAACCCATCACGCAGCGGGACGCGTACCTCGTGCAGGCGCTGGAGATATGCAACGACAAAACGGAGGGCTCACAGTTCTCGGATATCAGCCCGCTTGCGTACTTTGTGAACCTGAAAGCGCTGAGCTTCAATTCCAACCTGATCACCGACCTCACGCCGCTGGCGGGTCTCACCAAGCTGACGAAGCTGGATATCTGCTTCAACCAGGTTGCCGATGTGTCGCCGCTTTCCGGATTGACACAGCTCGAATCGCTGAAGCTGACGAATAACCAGATCACCGATGTCAGCCCGATCGCCGGTCTCACAAAGCTGTGGGAACTGTGGCTGAAGGATAATCCGGTTCAGGACTTCAGCGCGCTGGCGGACATCTATCCCAATTTGACGAGTAAGGATTTTGAAATAAATTAATGCGATTGCGCTCACAGGGCAGAAGGAGGCGTGAACATGAAAAAAGTGTTATATCTTACGCTGGTCATATTGATGGCGATGGGACTTGCAGCGTGCACCGCACCCTCTTCAGACGAAACGGTTTCTTCGGAGCAATCGGCTTCCGTGTCCGCAGAAACGCCTGACGTTTCACAAGACTCGACGCCTGAGGCGACGGACGAGCCGGTCGTCGTCTTTACCGACGCGGTTTTAGAGGAACTGGTGCGCAGCGCGATGGGCAAGCCGGAGGGCGATATCACGCTTGCCGAGGCGGAGGCTGTAACGGAACTGGATTTACAGTTGGAGGGCGGCGCCGTTGTATCAAGGGTAAGCGATCTGGATGCGCTTAAATACTTTACCAACCTTACAAACCTGAACTTGTCGTGGACGATGTACAACGGCGGAAATGACGTTGATATCAGCCCGCTTGCCGGTCTTACAAAGCTTGAGGGCCTGAGCATCTGCTGTGACGACGTTGCCGACATCAGCACGCTTGCGGGCATGACGAATATGAAAGGCCTCTGGATATGGGGCAATGGCAGGATAACCGACATCAGTGCGCTTGCGGGCATGACAAACATGGAGGATTTGTGGATCAAAGGCAATCAAATCACCGACATCAGCGCGCTTGCGGGTATGGAAAACCTGTGGCGCCTCTATATGGAGGACAATCAGGTAACCGACATTTCGTCGCTCTCGGGCATGACAAAGCTGACCTCGCTGCTTTTAAGCGGCAATCCGGTTGAAGATTACAGCCCGCTGGGGGACATCTATCCGAACCTGACAGAAAAGGACTTTGAGCTGAACTAACACTGTATAAAACGGACGGGGAGATACACGGCGGAACGGAGTGTATCTCCCCATTGCCCGTACCGAGAGATGAAAACGAAAATATCAGTGAGGCGGCACTCAAGCCGCAAGGCAAGTAAGGGGAAGCATATGGGGAATAAGGCAAAGCTGCTTTTAATCACAGGGATATTCTCTTTGTTGTTCTGCACAATGCTGGGCGCATGTGGTAATCAGCATCAGATATACAACAACCACGATGAAATCGCCGTGCTGAATGTCGGAGACACATATGAGTTCCCCATCGATTCCGTTCCGGAGGGGTATTCACGAAGCGATTACGTTTGGAACAGCAACGACGGCTGTATCACGATTGATGAGAACGGCATGGCGGCGGCGGTTAAGGGAGGCTATGCGAATGTTACCGCAAAGCTGAGGACGGAGGAAGCGGAGTACACTGAGACTTATAAATTAAGGGTAACCGCCGTGGTCAGTGAGTTTTACATGTCCTGCACTGAGGTTACCGTCGAACAGGGGGAAAGCGCGGTGCTGGAAGTCATCACCGATGCGGAATTCTCCTGGGATGAGCGGATTCAATGGGTCAGTTCCGACAGTTCCGTCGTCAGTGCAGAACCGATTCGGAACTTCCAAGAAGAGGGGGACGTCTCCGCGTATTTGGTAACAGGGGATACGGGAACGGCGGTCATCACGGCGTCGCTGGGCAGAAACACCGCGGAATGCACCGTTACGGTTGTCGAGCCGAACGTGGAGCCTGTCGAGACGCTTCCTCCACCGGAGGAAGCGCTTTCCTTCCTGTCGGCATATGCGGAAGCCGGCTTTGCCGAAGAAGGCGATACCGCGCTGGTATGCACGGACGACGTCGAGTGCTCCGTCCTTCCGGAGATGACGCCGGGCGGAGGCGGCAAGTATATCGTGGTGTGCGATTTGGGGCTTTGTCCGGGGGTGAATATATCGCCGCTGTCCGATGTGGATATTTCTGGTCTGACGACAGACGGAGTCGGGTTCACTTCGTTGCTTCCGCCTGAAATGCGCGCCCAATCCATGGACGAGGTCAGCTTCATCATCCGCATCACCGAAGGCGAACCCGTACTCGCGGCCCATTATGAGAGCGGGATAGACGGATATGTCAGGGTGTTTGAGATACGCGTTGAAGACGCGCTGACGGGTGATGTTACCGAGGTGCTGTATTCGCTGGAGGGAAAAGACTTGCCGGATAGCATCTCCGTCGATGCGGAGAATCCTCCCGACGCATATTATGGCTTCTTCCCGGATGAAGAAAAGATGATCAACTTTACGTACAGGACGTTTGCGGATTTTTGGCTGGAGTCGTATCGGAATGTGGTGTTTTACGGTGACGGCGTTGCGGAGCGGTATTACGGTTCCGGCGAGGTGCGGATTTCCGCAAACCTTGGAATTACGGGAATGCAGATGAATGAATTCACGAACCCGATAGACCGCTTTGTGGTGCCGGACGGCGTAGAGGTCTTTTACTCCGCGATGTGGGCTGACTCCACTTTTGTGGTGGTGCCGGGCTCTCCGGCTGAAGCGTACTGCAAGGAATATGAAGTGCCTTATGAATACAGCCCGTAACCTGCTGCAAACGGATGAGATGGACAAAAGGCCTATGGCTCGGCAAGCCGCATGCAGCAGGCGGCGAAGTGGAAAAAATATGCGGTCAGCATGAGCATCGACGCGCTGTATAGGTTGCCTTTGGACAAATCAACCGCACAGCTCGCGGCGTGAAAGCGAGAGCGGACGCGCCGCTTATTCACAACAACGGCTTTTGAGGCCGCCCGCGCTTCTCCCCAGGGGGTATCCCGACGCGCTTTGCGCATCAGGATGCCCCTTCCCGGCGCGGACAGGACGGAGCAAGCGCGATGCAATGGATATGAAGGAGGATACGCGCATGAAAAAGGAGATCACATACGGCCAGATGGAGAAGCTCCGCGTCGGAATGACAGAGAAGGAGCTCATCGATCTGATCGGAAAGCCGAACAGCAAATCCAATATCTCGTTTAAGCTTCAGGACAAATTGGTGAAGGTGTACCTGTGGGAATATAAAACGAAGCTGGGATGCTTCCACATCGAAACCGGGGAAAAGGCGACGGTTATCAGTCTGCGGGGGAATGTCACGGCCATGAAGGGTATTCTCAAGGGGCGCGAGGACGCCGCAAAACCCGATTCGCCAGCTTGGTTCCGCGTTACAGCCATCAGCGGCGCGAGCCAGCTGCTGCCGGGAGACGTCCTTTTCAAGTTGCGGAGCAGCATTGAGACGGAGGCGCTCTCTACGCTGGAGCGAGGCGCAGGCTTCAAACGGCTTCGGGAGGTTGCCCAAAAGACAGGAAAATGCAAGGAGCATTATATTGAGGATATGGATGAGTTCAACGTGCAAACTGCGCCGCTGGAGTGGCTGACGAAGCAAAGCGGTATCCCGTCCGCGAAGCTGGAGAAGGAAAACGGCAGGCGGCTGTTTATGACCAACGAGACGCTGCAGTACAACACCTTCGGAAAAGTCCGCACGGCGGTTGCCACCGTCACCTATTATTTTACCGTCCGGGTCGGATGACGCCCGCGATAAGCAGGCATTTAGAAAGAGTATAAACGATGCAGCGCTGTGCCGCGGGGCTTGCGGGCGCTGCTGTTTGATGCTATAAAGATGAAGATATCCATATTTTCGCAAGGAGACATGAATGATATGAAACGAATGCTGTACTGGGGGATTCTCATCGCGCTGTGCTTTGCCGGGTGTTCCGCGCCCGTGGACGGGCCGTCGGACGCCGATACGCCGTCCGCAGCGCAGACTTCGGCGGAGGCAGACCCGGTGGAAGCCGCCGCGACGATGGATGAGCTGGAAGTACTGATGAAGGAATATGCCACCGCGGAGGACTATGAAAACGCGCTGCGCTGCGCCGACAAGATGCTTGAAATCGATCCGGACAGTGAAGCGGCATATTACGCGCAGGCGGGGTTTCGTCTGGAGCTGCTGCAGAAAGATGCCGACGCGCTCAACGCAATGCTGGCGCAGGCCATGGAAACCGTACCCGATCCCGCGAAGTTTGCCGAGGACGTGCAGCACCAGATCGACGCCGTCGATCTCTCGGTGAGGCTGCCCTTTGCGCACGACTACGCGTCGGAGGACGAGATCAACACCTACGGCGTTTCCACCAGCAATTACTACAACGGCGGCGGTGTTTACGGCGCATGGCAGAACGGGCTGCTGACCACACAAGGAGACTGGGTGTATTACTCCGTTCCCGCCGAGGACTGGGCTATCTATAAGATGCGAACGGACGGCAGCAGCAAGCAGCGGTTGGGCGAGGACTGCGGATGCTGTCTCAATGTCGTGGGCGACTGGCTGTATTACTGCAACCTGAATGAAAACAACTGCATATTCAAAATGCGCACCGACGGCAGCGAGCGCACGCAGGTATCGGACGACAACTGCAAGTACATGGCGGTGTGCGGCGAATGGATCGTCTATGCCAGCATGAACGAAGGGGACAGCCTGTACAAGATGCGGCTGGACGGCAGCGAACGCACGCTGGTGGTACAAACGCCGGTGATGTACCCGTATCTGTACGGCGACAGAATTTATTTCAGGTACCGAGACGACAGAAGTTTTTACAGCGTCGCCCCGGATGGCAGCGATTTAAAGCGGCTCACGCAGGAGAGTGTGGAAGGGTACTGCATCGAGGACGATTGGATATATTGTGTCACCGGCGACGAAATAGGCATGCTGGTAAAGAAAATGCGGCTGGACGGCAGCGAGCCGACCCCTGTGGTGCGGTTCGACGGTAAGGGCGGCCTGGTGCTTTTTGCGGAAGGGCGCATGATCGCCGCCGGACAGATGGAGGGCAGCGACCATGAAAACGTGGTATTGGTCGATTTGGAGACGATGAAGCAGACGGTGCTGGTGGACGAGTGGTGCGAAGCGGTGTTTGCCGCGGGCGGCAGGATATACTATCTGGACTACGAGGAAGGGAACATATGGTATTATGTCGATCTCGCGTCCGGGGAGACAGGAAAGCTGCAATAGGCGGGCGATGCGTCAGCCGGGAGAAAAACGATGGAAACAGCACCGGGTACAGGGTCAGCGCCTGTGCCCGGTGTTGCCACAATGCTCGCAAAGCGGTTGGGAAAAGGATATGGGACTTTTCAAACCCGGATGGATGAAAAACGACAGGGAGTCGGCACTGCGGGCGGTGAGACTTATTAATGATCCGGAGGAGCTTCGGGCGATTCTTCGCACAGAAACACCCGCTCAGGATCAGGGAATACGCGCGCTGGTGGTCATTGAGGCGTCGGCAAAGCTGGGTGACGAGCGGAAGCTCTATGAAATTGCGGCGGATACGTCCCACTCTGAAGAGTGGCGCGGCTACGGTATCCGCCGCCGTGCTGTGGACGCGCTGCGGGATCAGGCTCTGCTCGCGCGGCTGCTGCGGGAAAAGCCTAGCCTTGATGATTTCGATTATCGGCGGGACAGTTCCGAGCTTTACATTCTTGAGAAGCTTACAGACGCGGAAATATTAATTGCCATACTGAAGGATTCCACATTCTGCGCGGCCCATCCAAAGGTGGCGGACCAGATTGTCATGAAGCTGGGCGAAGCCGCGTTATACCAATACGCGTGCGAAACGCCGCATTTCAAGGATGCGCTGACGGCATTTTACGCGGCGGAGAAAAGGAAACTGTCGTTTTACGATGGGGATTTCAGCCATGCGCTGCGGCTTATGCTGACGAAAGGCGCGGAATTCTGCGACGAGCTCTTTGCGCCGCACGACATCGGATATTATCTCAAGCTTCGTCGCGATGCCGCAAGCGTAGAGGAACGCAGGCAGGCCGCGCTGGCTCTGGAGAAAATGATGGCGCAAACCGAGTGCCTTGCGCGGATTTTCCGGAAGCACATTATGGAATACGCGCAAGCTCCTGTGCATGGAATGAAAAACGAAAATTATAACGGCATTCATGACGAATATGGGGTTCATGGAGGGCATACTAAAGCCTTTGTATTGGGCGGTCTGGGCATGACGTTTCCGCCCTGCTTATCGGGCGACAAAGAATAAACACAGGCTGAATCAATAACGGAGAACACAACAGATTAACACAGGGTACATCCGACAGGGGGCAACAGTGAAAAGAATATTGGATATGTGTATTATACTGGTTCTTGTGCTGCTGACTGCATGCGGCGCTCCTGCGGCTTCCACCGAAACCGCTTCCCAAGCCATGGTAACGCCCGCGCCCACCACTTTGCAGGACGCCATCGGCGCGGCTTCGGCGGAGGAGCTGCGCGCGATGATAGCGCAGTACCAGAGCGAAGACAATTACGAGATGGTGTACGCGGCAGCCACAAGGCTTATTGAACTCGACACGTCGGATACCTATGCGTACACCGCCGCGATGGACGCGCTGACTGCCATGTCGGCGGATAACTATGCTAAAATCAACGCCCTTCTGGCGCAAGGCGTAGAAAACGCACAGGACGCGCAGACGCTCGCCGATTGGGCGGAGAACAATCAGCCGGATTACTCGGTTTCTCTTCCCTTTATACCAGACTATGAGTCGGATGACGAAATCAACACGGAGGGCACGACACCCGGAAATTTGCTCAATGATTTTCACAGGGAACATGAATTCTGGGAAACCGGTCTGTTCGCCTCACAGGGCGACTGGATATACTTCTCTCGCGCGGATGAAAACTTTGCGATATACAAGATGCGCACGGACGGCAGCGAATACCAGCGCGTCGGCGAGGTTAGCGGCAGCTGCCTCAATGTGGTGGGCGATTGGATTTATTTCCGTAACCCCATGGGCGATAATCAGCGCGAGCTGTATAAAATGCGCACAGACGGCAGCGAATGCACCCAATTGCTCGATGGCACTCGCGATTATATATCCGTGTCGGGAGACTTCATCTACTATGCAAACGGAAACGACAATTACCGGTTTTACAGGATGCGCATGGACGGCAGCGAGAATATGGCGCTGACTGAAGCACCGGCGATCTATATGTGCGTATATGGCGAGTGGGTTTACTATTCCCTGACGGATGAAAGCGGATTCTTCCGCACGCGCATCGATGGCAGCGAAACGCAGCTGCTGACAGCACGGTGCGTGAGTCTTTACTGCATGGCGGGCGATTGGATCTATTACTGCATGAGAGACGACGGCTATACCGTCTGGAGAATGCGGCCGGACGGCAGCGAAATCAAAAAGGTGCTGCAGTATGACCGGCCCATCGCCACCATGAACATCGCCGGCGATACGATGCTGCTGTCCGTCAACAACAACGGAGCCGACGGGCAGATCATGATCGTCGATATGGACAGTTTTGATATTCTGCGGACGGTTGAGCAGATCACCGATACGATCTATGTGGACGGCGACGGCAATGCGTACTTTGTCGATTATAACGATATGGCGTGGTACCGCATCGACATCGACAGCGGAACAATAACCGCACTTGGGTAAGAGCCACATTTTTGGAAGGGGAAATATAAGGATGAAGATACTATGTTTAATACTGGCGCTGCTGATGATGCTGGGGCTGGCCGCCTGCAGCGCACCCGCTTCGGATGTTTCGGCTTCGGCGGGACAGGGAACGTCCTCGTCCGCGCCCGCGCCCACCACCGCCGAGGACGCCATCGCGGCAGCTTCGGCGGACGAGCTGCGTGCGATGATCGAACAGTACCGCGCCGAGGGAAATAATGAGCTGCTATACGCCGCGGCGCTGCGGCTGACGGAGCTGGAGCCTTCCGATACGGAGGCGTACACTGCCGCAGCGGAGGCGCTGTACGCGATGTCGGGCACGAATATCGACGAGATCAACCGGCTACTGGCGCTGGGTGCAAACAGCGCGGAGGACGCAAAGGCGCTGACCGATTGGGCGGAGCAGCATCAGTCCGGTTTCACCATCGATATCCCGTTCTCGCCGGATTATGCCGCGCAGAGCGAGATCAACACGGAGGGAATCACGGCGGGCAATATGACCAACGCGTTTAAGCAGAACGACGGATGGTACGGCGGCCTTCTGACGACGCAGGGGGATTGGGTTTATCTTGCGCGGATGGACGAAGACCTCGCTGTCTACAAGATGCGCGCGGACGGCAGCGGATACCAGCGCGTAGGGGATGCCAGCGGCACCAGCCTCAACGTCGTCGGCGACTGGCTGTACTACATCGGCGAGGGCGGCAGGCCGTATAAAGTGCGCACGGACGGCAGCATGCTGACGAAGATCAACGACGATAACTGCGCGTTTCTGTCCGTATCGGGCGATTGGATGGTTTACAGCAACTTCAGCGACAACGGCTGTCTATACAAGATGAAAACCGACGGCAGCGAACCCACGAAGCTGACGGATGAAATGGTAATATTCCCGTGTGTCGCGGGCGATTGGGTATACTACTGCGTGAAGAAGCTCGAAAACGGCGGGTTCTGCCGGGTGTCCGTGGAGGGCGGAAAGCCGGAAATCATCATGGCGGCCTCTCTGAGAAACTACTGCATTGAGGGCGACTGGGTATACTACAACAGCGAGAATGCCATAATGCGCGTGCACGGGGACGGCAGCGGGGAGGAAGTGTTTTATCAATGCGATGATACCATTACCACGTTCAACATCGCTGGAGGAGTACTGTATCTCTCCGCAGGGTTGAAGTTTGAAAACGATGGTTATGTGATCGGCAACAGAATACTCGCCATCGATATGGAAAGCATGGAAACCAAGCAGCAAATTGATTTCAATACCGAGCCGCTCTGCACCGGCCCGAACGGCTGGATCTATTTCATGGACGACAACGAAGGCCTTGCGTGGTACAGCATGAATCCCGAAAACGGGGAAGTCAATCGGATCGAATGATTTCAGGCACCGATTGAATCCGCTCAACCGGCTCAATACTGCCGCAAAGGATTGCCTCGGGGCACCGCGTATTAAGCGATGACGGCTGTGCCGTGTGCCTTTCGTCATTGCGAGGAGCGTTTGCGCGACGAAGCAATCCAGTGCCGCGTTTCGGAAGTAGCAGCGGTCAGGGAGGGCAAACCCCTCGTAAAAGAGTTTCCGCGAAGCTGGGCAGGGCACCGTCCCTGCCTTTTGCTTGCAATGCGGGGCGGCGTCTGATATCGTTTGGGTACAAGGGAGGCGGTCATGACAGAGAAAACTTACAGCGTCAGCGGCATGAGCTGCGCGTCCTGCTCGGCGCATGTGCAGAAGACGATAGCAAAGCTGCCCGGCGTGGAGGCGTGCGACGTCAACCTCGCTACGGAACGCATGACGGTGCGCTTTGACGAGACGCAAACGGGCTTTGACGATTTCAAAAAGGCGGTGGAGGACGCGGGCTACGGCCTTGCGGAGATACGGACCGCGCGCAAAGCGGAGCTTTCCGTGCAGGGCATGAGCTGCGCGGCGTGCAGCGCGGCGGTGGAGCGCGCCGTGCGCAAGCTGCCCGGCGTGGAAACGGCGTCGGTGAACCTCGCGACGAACCGCGCGCAGGTGGAGTACGACCCGGCGTCGGTGAAGCTCTCGCAGATCAAGGACGCCATCACCAAGGCGGGTTACACGCCTGCGAACGTGGAGGACGAGGGCGCGCGCGACGCGGAGATGGAGAAGCGCGAGAAGGCGCTGAAGGCCATGAAGCGGCGGCTGGTAGTCGCCGTCTGCTTCGCCGTACCCATACTCTACATCGCGATGGGGCACATGATAGGGCTGCCGCTGCCGCATTTTCTGAGCCCGCACGAGAACGGGCTGAACTTCGCGCTGGTACAGCTTGCGCTCACGCTGCCAGTCATCTGGGCGGGCAGCCGCTTCTTCCGCGTAGGCTTCAAAATGCTGTTCAAGGGTGCGCCCAACATGGACACGCTGGTGGCAATCGGCACGGGCAGCGCGTTTCTGTACGGCGTGTACGGTGCCATCATGATAGCGCTGGGCGATCATGGCTTCGCGCAGAAGCTGTACTTCGAGTCCGCGGCGATGGTCATCACGCTGGTGATGGTCGGCAAGTACCTCGAGGCCGTGAGCAAAGGGAAAACCTCTGAGGCGATCAAAAAACTGGTGAATCTGCGGCCCAAGACCGCCGTGGTACTGAAGGACGGCGCGGAGCTGGAGGTGCCGCTGGACGAGGTGGCCGTGGGCGACATCGTGCTCGTGCGGCCCGGCGCGTCCATCCCGGCGGACGGCGTCGTAACGGAGGGGGCGTCCTCCGTGGACGAGTCCATGCTGACGGGCGAGAGCCTGCCGGTGGAGAAACATCCCGGCTCGGCGCTTACGGGCGGCAGCATCAACGGCGAGGGGCTCTTGACGTGCCGCGTCACGCAGGTGGGCGAGGACACCGCGCTCTCCAAGATCATCAAGCTGGTCGAAGAAGCGCAGGGCAAAAAGGCGCCCATCGCCAAGCTTGCGGACGTGATTTCGGGCTACTTCGTGCCCGCCGTGATGGGCATTGCGCTGCTCGCGGCATTGGTCTGGCTGATTGCGGGCGAAACCATAGGCTTCGCGCTGAACATATTCGTCACGGTGCTGGTCATCGCGTGCCCGTGCGCGCTGGGCCTCGCGACGCCCACCGCCATCATGGTGGGCACCGGCAAGGGCGCGGAATTGGGTATCCTCATCAAGGG
Source organism: Bacillota bacterium (assembly GCA_023460085.1). Lineage (GTDB taxonomy): Bacteria > Bacillota > Clostridia > Christensenellales > SZUA-584 > JAEWCC01. The sequence goes on along the minus strand of JAEWRI010000001.1, from coordinate 172,525 downwards.
CGGCGAGGCGCTGGAGGCGGCGGGGCGCACGCAGGCGGTGGTGCTCGACAAGACCGGCACCATCACCGAGGGCAAGCCGGTGCTGACCGACATCCGCGCCTACGGCATGGGCGAGGACGAGGCGCTTGCTCTCGCGGCGTCGGCGGAGTACGGCTCCGAGCATCCCATCGCGCGGGCCATCGTGGAGGGCGCGAAGCAGCGCGGTATGGAAACCGTGCAGCCGGAGGAGTTCCGGGCGCTGGCGGGCCGCGGCATCGAAGCGGCGGTTTCCGGAAAGCGCGTGCTGGCGGGCAACCCGCGGCTGATGGCGGAGCAGGGCATTGATACCGGCATCGCGCAGGCGGACGCGGCGGCACTGTCCGCTTCGGGGCGCACGCTGATGTACATCGCGGCGGACGGCAAGCTCGTCGCGCTGATGGGCGCGGCGGACACCGTGAAGCCCTCCAGCGCGGATGCGGTTGCGCGCCTTGCCGATATGGGGCTGGATGTGTACATGATCACGGGCGACAACCGCGCCACGGCGGACATCATCGCGTGCGAGGTGGGCATTTCGCACGTGCTGGCGGAGGTGCTGCCGGGCGACAAGGCGGGCGAGGTGGCGAAGCTGCAGCAGCAGGGGCTGCGCGTCGCCATGGTGGGCGACGGCATCAACGACGCCCCGGCGCTGGTGCAGGCCGATATCGGCATGGCCATCGGCACCGGCACGGACGTCGCGGTGGAGTCGGCGGACGTCGTGCTGATGCGCGGCGACCTCGGCGAAGCGGCGGCGGCGATTGCCTTAAGCCGCGCGACGATGCGCAACATCCGCCAGAACCTGTTCTGGGCGTTCATCTACAACATCATCGGAATCCCCTTTGCGGCGGGTGTGCTGCATGCGTTCGGCGGGCCGCTGCTGACGCCCATGATCGCGGGCGCGGCTATGGCGCTGAGCTCCGTATCCGTCGTTACCAACGCGCTGCGCTTAAAGCGTTTCCGCGTGAAGCCGCGGCGTGCCTGAAAGCAGAGAACCACCGGAAGCCCGGGCAGTACGTCCGGGCTTTTTCGCGCGGCTGTCCGGGTAAATTACAGCCGTTTGTGGTACGATTTTCCTTGCGATCCCGTCACGGTGTGATAGAATATACCATATAGAATAAAAGGGCGAGCGCCGCCCTTTTTTTAAGGGGGAACGGGGTGGAAACTCGTCAGTATCATGAGATTGAGCGGTACATGCTGTCCTGTATGAATGCAAGCTCGCACGATAAGGAGCATATTTACCGCGTACTGTACGCCGCGCTGGACATCGCGCAACACGAGCGGGATGTGGACTACGATATTCTGCTGGCGGCTTGCCTGCTTCACGACATCGGCCGCGCGGAACAGTTTGACGATCCTGCCCGGAACCACGCGGAAGTCGGCGGGGACAAAGCCTATGTGTTCCTGACGGAAACGGGCTGGGACGAAGCACGCGCAGCGCGTGTGCGGGACTGCATCCGCGCGCACCGCTACCGCTCCAGCTGCCCGCCCCGGTTCATCGAGGACAAAATACTCTACGACGCGGACAAGCTGGACGCTTCCGGCGCAATAGGCATCGCGCGCACCATATGCTATGAAGGGCATGTTTCCCAGCCGCTGTACACGCTGCGCGAGGACGGAAGTGTCTCCGACGGCAGCGATACCGCCACTCCTTCGTTCTTTCAGGAATATAAATTCAAACTGGAAAAGGTATACGACCGATTCTATACCGCTCATGCAAAACGCATCGCTGAACGGCGGCAGCAGACGGCTGTTGCTTTCTACGAGAGCATGCTGGCGGAGGTGCGGGACTCTTACGAGCTCGGCCTTGGGTTGCTCGGAAAACATCTGGATTAAGGAATACACATGAAACGAATCGATTCTATTGAAGCCAAAGCCGAGTTGCTGTCGCATGGCTTTCGCATGTCGGAAGAGGCGGTCGCGCTCTTTGGCAGCCCGTACCTCTACAAGCGCCGCGCATACGGCAACATGGACGACGAGCACTTCATCCACATGAACGTGCCCCAGGAGGTTATACTGCTGCCGGACGGACTGGTGACGGGCGTCATACTGAAGGAAGACTCGCCGTGGATGATAGACTGGCAGGGCGGCGCATACGCGCTTTGTCGGCCGGGCTATGAGCCGCTGGAGCTGACGTTCTCGCGTACACCGTCCTTCTACGGCATGGAGACGCGTGGCGGCGCGCGGGTGGAGTCCGTGCTGACGTTCATGTTCAACCACACGCTCGGCATCTTCGTCAACACGTCCTGCTATTTTGCCACGCCAGAGCGCCATTGCCGTTACTGCTCCATCCGCTGCAACGCGGCGCGCCCGGACGATATCCTGCGGCAGCTGGACATGCGCACGACGCTGGAAGCCGTCGAAACCGCTATAAAAAACGACGGCGGGACGGTGAATTCCATATTCATCAGCGGCGGCAACTTCACCGACTTCGATAAGAATTTTATGTACTATGCGACGCTGGCCCTTGCCGTGCAGAGGCTTGTAGATCTTTACCGGGACGACATCAAGGTAACGCTCAACGTGTTCTCGCCGGAGACCACTTCGCTGCTGGAAACGCTGGGCGGATCGGGCATGAATCTGCTGCTGAGCACCGAGGTGTTCAGCGAGGAGGGCTTCAAGCGCTTCTGCCCGGGCAAGTCAGCGGTGCTGCCCAAGCCCAAGCTTAAAGCGACGCTGCAAAAGGCGCTGGAGGTGCTGGGGGAGAATCATGTATACAGCATCGTGATTCACGGCCTCGAGAGCGATGAGTCTCTGCTTTCGGGCGTGCGCGACTACGCGGATATGGGCGTGTGCACCATCGTCAACGAGCTGCATCTCGACCCGGGCACGGAGCTTGTGGACATGAATATCCGTCCTCCGCAGCCGGAGTCCATGCTTTCGGTGGCGCGGGAGGTGGAGGGAGTCTACGCTCGATGCGGCTTCAACAGCGCACAGGCCTACGGAGGCCGGAGTTCGTTTGACCGGGAGCAGTCGCTTCGCTTGTTTACAAAGCGATAAAGGAGAAGGTATGAAAAAGCGCACGCTCATCTACGTGGTCACAGCGGTGATACTGCCCACGATATTCCAGACGGTGTTCTCCTACATCGGGTCCGACCAGTTCGCATCCCCGCTGCTCAACATCGTGCTGCTGGTGGCGGGTGTTGTGCTGCTGGCGCTGCTGGTGGAACTGGGCATATTCATCGCCCGCGCACTGCGCAGCCCAAGCACCGCGACAATGCTGGAAAGCATCGACAAGCTGGGCAACCGGTACAAGCTGGCGAATGGCCGCGTGATGTTCGACGTCAACGACGCCGACTACGCGCTGCTTTACGCCGACGGCAAGGGGGAAAGAAGGTTCTCCGACCGGCTGAAGAATGCGAAGCATATCGTCTACCACAGCCTGTCCGCGAAGAAGCACCTCAACTGGATAGAGTTCGTCTTCTGGGATTTCCTGCGTGCCGTCAGGCAGGAGCTCAAATGCGACATCATCGTTTCCATGCACTACGACGAGGCGAGCCGCGAGACGGGGTTGTACCAGATGAAGGACGTGTCGCACTATAAGGAGCTCTGTGACGACCTCAAGGTGATCGCGAAGAAAATCATCGGCAGCGACATCACCATCATTGACGAGGAGGACTTCCACCTCAAGCACTCCAAGTTCTACGCGCACCGTTTCCATAACATCTTCATTCAGAAGATACTGAGTTGTGTGAAGGAGGTGGACGAGCGCAAGCTGAACTACTCCAGCTTCATGCGAAAGCTGTCCTATATCGAATCGGCGTTCCCCATCATGGTGATGACGAAGCGCAAGAACCGCGCCAGTCGCCTGTATATACTGGACAGGGTGCACGCGCACGAAATGTGGAACACAACGCCGCTGTTGGAGTACAAGAACGCCCACAACGTATTCTTTATCAATGCGCAGACGCTGACCGATTCACAGGGCAAGACGCTGCGGGTGTTCTCGCCGGAGGACGGCATCAACGTGACGGATACGTGCGAAGAGATCCGCGCTAAACTCGGCAGGACCGATCCGGAAATGAAGCGGCTGATGTGCAGCTTGATGAAAAGTCATTGGGATACGGAACTGAACGTGAGCTCGCTGGACGAGGCTGAACTCAATACAACAGCGCTGCTGCTGCTCCAGCGGATTAAGAGCAAGTATAACCTGTAAGCTAAGGGAGAATCCATGGGAAATACCATCATTATCGGAAGCAGCGTAAGGGGCGTCCGGCCAGTGAGGCTGGGCGACGACGCATTTCCGGTGATATTTGCGAATATTGGCATGAGCGGCACCAGTAGCTCCATCGAAGAAGAACGCACCAAGGCGGCCCGGGCACTCGCCGCCGGAGCGGACGTGATTTCCGAGCTGAGCCTTGTGGAGGACATTCCGGATGCGCAGCGCAGGCTGATGGAGGGCGTAGACGCACCCTTCGCCACGGTGAGCGCATACGAAGCGTACATCCGTGCGGGCCGACAGGACGGGAAGCTGGACGCGGAAGCGGTTGTCCGCATCTTTGAGGACGAAGTGCTGCGCGGCTTTGACGTCGTTACGCTGCACGCCACCGCCTTTCGGAATGATAAGCGGCTGCTGGAGGCGTCGGAGCGCATCATTCCCTGCACCAGCCGCGGCGGCGCGATGATGCTGGAATTGGCGCGGCGTAATGGCTATGAGAATCCATTCTATACATATTTCGAAGACATTCTGGACGTTGCCGCGAAATACAGCGTTTGTCTCAGCCTGGGGCCGTGCTATCGTCCGGGCTCCGTGCTGGACAGCGGTGACGATCTGTATTTTGCCGAAATGCAGCGCATGGCGGAACTCGCGGAAAAGGCGCGAAAGAAGGGTGTGGGAGTCGCCGTAGAGGGTATAGGGCACGCGTCCATCGATCGTATCCCGGAGATTATCCGCAAGTCGAAGGCTATATGCGGAGGAGCGCCCTACCGCGTGCTCACGGTTTCCACCGATATCGCGCTGGGGTATGACCACGTCGCGTCGGCGATCGCCAGCGCCGTGGCGGTGATGAGCGGCGCATGCAGCATCACATGTGTAACGCGCTCGGAGCACATTGGGCTGCCCTCCGCGGACGACTTGGAGGAGGCGGTCGCAGCGGCGCGCATCGCTGCGCACAGCGGCTTCATCGCGCGCGGCGGCGACGCTTCGGCGGACAGGCGCATGTCCGAGGCGCGGCAGCAAAATGGTTGCATTGGTGATATCACCTGCGCACTGTATCCGGAGGGTGCGCAGCGGATGATCCGCGCCCGCCGATACGGGAAGCCCGGTAAGGGATGCACCATGTGCGGCGATTACTGTCCCTTTGAAATGGGAGAGAAGTGACGGCGCTGCTTCGCTTCGCTGGATGTTGGTATTGACGAAATGAGGGCGCATTGATATCATGGGTAGCGTCCAGGGAATCATGCACAGCATCTGCCGGTTGGCGGCAGAATATTTGCATATGAGGGGATAACAGAATGATTATTGCAGCAGTTGGCAAAAACGCGTCCGGCAAGGACTATTTTCTGAAATACCTGTCCGATAAGTACGCCCTGCCGATGCTCTCCATCGGCGACGTCGCGCGCGATTTGGCGACGAAGGAAGGGCTGGAGCATTCGCGGGAGAACCTGCACTACATCTCCAACAAATACATGAGCCAGTACGGGCAGAGCTTCTTTCCGGAGCAGATCGCGAAGAAGATCCGCGAGTCCGGCATCAAGAACGTGCTGATATCGGGCATTCGCCCGCTGTCGGACGTGATGACGCTCAAAAAGGAGTTCGGCGACAAGTTCCTGCTGATCGACATCGTCGTGACGGAAGACCGGGTGCGCTATGAGCGCATGCAGGCGCGCGCCTCCGCGAGAGACCCGCAGTCGTATGAGAAGTTTATGGAGTACGATAAGGGCGAGGAGGAGCTGTTCCAGACCTCTAAAACCGAGGCAATGGCGGACTGCATCGTGAAGAACGACGGCGGCGCGGAGGAGTTCCACGCCGAGATCGACCGGTTCTACGAGGAGAAGCTGAAGGCGCTGCTCGACTGATTGCGCGCCGGGAAGCGATAACGTGACTTTGCAAAAAGCCTGCCAGGGCTTTTTGTGTTTGCGGGGAGATGGCGCGCCCTAAGCGCGCTGAGGATATGGGAATGAAGAAGCTGGTGGTGATCTCCACCGGGGGGACGATCGCCTGCACGACGGGCGCGGCGGGGCTGGTGCCCACGCTGTCCGCCCGGGACATACTGTCGCGCGTGCCGAGGGCGCGCGTATTTTCGCTGGATACGCGCACGCTGTTCAGCCTGGACAGCTCCAACATACAGCCGGAGGAGTGGCGCGAAATCGCGCGCGAGGTCTATGCATGCCTCGCGGATTACGACGGCGTGGTGGTGCTGCACGGCACCGATACCATGGCCTATACCGCCTCCATGCTGTCCTTCATGCTGCGCGGCGTGAATAAGCCCGTAATCATCACCGGCTCTCAGCTGCCCATAGACCACCCGCATACCGACGCAAAGCGCAACCTGCGGCACGCGCTGCTGGCCGCGTCCAGCCCGCTGCGGGGCGTTCATGTCGTGTTCGACGGGCGCATCATGCGCGGCTGCCGCGTAGCCAAGGTGCGCACGACGAGCCGCGACGCGTTCGAGAGCATCAACGCCGCGCCGGTGGGGGAAGTACGCCACGGACGGGTGCGCCTCAGCCCGGAGGCGCAGACGGCGTCGCCGGGGCCCTTCGCGCTGGACGACGCGCTGGACACGCGCGTGTTTCTGCTCAAGCTGATACCGGGAACGCATCCGGAGATCTTCGAACGGCTCGGCGAGATGGGCTTTCGCGGCGTGGTGATAGAGGGCTTCGGGCTGGGCGGCATCCACTGTCTGCGCCGAAACCTGCTGGACGGCATCACCGCGCTGCTGGCGCAGGGCGTCGCCGTGCTGCTGACCACGCAGTGCCGGTACGAGCCCTCCGACCTGACGGTGTACGAGCCGGGCAGGCTCGCGCTGGACTCCGGCATACTGCAGGGCTTCGACATGACGAGCGAGTGCGCCGTCACCAAGCTCATGTGGGTGCTCGGTCACACCTCCGACTTGGCGGAAGTCCGCCACAGGATGTACACCTCCTTCTGCGGCGAAGTGACGTTGCCCGAGGTGATTCCCGCGATTTCATAAAACCTGCCCCGAGGGCAACATCGAATGCGCGTACTGTCATGACGGGTGAGCTCCTATCCGTCAGGCGGCAGTCAGCGCCTTTCCCTCCACGGGGCGGTTCGACGGTGCGCTTGCATAAGCAGATCCTTTTTGTACATTATCCGTTCTCAATGACCGCCGTATCATGTTTTCTCGCCGTTTTGAAACGCGGTTCTTTACCATGCCCTGCCGATATGCGGTTGCGCCGCATGCCCCAAAGGGGGTATAATAAGGCGCAATCTGTAGGATCATGTCAATTCTGAATTTGTTATAAGGAAGTGATGTTCGGCTATGCCTGTAGAGAAACTGATGAACGGTGCCTTCATGTACATCATGGGCGGTATCATCATATTGTTTGTGCTCACACAGTCGGTGGTGTTTCTGGTGCGCGCGGTAAAGCGCGGCAAACAGCTCGGCATTCCCGCGAAGCTGATGCGCGAGGCGGCGGTTTCCAGCGGCACATTCTCCATCGTGCCGTCGGTGCCCATCGTGCTGGCGATGATCGCGCTGGCCGCGTCGATAGGCACCCCGCTCGCGTGGATTCGCCTGTCGGTCATCGGCTCGATGTCGTATGAGACCATCGCGGCGGGCAAGGTGCTGGAGGCGGCGGGCGGACAGATGACGCTGTCCATATTCGCGAGCGTCATCTGGGTGATGACGCTGGGCATCATCGCGGGGCCGCTGTTCAACATCTTCGGCCTCAAGTGGTACCAGCGCAAGCTGCTGCGCGTGGGCCAGAAGGACCCGAAGTGGAGCCAGACGCTGACCGACGCACTGTTCATGGGCATCATCGCCGTAATGGGCGGGCAGTTCGTCGCCAAGGGTCTCAGCGCGTTTGCCAACCTCGGCAACATACAGCAGTACGCGGCGGGGCTGGCGGAGAAAGCCAACGAGGCGTCGGGTACGCAGCTGGCCTCGGCGGGCCAGTATCTCGCGGGATTCAAGGCACAGATACTGACGCTGATAACCGGCGTTGTGCTCATGCTCGTCTTCGGCGCGATAATCAAGCTGACGAAGGCGAAATGGCTGGAGAACTTCGCGCTGCCCGTATCGATGATAGGCGCGGTGGCGCTGTCCATCGTATATCACGGGCTGTTTATGGGGGTGGCTTGACATGGCAAACAAACCGGGCTTGATGCTCAATGAATACGACGAGCAGACCCACCGCATCGGGCGCATCTGGACGGTAGGCGCGCTGCTTGTGCTGTTGGCGGTGCCGCTGCTTTTCTGTCTGATCTACGGCGTGGTGCCCGATCGCAATTCCTTTCTGGAGGGCGCGGTCGCCATCATTCCCATGTACTGGGCCATCGGCCTTATCGAGGTGTTCAACTACTCCCCGATGATAGGCTCCGGCGGCACGTACCTCGCGTTCGTGACGGGCAACCTTGCCAACATGAAGGTTCCCGCCGCGCAGGTGACGATGAGCAAGGTGGGCGTCAGCCCCTCTTCAGAGCAGGGCGAGGTGCTGTCCACCATCGCGGTGGCGGTGTCGTCCATCGTGACCACGCTGATACTGCTCGTCGGCCTCGTGCTCGTCATTCCCATCGCCAACCTCATCAACGCCGACCCGACGCTGAAGCAGGTGTTCAGCCTGTCGGACGGCTATGTGATCCCCGCGCTGTTCGGCGCGCTGGGCGTGGTGTTCATCTCCAAGAGCTGGCGGCTCGCGGTGATTCCCACGCTGCTGATCGTCGCGCTGTTCATGCTGATGCCGGGTACGCTCGATATCGCGGGCATACTCATCCCGGTGATGTCGGTGCTGGCGGTACTGCTGGCGCGGTGGATGTACGTCGCGCAGAGAAAAAGGAAGGAAGCATAATGATCGTTGTCTATATCATCCTTGGCCTGCTGGTGCTGCTGTTCGCGGTGCTGACGATGAATACCCTCCGCAAAAAGCCGCGCCGTGCCGAAGCGCCGAAGGCGGAGCCGCTGGCACTGGACGAGGGCATGCTGGCGGAGCACCTCTCCGGCCTCATTCAGTACGAAACCATCACCTCCGTGACGCAGGAAGGCGTGGACGCAAAGGCTTTCCTCGGGCTGCACGAATACCTGAAGAAGACGTACCCGCTGCTGCATCAGGCGCTCGAGCGCGAGGTCGTCAACGAATACAGCCTGCTGTACCGCTGGAAGGGATCCGGATCGGACCAAAAGCCTTTCCTGATGATGGCCCATATCGACGTGGTGCCGGTAGAGGAGGCCACGCGGGGTGACTGGCCGCACGCGCCGTTCTCGGGCGACATCGCGGACGGTTACGTCTGGGGCCGCGGGGCCATCGACATGAAGGGGCAGGTGGCGTGCCTGTTTGACAGCGTGGAGCACCTGCTGCGCGAGGGCTATGCGCCCAAACGCGACGTTTACATCGCCATCGGCCACGACGAGGAATCCATGGGCTGTCTGGGTGCCGTCAGAATCGTCGAGAAGCTGAAGCAGGAGGGCATCCGTCTGGACTTCGTCATCGACGAGGGCGGCGTGGTGATGGACGGCAAAATGCTGGGCATCGGCGCCATGGTGGCGACCATCGGCATCTGCGAAAAGGGCTACGCGGATATCCGGCTTACGGCGAAGTCCGCGGGCGGGCATGCCTCCCGGCCGCCCAAAGAAACGGCGGTGGGCACGCTGGCGAAGGCCATCGTCGCCATCGAGAAGCACCCGATGAAGTCTTCGCTGAACGGGCCGATGCGCGCGATGCTGAAGGCGGTGGGCGGATACATGAAGTTCCCGCTGAACGTGATCGCGGCGAACCTGTTCATCACGAAGCCGCTGCTGCTGAAGGGCCTCGCGGCGGGCGCGACGGGCGCGGCGATGGTGCGCACCACGGCCGCTCCCACGATGCTGCGCGGCTCGGGCGCGCCCAACGTGCTGGCGGACCGCGCGGAGGCGGTGGTCAACTTCCGCATCGCGCCGGGCGAAACGCTGGACGACGTGCTGGCGCACGTGCGCAAGTTGACGCGCGGCACCGTGGAGGTTTCCGCGCAGGGGTACAACCCTTCCGGCGTGTCCTCATCCGAAAGCGAAGCGTACCGCGTCATCGCGGATTCCGTTTCCGCGGTATATCCGGAATACGTGGTTTCCCCGTACCTCATGATCGCCGCCACGGATTCACGCTGGTACGCGGCTGTCGCGGACGGCGTATACCGCTTCCAGCCCTTCCGTTCGCTCAGCGAAGATCTGGGCACCATACACGCGGTGGGAGAGCGGCTGAGCGTCGCGTCGCTGCGCGAAGGTGTGGAGTTTTTCGTTCGCCTTGTAAAAAAAGCGGATAAATGATACTATTATGGCGACGGACTAACATTTCACTGAATTTTATAGTGAATAATCAGTCTGGCGGAGTCCAATGCTCCGCCCTGAATTTCTTTCTTTGAACAATGGAAGAAGCTTTACGGGGCAGCGCTCCGCGTGGAATCATCTATCATTATTAAACAGGAGGACAACCCATGCGTGAATTTATACTGGCGACGGACTCGGATACGGAGATCCCATATTCGTATGCCGATGCCCATGGCATTCCGGTTTTCCTGATGCCCTACACGGTCGACGGCGAGGAAAAGCTGTTCGATCTGGGACGCAACACGGATTTTGTCGGATTCTATGAGCAGCTTGCAGACGGCGCCGAGGCCAATACCTCCACGCGCCCGCCCGCGGACATTGCGGATTTCTTCCGCGACATGGTCAAGAGCGGCAAAGACGTGCTGTACCTCTCGTTTTCCTCGGCGCTCAGCGGACACTACGATCTGTGCCACCTTGCCAAAAAGGCGGTGCTGGAGGAATACCCCGACGCGCGCATCGAAATCGTCGATACGCTGCGCATCTCGATGGGCGCGGGCCAGCTGGTGATGTTCGCGCAGGTGCTCAAGGACGAGGGCAAATCGATGGACGAGATCAAGGAATGGGTGCTGCAGAACCGGCTGCGTTCCCACGCGTGGTTCTCGGTGGACGATCTCAATTACCTGAAGCGCGGCGGAAGGCTTTCCGGCGCGGCGGCCGCCATCGGCACCATACTCGACGTGAAGCCCATACTGAAGCTCAACAGCGAGGGCAAGATCGTCGCGGCGGACAAGGTGAAGGGCAGCAAGAAAATACAGCGCTTCTTCCTGGATACCATACAGCAGTATGTGGAAGAGCCGGAGGCGCAGACGGCGTTTGTGCTGCACGCCAACAACATGGAGGCGGCGGTAAAAATGAAGGAGCTCATGGCGGAGAACGTGAATTTTTCCGGCATCGAGATACAGGACGTCGGCCCCGTCATCGGGTGCCACACCGGCCCCGGCGTGCTGGCCGTCATATTCATGGGCAAGGAAATCAAATAGCAGCCATCGTACAAGGGGCCGGAAACGGCTCCTTTTTTCTTGCGGCATTGGCATCGCCCGCCGGATACATAAAATCGGGCACACTCCATAGAACTAGAAAAAACATGGGAGGAAAGAATGGATACGCCTGGTAAAGTGATGCTGAAGGTTGTCAGCATCGTCTATATCGTATTCGGATGTATATTCGCGCTGCTGATGCTGTTTGCGCTGTTTCTCGGCTCCGCGATGAGCGCGCTGCTGGGCAGCTGGCTGGGCTCGCTGAGCGCGTGGGTGGGCGGTATGCTGTTTCTGGCGTTTCTGATACCGGCCGCCGTCGATTTGGCGGTTGGCATACTGGGCGTGCGGTACGCGGACAACCCGGAAAAATCGCAGTTTTTTATCGTCACGGGCATCGTGCTCACCGTGCTGACGGTGCTGGGGCTGGTGTTCTCGTTCAACGTGGGCGGGATCGTCATGTTTGTTATGCCGGTGCTGTTTATCGTAGGAGGCTATATGAACCGAAGCGCCGCAGTCCGCAGATAGCCGCGGCGGGACCATATTCATCCATGCCAAGCGCGAAACCCGGCTGAATAGGCAGCGCCGCGCATTGAGAATAATAACAGCAGCAATCAGAAAGGAGAAGCGCCGTGGATAGCCGCATGAACGAGCAGAAGAATCGCAAGCAGAGCAAGCAGAACCGGAAAAAACAGACCAGCGACGAATCCTGACGAAATCGGGATAACCTTCATTGTCTCGGCAATGGAGGTTTTTTTATGCCACGCTTTTACTGCCGCGCGCGCTGTGATACTATCAATAAAAGGAATATGGCGCAAGGGAGGGCGTATGGACGGGAAACGAATGGCGGTCTTCTTTCCGGGCGGCAACTATGGGATAGACCACCCGCTGCTGTACTACGCGCGCTTCGCGTTCGACTCGCGGGGATACGGGCTGGCAGACATCCGATACGGCGATATCATGAAGCGTTCGGCTTCCAGGGAGGCCGCGCTGGCGGCGCTGCGGGAGGCCGCGCGCACTCAGCTGGAGGCGCTGGATCTGCGGGCATACCGCGACGTCGTGTTCGTGTCCAAGAGCCTCGGCACCGTTGTCGCGCTGTGGGCGGCAGAGACGCTGAACATTCGTGCGCGGCATATACTGCTGACGCCCATACCGGAGGCGCTGCCCTATGTTCGTGCCGGGGCGGGCATTGAGGCCGTCGTTTCGGGCACGGCGGATCCGCACGTTGACGCGGAAGCGCTGTGCGCGCTTTGCGAAAGCGCGGGCGTTTACCTGCTGCAGCCGGAGGACGCGGATCACCGGCTGGAGCTGCCGGGCGACGCGAGGGGCAGCCTTGCCATACTGAAAGCGGTGACCGCGCTGTGCACGCAGGCGGCGGAGGCCGGGCAATGAGCCTCTGCTTCGCACCGGTGGAGACGGAGCGCCTGCTTCTGCGGCGCATGGAGCCGGGCGATCCGCGGCTTCATCCGCGCGGGCCATATTGACGGGGCAGCGTGGCGAAACGCGTGTATTTCATGGATTATCTGTGCGCTGACCGGGAAAAATGCGCCGGAGCGGCGCGTTTGTGCTATGATAGGCGGGAGGTGACGATATGAGCATAGAAGCGTTGCAGCAGATGATTGACGGGAGCCGAAGCATCGTATTCTTCGGCGGCGCGGGCGTGTCCACCGAGAGCGGGCTGAAGGACTTCCGCAGCGAGGACGGCCTCTACCGCGAACGGTACCCATATCCGCCCGAGACCATGCTGAGCCATTCGTTCTTTATGGCGCACCCGGACGAGTTCTACGCGTTCTACCGGGATAAGCTGCTGTGCCCCGGTGTAAAGCCCAACGCCGCGCATTGTAAGCTGGCAGAGCTGGAGGCCGCGGGGAAGCTTTCGGCGGTGGTGACGCAGAACATCGACGGGCTGCACCAGATGGCGGGCAGCCAGAACGTGCTGGAGCTGCACGGCAGCGTGCACCGCAATACCTGCATGAAGTGCCGCAAGCGCTATGGGCTGGACGCTATCCTAGGCTGCGAGGGCGTGCCGCGCTGCGAATGCGGCGGCATCATTCGCCCGGACGTCGTGCTCTACGAGGAGCCGCTGGACGCGGACGTCATCGACGCCGCGGTGCGCGCCATCTCCGAAGCGGACATGCTCATCGTGGGCGGCACGTCGCTTGCGGTGTATCCGGCGGCGGGGCTCATCGATTACTTCGAGGGCGGCAGCCTGGTGCTGCTCAACAAATCATCTACGGCGTACGACGCCCGCGCGGCGCTGCGCATCTGCGCGCCCATCGGTCAGACGCTCTCGCAGATTCACGTTTGATTTCACGGAAGCCCCGTGGTATAGTGGCGGCGGAGAGATAGAAACACAGCGCGGTATGGTAGTCCGCGCGCACGCAAGTGTCAGTAACCTGGAGGCCGCGGGCCTCTTGTCCCATCTCTTCTGTTTTGTGTAACCACAGAAACAGGAGGGATTTTTTTATGCAAGAAATCGAAGCGGTGCTCAGCGTTTTCCACGACGGGCAGTTTTTTGTGGCGGTGGCGGAGGTGCGCGAGGAGGGCGGATGTCGCGCGGCGCGCCATGTATTCGGCGCGGAGCCGTCGCCGCGTCAGGTGTACGAATTCGTGCTGCGTGAATACGCCGCGCTGCGGTTCGGGAAAGCGGTGTTCGGCGGCAGCGCACTCGCTCCGACGCGCGCAGCCCTAAACGCCGTCAGCGCGAGGCCGCGAAGGCCCGGCAGCAGGCGCAGTCCGCGCTGGCCGCGCAGCGCGAGGCGGGAGCGCTGGAGGCGCGGCATCACCGCGCGGAACGGGGGCGGGAGCGGGAAGCGGCGCGGTTTGCGCTGCAGGTGTGCAAGCGAAAGGAAAAGCACCGCGGGCATTAGACGCGCCCAACGGATGAATCCGGTTTGCCGCGCATACACTGTGGCATGAGCAGACTCAAGCTTTCGAGCATCATGCTGATGTTCCTTGCGCTGGCGCTGGCGCTGATGGTGTGCGCGCGCTGCCTCCCGCGGGAGACGCCCGTATCCACCGACGAGTTCATGTGGTACTACCTGCCGCACGATACGGACGTGCCGCCCGATCCGATGGAGAAGGCGGGCTATATCGCGGACTACGACGTGCTTTACCTCGGCGATACCAGCCGCAAGGTCATCTACCTCACGTTCGACGACTGCCCGCGGAACGACAACATTCCGCAGATACTGGAAACCCTGAAGGCGCACGACGCCACCGCCGCGTTCTTCATGAACGAGGCGTATATCCGCGAGCATCCCGACGTGATCCGGGCAATGACGGAGCAGGGCTGCATCGTCGGCAACCACACGGCGCACCATATCGGCATGTCGCGCGTGACATTCGAGAAGTTCCAGTCGGAGCTGAAGGGCGTGGAGGATGCCTACTTCGAGGCGACGGGGGAGGAGCTGCCCCGGTACTTCCGGCCTCCGCAGGGCCTGTTCTCCGAAAAGACGCTGAGCTACGCGGAGCAGCTGGGTTACACCACGGTGTTCTGGTCCTTCCGCTATTCCGACTGGGACGTCAGCAACCAGCCGTCGGATGAGGACGCCATGCGGACCATACTGAAGGAGACGCACCCCGGTGAAATCGCGCTGCTGCACTGCCAGTCCGCGGCGAATGTGCACGTGCTGAACGAGGTGCTGACGGCCTGGGAGGACGCGGGCTATACGTTCGGCTCACTGCGGGATATCCCGCTGACGGTGAAGACGCGCGGAGAATAATATAAAACGGTCTGCCGTCCTGACGATGCACGGATGACGAGAGCGTCCGGCAGCGCGAGTGCTGCAAAATATCAGTGTGAGCGTATAGCATAGAGCCCGCCGGAAAGGCTTGTGAAAGAAACGCGGCATATCATTCCTATAATACCGCTGCAGCAAAATGCGCATGACGAAAAATGGAATATTATCTCTGCTGCCCGTTGACTTCGCGGGCGCTGCGTCTATAATGAAGATAACATCATACTGTGCGTATCGCAAACGATTCTCTTGTTCTTGACACGAAAATAAAGCGGAGGGCTGTCATATGGTTTGTTTCCATTGCGGGGCCGTTGTCGGAAATGGGGATGCTTTTTGCTCGTCATGCGGCGCACGGATGAACGCCGTGCAGCCGCGGCAAATGTCAGCAGTGCCGCCCGCACAACCGCCGCCCGTGCCGCCAGTACCGCCGGCGCGGGCCAGTCGAAGCGCGGACAAGCCGCCGCACAGGCGCAGGGGACTCTGGGCGATCATCGCCGCGGCGGCGCTTATCGTCGTTGCCGTCATCGTGCTGTTTGTATGGCCGGGTGTGCTGAAGGGCGGCGGCGGGCCGCTGAGCGGCGATACCGTGCAGACGCGCTTCTATAACGACAGCGCCGCGGTGTTTACCGATGCCTTCTCCGGCCTCGGCGAGAGCGTATTTGCCGATCTTGCCGATCAGCCATTCCAGCTGTCACTGGATCTCGACGTGGAAGCGGGCGATGAAGACAGCGTGCCTTTAACGCTGGAAGTCGCTTACGACGGGGAAGCGCTCGGCGCGAGCCTTGAAGGCGATTTTGGCGCCCTGACGTTGCTGCTGCTGGAGGACGTGCTCTACGCCGCGACTCCGGACGGCGTATCGGGTCTTGAGCTGGAGTCGGGTGCCGACCTAACCGACAGCATGACGCTTGCCGAAAGGCTGGGGGCGCTCACGAGCGGATCGGCGGAGGAGAAGGAAGACATGCGGATGCTGCTCGAAGCGTTCATGAACAGCATCGACGAAGACTGCTTCCAGAAGAGCGCATCCGAGGCCACGCTGACGATGGATGCAGACGACATCGCGGACGCGCTGCGCACGCTTGCGGATAAGGTGGATGACGACCGGGATCTGCGCAACGCGGCGGACAGAGCCGTCAGCCGCGTTTTCTATACCAACATCGTCATTTCGGACACGCTGGAAAGCGTTGCTGCCGCCGTGGGAGCCGTGGAAAACGTGACGGCACCGGGGCTGGAGTACAGTGTGATGTACGAGGACGGCAGACCCATAGGCGTAAGCATGGAGGGAACGGTGGACGGTCAGAAGCTGGAGGCTTCCTTCGGCTATAACCGCGCAGGGGATACCGTCGATATGCTGTTTACAGCCGCGCTGCCGGACGGCAGTGCCATGGAAGGCACGCTGCGCTATCAGATAGAGAAGGACGGGCTCGGCTTTGGCGGAGAGATGGACATCGGTCCGAATCACTACGAATTCTCGGGCGAGGTAGTGAGATCGGGCGATGATCTCAGCGGCCGTTTCGACGCATACATTGACGGCTTTAAGACGAGCGTATACTTCGACGGAAACCTGACCTTCGGCAAGCTCATGAAGACCGTGGAGAAGCTGTTCAAAATCGATACGCGCAACGCCAATGTATATAAGCTGAAGGAGCTGCTGGGCAGCCTCTGGACACGGCTGCTGGGGCAGGCGGTGGTTATCGAGCCGCCGGACGATACCCCGCCGGAGGAGTCGCCGCCGCCCAGCACGGAACCCATTCCGACGCTCCTGCCGATACCCACGCCATCGCCGGTATCGCGAGACGGCTATTTCGACGGCACGCTGTGGGTCGGTAAAGGTACACAGTCGGGGGGCGTATACACCGCGGGTGAAGCCATCTGCTTCTCAGGCGGCATGGCATACATCGGTACGGAGGGCATGTCGTACTCGGATATCATCGCGAACAGCAGCATGTTTAATCCGCACGGTGACTTGCACTACACATTCGACGGCACCACCATCCACATCACGGCGACGGACGGCGTCTCGGTCGACTATTACTACGATGAGGCAAACAACACGATCATTTCGCCCACCGGCGGGGGAACGCCGCTGTATTTTACGGGAACGTTTTAACAGACGCTGCGGGAAACTAAAAGGGCGGTCAGCGCTCCGTTTGGAGGATGGCCGCCCTTTTTATGCCGCTTATATGCGTTTTCCCGTCATGCAGATGAGGTTCATGAAGCGCCCGGCGTTGGCGCGCAGCATCGCCCGGTCGCTCACGGCGTAGGGGTTGTCGGTGCGCAGCCAGTCGGCCCACGCCTCGTCAAACCCGGAGAATTCCCACAGGCGCTCCATCGCGTACCGCTTCGAGGGCGCGAGGCGTTCCGTCCACCATCGCCCGGAGCGAAACGTCATGAAGTCCTCCGCGCGCACGCTGCCCGCCATCTCGGGCGGAAGCGCGGTGAGGTCCGTTTTGACGCCCGGCACCGCGATGGCGATGTCTCCGCCCGGCTTCACAAGCGGCGCGAGGCAGCGGTCCATATAGCCTTCCTCCGTACCAAAGTAGAGGTACGCGTCCACACAGACCGCCGCGTCGAAGTAGTCCTCCGCGTAGGGCAGCGCGTGCGCGTCGGCATGGATGGGGATGACGCGGTCTTCCAGCCCCAGCGCCCGGATGCGCTCCCAGTTTTCCGTGGCGGGTATCCACAAATCTGTGGCGTACACCGTGACGCCGAACTCGCGCGCGAGGAACAGCGACGTGAGGCCTCTGCCGCAGCCGAGGTCCAGCACGCGCATTCCGGGCTTCAGCGCCATGTGCGGGGTCATATCCTCCAGCAGCTTCACGCAATTGGGGCCCATCATATTTTCTTCGAGGAACTTGGATTCGAAGCAGTGGCTTTTTTCTGTTTTCATGGTTTTCCTTTCTTTTTTTCGCGCCCGCGGAAAACCGCCAAAACAAAAAGGCGGGACAAACCGCGCCTTGTTAAAAGGCGTCCGTGGGGTATTCCGCAGGCAATCCGATAACAGCAAACACACTCAGGAGTGAGTTGCACCTTCCGGTTGCTTACAGAACACGATCCAAACAGACACCACCTTTTTTGTTTGATAGTCTCATCATAGCCGCGCGCGCACCGGCTGTCAACCCCGGCGGGAGGAGAGCGTTTCCGCGGGCTGCTTGTCCGCCGCCCGGAAGGCCGTGCCGAAGCGCAGCGCGCCGGTGGGGCAGGCCTTGACGCAGTCTCCGCAGCGGATGCACTCCGCGCTGCCCGGCGTTTTGGAGGGATTGACGTCCAGCTTGCACACGCGCGCGCAGGCGTTGCAGTGCGTGCATTTGGGCGTTTCCAGCCGCAGGCCGAATACCGAGATGCGGTTGAACAGCCCGTAGATGGCGCCCAGCGGACAGACGAACCGGCAGAAGGGCCGGAACACGAACACCGAGAGCACGACGGTCGCGACAAGCAGCAGCACCTTCCACGAGAACAGCCACCCGATGCTCTGCCGCAGCGTCTCGTTCATGGAAACCAGGGGAATGCCCGCCTCCAGCGTTCCCGCCGGGCAGACGTATTTGCAGAACGTCGGCGTGGCAAAGCCGTCCTGCAGGTACATCACATAGGGCACCAGCAGCACCAGCCCCGCCAGCATCACGTACTTGCCGTATTTGAGCACGCCGAACGCGCGCTTCCTTTGCAGTTTTGGGGAGGGGATTTTGTACAGCAGCTCCTGCGCGAGTCCGAACGGACACGCCCAGCCGCAGATGAAGCGGCCCAGCAGCGCACCTACGAATATGAGTATGCCCGATACGTACAGGCTTATCTTGTACGACATCGCGCCGATGGACGATTGCAGAGAGCCGATGGGGCAGGAGCCCAGCGCGCCGGGACACGAATAGCAGTTGAGCCCCGGCACGCAGACGTTTTTCAGCTTGCCGTGGTAAATGGTTCCATCGGCGAAGCCCCTGAGGTTTAGGTTATAGACAAGCGCCGTCAGCGCCTGCACGATTTTACGCTTCTTACCCAATGCCGATGCACTCCAGACAGATGCGGATCGCCTTGGCAAGTACCACCTTGGTTTCGCCGCCCAGTACGCCCAGCACAATCAGGACCGCGCCCGCGGCAAGCAGCGCGGCGGCCAGCCCAATGCGCAGCCCGCGGCTCATTGTGCGTCTTCGAGGGCGGCCTTAAAGGTGTTGTAGTCGGACGAGCCGCCGAAGAACTGCACGATGGTGCCATCCGCGCCCAGCACGAAGGTCTGCGGGATGTATTCCACAAAGTAGTCTTCGCCGAAGGGCAGGCCGTCCTCCGAGTACGCGAAGGGCAGCGAATAGCCGTTGGTTTCCCCGAAGCTCTGCGCGGTGGTTTCGCTCTCGCCGATGTCGATGACGATGAACACGGCGCTGTCGGCGTATTCCAGATACAGCTCGTTGATCTCGGGCATCTCGCCGACGCACGGTCCGCACCACGTGGCAAACAGGTTGATGAACACCGGCTTGCCGAGGTTCTCGGAAAGCGTAAACGTGCCTCCGCCCACCGTCGGAACAGAGAAATCGGGCAGCACGTCGCCCACATCATAGCCCGCTTCGCCGGACGCCGGCGCGTTCTGCGACTTCTCCGGGCGATCGGTGTGCGTGGGGGCTTCGGGGCGTTCCGTCACCGCCGATTCGGTTTCCTCCGGGCTTTCCGTCGCGCTTACGGTCTCCTCGGACTCGTCCACGGCGGCGTTGGAGCTGCCCGGATTGGAACAGCCCGCGAGCGCGAATACGAGCAGCGCGGCGAGCAGTATCGTCAGTATTTTTTTCGTAACCGTCATGGTAACCTCCTGCAAACGTTCGTGTCAGGGTTGCGGTACAGCGCATGGCCGCTCACGGTATGGTCGTAAGATACCCGGCTTCATGCCAATGATTCTTAATAACTATACCATTGCGTTCCAGCACCGTCAATATGGGCGGCGGTGAGCGCTTTTGACCGTAAAAATAGTATCCGATGCGCGCCGCCGTCATATGCATATAGCAAGGGATATGCCCTGCATGAATGAGGACAGGCGTGAATATAGATGTGTGGGGGGTGTTACAGATGAGTAAACCGAAAAGCAGCGTAAGGAAGACGCTGGTAACCAACATATGCCTCGCGGTAATCATACTGCTGGTGTGGTTCGCGGCGTTCGGGCCGCTGCAGGGCATGTTCGAGACGGATCCCGCGCTGCGGGGCAGCACCGGCGAAGCCGTGGTGGGGCTGCAAATCCTGGTGACGGATGGAAGCGACGTGGAAGCGTACATGGATACGCTGAAAGCGTACGGCGTCAAGGCGACGTTCTTTTTCCCCGACACGCAGACGGAGGCGATGGCCGACAATATGCTGGCCGTGATGGCGCAGGGCCACGGCGTGGGCTATTACATCACGGGGCGCACGCGCGCGTCCGCGCTTTATCTCGGCGGCGGGTACAGCATTCCCGTGATGGGCTACGCGGAGGGCGGCGCGGTGCGAGAGGTCTGCCCGTCCATCGACGTGTCAAAGCTGAGTCTGGAGGGCGGCTGGACGGACGCGCTGGCAGACGCGCTGGCGGGCGATATGTTCGTCTGCGTCCGCGCGGACAACAATTTCAATGATTTCGAAAAAGTAGTACAAATTGTGCTCGATAAAGGTTATACTATCCTCAAAGTGAACGAAATGCTTTGAAGGAGACGCACATGGTACATACGCTGGGCAACGGCATCCGCGTCATCGCGCAGCCGATGCCTACTATTCCCTCGGTCGCGGCGGGCATATGGGTAAAAACCGGCTCCACCTGCGAAACAGACGCGGAAAATGGCATATCCCATTTTATAGAACACATGATGTTCAAAGGAACGCAGAGCCGTTCCACAAAGCAGATTGCCGCGGATATCGACAACATCGGCGGTCAGATCAACGCCTTTACGTCCAAGGAGTGCACGTGTTATCACGTGCGCGTCGTGCCGGACAAGCTGGATGTGGGCCTCGACGTACTCTCGGACCTTTTCGCGAACGCGCAGTTTGACGCGCAGGAGATGGAGAAGGAGAAGGGCGTCGTCATCGAGGAAATCAAGATGGTCGGCGACGATGTGGAGGAGCTCACGCACGAGAAGATTTCGGAGCTCTTCTTTACGGGCAGTACGCTCTCCAAGCCCATACTGGGGCCGGAGGAAAACATCCGGCGCTTCACGCGGGACGATCTGCTGCGCTACATTGACATGCACTACTATCCGGCCAACGTGGTCATATCCGTCGCGGGCAAGTACGACGAAGCGGCGCTCATCGGCACGATGGAGCAGTACTTCGGCGGGTATTCGCGCGGCGTCAAGAAGGAGGCCGAGCAGTGCGAAACGCCCTTCGTATCCGCGCTGCGCACGCTGTTTATCGAGAAGGATGTGGAGCAGACGCACCTGTGCCTCTCGTTCCCCGGCTCCAGCTTCGCGGATGATGAGCGCTTCGCTTTGGCGGTGCTCAACAACATCCTTGGCGGCGGCATGAGCTCGCGGCTGTTCCAGCTGATTCGCGAGGAAAAGGGCCTTGCGTATTCGGTGTATTCTTACCCGTCTACCTACAGCTTTACGGGCATGTTCACGCTGTACGCGGGCACCACGGCGGCCAACGCCGACGAGGTGGTGAAGCTGATGAAGCAGGAAATCGATACGCTGAAGGCGGAGCGCATCTGCGCGGAAGACTTCGCGCAGGGCAAGGAGCAGCTGATTGGCAACTACGCGCTCTCCATGGAGGGCTCCAACGCCGTGATGAGCGCGCTCGGCAAGTCTCTGCTACTGCTGGACGAGGTGTATAACGAGGAGGAGACCCAGCGCAAAATCGCGGCGGTGACGCCCGAAAGCGTGGACAGGCTAATCGATAAAATCTTCGATTTCTCCAAGATGTCCGCCGTGTTCGCGGGAAAGATAGAGAAGCGCGACGAGATAGAAAAGCTGCTGGAGGGGTTCAATGGATAAGCTGGAGACCATCTTCGAGTACCAGCGCCGCTTCGATACCGAGCTGGCGGAGCGCCGCGGCCTCGAGGCCATTCCCATGGAGGTCTGGATACAGAGGGAGACGCTGGCGATGCTCTCCGAGCTGGCCGAGCTGATTGACGAGGTCAACTTCAAGTGGTGGAAGAACCCGCGTCCCGTGGACGAGGGCAAGGTGCGGGACGAGCTGGTGGACATACTGCATTTCTTTGTCAGCATGTGCCTGAAATCCGGCATGGATGCGGAGGAGCTTTTCCGCCGCTACATGGATAAGAACAAGGAGAACTTCGCGCGCCAGCACGGCACGTCGGAGAAAAAGGGTTACGCGGTGGAGGAGCAGTCCGCCGGGGCGTAACTTAAAAGCATATTGCGCGGGAAAAGCGCCGTTTCGCGACGGCGTTTTTTGTTTGCTTCGCGGAAGGTGAGAGGTTGTGAAGCTTTTTGGGCGGCCTATCACCTGCCCTATGCATTGCGCATAAGATAGGATGAATCCTTATTTGCGGGAGGGAAAGCGATGCAAAGCATACTCATCGCCGGCGGCGATTTGCGGCAGGTTCGCCTCGCGGAAATGCTGAAAGGGAAAGGGTATGGAATACATACCATCGGCTTCGGAAAGCTCGGCGTCCGGGACGACTGGGCGGATGAAGCGGACTGGGTATTCCTGCCCGTGCCGTACCAATCGCCGGACGGCTCCCTGAAGGCACCTTTCTCAGAAACCCGGCTGCGGCTGGAGGATGTGTCGGACAGATATCCCCAAAGCGCGTACCTGCTGGGCGGCTTGGACGCCCGCGCGCGCGGCGTGCTGGAAGGCCGCCGCGTATTCGACGTGCTGGCGGACGAAGCGTTTATCGTAACCAACGCGATGCTGACGGCGCAGGGCGCTGTCTGCGCGTATCTGAAGGGCTCGGAGACGGCGCTGTGCGGCGCACGCTGCGTGGTGACGGGCTTCGGGCGTATCGCGAAGCTGCTGGCGTCGCTGCTGAGGGCGCACGCGGCGCGGGTGACGGTGTGCGCGCGCAAGCAGGGCGACCTCGAGTTCGCGCGGGCGCAGGGGTACGAGGCCGCGCATATCCGCGGGCTCGCGCAGGCGCTGCGAAGCGCCGATGTGGTATTCAACACCGTGCCGGAACGGATTATCGGCGAGGATGAGCTGGCAAGCGTCCCGCCGCATGCATGCATCATAGAGCTGGCGTCCCCGCCTTACGGGCTGGACGTCGAGAGGGCAAAAGAGTTGGGACTGGACGCGCGCATCGAAGCGGGGCTGCCGGGAAGGGCTTTCCCCGGGTCGGCGGCTGAGGCGATGCTGCACGCGTTTGAAAGAGAGGAATCACAGCATGGAATTGGAGGGTAAACGAATCGGGTTTGCCATTACGGGTTCGTTTTGTACATTCGAGCGCATCATGCCGGTCGTGGAAGAGCTGGTCTCGATCGGCGCAAAGGTGACGCCCATATTATCATACGCCGCGGCGGGCCACGACACGCGGTTTATGAAGGCGACGGAATTGAAGCATTTCCTGTGCGTGACAACGGGCAACGAGATCATCTACGATCTGGTGCACGCGGAGCCCATCGGGCCGCAGCGGCTGCTCGATCTGCTGATCATCGCGCCGTGTACAGGGAATACCATGGCAAAGCTGGCGCTGGGCGTCACGGATACGCCGGTGCTGCTGGCGGCAAAGGCGCATCTGCGCAACGGAGGGCCGGTGCTCATCGCGGTATCGACGAACGACGCGCTTTCAGCCAACGCGAAAAATCTGGGGCTGCTGCTTAATACGCGCAACATGTACTTTGTGCCGTACCGGCAGGACGACAGCCGCAAAAAAAGCGCCTCGATAGTGGCGGACATGAGCCTGATCGTTTCGGCAGCGCAGCTTGCGCTGGATGGCAAACAACTGCAGCCGGTGATGCTGCAGCCGCAATAACGGATAAACGCGCCCTCGCGGAAGGATACTAGAATAAATCTTTTTCGCGGGGGGAAACCATGTCAAACGAGCCGGAAAAAACGCAGGATGCGCAGACGGGTGTGCAGATCAAGGAATTTGGTATGCCGCTCGCGCCCGTCTCGCCCATCCATATCGTAAGCATCATCGGGCAGATAGAAGGGCATATGCACCTTCCGCCCAACAACAAAGTCACCAAGTACGAACACATACTGCCGCAGCTCGTGATGATAGAGCAGGATCCCGAGGTGAAGGGGTTCATGCTGCTGATGAACACGGCGGGCGGCGACGTGGAGGCGGGCCTCGCGCTGGCCGAAATGATAGCGGGCATGAAGAAGCCCTCGGTATCGCTGATACTGGGCGGCGGCCACAGCATCGGCCTCGCACTCGCGGTGTCCGCGCGCTACACGTACATTTCTCCCACCGCCAGCGTCACCATCCATCCCATCCGGATGAACGGCGTCGTCATCGGCGTGCCGCAGACCTTCGACTACCTGCACAAAATGCAGCAGCGCATCATCGACTTCGCGTGCGACCATTCGCGCATACCGAGCGAAGAGTACAAGCGCCTGATGATGCTGACCGGAGAGATGGCCAACGACTGCGGCACGGTGCTCGTGGGCAAGGAGATGGTGGACTGCGGCATCATCGACGAGGTGGGAGACTTCGCCGCGGCCATGCGCAAAATCCGCTTGATGTCCGGGCTGCCGGAGGAGGACGAACCCGCCCCGGACAAGCCGAACGAAACGCCGGAGAAGGGCAAACCCGCTGCCGGCAAGCCTCCGGAAACGCCGAAGAAGGACAAACCCGCTGCCGACAAGCCTCCCAAAACACCGAAAAAGGAAAAGCCACAGGGTGCGCCGAAGCCCGCTCCGTGAGGGCGGAGGGCATTCAACCGCAGCGGAGCCAAAAAAGGCCCCCTTGCCTAAAGGGGGCTCCCGGGCACTTTGCCGCAAGTCTTCGATAAGCGTACACAATGGTGCCCGGGTGGGGGATAGGGGACAGCGATAGCCGAAACGAAGTTGGCATAAGACCCCCTTGCCTGAAGGGGGCTCCCGGGCACTTCGCCGCAAGACTTTGATAACCACAACGCAACGGTGCCCGGGTGGGGGATACGAGTCCGCAGTTCCTCAGTTCAGCATATTACCGCAGACCGCGAATGCCTTTTCAGATATGGATATGCGGGCGAAAAGCCCCGCCTGTTATCGTTTTCCAAACCGTGATTGTATATTTCACCCGGTATGATATAATGGTAACCGAGGTGAAGCGAATGCCAAAGGGCCAAACCGCGCGTCCCGCGTCCAAACAGGAGCGGAAACCCGCGCCAAAACAGGCGCAGAAACCCGCGGTCAAAAAGAGCAAAGCGTCCAGCGAAGTGGCGGGCGTCATATTCATCGCGCTGGGGATTTTTCTGGGCGTGTGCGTTTTTGTGCAGACGGGCACCGGGCTGCTGGGCGGCGCGTTTCGGGATGTGCTGTTCGGTCTGTTTGGTCTGTTTGTATACCTTGTTCCCTTCGCGCTTGTCGCGCTGGGCGTGGCGGTCATCGCCGCGCGCGAAAAGAAGGGCAGCGCGGGCAGAACCGTACTCATCGTGCTGATGGTGGTGTCCATACTTTCTCTGGCGCATACCTTCACACTGGACAAGCTCAAACTCAACGATGGCTTTTTTTCATATGTGGCGGATTCGTACCGGCAGGGCATGGATAACGGCGCGGGCGCGGGCGCGGCAGGCTGCCTGCTCGTGTATCCCTGCTGGCTGCTGCTGGGTACCGTCGGCTCCGTGATACTCTTTATTACCCTGCTGCTGATTGCCATGCTCATCATCACCGGCCTCTCTATCAAGAAGATGAGCAGGGACGTTGTGGACGCGGGCAAACGCACCGTGGAGAAGGTGCGCGAGGGCGCGGAGCAGCGAAGACAGAACCGCCTCTATATCGAAAACCTCCGCGGGGAGGACGAAGGACAGCTGGTGTTTGCGGAGGAAGGCCCAAAGGAACCGGAGCTGCTGACCAGCAAGAGCTTTCGCAGGAGCAAACCCATGCCGTCATATTTTGACGAGGAGCAATATACCGCGAAGGGCGCTGCGCTGGCGATGCCCGGCGAAGCCGCGCAACCGTACCGCGCGCCGCAGCCGCCGGAATACGCGCCGCAGCGCGGCGGATTTTCCATCGAGGAGGCTGCCGCGGAGCCACCGTCGCGCACGGCGGATTCCCACATCGGGTTTGCCGAAGCGCAGCCTGTGGCGGAAAAACCGAAGCTGCCGTCCTCCGCCGTTCCCGCCGCGTCGGGCGCGTCCGAAGTACAGCCCGCGAAGCACCGCACCACCAGCACCTATAAGCGCCCGCCGCTGACGCTGCTGACGCGTGCGGAGGAGCAGAGCAAGAACACCGGGCAGGAGGAGCAGCGCCGCACCGCCATGCTCATCGAGGAGACGCTGAGGAACTTCGGCGTGGAGGCGCAGGTGGTGCACAGCGTGCGCGGCCCGGCCGTCACACGCTACGAGCTTCGGCCCGCGGCGGGCGTGCGCGTCAAGCGCATCAAGGAGCTGGAGAACGACATCGCGATGAACCTCGCGGCGAAGGCCGTGAAGATAGAAGCGCCCATACCGGGCAAGGCGGCGGTGGGCATCGAGGTGCCCAACTCGGACGTCACCTTCGTGCACCTGCGTTCGCTGCTGGAGACGGAGGAGTTCAAGAAGACGCCGTCGCCGCTGACCTTCGCACTGGGCAAGGACATCCTCGGCAAGAACTACTACGTGGACATCGCCAAGATGCCGCACATACTCATCGCGGGCGAAACGGGCAGCGGCAAGAGTGTGTGCATCAACGCCATGATCACGAGCCTGCTGTACAAGGCCGCGCCGGAGGAAGTGAAGCTGGTGCTCATCGACCCCAAGGTGGTGGAGCTGTCGATGTTCAAGCACATTCCGCACCTGCTGGTGCCGGTCGTGACGGATCCGAAGAAGGCCGCGAGCGCATTAAACTGGGCGGTCAGCGAAATGAACTCCCGCTACAAGGTGTTCGCGGAGCGCGGCGCGAGGGAGATTACGCGCTTCAATCAGCTGATGGGGCCGGAGGAGACGCAGCTGCCGCACATCGTGGTGGTCATCGACGAGCTGGCAGAGCTCATGATGTCCTCCCCGAGAGAGGTGGAGGACTCCATCTGCCGCATCGCACAGCTGGGACGCGCGGCGGGCATCCATCTCGTCGTCGCGACGCAGCGCCCGTCGGTCAACGTCATCACGGGCGTCATAAAGGCGAACATCAGTTCACGCATCGCGTTTAAGGTCAACTCGGGCGTGGACTCGCGCACCATACTGGATCAGAACGGCGCGGAGAAGCTGCTGCGCAACGGCGATATGCTCTACCACCCGTCGGGCGCGCCCAAGCCGGTGCGTCTGCAGGGCTGCTACGTGGGCGACGCGGACCTCGAAGCCGTGACGGAGTATGTGGCGGCGGGCGGAGAGGCCGAGTTCGACGAGGACTTTGTCAACAACCTGAGCGCGCAGGAGGACGGCGACGAGCCCGAGGAGGGCGAAATGGATCCGTTGCTGCCGCGCGCGGTGGACATCGTGCTGGAATACGGACAGGCGTCCATTTCGATGCTGCAGCGCAGGCTGCGCGTGGGCTATGCCCGCGCGGCGCGGCTCGTGGACGAGATGGAGCAGCGGCGCATCGTCAGCCCGTTCGAGGGCAGCAAGGCGCGTCAGGTGCTGATCACGCGCGAAATGGCTGCGGAAATGTTCGGAACGGGGGAGGAATAGCATGGACAGCGTATATATTCACATCGTTTCGTTGGGCTGCGCGAAGAACCGCATTGATACGGAACACATGCTGGGGCTTCTCGCGGACAGCAACGCCGCCATCGTGGACGAGCCGGGCGACGCGGATGTCATCATCGTCAACACGTGCGGCTTCATCCATGAGGCGAAGCAGGAATCGATCGATACCATACTGCGCATGGCGCAGCAAAAACGGAAGGGCGCGGCGCTGATTGTCACGGGCTGCCTCGCGCAGCGCTACGCGAAGGAGCTGGCCGAGGAGCTGCCCGAGGTGGACGCGTTTCTGGGCGTCGCGGGCTACAGCCGCCTGACGGAAGCCATCGAATCCGTACTCGCGGGGCGCAAATTCGTCTGCTGCGAGCGGGTCGATCCCGATATCCGCGCCCGCGTGCTGACGACGGAGCCGCACCTCGCGTATGTGCGCGTGGCCGACGGCTGCTCCAACCACTGCAGTTATTGCGCCATACCGATGATTCGCGGCGAGTTCAAGAGCCGCACGCAGGAGAGCATACTATCCGAAATCTCCGACTTGCGCGCGGCGGGCGTGGCGGAAGCCATACTCATCGCGCAGGACACCACGCGCTACGGCGCGGATCTGGGCCGGCGGATGCTGCCGGAGCTGCTGGATAAGGCCGCTCCCATCATGGGCGATGGCTGGCTGCGCGTGCTGTACTGCTACCCCGACGGCGTGACGGACGAGCTGCTGAGCGTGATGCTGAAGCACAGCAACATCTGCCGCTACATCGACCTGCCGCTGCAGCATTTCAGCGACAGCGTACTGAAACGCATGAACCGCCGTCAAAGCCGCGCTTCCACGGTGAAGCTCGTAAAGAAGCTGCACGACGCGGGCTTCACGGTGCGCACGTCGCTCATCGTGGGCTTTCCGGGAGAGACGCAGAACGACTTCGATATCATGATGGACTGCGTGGAGGAGCTGCGCTTCGAGCGCCTCGGCGTGTTCCGTTACTCCGCGGAGGAAGGCACGCCCGCGGCGGAGCTGCCCGGGCAGCTGCCGGAGGAGATAAAGCAGGAGCGGTACGACGCGCTGATGGGGCTTCAGGAGGGCATTTCTCAGTCTGTCTGTCAGGCGCAAATCGGCAAGAAAACGCGTGTGCTCGTGGACGGCTTCGACGCCGATACGGGAATTTATATCGCGCGCAGCATGGCGCAGGCGCCTCAGGTGGACGGCGTCACGTATATTTCTACAAAAAAAGACTTGACGCCGGGAAGTTTTCATGATGTCCTGATTACGGACGCCTACGAATACGACCTGCTGGGGGAGCTGCAATGAATCTGCCAAACAAGCTTACGCTGCTGCGCATCTTACTCGTGCCTGTGTTTATCGCCTTTTTCTATATCAAAATGCCGTGGTGGAATTATTGGGCGGCGCTGGTGTTTCTGGGGGCGTCGCTGACGGATCTGTTCGACGGCGCCATCGCGCGCAAGCGCGGCATCGTCACCAACTTCGGCAAGCTCATCGACCCCATGGCGGACAAGCTGCTGGTATGCAGCGCGCTCATCATGTTCACCGCGATAGGCTGGGTGCACGAAATCCTCGTTATCATCATGATCGCGCGCGAGTTCATCGTTTCCGCGCTGCGCATGGTGGCGGCGGCGGAGGGCAAGGTGCTGGCCGCGGACAGCTGGGGCAAGGCCAAGACCGTGGTGCAGATCGTTGCGGTGATATTCGTGCTGCTGCGCGAGGGCGTGTTCGCGATGATAGGGCTGGAAACGGTGCTCGTCGTCTCCGGCGATGTGCTGATGATCGCGGCGGCGGCGCTGTCGGTTATCTCGTGCGCGGGCTATTTCATCAAGAACCGCGCCGTGCTGAAGGAAATGCTCTGAGCGTTTTTTCGGACAGCGCGCGTGATAGCATATAAACGAAGCTCAGATGATGTGGATTGCCTGCAAATGGCTTAAAGGCAAATCCCAGCAGGACTAAAAATAAACCGCGGACAAACGGAGTTTGACCGCGAGCGTGGAGGGGTAATATGGCGACGGCGGAGAAGCAGAAAGCGCTGGAGATGGCGCTTACACAGATTGAGAAGCAGTTTGGCAAGGGAAGCATCATGAAGCTGGGCGATGCGGCGAGCGTGCCCGTATCGGTGATTCCTTCAGGCTGTCTGGAGCTGGATATCGCGCTCGGCGTGGGCGGTGTGCCGCGCGGACGCATCATTGAAATATACGGGCCGGAGTCCTCCGGCAAGACCACGATGGCGCTGCACATGGCGGCGGAGGCGCAGAAGCTGGGCGGCGCGGCGGCGTTTGTGGACGCGGAGCACGCGCTCGATCCGGCCTACGCGAAGAAGCTGGGCGTCGATACCGACAACCTCTACGTATCCCAGCCCGACACGGGTGAGCAGGCGCTGGAGATTACCGAGGCGCTGGTGCGCAGCGGCGCTATCGACATCATCATCATCGACTCTGTGGCGGCGCTGGTGCCCAAGGCCGAAATCGACGGCGAGATGGGCGCGTCGCATGTGGGCCTGCAGGCGCGGCTGATGTCTCAGGCGCTCCGAAAGCTGGCGGGTATCGTCAGCAAATCCAACACCATCGCGGTGTTCATCAACCAGCTGCGTGAAAAGGTGGGCGTGATGTTCGGCAACCCGGAGACCACGCCGGGCGGACGCGCGCTGAAGTTCTACGCGTCCGTGCGTCTGGACGTGCGCCGCATCGAAGCCATCAAAAGCGGCGATGAAATTGTCGGCAACCGTACGCGCATCAAGGTGGCCAAGAACAAGGTCGCGCCGCCGTTCAAAAACGCGGAATTCGACCTCTATTACGGCGAAGGCGTTTCCCGGGAGAGCAGCGTGCTGTCGCTGGCTGCGGATCTCGGGCTGATTAAAAAGTCCGGCTCATGGTTCTATTACGGCGAAACACGCATCGCGCAGGGCAAGGACAACGCGCGCCAGTTTTTGAAGGACAACAAAGAGGTTTGCGAAGAGCTGGAGAAGAAGATACTGACTGAGTACAAGCTGGATAACCGCGCGGCAGTGTCTTCGAACCAAGAATAAATTGTAAATAAATTGATAATACTGTACTTGGAATTGTAAGTTGACGGGATTTGTGGTATAATCGATTCAAACGGTGGTGCAGTATTCTAGTCGGTACCCCGGTTTCGAAGGCGGGCCTAAAAATCCGCTTAAGGGCACATCGATGAAGTTTCTGGTGTTGGCTGCTGACGCCCAGTCGGGAGCTGATGCTGGGAGTTAAGGTTGTGGGGCGATCCGCAATGGCATGCGGGCGTAGACCCTGCTTCCGTGGAGACCCAAGCAGGTAAACACTGAAATGTGGGCTTACTACTTGGGGTGAAACCTGTGATGCGGCGAAAGCTGTGTACAGAGTAGCCTGCCTTGAGTTGGGCGGGGCGTTATTGTGGAACAACGTTCCGGTGCGCTAAGTACAAGCGCCTGGGATGATCGCCGCGAGAAACCCGCATGGCAAAAGAGGCTAGAAACCGTAAGGTGCTGTCGA
Organism: Bacillota bacterium; assembly: GCA_023460085.1. GTDB lineage: Bacteria > Bacillota > Clostridia > Christensenellales > SZUA-584 > JAEWCC01. The sequence continues at coordinate 141,185 of JAEWRI010000001.1, read as the reverse complement.
GGAAAACTCCTAGACTGTACAGAAAATGCCAGAACGGTGTTTTCGAGGTATCCTGGAGATTATAGTGTGGTCTAAACGGCAATCCAGTCACGTGTCCGGCGACGGAACGTTTCAGGGTTTAAAGGGAAACCGCTTCATCGGCGACGAGAAGTATCTCTGAAGGGAAATCCTACTGGACCTAAGCTGCAAGGTTTATCCAGGGTATCACCACCTGTTTTTTATTGCAAAAAAACATGGGCGGCTGGCGGCCGCCCGTTCGTTATGTCAAACATTCATTTCGGAGAAGGATTTGGGTAAAAACAAGAAAAACCGAAGCGTGCGCTACTGGCCCGCGAAGATACTGATCATCTCGCTGATACTGACGGCGGGTATCAGCGTGGTTACGGAGCTGCTGATGGGTACACTGCCGCTGGTTCCGGCAGCCTTCATCGTGCTGTTCATCATGCTGCTGGGCATCGTGGCGGACCTCGTCGGCATGGCATTCGCGACGTGCGATTCCACGCCCTTCATATCGATGGCTTCCCGGAAAATCAAACGCGCCAAGAGTGCACTCAGGCTGCTTCAGAACGCAGACATCGTATCCAACATCTGCGGGGACGTCGCGGGCGACATCTGCGGCATCGTATCGGGCGCGGCGGGTGCGGCCATCGCCGCAAAAATTATTGAGGGCGCATCCAAGGCGGGCTCGCTTACCGAGGTAGAGGCGTTCATTCCGGCCATCGCCATTTCCAGCGTCATCGCGGCGCTGACCATATCGGGCAAGTCCATCGGCAAAACCGTCGGCATCCGCAAGAATAAGGAGATTGTGAGCTTCGTGGCATATCTGGCGTCGTTCTTCATGCGTGAGGAAAAGCGCCGTGGCTGAGAAGAAGCGTCTGGACGTATACCTGTTTGAAAACGGCCTCTCAGAAAGCCGCGAAAAGGCGCGCGCGCTGGTGATTGCGGGCGCGGTGCTGCTGGACGGGCAGGTTTGTTCGAAGCCCGCGGCGACAGTAGCCGAGGGGCAGCAGGTTTCCGTGCGCGGCGGCGAGGATTTCGTCAGCCGCGGCGGACAGAAGCTCGAAAAAGCGTTTCAAGCTTTCGGCATCGATGTCGCGGATAAGGTCTGCATCGACGTGGGCGCGTCCACGGGCGGCTTTACGGACTGCATGCTGCAACGCGGCGCGGCCCATGTGTATTCCGTGGACGTGGGCTACGGGCAGCTGGCGTGGCGGCTGCGGCAGGACAGCCGCGTGACTGTGATGGAGCGCTGCAACGCGCGCTATATGGAACCCTCCATGTTCGTCAGGCCCGCATGCTTTGCCAGCGTGGACGTTTCCTTCATTTCGCTGAAACTGATACTGCCCGCGCTGACTCGGGTGCTGGCGCCGCCTTATGCCGTTGCCGCGCTGATTAAGCCGCAGTTCGAGGCGGGCCGCGGCAAGGTGGGCAAGCACGGCGTCGTGCGGGACGCGGACACCCACGCCGAGGTGGTTCAAAGCGTGCTGGAGGCTGCGCGGGGAATGGGGCTTGCCGTGCGCGGGCTTACCTTCAGCCCCGTCAAAGGGCCGCAGGGCAACATCGAGTACCTCGCGCACTTTACCAGCGAAGAGAGTGCCGTCACGCTCGACGTTTTGAGCGTGGTGGCGGAAGCGCACGCTGAACTGGCGTAAAAAAACATCCCGACTGGTGTTGTATAAATATCCAGAATTCAGTATAATGGCGTCAATGAACATGCGTAATGTAGGTATATACTCCAATCTGACCAAAGATATTCAATACGCGGGCGCGCTCGGCCTCGCGGCCATGCTGCGCGCGCGCGGTGTTTCCGTATATTTCGACGCGGACTGTATGCCGGGCGGAGAAAGCGATACGATAGACTATTCCGCAATCGACTGCCTGTTTGTGCTGGGCGGGGACGGCACACTGCTGCGCGCCGCCGCGAAGACATGCGGCCATGGCGTGCCCATGCTGGGCATCAACCTCGGGCGGCTGGGCTTTCTGACAGAGGTGGAGCTGGGCGGCATCCCGCTGGCGCTGGACGAGCTGGAGGCCGGGCGGTATTCGGTGGAGCAGCGGCTGATGCTGCGCTGCACGGTGATGCACGGAGAAACGGCGGTGCTGGAAACCGAGGCGCTGAACGACGCGGCGGTGATGAAGCGTGACATATCGCGCACCATCCGCGTGGCGCTTTCCGTCAACGGCGCGCTGGCGGACAGTGTATCGTGCGACGGTATGCTCGTATCCACACCCACCGGTTCCACGGCGTATTCGCTTTCCGCGGGCGGGCCCATTGTGACGCCGTGCCTGGAGTGCATGCTCGTCACGCCCGTATCGCCGCACACGCTGCATTCGCGCACGCTGGTGGTGTCGGCGGACGACGCCGTGGTGGTTCGTCCGGAGTTTGACGCGGACATCATACTCTCGTGCGACGGCATGTTTCAGCGGCAGCTGTGCCAGGGCGAAACCATACACATCCGCCGTTCAGAACATCAGGCGCGCTTCATTCGCTTCCATGAGGGGTATTTTTATCCGCTGCTGAGATCGAAATTCTTAAGCTGGGATTGGTAAAAGAGGAGGGCTAAGTGAAACAGGGAAGACAGAGCACCATACTCGAGATCATCGAGAACCACGACGTCGAAACGCAGGAGCAGCTCTCCGAAATTCTGGGCAGCATGGGCTTCGAAGTGACGCAGGCCACCATCTCGCGCGACATCAAGGAATTAAAGCTCGTCAAGGTGCAGGGGGAGAGCGGCAGCTACAAGTACGCCGTGGCGGGCAAAGGCCAGCTGGGCAAGCTCGACGTGTTCAAACGCGTATTCCGTGAAACCGTGGTATCGGTGGAGCAGGCGGCTTCGCTGGTGGTGGTGCGCACGATGACAGGCAGCGCCAACGCCGCCGCGGAGGCCATCGACGAGATGGACATGTCCGAGGTAGCGGGTACGCTGGCGGGCGACAACACCATCTTCATCGCGGTCCGGCAGGAGGGCATGCAGAAGAGGGTCGTGGAGGAGCTGGGCCGGATGATGCGGAGCAAACGCTGACGCGCAGGAAAACACTATGCTTTCAAGATTGCTGATTAAAAATATCGCACTGATCACCGAGCTCGAAGTGTCGCTTTCGGGCGGCATGAACGTGCTTTCGGGCGAAACCGGCGCGGGCAAATCCATCATCGTGGATGCGGTGAATCTGGTGCTGGGCGAGCGTGCCGACCGCGAGATGATCCGCACGGGCGCGGAGAAAGCCGTGGTGGAGGCGTATTTTACCGACGCCCGGTGCGTGGACGGGCTTCTTTCGGAGCAGGAGATAGAGCCGGAGGAGGAACTCGTGCTTTCGCGCGAAATCACCGTTTCAGGCAAGAGCGTCTGCCGCGTCAACGGCGCGCTGGTGACGCTGGCGGTGCTGAAGGCGGTGAGCGACCGGCTGGTGGACGTTCACGGGCAGCACGAGCACCAGTCGCTGCTCAGCGAGAAAAACCATATGGCGATGCTGGACGGCTTCGACCCGCGCATCGCGGAGGCGCAGGCGGAGGTTTCCGCCGCCTACATGGAATACACCGGCGTACTGTCGCGTCTGAAAACGCTGCTGGCGGGAGAGGAACGCGAAAGGCGCATCGACATACTGAAATATCAAGCGGAAGAAATCCGTCAGGCCAATATCGCCGAGGGCGAGGAAGAGGCGCTGCTGCAGCAGCGCAAGCGCATGAACGCCGTGGAGCGTCTGGCGGAGGCGCTGGAAGCGGCCTACGGCCTGCTGTACGACGCCGAGGGCAGCGTGCTTGCCGCGCTGCGGGACGCGTCGGCGAAGCTGTCGGGCATCGGCGACGTGGACGAAAAGTACGAAGGGTTCGCGGCGCGCGCCGACGAGGCGTATTACGCGCTGGAAGCGCTGTCGGACGACGTGCGTCAGGACAAGGACGCGCTTTCCTTCGACGCGGGCGAGCTGGAGCGGACGGAGGAGCGCCTCGCGCTCATTCACACGCTGGCACGAAAATACGGTGACCCGGTGGTGACGGGCGCTTTCATCCAAAAGGTGACGCAGGAGCTTTCGGACCTTCAGGACAGCGAGGCGCTGGCAAAGGAGCTTTCCGAGAAGGCAAAGCGGCTGCGCGCCGCGCTGTACCAAAAATCCGTGCGCCTGTCCGCGCTGCGCCGGGAAGCCGCCGAAGTCTTCGAGCGCGGCATGACGGAGCAGCTTTCAGACCTCGGCATGGCGTCGGCGTCCTTCGCGGTCAGCTTTGCGGAGCTGGCGGACGAGGAAGGCTGCAATTTCTCGAGAAACGGCATCGATACCGTGGAGTTCTTCATTTCGGCAAACCGCGGCGAGCCTGTAAAGCCGCTGCGCAAGGTGGCCTCGGGAGGCGAGGTTTCGCGCATCATGCTGGCGCTGAAGAACATCGCGGCGGACCGGGGCGGCATCCCCACGATGATATTCGACGAAATCGACACAGGCATCAGCGGGCGCATGGCGCAGGTCGTGGCGGAAAAGCTGTTCCGCATCTCGCTGGGCCGTCAGGTCGTCTGCGTGACGCACCTGCCGCAGATTGCGGCCATGGCGGACGCGCATTTCCTCGTCGCCAAGGAAAGCGACGAAATCTCCACACGCACCCATCTGACGCGGCTCCTTGGGGAGCAGCGCGTGCAGGAGGTAGCGCGCCTTTCGGGCGGAGAAACCGCCGTCACACAGGCGCACGCGCTGGAGATGCTGGACAGGGCGTCGCTGTTCAAGGGTTCCTGCGGGACGTAAGCTGTTTTTATTCGGTTATTACATCGATATTCCGGCCCTGTGCGCCATGCGTACAGCGGCATTTTTATTGCTGCGGGCGCGTGGGGAACCGTTGCGGCGGAAACGGAATGGGCGTTTATTGCGCTTTTCGAATAACGGCATCGCGGTGCACGAATCGACGCAGGCCGGGAATCACCCGTCTGCACGATAAGCGGATACGACCCGTATGATATGCCGATATTATCAGAAAATAAAAATCGCGCATTATTGCGCCCTAAAAATTACATCGCATAAATCAGAACGCCCCTAGCGACAATAACATCAGAGTTTGTCGAAGGGGTGTTTTTTTGAAAAAAGCCGTCAAGGCCTTCGGGCTTTTATTTGTCTTATTGCTGTGTGCCATTCATCTGCTGCCTTCGGTGCAGCTCTTTTCGAGCCTGCCGGACGAGATATACCTGCGCAAGGGCGCGTCGCGTACGCTGGATCTGGGGCTGCCGGTGCAGGTCGATGTGGAATCGACGGGTGTCGTCAGTATCGCAGGGCAGACGCTGGCGGAAGCAACCGGTGAACGGCAGCTGACAATACAGTCCGTGGACAGCGGCGAAACCACCATTTCGCTGTCATTATTCGGCGTGCCGGTCAAAACGGTCAAGGTGAACGTCAGCGACGATGTCATGGTGATCCCGGGCGGGCAGAGCATCGGCGTCACATTATATACGAAGGGCGCGCTCGTCGTGGGCATCACGGGCATACAGCTGGAGGGCGGCGAGGTCGTCAACCCGGCGCGCGAGGCGGGCATGCTGCCGGGCGACGTCATACTCTCCATCAACGGTACCGAAGTGAATGACGCGGATCATGTCTCGGAGATTGTGGAGAACACCGCGGGCACGCTGAAGATCGTGGTGGACAGGGCCGGGCGCGAGATGACGCTCAGCATCGATCCCGTAACGGACTTTTCGGACGGAAAGAAGCGGCTTGGCATCTGGGTGCGCGACAGCACCGCGGGCGTGGGTACGCTGACCTTCATCAGCACGGGAAACGATCACTGGTTCGCCGGGCTGGGCCACGCGATCTGCGACATCGATACGGGAAGCATACTGACGGTACGTGAAGGCGAGATCTATTTCTCCGAGGTCATTCAGGTGCACCGGGGCGAAAACGGCGCGCCGGGCGAGATCAAAGGCTACTTCTCCAGCGCGTCCGGCATGATGGGGCTTATCCAGCAGAACTGCGAATACGGCATCTACGGCCCGCTGTACGAGGACGTCGATATGACGAAATTCTCCGACCCCATTCCCGTTGCCAGCCGGGACGAGGTGAAATTAGGCGCGGCGACGATACTCGCCACCATCGACGGGGAGGGCGTTAAGGAATTCGACTGTGAGATCATCAAGCTCAATCCGCAAGCCTCGCCGGAGCAGAAGGGCATCGTACTGCGCGTCACCGACCCGGAGCTGCTGGAAGTGACAGGCGGCATCGTACAGGGCATGAGCGGCAGCCCCATATTGCAGAACGGCAAGCTTGTGGGCGCGGTGACGCACGTATTTGTCAACAACCCCACCAAAGGATATGGCCTGTATGTCGACTGGATGCTGGATCAAATAGAACAGTGAATTGTCGAAAAATAGCGAATTATGTACTGTTTTAGAATTAATGATTACCAGAAAAGGGTTTTTCATGGTTGTGTTGAATAACTACCGTGAATCTACCGTGAATCTTTCATTAATGTATTATTTATAGAGACAAGGAATTTATTAATTATGGAAAAAGAGTGCTCTCGTTCCAAATTTACTGCTATCCTTGCCGATAACAATCGCGATTATTTGCGGATTATCTCCGATTTCTTGGCGGAGACAGGGCGGTTTACCGTCATTGAATACGCCTTCGACGGGCGGCAGGCTGTGGACCTGGTGCAAAAGCTGAAGCCGGATCTGTTCATTGTGGATCTCATTATGCCGATGCTGGACGGCTTCGCGGTGCTGGAGGAGCTCGCCCGATCGGGCTACAGCAGCGCCACCCGCGTGGTGATGACTTCCGCGGTCGCGCTCGATTTTATCATGAAGAAGGCGGAGAGCTTCAACGTGGACTATATATTCTTGAAGCCTTTCGACAAGGAAGTGTTTAAAAAGCGGATTGTCGAGCTGATGGAATATCAAAGCGATGTGCGCCCGGTCAAGCGCGCGTCGAATCCCAGTGAGATCATTACACAGCACATCAAAAAAGTGGGCATTACCGCCAACGTCAAGGGGTATTACTACCTGCGCGACGCCATACTTCTGGTGCATGACGATTTCGATTTGATGAGCCGGCTGACTACCGGGTTATACGCGAGCGTGGCGGAAAAATACCATTCTACACCGCAACGCGTGGAGCGGGCCATGCGGCATGCCATCGAGACCGCGTGGAACCGCGGGGACATCCGCGTGCTGGAGGATTTCTTTGGGTACACCATACATGATACCAAGGGAAAGCCCACCAACGGAGAATTTATCGCCATGCTGGCGGACAAGCTGAATACCGAACTGAAATACGTAGACTGAGCAAACAGGCAGGGGCTGCGCCGCAGCCCTTTTATGTTGCGGAGTTTGCTGAATTCCGGCTTTACAAATCACGCGCCGGGGCGATATAATATGCACCATGTGAAAACACGGTAAAACATGGGTTATAATGGGTAAATATTGAAGTCACTTTTAAGAGTTCGGTCTGTTGCGGATGCGTCCCGAAGCATTGCCGCATATGCGCCGCCCGCATGGCATATCTATCTGTGAATGGGTAGCCGGAGGCGGTTGACTTGATCAGCGATGTGAAAAGACGCATATGGTTTGACGTGATGGACAACAAGGTGCAGTACCTTCTGCTCATCTTCTTTTTGTTGGTGGGGATTGCGGCAGGTACTTTCTCTGTCAGCCGCCTTGGCGATACCCCGCGCCAGCAGCTTTCCGATTACATTAATCTGCTGTTTGTCAGCATACAAATACAGGACATAGATTATTTTAGCATATTTATTAATTCTTTCTTGCAAAATCTGATGGTTTTTGCGATAATAACGGTGTTCTCTTTATCTATGATGGGTGTGCTGGTAATCGCTTTGGCGATGGTGATAAAAGGATTCTGCGTGGGTTTCACGGTGGGGGTGTTGTCGCTGGGCATCGGAGCGGGGGGGTTCCTCGCCGTGATCGTTTGCACCTTTCTGCCCAACCTCGTGCTGCTGCCCTGTGTATGCAAGGCTGCGGTGATGGGGCTGAATCAATCCGTTACCGTAATCAAGTGCAGGAGGATCCCCGCCACAACGCGCGACAGGCTGCTCTCGGCGCGTCCGTACCTGACAGGCATGCTGAAGGTTTTCCTGGTGTCACTGCTGGGGGTGGCGATAGAGACACTGCTGACCCCGGCGCTGATGACGCTGATATCATAAACGGTGGTACTGATGATCGACTTGGAACTATTCAGGCAATACCTGAAACAACGTAAACTGACAAGCGTCTCCATCGATTCATACATGCGCGATGTGGAGCAGTTTTGCGGCTGTGTGGCAGCGCGGGGCATCGAAGACATGGACTGTGTGACGAAGGATGACATCCGCAGATATTGCGACCATATGGAGGAGCGGGGGCTTGCTCCGGTGAGTATTCAGCGCAAAACCGCTTCGGTGAAGCGGTATTTCGAATACCTTTGCGGCGTGGGACAAGCCCGGCATAACCCCGTCAAAGGCGTGAGGCTGAATACCAAAGGCGGCCCGAGGGTGAAAGCGCTGACGGCGCAGCAGATGGACAAGCTGCTTTCCGTACCCGATACGCGTACCATGGGCGGCATCCGGGACAAGGCGATGTTCACGCTCATCAATGCCACGGGCATCAAGGTTTCGGAGCTTATCGCGCTGCGCGTGGAGGATCTGCGGCTGGCGGAAAAGACCGTCGATGTCAGCCGGCAGGAGCTTACCGTGACGCTGGAGATGGACGATGAGGCCTGCCGCTGCCTGGGCGCGTATATCGAGGCGCGCAAGACGCAGCAGCCGTCTCAGAACACCCCGTTGTTTCTGAACGTGTACGGAGAAGGCATTACGCGGCAGGGGGTTTGGAAGACGCTGAAGAAGTATGCCGAAGCCGCCGGAGTGGAGGGCATTACGCTGGAAACCATGCGCCGCAGCTTTGCCCGCCGCTGCATCGAAGAAGGCCGCGACGTGCGTGAACTCAAGGAGATACTGGGCCATTCGGACATCTCCATCACGCGCGCTTACATTCGCGAATAAAACCATTCGGTTCAGGAGAAGCCATGAAAAAATACAAAACGGCTGATTCGATTGCGGACATGGATATCGTTTGCCGCCAGCCGTACATGCACTACGTGAAACCGTTTCGCATCGCGGGCAGCGTCTACTACGTCGGCAACCAGGTATGCAGTTCACACCTCGTGGATACCGGGGACGGGCTGCTGCTCATCGATACGCCTTTTGCGCGGCAGCTTCCGCTGCTGCTGCAGGCCATCTGGGAGCTGGGGTTTAACCCGGCCGATATTCGATACATACTGCATACGCACGCGCACGCAGATCACGTGGGGTGTACGCCCGCGCTCGTTTCGCTGTTCGGCTGCAAGACCGCCATCGGAGAAGCGGACGCGCGCACCGCGGAGGAGCGCCCGGAGCTGCTGCTGCCCATGGCCGACGACCCGCCCTTCTTCATCCCGGACATCCGGCTGGTGGACGGAGACGCCGTACGGCTGGGGACGGTGCGCGTCCGCGCCGTCGCCACACCGGGGCACACCGCCGGTTCGACCTCGTACTTCTTCGAAACGGTGGAAGATGGCGTTTCGCTGATATGCGGCATTTTCGGAGGCTCCGGGTTTAAAACGCTCAGCCGGGACTACTTTAAGGATTTTCACATCGTGTCGGATACCCGCAGCCAGTTCATGCAGTCTCTGGAGAAGATCCGCGGGGAGAAGGTAGACGTGACGCTGGGCAGGCAGCCCGGGGAAAACGCCACGTTCGAGAAGCTGCGCCGCCGGGAGCAGGGCGCGAAGAAAAATCCTTTCATAGACCCTGCCGAGTGGGATACGCTCATCAGCGAAATTATGCGCCGGTTTATACTGTTCCGCGCGGAAGACGACGCCAACCACAACTGGATGCCGCGCAAAAAGCAGCCGTAGGCCCCATTCCGCCATCAATCCGCTAAGGCTTGATGCGGCCGGTGAACCGCGCTACTTCTTCGCCATGTTCCTGCACATACGCGCAGCTGGGGGTACTGCCGCATTTGCGGCACGTCTCATCGTAGGCCGAGTTGACAGCGCCGCACGCGGGGCAGGAATACCGCGCCCGCATCGCTTCATACCACAGCTCCAGCCCATCGGCTTTTGCCAGTTCCAGCGACGACCACAGATCCAGACGGTGGGGCGCCTGTGACTGGAAGGTTTTAATCTCTTCGCAGGGATACTCACCACACTCGCCGCAGAAGGAAAGGCCCTTCTCCGCGGCGCACGCCGCCATTTTGCAGCGGTCCCGGCAATAAAAGGAGCGCTTCTCGGAGCGGCATCCCAGGCATTCCAGTTCTTCCACCGGCATGCCGAACCGCGCAGCCATCGCGCGCAGCCTTTCGGGTTCCTCCGTCGTGCCGATGTAGACGGAGCATGACGGGCAGAACAGCCCGCATACGGCGGCCAGACGGATATCCGCCGCGCAATTTTTCTCACTCATGGCCGTACTCCTTTCAAATAGCTACCTGCATATTCCACGGACAAGTCCCTGATCCCTCCAAAAAGGCTGCGGCCTTGACGATTATTTTACTTGACGGATTTACCGCGTTCCGCATATAATGATGCAAACCCAAAGGAGGCGCGCAGGATGTCCGCATCGTCCGCAAATCGGTATTTCTCGTTTAGCAGCCGGAGCTATTATGGCTTCGGATACTTTACGTTAACCGAATACGGACAGATACCGGCAAAGCGGGCTTTATAAACTTTTGGCACATCGATAATGAAAGGGAGCTCGGAGCCGGGCTCCCTTTTTGATTATAAGATTACGATTTACAGAAAGCGGGAGGAAACAAAATGATCATCATACTGAAGCCGGGCGCGGACAAGGGCAAAGTCGAGGAGCTGGTGCATTCTCTGGAAAAGGACTTTTCGCTCGAGGTTCAGCGTATGGACGGTGTCAATTACTCCATACTGGGCCTCATCGGAGACACATCGGCGTTGGATACCGAGCCCATACAGGAGCACGAGGCGGTAAAGAAGGTGATGCGCGTGCAGGAGCCCTATAAGAAGGTCAACCGCGCGTTTCACCCGGACGACACCGTGGTGCGCGGCGAGGGCTTCACGATAGGCGGGCCGGGCCTCGCGGTGATGGCCGGGCCGTGCTCCGTGGAGAGCGAGGAGCAGATCGTCTCCGTCGCGAAGCAGGTGAAAGCGGCGGGCGCGAATTTCCTGCGCGGCGGCGCGTACAAGCCGCGCACCAATCCGTACCGCTTTCAGGGCCTCGGCAAGGAAGGGCTGGCCTACCTTCAAACGGCGAAGCGGGAGACCGGGCTGCCCATCGTCACCGAAATCATCAGCATCGGCGACATCGAAACCTTCGTGGACATGGTGGACGTCATACAGGTGGGCGCGCGCAACATGCAGAACTTCGCGCTGCTGAAGGAGCTGGGCAAGACGCAAAAGCCGGTGCTCTTAAAGCGCGGGCTCTCCGCCACCATCGAAGAATGGCTGATGTCGGCGGAGTACATCGCGGCGGGCGGCAACCCCAACGTGGCGCTGTGCGAGCGCGGCATCCGCACCTTCGAGACGGCCACGCGCAACACGCTGGACATTTCGGCGGTGCCGGTCATCAAACGCCAAAGCCATCTGCCCATCATCGTGGACCCGAGCCACGCGGCGGGGTTGTGGTGGGCAGTGGAGCCGCTGGCGGTGGCGGCGGTGTGCGCGGGCGCGGACGGCGTGATGGTGGAGGTGCATGAGCATCCCGCCGAGGCGCTGTCGGACGGCAAGCAGTCGCTGATGCCCGAGAAATTCGCGGCGCTGATGGGCAAGCTGCGCGGCGCGGCGGCGCTGATGGGCCGGAGCGTGTGATATGGAGGACAGTGGCTTTAAAAGCAGCCGCGTGCTGATTGCGGGGCTGGGGCTCATCGGCGGTTCGGCGGCGAAGGCGCTGCGCGCGGCGGGGTTTTCGCAGGTGGACGGGCTGGACTCCGACTGGAAGACGCTCGCGCAGGCCAAGCGCGACGGTGCCATCCGCGCGGGATACGCGGAGCTGCAGGCGGGCGATTACGACCTGGTGCTGTGCTGCGTGCCTCCCGAAAGCGTGGCAGCGCTGTATGAACAGACGAAGCCGCATCTGAAGCCGGGCGGCGTGTTCGCGGAGCTGACCGGCCTCAAAGAGCCGGTGATAGCAAGCCTTTTGCCGCTGCTGGACGCGCGGCACGAGCTGCTGTGCCTGCATCCCATGGCCGGGCGGGAAAAGTCGGGTTATGAGAATTCGGACGCGGCGGTGTTTCTGGGTTCCGTGATGATACTGACGCCCACCATCCGCACGGAGCACAGTGCGCTGGCGTGGGCGGTGGTGCTGAAGGACGCCTTCGGCTGCGACGATATGCCCTCGCTCAGGGCAGACCGGCACGACGAAATCGTGGCGCGCGTGAGCCACCTGCCGCACCTCGCGGCGCTGGCTGTGCGCGAAGCGGCAGCGGGCTGCGAGCGCTACGCGGGCGGCAGCTACAAATCCGTCACGCGCGTCGCGGAAATCAACGCGGCACTCTGGGCAGGACTATTGACCGAGAACGCAGAATATGTCGTGGAGAGCATCGGACGCTGCCAGCAGGCGCTGGAGACGCTGCGGGACGCCGTGGAGGCGCGCAACGCCCCGGCGCTGCGCAAGCTGCTGGAGAAAATGTCCAAAGGGGGCAAACCATGAAGGAGATTGCGGTGCGCGCGGGCGCGGGGCGGTATACGGTGCAGGTGGGCGCGGGGCTGCTGGAGCGGCTGCCAGAGCAGCTTTACGAGGCGTACCCGCAAAGCAAATTCGCGCTCGTCACGGACGAGCATGTCGCGGCACTCTATGCGGCGGCGCTGTCCGACGGGCTGAAGCGCGCGGGCGCGCCGTGCCACACGTTTTCCGTTGCGCCGGGCGAGGGCTCCAAAAGCATGGGCACGCTGTCCCGGCTGCTGGGCGAGCTGGCGCAGTACGCGTACTCGCGCTCCGATGTCGTCGTGGCGCTGGGAGGCGGCGTGGTGGGGGATCTCGCGGGCTTCGCGGCCTCCGTATACCTGCGCGGCGTGACGCTGGTGCAGGTGCCGACCACGCTGCTGGCGCAGATAGACAGCTCTGTAGGCGGCAAGACGGCGGTCAACCTGCCGGAGGGCAAGAACCTCGTGGGCGCGTTCTATCCGGCGTCGTTGGTCTGCGCCGACATACAGACGCTGCGCACGCTGCCCGCCGAGGTGTTCGCGGACGGCATGGCGGAGCTCATTAAGTACGCGCTGATCAGCGACGCGGACATGTTCGCGCGGCTGGAGCATGGCAAACCCGTCACCGCGGCTTCGCCGGAGCTGCCGGAATTGGTGGCACGCTGCGTGGACATCAAGCGCGGCGTTGTCGAAACGGACGAGCGCGATACGGGCGAACGCATGGTGCTGAACTTCGGGCATACCATCGGCCACAGCATCGAGCGGCTGTGCGCACGGCGAGGTTTGCCCATGACGCACGGGCGCGGCGTGGCGCTGGGCATGGCGGCCATCGCGCGCGCGGGCGAGCGCATGGGGCTCACGGAAAAAGGCACGGCGGAGCGCATCGTTTCCGTGCTGCAGAAATACGGCCTGCCGCACGACACGGGCGAATACGACGCGGACGAGCTGCTGCGCGGCATCGCCGTGGACAAAAAGAACCTTGCGCAAAAGCTGAACCTCGTGATGATATCCGAGCCGGGCGAAGCCTTTTTGCACCGCATCGACGCGCGCGAGATGGAGGACTACCTGTGACGGATATCCGCATACTGCCGGGGGCGCTCTCCGGTACGGTGCGCGTGCCGCCCTCCAAGAGCGCGGCGCACCGGGCCATAATGGCGGCGGCGCTGGCGAAGGGCGAAAGCGTCGTCGAAAACGTGGATCTCTCCGACGACATCCGCGCCACCCTGTCCGCGTGCGAAGCGCTGGGCTGCGCGGCGGATATCGTTCCGAATGGGCAATATAATACCGTAACGCTGCGCGGCGGCGGCGACCCCGCGCCGGACGCGGTGCTGGACTGCGCCGAGTCGGGCTCTACGCTGCGCTTTCTGATTCCCGTAGCGTGCGCGCGGGATGGCAGGCGCACGTTCACCGGGCGCGGGCGGCTGCCGCAGCGGCCTCTGGATGCATACCTGCAGATCTTCGACGAGCAGGGCATCCGCTATACGCGGCCTTACGAGGCGAATCTGCCGCTGACGGCGGAGGGCGCGCTGCGTGCGGGGCGCTTCCGCGTGGACGGGCGCGTGAGCTCGCAGTTCGTGACGGGGCTGCTGTACGCGCTGCCGCTGCTTTCCGGCGACTCCGAAATTGAGGTGCTGGGCGGCTTCGAGTCGCGCGGGTACGTGGACATGACGGCGGATACGCTGCGCCGCTTCGGCGTGGAGGCGGCTGCGCAGGGCGACCGCTTCACGGTGCGCGGCGGGCAGGCGTACCAGCCGCGGCAGATTTCCGTAGAGGGGGACTACTCTCAGGCGGCGTTCTTCCTTGTGGCGGGGGCCATCCGCGGCCCGGTGCGCGCGGAAGGGCTGACGGATTCGATGCAGCCCGACAGGGTCATCACGGATATTCTCCTGCGCATGGGCGCGGACATATCGCGCGACGGCAGTGCGCTGGTCTCAAAGCCCGCGCGGCTGCATGGCGCGGACATCGACGCGTCGCAGTGCCCGGACATCGTGCCGCCGCTGGCGGTTGCCGCGGCGTTTGCGGAAGGGCAGACGCGCATTACGGGTGCGGCGCGGCTGCGCATCAAGGAGAGCGACCGGCTGAGCGCGCTGGCGCGGAACCTTTCCGCGATGGGCATCGAGGTACGGGAACAGCCCGACGGGCTCATCATACAGGGCGGGCAGCCCAACGGCGGGGAGATAGACAGCTTCGGGGATCACCGCATCGCCATGGCGTTTTCCGTGGCGGCGGCGGCTTCGCGGCAGGGCGTCACGCTGCGCGGGGCGCAGTGCGTCTCCAAATCCTATCCGAAATTCTTTGAAGACTTTGCACAGCTGGGAGGGCGCGTAGAATGAGCAGCGTATGGGGAAAGCGTTTCATCGCGGACATATTCGGGGAGTCGCACGGCTCCAAGATGGGCGTCGTGATGCACGGCGTACCGGCGGGCACGGCGCTGGACTTCGCGAAGGTGCGCGCGTTTCTGGACAGGCGGCGGGCGGGCGGCGAAGCCTGGTCCACACCGCGCAACGAGGAGGACGACTTCGAGGTGGTCTCCGGCTACTTCGACGGGCACGCCACGGGCACGCCGCTGGTGGTGCTGTTCTACAATCGGCAGCAGCACTCGGAGGACTACGCGGAGCGCCCCAATCGTCCGGGTCACGCGGACTACACCGGCTTCGTGCGCTACGGCGGCTGTAACGACCCGCGCGGCGGCGGGCATTTCTCCGGCAGGCTCACCGCGCCGCTCGTGTTCGCGGGCGCCGTGGCGGCGCAGCTGCTGGAGGCGCGCGGCGTTTATGCGGCGACGCACGTGCGCCGCATCGCGGGCGTGGAGGATATGCCGTTTGACAAGGCTGACATCCCGCGAGAACTGGCGGAGCGTCTCGCGGCGCAGCGGCTGCCGCTTGTAGACGAAACGAGGCGCGAAGCCATGGAGCAGGCCGTCGTGGACGCGGCCTCCTGCGGCGACTCGGTGGGCGGCGTGGTGGAGTGCGCGCTGTGCGGCGTTCCGGCGGGCGTGGGCAGCCCCATGATGGATACCGTGGAGAGCGCGCTGGCGTCTCTGCTGTTCGTGGTGCCCGCCGTCAAGGCCATCTCCTTCGGCGAGGGCTTCGGCTTCGCGGGGCTGCGCGGCAGCGAGGCCAACGATGCCTATGCTGTGCGGGACGGGCGCGTCGTCACGACGACCAACCACAACGGCGGCGTCATCGGCGGCATCACCACCGGCATGCCGGTCGTGTTCGAGGCCGCGGTCAAGCCCACCGCGTCCATCTCCATGCCGCAGCAGACGGTGAATCTGCAAACGCTGGAGCCGGAAACCATCGCGGTAAAGGGCAGGCACGACGCCTGCATCGTACCGCGCGCGGCGGCGGCCATCGAAGCGGCGGCGTGCATCGCGCTGCTGGACTGCATGCTGGAAAGGAATATGTGATGGGGTATACGGAGGAGTTGGCGCCGCTGCGGGCGCGTATCGACGAGATAGATGGGCAGCTGGTGCCGCTGTTCGAGGCACGCATGGCGGTGTCGTCGGAGGTGGCGCGCGTCAAGGAGCGCCACGACATGCCGGTGTTCGACGCGGCGCGGGAGGACGCGGTGATCGCGCGTGCGCAGGCCCGCCTTGCGGACCCGGCCAACGCGGAGGCGCTGCGGCGCTTCTACCGCGCGCTGATGGACATCAGCAAGCAGCGCCAGCACGAGCGCATCGCGCCCGCGCCCGCGGCAAAGGCCGAGGGCGGAGATACGGGCTTTCTCGGCTTGCCCGGCTCGTTCTCGCACATCGCGGCGCTGGACGCGTTCGGCGGGGAAGGGCTGCGCGGCTACGACACGTTCGAGGCGATCTTCGTCGCGCTGCGCGAGGGGGAAATCTCCCGCGCGATACTGCCCGCGGAGAACACCGACACCGGCGCGATTACGGCGGTGGCGGATCTGCTGGCGCGGTACGGCTTCTACATCGTCGCGGAGCAGCTGCTTTCGGTGACGCAGAGCCTTCTCGGCATACCGGGCGCTGCCGCGGAGGACATCCGCGAGGTCTATACGCACCCGGAGCCCATACAGCAGTGCAGCCGCTACCTTGCGGCGCACCCCGGCATGCGCGCCATCCCGGCGCTCAGCACCTCGCAGGCCGCCATGAAGGTGGCCGAGCTGGGCGATATAACCGTCGCGTGCATCGCGTCGGCGCGGGCGGCGTCACTGTACGGCCTCGCCGTGCTGGAGGAGGGCATACAGAACAGCAGCGGCAACCGCACGCGCTTCGTCATCATTGAGCGTCAGCCGCGCCTCACCCCGGCGTGCGACAAGACGAGCGTCATATTCAAGGTGGAGCACCGTCCCGGTTCGCTGTGCGACGTGCTGCGCATCTTCTCCGACGCGGGCGTCAACGTGCTGAAGCTGGAATCGCGCCCGCTGCGGGAATGCCCCTTCGAGTACCTTTTCCACCTGGATTTCGAGGGCAGCGTGGAGGAGGAGCGCATCGCGCGCGTGCTGCAAACCGCAAGGCGCGCCGCGGCGGAGCTGGTCTGGCTGGGCTCGTACCCGCGCCGGACGGTGTAGGGGACCTGCATGATGCGGGCCGGATTGATTGGCGGCAGGCTGGGGCACAGCTTCTCGCCGCAGATTCACGAGGCATACGGGCGCCTGGTCGGGCAGGACATCCGCTACACGCTGCACGAAACGGACGCGCACGGGCTGGAAGCGCTGCTGGCGAAGCTGCAATCCGAAGGGTACGCGGGCGTCAACGTGACCATGCCGCACAAGAAGGCCGTCATGCCGCTGCTGGACGAAATCTCGCCCGAGGCAGAGGCCATCGGCGCGGTCAACACGGTGCGCTTTGAGGGCACCCGCAGGACGGGGCACAACACCGACTACTTCGGGCTGGGCTGGATGCTGAAGCGCGCGGGCATTTCGCTGGCGGGCCAGTCCGTCGTGATACTGGGCAGCGGCGGCGCGGCGCGGTGCGCGGCGGCGCTGGCGAAGGACGGCGGCGCGCGCGTCACGGTGCTCAGCCGGAACCCGCAAGACGCCGACCCGGCGCTGGACGCCGTGGGCTACGACGCGCTGGACGGGCTGCAAAGCATCGGCGTGCTCGTCAACACCACGCCCGCGGGCATGGTTCCGGATATCGACGGCTGCCCGGTGACGCCGGATGTGCTTGCGCGGTGCGGCGCGGTGGCGGACATCGTCTACAACCCGCCCGAAACGCGGCTGGTGCAGCGCGCCGCGGCGCGGGGCATCCGCTGCGCGGAAGGGCTGCCGATGCTCGTGGCGCAGGCGCTGCGGGCGGAGCAGCTCTGGACGGGCATCCCCTTCGGCGACGCGGCGTGTGAGGCTGTGCTGGAAACCGTGCGCGCCGGGATGCGCACCAATATCGTGCTTACGGGCATGCCGGGCAGCGGCAAATCCGCCGTCGGGCGGCGGCTGGCGGAGAAGCTCGGCATGGGGTTTCTCGATACCGACGCGCGGGTGGAAGCGGAGCATGGCGTCATCGCGGACATTTTCGCGGTACAGGGCGAGGCCGCGTTCCGGGAGATGGAGCGGGAGGCCGCGCAGTACACCGCGCGGCGCGCCAACGCCGTCATCGCCACAGGCGGCGGCATCGTGCAGACGGCGGCGGCAATGCGTGCGCTCAAGGCCAGCGGCATCATCGTCTACGTGGACAGGCCGCTGGAACTGCTGCTGCGCGATACCGAGACGGCGCACCGGCCTCTGCTGGCGGGCGGGCGGGAAGCGCTCGTCGGGCTGTACGAAAAGCGCCGCGCGCTCTACGAGGGCAGCGCGGACATCATCGTGAAAAACGACAAGGACGTTGCGCACTGCGTGGACGCCATCATCAAAGCGCTGGAGGAATACCGCCCATGAAACTGCTGGTAATCAACGGCCCCAACATCAATATGCTCGGCTCGCGCGAGCCGGATATCTACGGCAAACAGGATTACGCCGCGCTGCTGAAACGGCTGGAAGCGTTCGCGCAGGCGCACGGCGTGACGGTGGACGCGTACCAGTCCAACATCGAGGGCGAGATCGTGGGCAAAATCCAGTCCGCACAAGGGCAGTACGACGGCATCGTCATCAACCCCGCGGCGTACACGCACTACAGCGTCGCCATACTGGACGCGCTGAAGGCCGTGTCCGTTCCGGCGGTGGAGGTGCATCTTTCCCACATCGCCAGCCGCGAGGAATTCCGCCACAAGTCCGTGACGGCCCCCGGCTGCGTCGGCCAGATTGCGGGCTTCGGGTTTTACAGCTACGAGCTCGCGCTGCTTGCGCTGATGGAACGGCTGAAGGGGTGAACTTCGCGGACAGTATCACCCTCCTGCGCATATGCTGTAACAGGAGGTGATTCGAATTGCCTGATGGTTTTGGTCAGTGGGGACCCGGCGGATGGGGCCAGTGGGGTCCCGGACCGTGGCGTCCCGATCAGTGGGGTCCCGGCCCGTGGCGCCCCGGTCAGTGGGGTCCCGGTCCGTGGCGTCCCGGCGGCTGGTGTCCGCCCGGCGCCATCTGCCCGCGCAACATGAGTCCGTACGATGGGTACGGGCGAAGCGGCCCCGGCCGCCCGTGGTGGGGCAGCGATGACTTCGACGACTGAGCGTGTGCCGGTTTTCGCGGGTATGGAACTAAACTGTATACGGACTGCATTCCGCGCCCTGTACATCACAGGGCGCTTCTGTATGCCGGGAACAGGGTGCCTCACCATGCAGACACCGCAGGGCGCGGACGAAGTTCCCTATGGGTGCCTGCATGCGCCGAACGACGCGGTGGTTTACCCTGACGCCGGATGTCATCGTAACCCCAGCCGGGACGTCAGGGATGCCGTCCCCTACGGATACGATGGGTTATGAACGCTGACGATGTATCGGCGTATCGTGTATTCGTAGGGCGCGCATTCCGATACGCGTAGAACAACGCGGTGGTTTACCCTGACGCCGGATGTCACCGTTAAGTCAGCCGGGACGTCAGGGATGCCGTCCCCTACGGATACGATGGGTTATAAACGCTGAGCGATGTATCGGCTTATCGTGTGTCCGTAGGGCGCGCATTCCGATACGCGTCGATGGAGCGCAACGGTTTACCCTGACGCCGGATGTCACCGTAACCTCAGCCGGGACATCAGGGATGCCGTCCCCTACGAGAATGATGGGTTATGAACCGCCAAGCGAAGTATCGACGTATCGTGTATTCGTAGGGCGCGGATTCCGATACGCGCCGAACGACGCGGCGGTTTACCCTGACGCCGGATGTCATCGTAACCCCAGCCGGGATGTCAGGGATGCCGTCCCCTGCGAGAATTATGGGTTATAAACGCTGAGCGATGTATCGGCTTATCGTGTATTCGTAGGGCGCGGGATTCCGATACGCGCCGAACGACGCGGCGGTTTACCCTGCCGCCGGGTGTCACCGTAACCTCAGCCGGGACGTCAGGGATGCCGTCCCCTACGGATACGATGGGTTATGAACCGCCAAGCGAAGTATCGACGTATCGTGATTCGTAGGGCGCGGATTCCGATACGCGCCGATGGAGCGCTACGGTTTACCCTGACGCCAGATAACACCGTAACCTCAGCCGGGACGTCAGGGATGCCGTCCCCTACGGATACGATGGGTTATAGCCTATTGTTTGCGGAGACTTCGCTATGCCGTAGGGCGCGGGATTCCGATACGCGCCGAACGACGCGGTGGTTTACCCTGACGCCGGATGTCACCGTTACGTCAACTGGGACGTCAGGGATGCCGTCCCCTACGGATACGATGGGTTATGAACCGCCAAGCGAAGTATCGGCGTATCGTGTATTCGTAGGGCGCGGATTCCGATATGCGCCGAGCAACGCGGCGGTTTGCGCCAGCGCGACATTCCATTAAGGCTTCAATTGTTTTACCGCCAGCATCAAAAAAGGCCCGACGCGCGGACCTTTCTGTTCGACAATATTACTCTGCTTTCTCTACCCGGAATCGCAGCACTGTCTTGCACTTCTCCGGCGCGACGCGGCGGAAGTCCGACATGTAGATTTCGTGGTGGTCTTTGCTGAGGCGGCGATACCCGTTCTCCGCGGCAAACCGCTCCATCTGTGCGAACGTGGCGGGCTCGTCGTCGAACGGGCCGACGTGCAACGCCTGACAGCACAGCCCCTCGTCCAGCGTCTCGAAGCGCACCTTGCCGATGGCGGGGTTGTCCGCTTTCTTCTTCATGGCCTGCGCGCGCACCTCCTCGAACACGGCCTCCGTCGCGAAAGGCGGCTGCAGTATCATCAGCGTCCAGACGAGGCTGTCCTTGCGGGACGCGTCGAATTCCACGCCCTCCGGCATCGTCCACAGCCCCTCCAGCGCGTTCACCTTGTATTCGAAATACCCTTGCGGCGCGGCATTCTTCTTCGGCAGCATCTTGATGCCGTACGATACGGCGTAGAGCGCGCCCACGGCGTTCTGGAATTCCTCGCTGGTGTTGGGGTCGCCCTTGCCGTCCGTCATCGCGTATCGCAGCGGCGGCACGGGTATCACCTGCGGCTTCTTGGGGAAGTATAGCGTTTTGATGAGTGCGTCGTATTCCGGCTTGTCCATGATATCCTCCCGATATTATACGATGGGCTGTCGTGGCTCCACCCGAAACCGCAGCAGCGTCTTTAAATTCTCTGGCGGATTTCTGCGATAATCGCTGATATAGACCTCGTGGTGGCCCTTCTGTGCGCGCCGATATCCGCTTGTCTCCGTGAACTGGCTCATGAGCGCGAAGGTTGCGGGCTCGTTGTCGAAGGGGCCGATATGGGTTGCCTGACAGCACAACCCTTCGTCCAGCGTCTCCAGACGCAACCGCTGCAGCATGGGGTTGTCCGGCTTCCTGCGCCGCAGGCGGAAAAGCGCATCCGAGAACAGCTCCGGCGTCACGAACGGCGGCTGCATGATCATGAGCGTCCAAAGCAGCCGGTCCTTGCGGGAAACATCAAACGTTTCGCCGTCGGGTAAATTCCACAGGCCCTCCAGCACGTTGACGTGACAGGGGAAATACCCATATGTCCTTGTGTCCTTACCGGCCAGCGCTTTGACGGCGTGCGATATCAGGAACAGGGAATCCGCCGCCTCTCTGAATTCGGGATGGGCTTTCGGGTCTCCCCGGCCATCTGTCATGGCGTAGCGAAGCGCGGGTATCTGCGTGATTTGCAGCTTGCCGACGGAATGCACGTAAAGCTTTTTGACCAGCCGGTCATACCCGAGCTTTTCCATTGCGTGCCTCTACGGTTTTGGGGTGCCGCAGTGCGGGCAGAAGGCGAAGCTGCTGTCGTAGCTGCGCCCGCAGCGGGAGCACCGGATATCCGGGCTTTCGCTGCCGTGAAACGCGCCAAAGCCGCTGGATACGCAGTGAAGCCGGGAGAAATCGATGCGGTCCGAGACTTCCAGCTCTCTGCCGTATTCCCGATCGGCCTCGTAGAGCGCGCAGCAGCAGCGCAGCTTTATCAGCCAGCGCCGATTCCAGCGGAACGTGGGGATGAAGAACAGGTGAAGGTAGGTATAGCGAAGGATGAGCACCGCCCGCGTATACCGTCCGCAGAGCGGACAGACAATCTGTTCGAAGGATTTTAGCTCCTTCTCCTTTTCCCCGATGCCGAAAATTAAGAACATGCGCCGCCTCCTTGGTATTCCATTATATACCATGAAGACGGTATGGTCAAGCCATCCGCATCGCCGCGTAAATTCCTACATCAGCATGTACGCGTAAATACCGGCGCACAGCGCGCCGAAGCTGTTGGCAAGCAGGTCGAAGTTGGTGTCGCGCAGGCTCTTCTGGTGCTTGACGGGAGACTTGCCATGCAGGTCCGCGGTGAACTCGAAGTGCTCCATCAGCACGCCGAAGGTTTCAGCGAACGCGGCGCTCATCAGGGCGGCGTAGAGCGGTGAAACGTCCTCGCCGGTAATCGCGGCCAGTGTGCCATAAATCAGCAGTCCGTACGCGAAGCACGCCAGCGCGTGCATATACCGGTCGAAGCGCGTGGAGCGCTCGAACGCGTTCCGGTAATAGCCGACAAAGAGCTGTACGAACTGCGCGGCAGCGCCCCACAGCAGCACGTGCCACGGCACGTTCAGGCGAAATAGAAGCACGCAGAGCAGGTATGCCAGAAACGGCAGGAATATAAAAGGCACGGGCTTCGCGGACCGGGACCGGTGCTGCAGCCGCAGACGGATATAGGAGAAACCGGCCACTGCGGTCAGCAGCGCGGCGCAAATGATGATGAATAGGGTCAATATGTCCTCCGGGGCGGCTAAAGGGTTCCGCCCTGCATAGATTTAAACTCGGCGGTGATGCGGCGCAGCTCCGCGCCGGTGACGTCCCTGTCCGGATAATAGCCCTTCTGGCGCATCTGCTCCAGTAGCTCGTACTGATCCTTGCTGGCCTGCTGCAATTGCCCCAGCAGCAGCCTGCGCAGCTGCGGACAGGCGGCCTCCTGCAGCGAGGCCGCGCACGCAGCGATGAGCTGTCTCTCCTGATTCATGATGTCCGCCAGCAGCTCCTGCTCGGAAAACCCCTCCTGCGGCATGCGCCCCTCCTTTACTTCAGTCCGTCGAGATAGCCGGTAAGGCTGGCAAGGTTATCCCGGTGGTGCAGCGCCAACTGCTGTGAATACCCCTTCAGCACGGCGTCCTGAAAGTACCCGGCGTACAGCGCGCTTTTTTTGGCGGCCAGCGCTTCCAGCTTCATCTGCTGCTCCAGCAGCATCAGGGTTTTCGATTGTATCGTCGCATTCTGTTCCGGCATACGCGCCTCCGAATCTATTTTGTACGGCGGGGGATGAAATATGCTTTATGTTTTGCGGCGCTTCCTTTATAATCAAAAACATGGAAGATATGCAGAGAATCAGTGCGGTGGAGCCGCAGAAAAGGAAGAAGGATCGCTACAACATCTATGCCGACGGCGAATACATCGCGTCGCTGGGGGCGGAAGCGATCGTCGTATACGGTGTGAAGCCGGGCGCGGAGATTGCGGCGTCGGTGCTGCGCGAGGCGGTGGAGAAGGACAACGCGGCGTACGCGTTCGACTGCGCGGCGGCGATACTGGCCCACGGGATGCGCACCCGCGCGGATTTGACGCGCAAGCTGGGGGAGCGCGGCATCGGCGAGGGCGCGGTCTGCGCGGCGCTGGACAAGTTGGAGAGCTACGGCTATGTGAACGACGCGGCTTACGCGGCAGAGTACGTGCGCACCATGCGGGAGACCGGCACGCTGGGCCGCATGGCCGTGGAGTACAAGCTCCGCGAGAAGGGCGTCGCGGCGTCTGCGGCCGCGGAGGCGATGGAGGACTATACCGAGGAGGACGAACGCGACAACGCGCGGCGGCAGCTGGCGAGGCTGGCGCGCGGCGGGGATATCCGCGAGGAACGCAGGCGCATCAGCGCGGCGCTCGTGCGGCACGGCTTCGCGTACGACGTCATTTCCTCGCTGTTTTCGGAGGATAGGGAGTGAAGTACGAAATCATGCGCGCGCTGCGGGAGGCGGACGGCTTCGTTTCGGGCGAGCGCCTGAGCGCCGAACTGGGCGTTACGCGCGCGGCGCTGTGGAAGCACATCCGCGCCATGCAGGCCGACGGCGCGGAGATAGAGAGCGTGCAGAACAAGGGCTACCGGCTGGTGTCCGCGCCCATCGTGCCGCGCGCGGAATACGTGCGCGCCTTTATGCGCGCCGATGTGCCGGTATTCTACGAGGACAGCACGCCCTCTACCAACGAGACGGCCAAGGCGGCGGCGCGGGACGGCAGCCTGATGCGCGCGGCCTTCCTCGCGGGGGAGCAGACAAAGGGACGCGGGCGCATGGGCCGCACCTGGGTATCCGCGCCGGGGCAGGGCGTGTACGTAACGCTGCTGGCGAGGCCGAAGATCGACGCGTCGCGCGTGTCGGGCATCACGCTGATGGCGGCGGTGGCGGTGTGCGAAGCGGTGCAGAGCCTGACCGGCGCGCAGGCCGCCATCAAGTGGCCCAACGACGTGCTCATCGGCGGCAAAAAGGCCGCGGGCATACTCACCGAGGGCATGGTCCAGATGGACGGCGTGGAATTCGTGGTGTGCGGCATCGGCGTCAACACCTGCGCGGCGTCGCTGGGCGGAGAGCTGGAGCCCATCGCGGCGGCGGCGGAAGCCAACCACACGGAGCTGGCTGCGGGCATCATCGACCGCTTCTTCGAGGCGTTCAATATGTTTGAGGCGCGGGGGCTGGCACCGTTCATGCCCGCCTTTCGCGAGAGAAGCGCGGTGCGGGGTACGGTGACGCTGAGCTCGGCGGGGGAAAGCATCACGGGGAGCTTCGCGGGGTACGACGACGAAGGCGCGATACTCATCGGGACAGACGGCGGAACAAGGCGTTTCGTCGCGGGCGAGGTATCGCTGCGGGGGGAGAAGGGCTATGTATAAGGGCTGTATTACGGATGTCCCCGGCGTGCTGGCCGGGCATTATACGGACGGAGAAAACCGGACGGGCTGCACCGTCGTGATCTTGGGGTCCCCGAAAAGCGAAGCTTTTGGGGGTGGATCGCCGGAGGGCGGCGTGGTCGGCGTGGACGTGCGCGGCAGCGCGCCCGGCACGCGGGAGACGGACCTCTGCCGTCCCATGAACGCCGTGCAGAAGGCCAACGCCCTGCTGCTTTCGGGCGGCAGCGCGTTCGGGCTCGCGGCGGCGGACGGCGTGATGCGCTGGTTGGAGGCGCGCGGCATGGGCTTCGACGCGGGCGACGCGCGGGTACCCATCGTTCCGGCGGCGGTGCTGTACGACCTCGGCACGGGCAGCGCTTCCGTGCGGCCCGACGCGCAGGCGGGCTTTGCCGCGTGCGAGGCCGCGGACGAGAAGCCGCTGGAGCAGGGGCGCTTCGGCGCGGGCACCGGCGCAACGGTGGGCAAGGCGGGCGGCATGGAGTTTGCCGCGCCGGGCGGCTTCGGCTGCGCTTCGGTGGCGCTGCCGGGCGGCGTGGTGGTGGCGGCGTGCTTCGCGGTGAACGCGCTGGGCGACGTATACCATCACGAAACGGGCAAACGCGCCGCGGGCATGCGCGGTTCCACCGTGACGGAAGCGCTGATGCAGTTCGGCGCGGAGGATATGGCCGGGCGGAACACCACCATCGGCATCGTCGGCACCAACGCGGCGCTCACGAAGGAGCAGGCCAACAAGCTGGCCGCGATGGGGCAGGACGGCATCGCGATGTGCGTGCGCCCCGCACACACCTTTTTTGACGGCGACACGGTATTCGCGTTCTCGATGGGTGAGCTGCCGTGCAGCATCCACGCGGTGCTGGCGGCGGGTGCGGAGGCGGCGGCAAGGGCCATCGTCAACGCCGTGGAGGCCGCGAAATGATCGTCGGCATCGGCATCGACATCGTGGAAATCGCCCGTATAGACCGCCCCTCACGGAATGAGCGATTCTACACCGACTTCTTTTCCGACGAGGAGCTGGAGGTTTTCAAGGCGTGCAAATACGCGGCGCAGACCGTCGCTGGGCGCTTCGCCGCCAAGGAGGCGGTTTTAAAGGCGCTGGGGCAGGGCCTCGGCGGCATGCCGTTGCGCGAGATTTCCGTCATCAAGCTGCCCTCGGGACAGCCGGAGGTGCGGCTGTGCGGAGGTGCGCTGCGCAAGGCGGAGGAGCTGGGCGTGAAGCGCATACACCTCTCCATTGCGCACGACGGCGGCTACGCCATCGCGCAGGCCGTCGCGGAAGGTGCAGAGCAATGAGAAAACAGGGATAAGCCATAAAGAGAATTCGGGGGGGCGAGCTATGTTTGATTTTGGATTTATAGGATTCGGCAGCATGGCCAGAATGCTGATACACAGCCTTATCAAATATTCAAACGTTAAGGAAAACAGCATCTGCGCCACACGAAAAGACAAAGAGAAGCTATACGAGATAAACGGTATGTTCCCGGGCACCAAAATATATGAGTCCTGTTGCGATATCGCCCAAAATGCGCGCGTCGTTTTTCTGTGCGTAAAGCCCGCACAGATAAAAGGCGTTTTGCTGGAGATCAGGCCTTTTATCTGTGCGGATACCCATATCGTATCTATCGCCGGGTCTGTTTCTTTGGACAATCTGCAGTCGATTATCCCTGGCAAGATATCAAAATTGATACCGACGATAACATCGCAGACCGGCGCAGGCATGTCACTTTTGTGCCACAACGCGAACGTTACAAGCGGGGACGTGGAGTTTTTGGAGAGATCAATACGCCCGTTCGGCAGCGTTAAGATCGTAAAAGACAGCGACATAGGTTTCGCTGCTGAGCTTACAAGCTGCGCTCCCGGCTTCATCGCCAGTATGTTTGGGCATTTTGTGTATGCTGCCGCGTCGCACACAACGTCATTCACATTTGAAGAGATTAGCGCGATGGTAAATGAAACTCTTTTTGCGACGGCAAAGCTGCTGTCCGAAACGGACATGAGTTTTGAACAGGTCGTATCCCGCGTTGCTACTAAAGGCGGCATCACACAGGAAGGCGTTTTTGTTTTCAATGAGGCTCTTCCGCAGATATTTGACGAGATGTTCACAAAGACACTGGATAAAAGACGGCTTGCTGAAACCAAAAGCAATAGCGATTTTTCAAATGAATAACCGTATTGAGGAGAATTGCATGATCCCTGTGGTGCTTGCGGACACCATGCGCGCGCTGGACGCGTACATGACCAAGGAGCGGCACATCCCGTCGCTGCTGCTGATGGAGAACGCCGCGTTCGGCGTCACGTCCGCGGTGGCGGCCCGGTTCGACCGGGGCACGCGCGTCGTCGCGCTGTGCGGCCCGGGCAACAACGGCGGCGACGGCTTCGCGGCGGCGCGGCAGCTTAAAACCATGGGCTACCGCGTCACGGTGCTGCTCGCGGGCCGCGCGGACGCGCTGAAGGGCCACGCCGCGGTGAACGCCGCGTACTTTGGTGCGGACATCATCGAGATTCAAAATGATGCGGATATTCGCGTATGGCTTTCCGATATGCGCGATTGTGCGCTTATCGACGCGCTGCTGGGCGTGGGGCTTTCGCGCGCGGTGGAAGGGTTTTACGCGGAAATCGCGGAGGCCGTGAATCGAAGCGGCGCGTATGTGGTCGCCGTCGATATCGCCTCCGGCGTGGACGCGGACACCGGCGCGGTGTTGGGCTGCGCCATCCGCGCGGACGAGACCGTAACGTTCCAGTGCGCCAAGCCGGGACACCTGCTGTATCCCGGGCGCGGGCTGACGGGCAGGCTGAGCGTGAAGGAGATAGGCACTGCGGAGGGCTTCTGCGGGGACTTTATGGAAGCGCCGGAAACGCTCGCGCTGCCATCGCGCCGCAGCGATACGCACAAGGGCAGCTTCGGCAAGCTGGCTGTCGTCGCGGGCAGTCAGGGGTTCTCCGGCGCGGCGGTGATGTGCACCGAAGCCGCGCTGCGCAGCGGCGCGGGCCTGGTGACGGCGGGTCTGCCTGCGTGCCTGCAGGCGGCCTTTTCCCCGGCGCTGCCGGAGGCCATGACGTTCGCGTTGGACGAGGCCGACGGCGCGCTCTCGGAGCGGTGCGTACCGGGGCTGGAGAGGCTGCTGACGGGCAAGACGGCGCTGGCGTGCGGGCCGGGGCTGGGCACGGGCAGCGGCGCGGCGGCGGCGGTGCGTCACCTCGTCACCTGCTACGACATCCGCAAGGTATTCGACGCCGATGCGCTCAACCTCATCGCGCGGGATACTGCAATGCTGCGGGAAAAGCAAGGCGACATCGTGCTCACACCGCACCCTGTGGAGTTTTCGCGGCTGTGCGGACTGCCGCCTGAAGCGGTGCGTGAAGATGCCATCGGCAGCGCGAAGCGCTTCGCTGCCGAATACGGCGTAACGCTGCTGCTGAAGGGCGCGACGAGCATCGTCACCGACGGACAGCGCGTGGCCTTCGTGACGCAGGGCTCGCCCGGCATGGCGCGCGGAGGCAGCGGCGACGTGCTGACGGGCGTCATCGCGGGGCTGCTTGCGGGCGGGCGCGAGGGCGGCATGGACGGCTTCGACGCGGCGCTGACCGGCGCATATATCTGCGGCAAGGCGGGCGAGGCCGCGGCTGCGGAACTGGGTGAGCTTTCGATGACCGCGCGCGACACGCTGCGGCATGTCCCGGAAGTCACCAAGGCCATGATGCGACTGCCTGTTTGAACACATCAAAAGCCGATCACAGGGTATAAACGTACGGGTAAGGAGTGTTTGTATGAGAAAGTTCATCAGACTCACCGGAAAAATTCTGGGATTCTTCTTATCCGGCATTGTGGTCTTTCTGATTGTCAGCACCGCGTATCACCATATCGCGTTGGGCGTTGAAGCCGGTAAGATTGTGCCGAACGGCACGCTGGTAGAGGTGAACGGCCATCAGATGCACGTTTACGCCGATGGCGAAAAGTCGAAAAAGCCGACGCTGGTTTTCATGTCCGGGGCAGGTACCGTGGCTCCGGTGTACGATTTCAAATCCCTTTACACAGCGCTTTCCGGCGAATACCGTATCGCGGTGGTGGAAAAGGCCGGGTACGGTTATTCCGAGACAGTTGACGTTTCAAGGGACATCGATACCATGCTGTCGGAGACCCGCGAGGCCTTGTCGCTTGCCGGAGAAAGCGGGCCGTACGTACTGTTCCCTCATTCCATGTCCGGCATAGAGGCGCTCTATTGGGCGCAGCAATACCCGCAGGAGGTTGCAGGCATCATAGGGCTGGACATGGCCGTGCCCGAATATTATCGCAGTGTTAACGCCTCCGATTCAGATTTTGTGGTTCAGCTCGGACAGGCCGCAGTCTGGTTGGGGCTGCACCGGTCGATCCCCGGCCTGTCTGCCCTGACGGAAACGGGGTTGACTGAACAGGAAGCGGAGCAGCAAAGAATACTGATGTACCGGAACGCACTCGGCAAGGACTGCCTTTTGGAACGGGATGCCGCAAGCGCCAACGCAGCGGTGGTCGAGGCGGGCGGGATACCGGACATACCGATGCTGATGTTCGTTTCGGACGAGGACGCAGGGGATGACTGGATACCGTGCGCTCAGCGGTTTGCCGAAGCGGCGGGCGCGCCGATCGTGATGCTGAGCTGCGGGCATTACGTACACAGCTTTGAGTACAACACGATTGCGGAACAGTCCAAAACGTTTATCGCCGCGCTGGCATACGGATGAGAAGAAGCGCAGTGGTGTGATCATCCATTCCGCAAAAAGGCGATGAGGCATGATGCATTTCAAAGAGGCAAAATCTTTACTGAGCCGATATAACGGCATGAACCTGTACCGGGGCTGCCAGCACGGCTGCATCTACTGCGACAGCCGCAGCCGCTGCTATGGCATGGAGCACGACTTCGAGGATATCGAGGTAAAGCGCAACGCGCCGGAGCTGCTGGAGGCGGCGCTGCGCCGCAAGCGCGAGAAGTGCATGATAGGCACCGGTTCCATGACTGATCCGTACATCCCGCTGGAGGAGGAGCTGGGCCTTACGCGCCGGTGCGCGGAGCTCATTGAACGGTACGGCTTTGGCTTCACGCTGATTACCAAATCCGTGCGCGTGCTGCGCGATATCGACCTGCTGCGGCGCATTCACGAGCGTACCAAGTGCGTGGTGCAGATGACGCTGACGACGTACGACGAGAAGCTGTGCCGCATACTGGAGCCGAACGTGAGCACGACGCGGGAGCGCTTCGAGGCGCTGTGCACCCTGCGCGATCACGGCATTCCCACCGTGGTGTGGCTGGGGCCTGTGCTGCCCTTCCTCAACGACACGGAAGAGAATTTGCGCGGGCTGCTGGGCTATTGCGCGGAGGCGGGTGTGCGCGCCATCATTAGCTTTGGCATGGGGATGACGCTGCGGGACGGCAACCGCGAATACTTCTATGCCCAGTTGGACAGGCATTTCCCCGGCCTGAAGCAGCGCTATCAGGCGCAGTACGGCCTCGATTATGCCATCATGAGCCCACACAACGACGCGCTGATGCGAATCTTTGAAAGCGAGTGCGCGCGGCACAGCATCCAAATCGGCAACGACGCGGTTTTC
Organism: Bacillota bacterium; assembly: GCA_023460085.1. GTDB lineage: Bacteria > Bacillota > Clostridia > Christensenellales > SZUA-584 > JAEWCC01. The sequence continues at coordinate 110,630 of JAEWRI010000001.1, read as the reverse complement.
GCGTACCTCCGGGAGTTTGAGGACAAGCAAAGCCCCCGTCAGCTCAGCCTGTTTTAGCGCATTTGAAAATGATAATCCGCCGTCCGTGTTTGGACGGTTTTTTAAACTTTACCTTGACTTAACATTTACAATCTATCCACATTTCCGTAAAGCCGCGATGAGTCTGGATGGGTATCATACGGTCAAAAGGAGGTGGATGGAAATTGTACCGACACGAGTTAAAATACACCGTCAGCGACGCGGCGGCGCGCATCATCGCGATGCGGCTGGAGAAGCTTTGCCGCTTCGACAGTCACGCGGACGAAGGCGGGCGGTATCGCGTGACGAGCCTTTATTTCGACGATTACTGCAACAGCGCGGTTCAGGATAACCTGAGCGGACAGCTTTCACGAAAAAAATTCCGTATCCGCATGTACAACGGAGACGGCGGTTTCATCCGGCTGGAAAGAAAGGTAAAACACGCGGGTGGCTGCCGCAAGGACAGCGTACTGCTGACGCGGGAGGAATGCGCGCGGATACAGGCAGGGGAGACTGCGTTCCTGCAGACTTCCGGAAGCCCGGTGGCGCGGGATTTCGCGACGACGGCGAAGCTTCGGCTGCTCAAGCCGCGCGTCGTGGTGGACTACTCGCGGGAGGCGTACGTATATGAGCCGGGCAGCGTGCGCATCACGTTCGACAGAGACGTGCGCGCCTCGGTGGGCGGCGCGGATCTATTGGACGCGGAGGCGGTGTTCGCGCCTGCTTCGGAGGGCGTCATACTGGAGGTCAAGTACACCGGCTTCCTGCCGGGACCCATCGCGGCGCTGCTGCAGCAGGGCTGCACGCTGCGCCAGTCCGCGTCGAAATATACCATGTGCCGCATGTGCGCGTGGTGAGGAAGGAGTAACCGATGAACTGGAGCGAAATATTCTCCGACGATTTTCTGGATGAACTGACGGGCAGCCTGACGACGCCGGATATACTGATATCCCTGCTGCTGTCCTTCCTGCTGGGGCTGTTCATATTCTTCGTATACAAGCGCTCTTTTCAGGGCGTGATGTATTCCAAGACGTTCAATCTTGCGCTCATCGCGCTGTCCATGGTATCATCTACTATTATATTGGGCGTGACGACGAGCGTGGCGCTCTCACTGGGAACGCTGGGGGCGCTGTCCATCGTGCGCTTCCGCACCGCCATCAAGGACCCCATCGATGTGGTGTACATGTTCTGGTCCATCGCCATCGGCATCATCACCGGAGCGGGGCTGTACCTGCTGGCGGTGCTGGCGTCGGCGCTGATTGGAGCAGTGCTGTTCCTGTTTTCAAAGGCAGGTACGCGCTGGCAGCCGTACCTGCTTGTCATCCACTACGCGCAGGACGAGGTGGAAAACCGCATCTTCGAGACGCTGGGTGCCAAGGTGGGTACGTATAAAATAAAGTCCAAGAATCGCACGCCGGGCAGCTGCGAGCTGACGGTGGAGATTCGCGCAAAAGGAGATCAATGCCGCGTGGTCAACACGCTGGGCGGGCTGGAAGGCGTGACGAATGTCGCGATGGTCAGCTACGACGGGGAGTACGCGGCATGAAGATAAGGAAAAGTCATGTCAAAGAACAAACACGAAACCCTCAGGAAAGTCGTCATTACGGTCATCGTAGCGATGCTGGTGCTGTCGATGCTGGCATACTACGTGCTCACCTTCCTTATACCGACGACCTGAAAAGCATACGCAGCGCTCCGATTATATTTTTGCAGCGCAAAATCATTAAATTATTGAAAATATGGAAGTATAAAGATATGAAACAGAAACGCATACTGCGGCAGGCTGCCGCGATGGCGCTGGCTGTGATGCTGGCGCTGGCGGGCTGCGGTTCACCGGACGAGAGCACGGCCTCCTCCGTTTCAGGCAGCACAGCCTCGGCCACGACGGCGGATACCTCCGCTGTCACCGGCTACTTTGCGGCAGCGGCCGAGTACAGCGGCAAGGATCTGGACGCCGCGTGGGACGCCGCTGAAAGCACCGGAATCACGCTGGAAGGGGACGCCGTCACCGTCGCGGGAGAAGGCGCGTCCGCCAGCGGTTCGGTCGTCACCATCAGCGCGGCGGGCACCTACGTGATTTCCGGCACGCTGACCAACGGTCAAATCATCGTGGCCGCGGGGGAGGAAGACTTCGTACACATCGTGCTGAACGGCGTGAGCGTCGCGTGTGAGAACGACGCGCCGCTCTATGTAAAGAGCGCCGATAAGGTGGTGTTGACGCTGGCTGATGGCACGCAGAACACGTTTTCCGACAGCGGCGCGTTTGATACCGCCTCGGAGGACGCGCCCGCCGCGACGATATACAGCCGGGATGATCTCACCCTCAACGGCGAGGGTGCGCTGACCGTCACCGGGCAGTGCGGCGGGGGCATCGCGTGCAACGACGCGCTCAAAATCGTGAGCGGGGATATTGAGGTGACGTCCGCGGGGGACGCACTGAAAGGCAACGACTGCGTGGCCATACGCAGCGGCAATATCGCGCTTTCCGCGGGCGCGGACGGCATCGAGTCCACCAATGCCGAAGAAGCCGGAAAGGGTTATGTGGCGATAGAGGGCGGTACCGTGGTCATCGACGCCGCGCTGGACGGAGTACAGGCGGAGACCTGTGCGCTGCTGAGCGGCGGAGATATCAGCGTCACGTCGGGCGGAGGCAGCGAAAACAGCAGCTTCGATTCGGACGAGGGCGACTGGGGCAACTGGGGCGGACAGCAGCAAGCCGCAACGGACGAAGCAAGCGCCAAGGGAATTAAAGCCGGAATCGACGTTACGGTTTCCGGCGGCACGCTGACCGTCGATTCCTCCGACGACGCGCTGCACTCGGGCGGCAGCATCACCATATCGGGCGGCGATATCGCCATTTCCTCGGGGGACGACGGGGCGCATGCCGACGTATGGTTGGCGGTCAGCGGCAGCAGTGTGGCAATATCAAAATCGTACGAAGGCATCGAGAGCGCGGCAATCGCCATCAGCGGCGGAGAGGTGCGCATATCGGCGGCAGACGACGGCATTAACACAGCGGGCGGCAACGACGAGTCCTCCACAGGCGGGCGTCCGGGCCAGAACGGCTTCAACGGAATGAATTCGGGAAGCAACCCGCTTACCATTACGGGCGGTTGGGTATACGTAGACGCGGACGGCGATGGCATCGACGTGAACGGCAGCATTACCATGACGGCGGGTACGGTGCTTGTCTGCGGCCCCACGGACGACGCCAACGGTGCGCTGGACTTTGTGAGCTTTGACATCAGCGGCGGGCTGCTTATCGCGGCGGGCAGCAGCGGAATGGCGCTGGCACCGGATGATACCTCGTCGCAGACATCCGTGATGGTGACGCTGGATACGGCGCAGTCCGCGGATACGCTGCTGGCGCTGCTGACGGAGGACGGCGATGCGCTGGCCGTATTCAAACCGTGCAAGCAGTACGTCAACGTCGTAATTTCCACACCGGACATTGCCGAGAGACAGACGCTGACGCTCAGCACGGGCGGTGTCAGTACGGGCAGCGACACCGACGGTTTCTACGCGGACGGCAGCTATTCGGGCGGTACGGAACAGGAAAGCTTCACGGTATCCGGAATCGTGACGACCGTGGGCAGCGCGGGCAATATGGGTGGTCAGGGAGGAATGGGCGGCAGGGGCGGCAGGGGATAACCCCTGCCGTCTTATGCGGCGATTTCGGAAGAGCGGATGCCGTCGGCACAGACCATGTTCTTCGCCCAGCGGCCTGTGCGTACGATGAGCACGCCGACGATGCACTTGACTACCTCGGTGAGGTAACACAGCGGGTAGAGCAGCTCGATGGGCAGATGGGTGTAATGCACCATCAGGTACGCGTAAGGGACGCAGATGACCCAGGTGTAGATGCTGTCGAACAGCATCGTGAGAAAGGTCTTGCCGCCGGAGCGTATGGTAAAGTAACAGCAGTGCGTAACCGCGTTGAATACCATGTACAGCGCGCTGGTGCGCATGAACACCGTGGCGAGGCGGCGCACGGCAGGTTCGGCGTTATAGATGTTGGGAATCACTCCCGCGCTCAGCGCCAGCGCGGAACCGATGACGACGCAAATGCAGATGTTAAAGAAAATCAGCTTCCACGCGCAGCGCCGCGCCAGCGGGATGTCGTTTGCGCCGAGCGCCTGCCCGACCATGACGCCCACCGCAACGCCCGTGGATATCATGAACACATTGAACAGGTTGGACACTGTGCTCGCGATGTTCAGCCCCGCGACCACCATCAGCCCGCAGGTGGAGAATATCTGCGTCAGCGTCGCCATACCCACAGACCACAGCAGCTCGTTGACCAGCAGCGGAAGGCTGCGCGAGGCAATCTGCCCGGCCAGCTTTCTTCCGATATGGAAGTTGCGGTAGATGCCCTTCAGGAAAACGAAGCGCGTGCGATGGGCATGCGACCATATGACCACGATGCCCAACTCTACAAAACGGCTCAGCACCGTTGCGATGGCAGCGCCTTCTACGCCAAGCTTCGGGAAGCCCAGCTTTCCGTAAATCAGCAGGTAGTTGAAGGTCAGGTTGACCAGCACCGCGGAGATGCTCGCAATCATGGGCAGCAGCGTTTCGCCTGTTTCCCGCAGCGTGCTGCCGTAGCACTGCGAAAGCGCAAACGGCAGAAGGCCAATCAGCATGATGTGCAGGTACTGCTTGCCGAATACCAGCATCGCCGCCGCGTCCGCGGGGTCACCGTCTCCTGTCAGGAAGAGCGAGATGGTGGGGTCGTCGAAGAAGATCATGATGCCCACCGCGATGGCGGTGATGCCGAGCGCGACGAGCAGCTTGAAGCGGAAGGTATGCCGCAGCCCCTCCCAGTCGCGCGCGCCCGCAAACTGCGCGCCGAATATGCCCGCGCCGGAAATCGCGCCGAATATCGCGAGATTAAACACGAATATCAGCTGGTTGGCGATGGCCACGCCCGACATTTCTATCGTGCCCACCTGCCCGACCATCACGTTGTCCAGCAGGTTCACAAAGTTTGACAGTATGTTCTGCGCGATGACCGGGAGCACCAGCGCCAGTACGGCGCGATAAAATTTCCTGTCGCCGATGAATGTATCGTGAAAGCGGCTCCAGACGCCGCGGGACATAGCTTGCTGCATGACTAAACCAACCTTCGATGACAATAACCCAATAATTCTATCACAGCGCAGCGCCGGAGGCAATCACAGAATCCGATTCATCGGTGCCATTCGGCAGTGCTATTCATACGCGGGAATGGGGCCATGCCCTTTGCGCGGTCAGCCGAGTATGCGCTGCAGTCCTCCGCCCGTCAGCGGCGGCATCTTTTCGCACCAGGCCTTCACCTGAGCGTGCTTTTTTCTGGAGTTGGTGAACGACTGAACAGTTACCGTATCCGCGTATGTTTCGGCGGGCAGCTCCTTGTCCGGGCCGTAGATCTGCCGGTACCGCTTCGCTGCCGAGGTGGATACCTTATAGCGTATCAGTCCCAGCGTTTCCCACATGGTCAAAAATTCCCCGCGTGAAAACACCCGGAACTGCTCCGCCAAGGGAATGCCTTCGGTAAGCTCCGGCGTGTACACCACAAAATCCACGCGGGGAAGTATGCTGAGGGTTTCGCCCTCCCGCCGGCCGAGAACGGTGGAGCCCGTTTTGACGGAGAGTATCGTCCACGCGCCGTTCTTTGGAATCGTCAGCAGCGACTTGAAATAATCTGCGAGTATTTCCACGCCGGGCAGCTGTGCGTCCAGCCAGTCCGCGACTTCGCGCACCGCAAGCTTGCCGTTCGCGCCGAGATCCGTTCCCACCGCAAAGGGATCCGTTTTTTTGGCGAGGTGATCCGTGCGAGGGTCCACGTGGACGTTGATAATTTTGCGCCGCGGACGGTGCAGCTCTGCCCAATGGCGCACACTGCGCAGCCGGGGAGCAAACGCCTGTATCAGCGCCATGTCCACCTCCGGCCCGGAATCGCCTTCTTCGGCGGGGCTGGGCGCGATAGCTTGAGGCGCTTGGCTGCCCACGTTTTTATCGAACGGCGGATATTCCTCGATAATGCCCAGCAGCACGCAGGCTTCGCCCGCGACGAAATGCAGATCCTCCAGTGTGCGCATCGCGTCGCTTTCCCCGATGCCGCCTTCGTGCACGGCGATATTGCCCTTCCGGCGAATCTGGTGTATCGCGTCCAGCAACGCATCGTCTCCGATGTAGCTGACAAACGCGTTGTCGGAAAGCATATCAAACAGCGTCATTCCCGCGATGTTCTCATTGACCGCGGAGGCGTAGATCAGCTTCACGATGTATTCCGCGGCTTTGCGTGCCGATGTCACGCTGATGCCCGGACGCGCGGAAACGAATTCCTCGGCTTCGGTGCAGTAGCCGTAAAGCGGCCCCATGGTGTCCAGTCCGGCAAGATATTGAAAATTCATGTTTCCTCCCTGAAAATAAATCGGCGGCAAGCCCCGCTATTCCTTTCTGATTTGCGACCAGAGTATGATCAGCACTTGTATGGGCACGCCGATGATGAATATCAAAAACAGGTGGTACCGCAACAGCAGCAGGTATGTGAACGCAAGCGCAGACCATACGAGCACCGATATGATGATATAGTTGTGCGCCCGTTTGCCCCATATGGAGTTAAACACCAGTAGCACTATCGACGACGACGGAACCGCGCTGACGAATACGAGCCACGCGTCCGTGATGTTGTAGAAATGCAGGTATACGAAAAGCACGGTGGCGATGAACCAGATTGCGCCCGCCCCCAGCAGCGCGATGACCAGCCGGTTGTTTTTCACGCGCCGGGATACGTCCGTTTTGCCTTTGGGATGCTCCGCCTCGACCAGATAATTCAACGTCACGCCGAAAATATCCGCCACCTGTTTCAGCGTGATCACGTCCGGAATGGACTCTGCGCGCTCCCACTTGGAGATGGCCTTGTCGGTATAGCCCAGCTTGTCCGCAAGCTCCGCCTGAGTCAGGTTGGTTTCCTTTCTCAGCGCGATCATGTTATTTGCAATCACCTGTTTTAAATCTTCCATCAGGCTGCGCCTCCCATATGCTCCTTTCAATGATTATATACAAAAAACGGGGGATACGCAAACAGACAGTTTACCCGGTAAACCAGCGGTAGAGTCGCGCTTTTTTTCTCTATTTTGCTCAATACCACGCGTCGGGTGACGGAACAGGGCGAGTGTCGTAGTATATACACGGAATTATCCATATTTTATTTGCAGGAGCATCGTTATGATCATTACCATCGTATGCGATGTTCTCGGCAGCGAAAACAACGGTACGACCATCGCGGCCATGAACCTGATAAACGCCATGAAAGAGCGCGGGCATGAGGTGCGCGTGGTGTGCGCTGACGAGGACAAGAAGGGGCTTCCGGGATTCTACGTGGTACCCACGCTGAACCTTGGGCCCATCAACGGGTATGTCACCAAAAACGGCGTCAGCCTTGCCAAGGCGGACGGCAGGGTGCTGGAGGAGGCGATGCGCGGCGCGGATGTGGTGCACGCCATGCTGCCATATTCACTGGGCGCGGCGGCGGCGAAGGCCGCGCGGAGGCTGGGCATTCCGCTTACCGGGGGGTGCCACGGGCTGGCGGAAAACTTCACGGCGCATATCTTCCTGACGCGGTGCGCGCTCGTCAACCGGCTAATCTATAAAATTTACTATCACCGGCTGTACAAGCACTGCGTGTGCGTACACTATCCCAGCCAGATGATGTGCGACGTCTTTGAGGGAGCCACACGGCCCATGCCGCACCGCGTGGTGTCCAACGGCGTGGGGGAGGCCTTCCGCCCGGAGCCCGCGGACAAGCCGTGGGAATTCCGCCATCAGTACGTCATACTGTTCACCGGCAGGTACAGCAAGGAAAAATCCCACCGGGTGCTGATAGACGGCGTCAGCCGCTCCAGACACCGGAACAGCATTCGCCTCATCTTCGCGGGCGCGGGGCCGTTGGAGGAAAAGCTGAAGGCCTATGCCGCGAAGCGCCTGCCCGTACCGCCTGTATTCGGCTTCTTCTCCCGCGGAGAGCTGCGGCACATCGTCAATTACGCGGATCTGTACGTGCATCCGGCCCGTTACGAGGCGGAGGGTATCGCCTGTCTGGAGGCCATCGCGTGCGGCAAGGTGATACTGTCCTCCGATTCGCCCAAGAGCGCAACAAGCGGGTTTGCCCTTTCGGAGCGCAACCGGTTCCGCCGCGGCAGCGCCAAAAGCCTGGCGGAGAAAATCGACTACTGGATAGAGCACCCGGAGGAGCGCAGGCAATGCTCCGCCGCGTACGCGCGGTTTGCGTCCCGGTTTAATTTCGAGGCATGCATGGACGAGATGGAGGCGATGTTTCATGAAGCGGCGCGAGCCCAGGGTGACTTATTACACGAAGACGACGGACGACTTTGCGGGGACGAATATCCGGACGCAGACGGTGAGTGCGACGTTCCCGTACGTCCATAAGAACATACTCTGGCGGGCAGCCGCGTTTGCGCTGTACTACGGAATCGCGCTGCCGCTGGTGACGCTGTACATCCGGTGCGTGAACCGCACGCGGTTTGTGAACCGCAAAGCGCTCCGCCGCATTAAGGGCGGCTGCTTCCTGTACGGGAATCACACGCACTGGTCCGACGCGTTTCTGCCGCACGTCGCGGCCGCGATGAAGCGGACGTATATGATTGCGGGCCCGGACGCGGTGTCCATAAAAGGCATACGCAACATTGTGCAGATGGTGGGCGGCATTCCCGTGCCGTCGCAGTTAAAAACGCTGCGGCAGTTTTCGGAAACCGTGAAGCTGCGCTGCGCACAAGGCAGCTGTATCACGGTGTATCCGGAGGCGCATATCTGGCCGTACTACACCGGCGTCCGGCCGTTTCCGCCCACATCCTTCACGTACCCCGCGGAGATGCGCGTACCCGTGGTGGCGATGGTGACGCGCTACCGGAAAAGCAGGCTGTTTCAAACGCCCGCGCGCACGGTGGTATTCAGCGATCCCATCGTGGCGGAGCCGTGGATGAACGCGCGCGAAGCCCGGGATTACTTCCATCAGCGCGTATCCCGCTTCATGCGGGAGACCGCCGAGAAGCCGGACAACTTCGAGTACATCCGTTACGAGCAGAGGCGGGAAGAGCCCGTGCCTTCGGACATTTGAAGCGGAAATGAATAAGCCGTCCGGCGAATGCTGCCGGACGGCGGTGCTTCTTATGGCTCAGTCGATGATGACCATCTGCGCCTTCACGCTCTCCAGCTTGTTGAGCGCCTTCTCCAGTCCGTACATCTCGTCCTTGTCGCCGGTGAGTTGCAGCACGAGCACGCCTTCCTCGCTGCATACGTCGCCCGCCTCGTGCAGTCCGAGGCGCGTCTTAATGGAACAGCCGAACTTGGACAGCACCTCCTGCACCTCGGGGGATTTCTTTCTTCTTTCGCCGATTTTTACGATCATAATGTTGCATTCCATGGCTTTGTTCCTCTCTTCCGAATATTCCCTTTTGAATATCATGCCATAAACGATGCAGTTTTACAACCGCCCTCGGGCAGACTGCTAATAAAATGCGGGCATGCATCTTGACCCCGCTGCAAAGCATCTTGTCCCAAAGGCATTGCCCGGAGCACCGCGCGGCGATATGCTGGAGCGGCAGGAAAAAAGGCGCAGAAATGAAAGCGGCGGCGTTCCTGCGGATGAAAAAACCATCAGGAGGCATGCGGTGTATTTTTTTGGCGACACTTATTTTCCGGGCGCGGCGCTCAAGAACACGTTTCAGATCTTATTCATTCTCGTGCTGCTCACGGAGGGCGCAATACTGGCACTGACCCTGCGCAATACGCTGCGAAGCCCGGAAAAAAGTACGGCGGGGGACCGCGGCTCCATGCTGCTGATGATGGCGGGATACTGGTCGGCGGTATTCTTAAACCCGGTGTGCGTCCGCGCTTTAGCGCCGGTGCTGCCGGAGGGCCTGTTCTGGGGCGGGGCGGTAATGATGCTGGCCGGTCTGTTCATCCGCGCATATTCGGTATGGACGCTGGGCCGGTTTTTTACGCTGCAGGTCAGGGCGGACGCCCGGCAGGAGCTCGTTCGCAGCGGACCGTACAGGTGCGTGCGCCATCCGGCGTATACGGGCAGCATACTGACGCTTCTGGGCATCGCTCTCGCATTCCGGTCCCCTCTGGGGCTGGCAGTGACGGTGCTTCTCTGCGCGGCGGTATACGGCTACCGTATCCGGGTGGAGGAAAAAGCCATGGAGGAGCGCTTCGGGGAGGCGTACCGGGAATACTGCGGAGAGACATGGCGGCTGATTCCGCACGTATGGTAGCTTACCGGCACTACCGCATACGCCCGAAGGCGGGGCCTGCTAAGCAGGAAAAAAATTTTGCAAGGTATATTGCAATGCAAGGTACCGTGTGCTATGCTGTAACTGTCGATGCAAAGGAGGTGTGCAGGAGTGTCAATGAACATACAGCTCAAAAAAGGCGTTCTGGAATTATGCGTGCTGTCGCTGCTGAAGACGGATAATCGGTACGGCTACGAGCTGGTTGCGGAGATTTCGAAAAACATCGAGATTTCAGAAGGTACGATTTACCCGCTGCTTCGGCGGCTGAAGAACGAAGGCTACGTGAGCACGTATCTGGAGGAATCGCCGGAGGGGCCGCCGCGCAAGTATTATCAGCTCACTGAAAAAGGAGAGCAGATGCGGCAGGAGTCGCTATACGACTGGACGACATTTATTGACGGCGTGAACGCCGTGCTGGGAGGGATTGCGCATGAATAGGCAGGCATTTATGCGGCAGCTTACCGAGGGCCTGGAAAAGCTGCCTAAGCCCGAGGTGGACGACATCCTTGCGGACATTGAGGAGTACTTCGCGTACGGCGCGCGTGAAGGCCGCGGTGAAGAGGAGATGTGCGAGCGTCTGGGAGACCCCAAAAAGCTCGCGAAGGAGTATTCCGTGCAGCGCTACATCGAACACGCGCAGCAGGAGCGTTCCGCGAAGAACATGGCAAAGGCATTCTTTTCGTCAGCAGGCCTCGGCATTATCGATTTTCTGTATGTCGTGTTCGTAGTGGTTACGGGCTACATCGTGATTGGGGCGCTGTATATCGCGGTGTGCTCGGTGGGCATCGCGGGCGTCGCGGGATTGGGCTTCTCCATCATGAACTTCGGCGCTGCGGGTATGGTGACGGGCTTTCTGGGGATATTCGGCAGCGGGCTGCTGATAGCGCTGGGCGTCATGGCCTTCGTGGGGCTTCTACACCTGGGCAGAGTTTTTAAGAAAGGAAACATGCGCTTCCTGAGCGGAATATCGGAGCGCATCAAAGGAGGAATGGACAATGAGTAATTCAAAGAAGGTGCTGCTGATTTTCGGCTGCGTGGCGCTGGTGTGCCTTATTGGTGCGGCCATTGTGGTGGGGGTGTACTTCGGCAAGGCCGGCAGCGGCGCGGGCATCGCGGATCTGCTGGGCGGCCAGCGGGTGACGCTGGACGAAACGCAGGCGCTCGACCTTGACGGGGTGACGTCGCTGTCGGTGGAATGCCCGTCGGGCGCTATCACCCTAGAGCCGGGGGATGAAGTGCGCGTGGAACTCTCGGGCAGCATCTGGACGGCAAAGACGAAGGATCAATACCTGAAGGTGACGCAGGACGGCGGCGCGCTGCGCGTGAAGCTGGATCTGGATCCCATCGGTGTGAATTTCATCGACGTGCAGATGAAGGTGTACCTGCCGGAGGATTTCGGCATGGAGACGGACATATCGAGTGCCTCGGGCGGCATCGATGTGCAGAACCTGGAGCTGGGACCCGTGGCGATAAGCTGCGCCAGCGGAGATGTCAATATCAGCGGCGTTAAGGGCGGAACGCTCCGCATTGATTCCGCTTCGGGCAAGATAAAGGTTGCGTCCTCGCAGTTCGAAAGCATACGCGCCACCTGCCAGTCGGGCGGCATTGATGTGCGGGACACCAACGCGGCGGTAACGCTGCACTGCACCTCGGGAGAGGTAAACGTGGCGGAAGTAACGGGCAGCATCGACGTGTCCAGCACGTCGGGAGGCGTGACGGTGAGCCTGTCTCAGCCGGAGATTGAGGAAATCCGGGCGGACGTCACCAGCGGCAGCATTACCCTGAAGCTGAACGCGCAGGCCGCGTTTACGCTCGACGCCAACACCACGTCCGGAGGCATCGACTGCGACTTTGAGCGCACCGTCAGCGGCGGAGACAGCGACGGCCCCGTAGGCGAACATATCACCGGAAAGGTGAACGGCGGCGGCGCTTCTGTAAACCTCAGCACGGTTTCGGGCGGCATAAATATCATACAGAACTGACCGCGCATCGTACAGCAAAGGCCGCATTCGCGGCCTTTTTTGCGGTATGGATTTTCTCCGGCTTCAGACGGCAGTGCGCGGTTACGCTATCGTGAATTCCCCGATGACGAAGGGATTGACGCCGTCCGCGTACAGCGGCTTCACGATGCGGTAATGCCCCGCAGGCAGGCTGCCGTAAAATGCTTTAAGCGGAAACTCGAAATCGGAGGATTCCCCCGCGGGCAGTACGTACGCGATTTCGATCCAGACCGCGTCCTCCGCGGTGGGAACCGTGTACCATACGCCGCCGGATTCGATATCGAGGTGCGGCTCCATGCCGAAGCTGAACTCTGTGTCGGAGTTGTTTTCAAAATGCATCGACAGCGTTTCCGTACCGGCCTTTACGGAGGATGGGTCAATTGTCAAGGTCACCTGCATGCTCTGCTGCGCGGCGTCGTAGGACGATTCTTTTAAATCCTTGACATCAATGCGCGAGGATGCGCAGGCTGTCAGCAAGAATACCAGCGCGACGGCGACGATCAGAATAAACGGTTTTTTCATGATTACCCTCCCTGTTAATGCCCTTATGACGCAAATTGTACCCTATATGTTCCGGCTTTACAAAATCAATCATGTTTTTTCAAAAACGGTTCATGAACCCGTTATACTTGCGCCATAAAGACAGGCTATATTATGTGCAGAGCTTGACGAAGGAGGAAAAACAATATGGAACCATATGAAGGAAATGATCAATCGAATCTTCATGGGAGCGGACAGCAGCCCTATGTGACAAACGAACCGTCGCAATACAGCGGGTATCAGCCGCCTTACGGCGGGTATCAGCCGCCGGTAAAGCCGCCGGAGACGCGCAAGCCGCGCCATGGACGCGGGATTGCGTTCGCCCTGGTGGGCGCGCTGCTGGGCTCGCTCATCGGCGGCGGCGGGGTCGCGTTGTATCTGAATAATACGGATGACGGTCTCAGCGCTTCCCAGCAGGCCTATATTGACAAGGCTGTCGCGGACGCAGCGGACGACTCGAGCATCGACTCGGTTTCTTCGGGCGGCGGTTCCGGTACGGCGGGAGACACGGTGTACAACAATGTAAACCTCGTAACGACGGATTACTCTGAAACGGTGCAAAACGTGGTGGCGGCGGTATCCAAATCGGTGGTGGGCGTGGCGACGAGTCAAGGCAGCGGCACGGGTGTCATCGTCAGCAGCGACGGGCTGATACTGACCAACGAGCATGTTATCGCCACGGACAATACGACGCAGATGTTCCAGCCGGGCTACGGATTCCAGCAGCCGCAGGAGTCGGACAGCACAATTACCGTGACGCTGGCGGACGGCACGGAGTACACCGCGGAGGTGCTCTACTCCGACGAGGAGATGGACCTTGCGGTGATCAAGATTGACGCGACGGGCCTTACCGCGGCGACGCTGGGAGACTCGGACAGCCTGACGGTGGGCGAGATTACGGTGGCCATCGGCAATCCGCTGGGGCTGGAGCAGACCGTGACGTCCGGCATCGTGAGCGCGCTGGATCGCAGCGTGGCGCTGAGCAGCACGCAGATAGCGGAGGCGCTCATTCAGACCGACGCGGCGATTAACTCGGGCAACAGCGGCGGCGCGCTGCTGAACGCGGCGGGGGAGGTCATCGGCATCAACAGCTACAAGCTGTCCGATGGCGAGGGCATCGGGTTTGCCATCCCCATCAACGCGGCAAAGCCCATCATCGCGCAGATTGTGGCGACGGGCGAGTTCAAGCAGGCCAAAATGGGCGTGTCGCTGATAGACAGCGAGTTGCTGGCATACACCAATTACGATATTACGCTCGACAGCGGGCTGTATGTGTATCAGGTGGATACTTCCTCTGACGCGTATACGCAGGGACTTCGCGAGGGCGATATCATCACCGCGATAGACGGCGTAACGGTGAACACCATACTGGAAGCCAAGGAGCAGATCTACAGCCACGTACCGGGCGACAGCGTGACACTGAGCGTGGAGCGCGGCGGCAGTCCGGTGACGCTTACCATAGAGCTTGCCTCGGCGGAGTAACGCGGCCCGGGCCGCAGCGGGCAGGACGGGAAAAGGAGTGACAGCGTGTCGCTCCTTTTTCTTGTACGCGGGGGAGAAGCGCAAATAAAAGAGGGCTTTGGCGAAAGCCCTCTCCCTATCGTCATGCCCAGCATATACGAGGGTATATGTTGTTTTTTGCGTCCGTATCCCGGCAGCCGCGTTTGCAGCTCCGTCAGGGTGCTTAGCACTTGGGGCCAGGTCCGCCCCATCCGCCGAAGCCTTCGCCGCCGCAGCAGCAAAGCAGCAGTATGATCCAAATGCAGTTGCAGCCGCCAAAGCCGCCGCCCCATCCGCCGCCGCAGCCTTCGTTGCAGCCGCAGCCGCCGCGTCCAAAACCGCCGCCGCAGCAGCAAAGCAGCAATATGATGATCCAGCAGCAGTTGCCGCCGCCCCATCCACCGTCACACATGATACGTCCTCCTCACAAATAAGATTAGTTTAGGTGTCCCTTTTATATCAGGCTCACTCTATACTACGCGTGACGGTTCTGTTGTGTGCAACTGTATATTTTAACTTTCCGCCGCTTCTCCGCCGGAAAGATACGCGCCGTCCTCGATGCCCGTAACCTTGTCCAGCTGCTTCTCGATGGTGCGCGAACGGCGGGAGGCGTCGTCGAGGTTGTTCTGGGCCGCATAGAGGCTTTTCTGCGTCTTGTCGAGCGCAACCGAAAACCCGGAGAAGGCTTTGCGCACCGTTTCAAGCAGCCGCAGCACCTCGCCGGACTGTTTCTCTATGGCCAGCGTCTTGAAGCCCATCTGAAGGCTGGAGAGCAGCGCGGTCAGCGTGGAGGGGCCGGAGATGATGACGTGGTGCTCCCGCTGGCATATGTCGAACGTGCCCATGGCGATGGCGTCGGCGTACAGCCCCTCCGTGGGCAGGTACATGATGGCGAAGTCCGTGGTGACGGGCGGGTTGATATACTTGTCGCGGATTCGCTTCGCCTCGGTGACGATGGCCGCCGAGAGCGCCTTCATCGCCTCGCGCGCGCTGGCTTTGTCGCCCGCGGCCAGCACGTCCTCCTTGGCGATGTATGCTTCCATCGGGAACTTGGAATCGATGGGCAGCAGCAGCGCGTCGTCGCCGCGCCCCGGCAGCACGACGGCGTATTCCACGCGTTCGCGCCCTTCCTTTACGCCCGCGTTTTGCATGTACTGTACCGGAGAAAGCATGGAGGAGATGAGGCTGCCCAGCTGCATCTCGCCCCAGGTGCCGCGCACCTTTACGTTTGTCAGCACGCGCTTCAGATCGCCCACGCCCGTTGCGAGGGAGCGCACCTCGCCCATGCTCTTGAACACCTGCTCCAGCTGATCCGACACCTGCTTGAAGGAACCGGTCAGCCGCTTTTGCAGCATGTCGGAGAGCTGCTCGTCCACCGCCTTGCGCATCTGCTCCAACCGCCGCTCCGTCATGTCGGAGATATCCTTCAGCCGCGCCTCCACGCCGGCGCGCAGCCGGTCTGTGCTCTCGCCGTTCAGGCGCGCTCCGTCGGCAATCTGGCGGCTCGCGCCGTCGCCCAGCAGCTTCATGGTAGAGACGATTTCCCGGCGCAGCGCCTCCGCGTTCTGTGCCTGCTCCCGGCGCAGCGCGTCCACCTCCCGCCGGATGTCCGGTACGCCGCGGCTGCGCAGCAGCGCCAGCGCCGCCACCGCGGCCATCAGTGCGCACAGCCCGGCCATTACATAAACCAATGCGTCCATCCCAATACCCCCATATAAATCAATGATTCATACATTATACCACGCGGGCTTGTCCGATTTCCGGACAGCAGCGGTACGCCGGATGATGAAACGGTAAATAGTTATTGAAAACCGATCATAAATGATTGACTTTGCGGGGCTGTTGTGCTATTCTCAGCCCGAAATGGAGGCTGTGTGTATGAGCAAGTGGAATATACCGCTGATACTCAAACGGATGCTGGAAGTCGTTATGGTTCTGGGTCCGATGTTTATGATCGCGCTGCCTTTCATTTTTCAGTTCCACGCGGTGCAGGCGTATCTCGTCAGTGATTTTCAGCCCAATCCCTGGGTGACGTTCGGGTTTATCGAGCTTTGCGGCGTGTGCTGCTGGATCATACTGCTGCTGCTGCGGCGTCTGCTGAGCACCGTTATTAAAAGCGGGCCCTTTGTTTTCGAGAACGTGAGAACCTTTAAGCATATCTCGTATGTGTGCGCGGCGGCGGCGCTGCTGCTGCTCGTCAAGACGTTTGTGGATTTCTCCATCATGACGCCCATCATCGCCATACTCGCGCTGCTGTCCAGCTTTTTCTGCCAGACGCTCGCGATGGTGTTCGACAAAGCCGTGCGCATCAAGGACGAGAACGATCTGACCATATAGAAACGGAGGTGCCAGGGTGGCGATCATTGTGAATCTGGACGTGATGATGGCGAAGCGCAAGATTTCGCTGAACGATCTTTCCGAGCGCGTTGGCATCACCAAAGCCAATCTGTCCATACTAAAGACCGGTAAGGCAAAAGCGATTCGCTTTTCCACGCTGAACGCGATATGCGAAGAGCTTCATTGCCAGCCAGGCGATATTTTGGAGTTCAGGGAGGAGCAAAATGACTGATACGGGCTATCTCTACGAGTATTTTCTTGCGAACAGCCCCAAGGAGCAAGCGGATCCGGAGGAGGACGAGGAGCAGGAAGAAGAGGAATGACACGCGCAGCGTTGGAAAGCCCGCAGGGCGGGCAGCGCGAATGATTTGGGAATTCATGCCGTCGGAGTAATCCGGCGGCTTTGTTTTATCCGGCGCAAAAAACGGGAAAGGCGTTATGGCTGCGCGTTCATGAAGTCTATGGCACCGCGCACCGCGAGGCGGATTTCCTGATAGCTCGTGCAGCGGCACAGGTTGGACTGCAGCCACGACTCGATGGTGTAATCGTCCGGGTTGGGGTGGTGGCTCAGCAGGGAATGGCATGTGACGATGAAGCCGGGCGTACAGAAGCCGCACTGAAACGCGTTGAACCGGACGAACGCCTCCTGTATCGGCGTGCCGTGAAGCCCTTCTATTGTGATTACCGCGTGCCCGATGGCTTCGGCGGCCAGCATCAGGCACGATTTGATGGGCCAGCCGTCCACCAGCACCGTACACGCTCCGCAGTCGCCGTTCTCGCAGCCGATTTTCGTGCCCATCAGGCCCAGCTGATGGCGCAAAACGGTTGCCAGCGTATCCGAAGGCCGGATGGCGGCGTCACAGATGCAGCCGTTGATATCCAGCGAAATGACGGTTTTTCCCGATAGCTTCAGCATATATTCATCCCTGCCTTCCCTGAAATTCCCGTACGATTTTCTCCGCCGTCTGTTCGAAAATAAACTGCCGGTAGGCCGGGGATCCGTCGAGATTGTCCAGCACCGGCGCGGGCAGCTCTCCGCGCAGCTGGCGCGAAAAGTCCGCCGCGTCCGCGCCCGCCAGCGGAAAATCCCGGAACCGGAACGGAAAGGCGCAGAGCGCGCTGGCGGCGAGCCGCAGCATGCCGTCCACGTTTATCGCGGCGACGGAGACGAGCGGATAGCCTATCTTTTCGATTTTGGGTTTTTTGATGTGCGCGTACGGGCAGGCGGCGTAGCGGCTGTCCAGTATGACGCCCAGTATCAGCTCCCCGGACGGCAGCTTTCTGTCCATACCCAGCGCCTGTGCAACCGGAGTCTGGCGGATGCCCTGCGCGCAGGCCGTCTCGAGCGTCGCGTCCGCCAGCAGCAGCGGCAGCAGCGTCTCGTGATAGAGTATCGTCCCGGCGAGGTTGCCGCCCAGCGTCAGCTTACACTGTATGGTGTGGTCGGCGATGCGCCCCGCGGCAAGGCTCAGCAGCGGAAAAAGGCGGCTGTCGCGGATTTCATTCAGCGTCAGCGCCGCCCCGAAGCGCAGCCGCGCGCCGTCCCCGTCCATGCTGAGGCATTCAGGAATGCGTTTGATGTCGATTACGGCATCCGGGCTGACGCTGCCGACACGCGCCATGCTGAGTATTTCCGTACCGCCGCCGTAATACAGCGGCGTCTTGCCTTCCCGCTGTACGGATGCGAAAATATCCACGGCCTCCCGCCAGCTGTCCGGCAGGTAATAATCGAAGCCGCGGGGAATCATGTCGCGCCTCCCTGCCCGTACCGGGTGACGGCGACCCAGAGGCTTTCATTGGTGATGGGGATGGCGTCCAGTTCCACGCTTGCCGCCCTTCCCAGCGCGTTGGCCAGCGCAGGTGCCATGCCCAGCACGCCGTGTTCTCCGAGGCCGCGCGCGCCCATCGGGCCGCTGAGGTTCGGCGTCTCGATAAACTCCGCGATGTATTCCGGATTTTCGGCGTAATGCATGAGCTTGTAGGTGCGGAAGCTGGTATTTTTGAGTTCGCCGTCCGCCGAGTACTGATACGCTTCCCGCGTGGCGACGCTGAGGCCGGTGTTCATCGCGCCCAGCACCTGCCCGGCGGCTCCCTCCGGAAACACCACGTGGCCCGCGTCCAGCACCGTCGCGGCCCTGACGAGGCGGAAGGTATGCTCCGTTTCGTCGTATTCAATCTCCACCGCCTGTGCGCCCACCGTCCAGTACGGCCCCGGCTGTCCCTGCCCGGTTTCCCTGTCCAGCGGGGACAGATGTCGCATCACGAAGCTGCCCCGGCCGATGACCGGCCCCCCGGAGGCGTTGCCGTTTGCGTCCTGAATGCCGGTAACGATGTCCTTGAGGTTCAGGTATATTTCGGGGTCCTCCTTCAGGCTGGCCTTTTCCTGCGCGATTTCCACATCCTCCGGGCTGCACTTCAGCGCGAGCGCCGCGTTGGCCTTCAGCTGGCGCAGCGCGTCGTCCGCGGCGGCCAGTATCGCGTTGCCCGCCATGTAGGTGGACATGCTGGCCACCGTTTTCCAGTGAACGGGATTCGAGTGTGTATTGACGTCGAGGTTCATGGACACCTTGTCGGGGTTCATGTTCAGCCGCTGTGCCAGCAGCAGCGGCAGCGACGTCGTCATGCCCGGCCCGCACTCGATGACGCTGCAATTGAGGTTCACGCTGCCATCCGCACAGAACGTGACGATGGCGGAGGAGGAAGCGTCGGTGGGCGAGGTGGAGGTCTTGGAAAAGCACGCCATGCCCTTGGCGCGGATGATGTGGGGGCTTACCTCCGTGCGGAGCCCGCTGTCCCACTCCATGATTTCCTTCAGGCGGCGGATGCAGGCCACAATGTCGCCCGAATTGCTTTTCGTCAGCCGCACCTGGGTGGACGTCCGGCTGCCTTCCCGCGCCGCGTTGAGCAGCCGCAGCTGCGCCCCGTCCATATTCAGCTTCTGCGCCAGCTTCTCCATGGAGCGCTCTATCGCGAACGAGGAGACACAGTGCCCAAAGCCCCGAAAGGACGTGGCGTAAACATGGTTCGTATAAACGCAGAGTGCGTCACATTGTATGTTGGGGATGTCGTACGCGCCGTCGCAGCTTACGGCGATGGCCTTGGTCATCGTCGGGCCGGTATCCGCGTATGCGCCGCAGTCCGCGAAATAGTCCGCCTGAAGCGCCTGAAGCCTGCCATTTTTGTCCGCGCCCAGCTTCATAACCGCCTTTGCGCCCAGCTTGCAGGCGCTGGAATAAAAGCTTTCTTCGCGCGTCAGGGAGAGCCTTACTTCCTGCCCGCCCACCGCGAGAGAGGCGAGGTAGGCCATCAGCTCCGGATGCGGATTGACCTTTCCGCCGTAACCGCCGCCCACAAACGGCGTTTCGATGATGATGTCCGTTTCGGACAGCCTGAAATATAAGGCAATAAGCTCGCGGCTGGCGTGGGGGGCCTGGCTCGCGGTGCGGATGAGCACCTGCCCGCCGGGCAGTATCTTCGCGCGCGCGTTCCGGGTTTCGATGAAGGCGTGGTTTGCCTGCGGTATGCGGTACTCCGCCTCCACGATGACATCGCTGCGCGCCCAGCCCAGCGCCATGTCGCCCTTCCGTATCCGCGTGCGGCTGGCGATGTTGGTGTTCTCCTCGGGATATACCTCCGGTGCGGTATGCACGTAGCGCATCAGCTCCGGGTGGATGAGCGCGGGCTGCGGCTTCAGCGCATCCTCCACGCAGTTGACGACGGGCAGCGGCTCGTAGTCTACGCGGATTTTCTGCGCGGCCTGTGCCGCCTGCCATTCCTCGCCCGCCACGACGATGGCGACCGGTTCGCCGAAGTACCGCGTCTTGCCCTGTGCGAGTATGGGCATGTCCTGCAGTATGCTGCCTGTCAGCACGGCGCTGTCCAGCCCTGTCACCACGGCCCGCACGCCCGGCACGCCCATTGCGCCCGACGTATCGATGGCGCGTATCCGCGCGTGCGCGCAGGCGCTCGTCAGCAGCCTCGCCTGAAGGCAGGCGCCGTAAGGCTGATCATCGTTGTACTCCGCTTTTCCACCGACCTTGAGCAATGCGTCCTTGCGTATCATGCAGTCTCCGTTTCAGCGTTATCTTTTGTATTATCTCCAATATCGGCGGCAGGTTAACCCGTTTGCTAATATGTTCACGGCATGTTTTTCCGTCGTTCGAACAGGGGAATATTCGAAGAGATAGCGCAAAGAATAGCGATATGACCGGGAAGCGCCGATAAAACCATATCCGGGAGAGGTTCTGGAATTGGATAAGAATATACTGAGCACCGAATATATCGTCATGATCGTCGCCGGCATCGTCACGGGCACTGCCGCGCGGGTGATTACGATGGTCGTAGACTACCGGCAGAATCCGACTTATCCCACCGGAAAGTTTATCAATCTCTTTACCGGCTTCATCGCGGCGGCGCTGGGCGCGGTGGCGATCCCCGCTATACTCGAAAAGGACTTTGCCGCGATCACGTTTCTGGCGCTCGCGGTTTCGCATTTCCGCGACATCCGCAAACTGGAACAGGAAAGTCTGGGAAAGCTGGAACACACGGAGTATGTGCGGCGCGGGGACGCATACATCGACGGCATTGCCAAAACCTACGAATCGCGCAATTATATATCGCTGATCACCGCGCTGGTCACCGTGCTGGTGATGACCATCGTCGGGACGAAGAACATGGCGCTCAGCGCCGTGCTCGGCCTCGCGGCGGGTTTGCTTAGCGTGTACCTGATGAAGTGGTTCACAAAGGGCAGGACGGTGGGGGACCTCTGCACGGTGACGCCGGGGGAAATCCGCGTGGACGGCTCCGAACTCTACGTGGACGGCATGTACGTCACCAACATGCTGGGCACCGACCGCAGCCGCGAGGTTGTGCAGGCGGAGGCGCTGGCGGTGGTGATAGCGCCCAAAAAGCCCGGCTTCCGCATCACACTGGAGAACTATGGGCAGCGTCAGGCCATGCTGTTCGAGGCGGTGCGCGCGCTGGGGGTGAAGCGCTACAAGTTCACGCGGCGGAATTTCTCTCAGGGAAAGGTGGTCATCGCTTTCGTCCCCATCATCCGGAACATGGACGTTTTTGTGAAGAGCGTCGAAAATACGCCCATACTGGAGAGCAGCCGCAAAATCCATCGGATCATGACGCCAAAGGCGGAATAATACCATGAGAGACAAACCGGAAATCATCGCGTACATTACAGACAACCGGGAGCGCGTCATCACCGGGAACCCGCTGTGTCTGTTTATGACGGATGAAACGGAACGCAAGCAGACCGTTGCGGATATCGCCAAAGGGCTGCGGGCCAACGTGATACAGCTGAAAAACGGCGATTATGTCATCGTCGCCGATACGTGAGCAGTCCGCGTTTCGGTATGAAAAAAGCCCCGGTCGGGGCTTTTTCACAGGGCTGGCAGGGTTATTGCTCCGCCAGCGGCAATACTGTCGTCCTGAAGAATTCCCGTGCTGTCTCGGGCGGGATGCGGTGCGCCTCGCCGTTGAGCACAAGGCCTACGCCCGCGTACTGGCACTGTTTCATACAGAAGGTGCTTTTGAAATCGATTTTATCGTGTAAGCTGTACTCCTCAATCAGCTGCAGAAATGCCTGAATGACATTATACGAGCCTTTTAGATGGCACGAGCTTCCGATGCAAACGCTGAGTTCAATCATTTCTTTCCCTCCGATGCGTAATGGACGTGCAGCAGCTCATGCACGCGGCCTTTCAGCAGTCCCTCATATAGCGCCATCACCAGCGGGCTTTCCTCGCTGCGCTTGATACTGGAGAGCTTGTCGGTGCTGTAGAGCCGTTTGCCACGGCTGTCCTTTTCCTGCTGTGCCGCGAACGGCTGACCTGCGCCGCTGACGCAGCCGCCCGGACATGCCATCACCTCTACAAAGTCGTAATGCTCGCCCGCCTTGATGCGTTCGATGAGCGCCGCCGCGTTGCCAAGGCCGCTGACCACAGCAATTCTCAGCTCCCGTTCGCCCGCGGAGATGTTCGCGGTCTTTACGCCCTCCATGCCGCGCAAACCGGTAAAGGCCAGCGCCTGCAAAGAGGTGGAGGTTTTGTCGTAGGAAACGCGCCGCAGCACCGCCTCGGTGACGCCGCCGGTGACGCCGAAGATGACGCCCGCGCCTGTCACGGTGCTGAGCGGCATGTCCACGGCTTCAGGCTCCAACTCCGCGAACACAATACCTGCCTCCTTAATCATACGGATGAGTTCCTGCGTGGTAATCACATAGTCCACAATGGGCGCTCCATCCTGCTTGAACTCGTCGCGTGCTGCCTCAAACTTTTTGGCGGAGCAGGGCATGATAGCCACATGCACGTTTCGGCGTGAGGAGGTGGCGTTCTGCGCTTTGATGACGCCCGCGAACATCTCCATGGGCGAACGGCAGGTGGATACGTGCGGCAGCAGTTCGGGGTAATTCTTCTCACAGAACTGTATCCACGCTGGGCAGCAGGAGGTAAAGAGCGGCATGCCGTCGGTATCTTCCTCCAAACGGCGAAGCAGCTCGCCCGATTCCTCCAGCACGCACAAATCCGCCCCGGTCGCGGTGTCGTAGATTTCGTCAAAGCCCATGCGGCGCAGCGCCGCGACGATTTTTCCCATCGCATTGTCGCTGCCGTCGCCCAGCTCTCGGCTGACGGCGACGCGCACCGCCGGGGCAATCTGTACCGTCACCTTAGCCTCGCTGTCGGAAAGCGCCTGCCACACCTTGTCTGTATCATTTTTAATAACGATAGCGCCGGTGGGGCAGACCGCGGCGCACTGACCGCAGCCCACGCAAGGTGAGTCCGCAATGGGCCGCTCGAACGCCGCGCTGATGGTCATTTTGGAGCCGCGATGGGCAAAGTCGATGGCGCCCACCCTCTGCACCTCGTTGCACATGCGCACGCAGTCGCCGCAGAGTATGCACTTGTTCGCGTCGCGCGTGATGCACACGGAGGAATCATCGATTTTAGGCTGCGCCGCCGTATTGGGAAAGCGCACGCCTGTGATGTTGAAACGCATCGCGAGTTCCTGCAGCTTACAGTTACCGTTGTTGCCGCACACTGTACAATCGCGGCAGTGGTTGGCGAGCAGCAGCTCCAGTATGGTCTTGCGGTATTTACGCAGCCGTTCGGTGTTGGTGCGTATCTGCATGCCGGCCTTGGGCGGCGTGGAGCACGCGGCGTCAAGGCCGCCCCACTCGTTCTCCACCATGCACATGCGGCAGGCGCCGTATATGGACAGCTCGGAATGGTAGCAGAAGGTGGGCAGCTTGATGCCCGCCTTGCGAATCAGCTCCAGCAGGTTCTTTTCCCCGTTCATCTCGACGGGTATGCTGTCTATAGTGACATAGCTGTTGGTCATGTTAAGCCTCCTCGATGGCGCGGAACGGACAGGTTTCCACACACGCGCCGCACTTGATGCATTTCCCCGATTCAATAACGAACGGCTCCTTCACCCTGCCGGAAATCGCTCCGACCGGACAGGCTTTGGCGCACTTGGAGCAGCCCTTGCACTTGTCCGCGTTGATGCGGATGGTTTTTAGCTTCGGACAGCTTCCGGCCGGACAGCGCTTCTCATAGATGTGCGCCTCGTATTCGCTGCGAAAGCTTTGAATGGTGCTGACAACAGGCCCTGCTGCCGTTTTTCCGAGGCCGCACAGCGCCGTAGCGGAGATGGTGTCCGCCAGCTCCAGCAGCAGCTCGATGTCTCCGTCCTCGCCGCGTCCATCCACGATGCGCTCGAGGATCGCCAGCATGCGGCGCGTGCCCTCGCGGCACGGCACACACTTGCCGCACGACTCGTTCTGCGTGAAGTTCATGAAGAACCGCGCGACCTCCACCATGCACGTTTTGTCGTCCATCACCACGAGCCCGCCGGAACCTATCATCGCGCCCGCCTTCTTAAGCGAGTCGAAGTCCAACGGCAGTTCGAGGTGCGCCGCGGTGAGACAGCCGCCTGAAGGGCCGCCAATCTGCACAGCCTTAAAGCCCGCTCCGCCGCGCATGCCGCCGCCAATGTCGAAGATGACCTCGCGCAGTGTCGTGCCCATCGGCACCTCAATGAGGCCGGTGTTCTGAATGTTGCCCGTCAGCGCGAATGCTTTGGTGCCGGGGCTTTTCTCCGGGCCGATGCCTTTATACCACGCCGCGCCGCGCTGAATGATGAGCGGCACGTTGGCGAAGGTCTCTACATTGTTGAGCACGGTGGGTTTGCCGAAAAGTCCCTGCTCCACGGTGCGCGGCGGTTTGACGCGCGGCATGCCGCGTTTGCCCTCGATGGATGCGGTAAGCGCACTGCCCTCGCCGCATACGAACGCACCCGCGCCGCGGTTGATGCGGATGTGGAAATTAAAGCCTGTACCCAGGATATCGTCGCCCAGCAGGCCCAGCGCCTCCGCCTGGTCGATAGCGCCCTGCAGCCGCTTCACCGCCATGGGGTACTCCGCGCGGACGTAAATGTACCCCTCGTCGGAGCCGCACGCGTATCCGGCAATCATCATGCCTTCCAGCATGCGCAGCGGGTCGCCCTCCATCACGCTCTGGTCCATGAACGCGCCGGGGTCGCCCTCGTCGCCGTTGCACACGATATACTTCTTGGGTTCGGTTTGACGCTTCACCTGTGCCCATTTCCGCCCGGTGGGGAAGCCGCCGCCGCCGCGCCCGCGCAGGTTGGACTCCGATATTTCATGGATGATATCATCGGCGCTCATGTCGAAGAGCGCTTTCTCCAGCGCGGTGAAGCCGTCCGCTCCGATGTATTCGCGGATGGACGTTGCGTCGATGGCGCCGCAGTGCTCCAGCACCACGCGCGTCTGCTTGCGGTAAAAGGGGATATCCTCCTGCCGCTGATACATGCTTTCACCGCTGCGGCATGCCAGCCGCTCGATGTGTTCCCCGGCCAGCACGGTTTTCTCCACGATTTCCGCGCAGTCTGACGGCTGCACCTTGGTATAGAGGTAACCGCAGGGCTCGACGCGGACGAGCGGCCCCAGCTCGCAAAGCCCGAGGCATCCGCTTTTTTTCACGCTGGTGCCGTGCTCATGCGGCTCTTTGTCCAGCTCCACCGCGCAGGGGATATTCCGCTCGCGCAGCACCTCCACAAAGCGGGCATAGACCTCCAGCGAACCGCTGGAGATGCAGCCGGTACCGGCGCACACGTATATCTTGCTCTTTTCGGCATCCATCGCCCGGCGGCATTCGCCGCGAAGGGCAATCAAATCGTCCCTGGTCTTCAGCATGAGTTACACCTCTTCCTTCAGCGACTGGATGAGCGCAGACGCTTTGTCCGGTGTCATGGCGGGGTATACCTTGTCATTGATGGTGAGCGCGGGGGCCAGCCCGCACGCGCCGAGGCATGCCACCGTCTCCAGCGTATACAGCAAATCGTCCGTGGTGCGCTTGCCCTCCGAGAGGCCCAGATCTTCGCGCAGCCGGTTCAATATGGGAATGGACTTGCGGATATGGCAGGCAGTGCCGTCGCATACCTTGATGACGTATTTACCCTTGGGTTCCAGCGAAAAGTTTTCGTAGAACGTGGCGACGCTGTAAAGGTGAGCTTCGCCCACGCCCAACCGCTGCGCGAGATGCGGAAATACCTCTCCGGGAAGATAGCGGTACTGCTCCTGTATATCCTGCAGTATCGCGATGGCAGCGCTGGGCTGGCAGCCGCGCCGATCGATGATGCGGTCGACGGTCTGCTTGTCAAACGTTGGTGTCATGTGTCCTCCTTATATATCCAATTAAAAATAACTGATTTTGATTGTCTTTCCCATGCGCTTCAGGCACGCCGAAAGCTCCTCTACCAGCCGCATCTTGATATTGAAGCCGATGGGCAGGCTGGGGTTCTGATGGGCGGGGTTTACTGCGCGGCCCACGAAAAAGTTGATATCCGTCGCTTCCTCGAACAGCAGCCGCGCGATTTGCGACGCGCCGTCCTCCCGCACGCTCCATTCGGCGTAGCGCGCGTTCTCCTCCAGATAATCCTGCGCGTATTCCAGCACGCGGTTGATGGTGATGACGCCCTCCGTCACGAGGTCGACGCCCGTTATCGCCGCGGTGGGCGGAATATCCGGGTCCACGTAGCGGGGAAGGCCGGTGTTCAGCGGCTGGCCGAGGTACTGCGCCGCCAGCGTGGAGGTGGTGCCGCCGCAAACGATGTGCTTACCCTCCTTGGAGAAGAACAGGGCCATCATCTTGGAAACGTCGTCGGGAGAAGCGGGCGGGCCAATCATGAAGTTGACGGGCCTGCGCTGGCGGATGCGCACCGTGCATGCCGTGGTATCGTCGCCCGGTTCTCCGCCATAGAGAGCGTCGCATTTGGCAGTCAGCAGAGAACTCAGCGTCTTCGCGGTGTATTCCGGGCGGTAGACCGTCTCCAGAAATGCGGCAATCTCTTCACGCCGCCAGCCGAAATTGAGCGAGCGGCCCACGCCCGCGTGTACCGCGCCATCAGAAAAAGCGATAAAGCTGTCATCCTCTTGCAGCTCAATGCGTGTCTTGTAAATCGCCTTGCCGTCGATGATTTCTGACGTTTTGGGGTAGTCCACGTTTTTACCGCCGCGCAGCAACACGACGTGCGGGTTGTCGTACTGAATCAACTCGGCTTCCAGGTTGTCGTCGATGCGGATAACGGTAAAGGTGGAGTATGCGACCTGCCGTACCTTACAGATGGGCAGCGTGGCGGCAATGGTGGATACGCAGTCCAGTACCGTCAGCCCGTTAGCCAGCATCGTGGAGAGTATTTTGGCGGTCAGCGTGGAGAGTATATTGGCCTTTACGCCGCTGCCCAGCCCGTCCGCCAGCACCACAATCGTCGCGCCATCGTCCTGCTGCACCACCTCCACGTGGTCTCCGCAGATGGCCTCGCCGTTTTTATTGAGGCTTACATAGCCGACGTCGGTGCAGAGCTTAATCATCCTTCAGCGTCTCCTTCAGGCGCGTGAGCGCGATGCGCGTTTCCGCCGTGGTTTCACCTAGCAGCGACGCGATTTCCTGCACCGCGCGCATCTGCTTTTCCATCATACGGTCGGCTATCTCCACGGTCGTGCGGCTCAGCGCTTCCTTGCTTTGCTGCTGGCGCACCTCGTCCGTCACGTCGCGCATGATGCAGATGAGGATGTGGTAATCCGTGTCGTAAATGACCATCTGCTCCACGTATTTGCCGTATTCGGCGAGGTAGAGTTGTTTTTCATAAAAATTGTGCTTGCTTTCGTACGCGCTCGCGAAGGGCCGCGGGTCGAGTATACGCACCACCGGCTCGCCCACGACATCCCGCGCGTCTCGGATGTTGATGAGCGCGCACGCGGCGGAATTCAGCTGCTGTACGGCAAAGTCCTCATTGAGCACGATGATGGCGTTGGGCGTATGCGCGATGATATTGTCGGAGAACGACTCCGCCTTCTCCTTCAGGTAGGGCAGGCACATCGTGAGGTTCGCCTTGCCCTGCAGCACGGCGATGGCCTTCTCGCGGCAGGTGTTGTAGCCGCAGCTGCCGCAGTTGAGCTCGTCCTCCGGCTTGGTTTTGCCAATCTGGCGCAGCACATCCGCGATGGCCGCGTCGCTGATGTGCACGCGCGGCAGCGTCATAAGCTCGAAACGCTTCTCCAGCGCGCCCGGCGGACAGCTTACCCCGGCGTCCGTTTTGCCTGCGTAGCGTGTGACTGCGATGCTGCCGCTGAGCGGGTGGCGCTGCGCTGCGTCCATCGCGGGGCCGCCCACGCAGCCGCCCGTGCAGGCCGACATTTCAACGAAGCAATTGCCGCGATTGCCGTCCAGAAGCTCCTCGATGGCGCGCGCGCAGTTGTCGATGCCGTCCACGCTGAGATAGGTATAGCTCGGGTTGTCCGCCGCCATGGAGCGCAGTATGCCGCCCGGGGTGGGGAACAGGCGCGAGACACAGCCCTCCGGCTCCGCCGCGTGTCGGGGCACAATCTGTTCCGCCTCCAGCCACGCGGAGAGCTCCTCGAAGGTGAGCGCGCAGTCCACCGCGGCGCTGTCCTCCGCCTCGGCCTTTTTGGAGATGCACGGCCCGATGAACACCGTTTTGGCATCCGGGATGCGCCGCTTGATATCCGCGCAATGCGCCTGCATGGGCGACAGCACCGGCGCAAGATAAGGCAGCGCGTCCGGGTAGTGCTTCTGTATCAGCATGTTGACGGTGGGGCAGCACGACGAGATGAGCACGCTGCGCTGCGCCGCGTCGACGAGCGCGTCGTACTGCTTCTTGACCATCTCCGCGCCCAGCGCCGTTTCTTCCGCGCCGGAAAAGCCCAGCCGCATAAGCGCGTCTCTCATGGAACGGAGGGTGACGCTGCCATAGTTTGCGACGAACGAGGGCGCGATGCTGGCGTATACCGGTGCGCCGGATGCGATGAGCGTCTTTGCGGCAGGCACGTCGTCCCGAATCTCTTTCGCATTCTGCGGGCAAGCGACAAAGCAGCGGCCGCAGAGTATGCACTCATCGCTGATGATGTTGGCCTGGTTGTCACCGAAGCGAATGGACTTCACCGGGCAGTTGCGTATGCACTTGTAGCAGTTCTTGCAGTTAGACTGCTTGAGCTGAAGATAATCGGTCACAGCAATCCTTCCTTTACTCAAGTTCGGTTTTTTCCTCGCGGTTCAGCCTGGGCAGCACGTCGGTGTCGAAGAAGGACGGCACGCCCTCCGGCTTCAGAGAGAACAGCGCTTCGTCCACCATGACGCTGACGCCGTGGGTGCAATGCCCCATGCAGAATGCGCCGCTGAGCTCGATTTCCTGCTGCAGGCCGTGCTGCTCCACAAGGCGTTGCAGCTGCTCCACGACCTGCCGGGAGCCCTTCAGGTGGCACGAACTGCCGATACAGACGGTGATTTTCATCGTTACCCTCCCTTTTCCGGGCAATGCGTTTCAGCGCAGGGATTTGACGTCCCATTCCTCCCGCAGATGCTGGGACAGCAGCGCGAGCGAACAGGCCATGTTCTCGTTGCGTACGAGTATGCCCTCCGGTACAACAAGGTGCGTGGGCGCGAAGTTCCAAATCGCCTGCACGCCGCCCGATACGAGCGTGTCGCAGACGGCCTGCGCGTGCGCGGCGGGGACGGTGATGATGCCGATGCGGATGTTCATGCGGCGGCACAGCGCGCCCATCTTGTCCGCGGGCAGTATTTCCCTGCCGTTTACGTGCGTGCCAGCGATGCGCTCGTCGGTGTCGAAGGCGGCGACGATATCGATGCCGTATTCCGCGAAACCGCCGTAGGACAGCAGCGCCCGCCCGAGGTACCCCGCGCCCGCGATAACCGCGGTATCCGTATCGCCGCAGCCCAGAAACTGCCCGATATCGTGCGTCAGGTCTTCGCGGACATAGCCTACCTTCGGCCGTCCGCCGTCCGATATCATCGCGAGGTCCTTGCGCACCTGCACATCGTTCATGCCCAGCGCCTCCGCGATGGTGGTCGCCGAGATGTTGGCGGGAGCGCTGTCCGGCAGCGATTTCAGATAGGTCAGATAGCGTGGCAGCCTCTGCAGCGTCTGCGGGGAGATAGGCTTTGTCACCATGGCAGTCTCCTGTCGTCTCCCGGTTGCGCCGGGAGAAAATGATGGCGGGGGAGAACCCCCGCCATTCGCTTGGTTTCTCAGAAGTTCACTTCCGTGTCGTAGTAGCAGCATTTCAGCAGCTTTTCCATCTCGGCGGGGGTGATGCCGCGCGGGTTGGAACCGGTGCACGCATCGCCCACGGCCAGCTCGGAGACCTTGGGGAGCTTCTCCAGGAACTCCGCTTCGTTGATGATGCCGCCCTCGTAGTCTCTGATGCAGGTCGGGATATCCAGCTTCGCGTTGAGGCCTTTGATGTGCGCAATCAGCGCGCCGGTCAGTTCCGCGTCGCTGCCGCCCTTCAGGCCGAGGAACTTCGCGATTTCGGCGTAGCGCTTTGCCGCTGCCGGTTCCTTGGCGTTGAACTGGATGACCTTGGGCAAATACATCGCGTTGGCGCAGCCGTGTACGATATGGCCGCCGGTGTACGCCGCGCCCGTCTTGTGCGCCATGGAGTGTACGATGCCCAGCAGCGCGTTGGAGAACGCCATCCCCGCGAGGCACTGTGCGTTGTGCATGCGCTCCCGCGCTTCCGTGTCGCCCTTGTAGGACGCTTCCAGATACTCGCTGACCATCTTGATGGCGTGCAGTGCCAGCGGGTCGGTGTAGTCGCAGTGCAGCGTGGAAACGTAGGCTTCCACCGCGTGCGTCACCGCGTCCATGCCGGTGTGCGCGGTGAGCTTGGGCGGCATGGTCTCGGCCAGCTCCGGATCGACAATCGCGACGTCCGGCGTGATGTTGAAGTCGGCCAGCGGATACTTGATGCCCTTGGCGTAGTCCGTGATGACCGAGAAGGCCGTCACTTCCGTCGCCGTGCCGGAGGTGGAGGGGATGGCGCAAAACTTCGCTTTGGTGCGCAGCTCCGGGAAGTTGAACGGAATGCACAGCGCCTCAAACGTGGTTTCCGGGTATTCGTAGAACGCCCACATGGCCTTGGCCGCGTCGATTGGGGAACCGCCGCCGATGGACACGATCCAGTCCGGCTGGAATTCGCGCATGGCCTGCGCGCCGCGCATTACGGTTTCGACGGACGGGTCCGGCTCCACGCCTTCGAACAGCGCGACTTCCATGCCCGCTTCCTTCAGATACGCCACGGTCTTGTCGAGAAAGCCGAAGCGCTTCATGCTGCCGCCGCCCACGACGACGATGGCCTTTTTGCCCTTCAGGGATTTCAATGCTTCCAGCGAGCCTCTGCCGTGATACAGGTCGCGCGGTAATGTGAATCTTGCCATGTCTATATCCTCCTCAAAATAAATCGTTGCTTCTTCAGTGAAGTCAGCCCTGACTTCGTTAATATTTTAACAATCATGCGTGCGTTTGTATAATATCGATAAAGAATATCGATATACAAATATCGATATAACCGGACAAAGGAATGTGAGGGTAACCGCTGCGCGGAAAACAGGCGAACCGCATACCGCGACAAAAAAAGGGGGCATCCCTGCCGAAGGCACAATGCCTCGAGAGGGAAGCCCTATGATCAGCCTTTGGTAAAGCTTGAAGGCTTCGATTGGTGTGGAGAAGAAGGTCTTCAATACGGACTTCATTTTAGCGTATGCACGGCCGAAAGGGTAATATAAAAACGGAATATCGATATGCAAATATCGATATGTAAGAAAAAAGCGGCCTCAGCGAAAGGCCACTTCATTCTTGGACGTGTAAAGCTCATTGATGAACTTTCTATCCAGCGCCGTGAACACATATCCCTTCTGCGAAATGAGCAGATCCTTGTATTTGTGGTTGGCGGCGTGGCATTTGCGCTGCACCAGCCCGTACAGCTTCAGAAATCGGTCGGGAATGGGGGAAACCCACATATAGGTGTTGTGAATGTGCGAAAGCATATCGAATTGACTGCAGCGCTCGTACACGAATATGCGCTTGCCGCCGTCGGTGCGCTGCACCCTTTCGGCGGGGAGGTAAGGGATGGCAGTATCGCCGTGTACAATTTCGATGTACTCGGACAGGGCTTCGTAAGGAACCTTATCCGCCTTTGCGAGCGGATGCTGACGCGACATCAGCGCGAGGTATTCAAACTCCCAGATGGGTTCGAACTGCAGGCGCTTTTCCTCCAGGTAGTCGAGGAAGTAGTTTTCGTAATCCGTCTGGTAGCGGATGATGCCCAGCTCGAACTGGCCCTCCGAAACATTGGCGATGGTCTGCATGGAGTTGGTCTCCTGCACGCCCACATCGATCTGCTTGTCCGCGTCGAGCTCCGCGACGAACCGCGTAAACGCGTTGGCGATATAGCTGCCGCGCGGTATGGAGATACGGAAGCGCTGCCGGGTCTCGTCCTCCGGAATGTAGAGCTGCTCCATGCGATCTATCTGCACCAGCACGTTTTTCGCGTACTCCAGAAACTCCGCGCCCTTGACGGTGGGGATGACACCCTTGGGTGTCCGCTCAAATATGGTGATGCCCAGCGTATCCTCCAATTCCTTGATGGCCTTGCTGAGGTTAGGCTGCGCCATGTACAGGTTCTCGGCGGCCTGCGTGATGGAGCGGGTGCGCTCTACCTCGACGGCGTATTTAAAGTGCATCGTATTCATGCGGTTGGTTCCTTTCCTGTCAGGGCGGTTACGGCTGTATCCGGGCTTTCAGATGGTTGGAGAGCAGCGCGAGGGAAGCGGCCATGTTCTCATTCTGCACCAGTATGTGGGACGGCGCGGAGAGATGCACGGGCGCGAAGTTCCAAATCGCGAGTATGCCGCCCGCCACCAGTTGATCGCATATCACCTGCGCCTGCGTTTCCGGCGCGGTGATGATGCCGATGTGGATGTTCATGCGGCGGCACATTTCGCTGAGCACGCCGGGCGAGAGTATGTGCTTGCCGCAGATCTGCTGTCCGATGAGCGCTTCGTCGCTATCGAACGCCATCACGATGCTGAGGCCGTACTGTTCGAAGCCCCTGTAGGAAAGCAGCGCGCGTCCCAGCGATCCCACCCCGACCAAAACCGCCTGACGGGTATCATGATACCCTAAAATCAGCTCCATATCAGCGATGAGGCCGTCCACCGGAAATCCGGATTTCGGCTTGCCCTGCGTGGAGCTGACGGCGGCGAAATCCTTGCGCACCTGCACCTCGCCGAAGCCCAGCGCATCCGCCACGGAAGGTGCGGCGACGGCAGTGACTCCCTTTTGCTGAAGCTGTTTTAAGTATTGCAGGTAGCGCGGCATGCGCAGAAATGCCTGACGGGACATGGAGACGGGGCCGGACGGCTGTGCCATTGCGGTACCCTCCAATCGATATTTTTATATCGATATTATAGGACGGAAACACATGCTTGTCAAACCCGCGCTGCATCCGCAGGCATCCCCCCGCGAGAAAAGAAAAAGGCCGGAACGGATTCCCGGCCAACGCGAGATGAAGAAGGCGCTGTTCCTGTTCCGGACAGCGCGTTAAGGCTGAGAAGCAGCCCGCAGCTCAGATTTTCTGACCGCCCAATGCGTTCGTTCGGTGGAAAATACCATGATGCCGGTGATGATGAGCAGATATATTGGCAGTGTCCAGAGCCCGATTACCGGAGAAATGAGGCCGAAGAAGGGTGCCAGCAGCGTGCCGCCAAGGTACGCGCCCGCAAACTGCAGGCCCATCATGCCCTGCGAATACTGTGCGCCAAACAGGTGGGGGGTTTGGTCGAGCAGCGACGGGAATATGGGCGCGCTGCCCACGCCCATCAGCAGCAGCCCGACGAGCACGCCCGCGCCCGGCAGCACGATGACGGCCAGAACACCCGCCAGAAGAGCGCCCTCGCCGATGCGCACCAGCGTGCGGCTGCTGATCTTCAGCGCCGCGAAGCCGCTGGCCAGCCGCCCCAGCGTGATGCCGAGGTAGTAAAGCGATGCCCAGGACGCCGCCGTATCGGGCGCCACGCCCTTAACGTTGACGAAGTACGTGCTGGCCCATAACCCGGTGGAAAACTCGATGGCGCAGTACGTGAAAAACGCAAGGCAGCCGAAAACCGCGCCGGGCAGGCGCAGCAGCACGCGCCGGGGCGTGGGGGCTTTGCTTTCGTGGGGAGCGGCGTCGCCGCCTCCCATGCGCCGCCAGAGCGGCAGCGAAACCGCCAGTATCAGCGAGATGCCCAGCAGCGTCAGCGAGATGGCGCGGTAAGCGCCGTGCCAGTTGTTCCGCGCGAGGTACAGTGCCATGATGGCGGGCCCCGCGGTGGCGCCTACGCCCCAGAAGCAGTGCAGCCAGTTCATATGAGAGGAGCGGTAATGCAGCGCCACGAAGTTGTTGAGTGCGCTGTCGATGGTGCCTCCGCCCAAGCCCAGCGGCAGCGCCAGCGCCAGCACCACCCAGAAGTCCCGCACAAAGCCCATGCCCATCAGCGCGGCGGCTGTCATAAACACGGAGACCGCCGCCACCTTACCCGTGCCGAAGGCCTTGATCAGCCGCTCGGAAAGCAGGCTGGAGACCACCGTGCCCACGGTGATCATGAGCGACGAGAAGCCTGCCACGCTGAGAGGTACGCCCAGATCGAGGTGAGCCACCGGCCATGCCGCGCCCAGCAGCGAATCCGGCAGCCCCAGCCCGATGAATGCGATGTAGATGATGACCAGCAGCAGTGTAGCCATGTTTCAGCCTTTCTTCAGTTCACCGTTTTCCGTCAGTGCGTAATAAGCCGATTCGCCCCAATAGCTGGGTGCGGGCAGTGCGCCCGGCAGCTCCGGGAACGCGGCGTTCCATGCGTCCGCTTCCACGTATGGCGCGCCGTTGAATGTCAGACCGGGAAGGGTCAGCGCTTCGCCCTCCGCGCCGCACACCGTCACGCTGCCCGGCTGTATATCCGCGTTCCAGACAGCTTGCGCCGTCAGCAGCGCGAATACGCCGCAGAAGAACAGCGCCGCGGCCAGCACCGCAATGATCGCCTTCATCCAGCCAGGAACATATACCGGCCTGCGCGCGCGGCCTGCGCACGCACCGTGGCATTTCTCGTTGGTTCGCGTTTCTGCCGCGCACATGCACTGGCAGCTTTCCATACAACAGGTTTCTTTCAAGAGCATTTGTTCCACCTCCTTGTTTCCATGCTCCAGAAAGAAATTTACCAGTAAACAGGCGTATAGTATATCACATACGTTCGATTTATGATAAGTTTGTTTTATATTCTCACACCAGTCCGGGAAAGGAGGGAGCCCTTTGAAGGAACAGGAGAAAATCAGCAGAAATCTGACGCGTATGGCGTTCGAACAAAGGGAGTCGGGGTTTTCCCACCATATATACGCGGAGGAGCTGAAGCAGTTTGAATACCTCAGGAACGGGGATATGCGCTCGGTAGAGGAGGCGACCCGGATCATGCACTCCAACACCGTGGGGAAGGTTTCCGAGGATCCTGTGCGCAACGTGCGCTATCTCTATGTGGCGTCGGTGACGCTGGCGACGCGCTTTGCCATCGAAGGTGGCCTGCAGCAGGAGACCGCCTACAATCTGAGTGACCTGTTTATCCGCCAGATGGACAGATGCCAGACCGTTGAGGAAATATACAGCCTGCACCGTGACATGTTTATCGAATTCACGCTGCGCGTGGCGCGGATCCGCACGTCGCAGAAGTATTCGCGCGCGGTGCAAACCGCCATTGACGATATCTACCTGCATCTTCATGAACCCATCGCCTTGGAAGAGCTGGCGCGCCGCGCCGGGCTGACGCGCTCCTACTTCTCCGTGCTGTTCCGAAAGGAAGTCGGGATGCCCGTGTCGGATTATATCCGCGCCATGCGCGTGGACGAAGCCAAGGATCTGCTGCGGCTGACGGGCTATTCCCAGCTGGAAATCAGCAGCTATCTCGCGTTCAACTCGCAAAGCCATTTCGTCAGCGTCTTTCGCCGCGTCACCGGCATGACGCCGGGAGAGTACCGCCGCGCACACTATCGCCGTGGTTGGAACGACGCACTGTCGTCAACGGAACCGCAGCCGCAGCAGCCCTGAGTTTACGGCAGTGCCGTGCCGTCCGCGGGCGGAAGTCTCAGGGCTTTGTCGCGCCGCCGGTAGATTATATAATAGCTGATGACCAGCAGTATTGCCGCACCAATCCACCCGGCCCCCAGCGAGAAATAGACGCCCCACACGCCGATGAACAGCGGGAGCACAAACACCGCCAGTACGCGCAGGGCGAGCTCCACGAATCCGGATGCCATGGGAACGGACGCGTTGCCCATGCCCTGAATCGCGCTGCGGTAGATGAAAAGCAGGTACAGCGCCGGGAGACAGACGGAAAACGCCAACAGGTTGTGATAGCCGATTTCCGCCACCGCCGCCGTCTGCTGTGCGTTGCCGGTTATCAAGAGCAGCACCATTTCCCGCCCGAACAGCGCGGTCACCCCGGCGGTTGCCAGCGAACTGACGATGGCGATACGCCGCGCCGTGCGCATGCCGATGCGGATGCGATCGTACCGTAGCGCACCCGCGTTCTGCGCCACGAACACCGCCACCGCGCCATCCAGCGAAAAGCCGACAAGGTTCATGAAGCCGAAGTATTTGAAGGCCGCGGCGATACCCGCCACATACAGCGTGCCGTATCCGTTGATGACGAACTGAACCAGCAGGCTGCCGATTTCAATGATGAGGTTTCGGAACGCCAGCGGCCCGCCCATCCTCAGCAGGGAACGCGCCGCGCCGAAGCCGCCTTTGAAATCCTCGCGGCGGACGCGCACGGCATCAATTCGGCGCAGGCTGATAAAGCAGTAGACGAGCGCGCAGCAGTTGGCGATGACCGTGGCGATGGCCGCACCGGCAACGCCCATGTGCAGCGGGCCGACGAATACGATGTCCAGCGCGATATTGACGGCGGTGGAAATCGCGACGCTGACGAGCGGTGCCCGGCTGTTGCCCAGCGCGCGCAGCAGCGAAGCGCACAGGTTGTACGCGAACATCACCGGGATTGCTGACAGCACCCACACGAGATAGTGAACCGTATCATCGAGTATGTCCGCGGGCGTATCCACCAGCGTCAGCACCGGGCGCAGCAGCGGCAGAAACACGGCCATCAGCAGCACCGAAAGAAGCGCGGAAAGCTGTATGCTCCGCGCGATGGTACGGCGCAGCCCCTCGCTGTCCTTCGCGCCGAAGCGCTGCGCAAACAGCGCGCCGAAGCCCTGCGTGAACCCCAGCAGCACGCCGAACACCAGCCAGAAGTAGAACCCCGCCGCGCCCACGGCGGCGAACGCGCCGATGCCGATGATGCGTCCCACCACGATGCTGTCAACGATATAGTACAGCTGCTGCAGCGCGACATTGAGCAGCAGCGGCAGCGCGAACCGCGCCATCAGGCGAAGGGGCTTGCCCTCCGTCATGTCCGTCGTGCGCGTCACCGGATGTCGTATACGCTGCGCGCGCTTACGGAAGACGGCGAGCCGCGCAGTATGCGGACGCGGCGATGCCCGGCGTCCATATCGAAGTAATTGTCCTCAAGCACCGTATCCTCGTCGCACAGCAGCTCCACGGAACGCGCGTAGGCGTGCGCTTCCACCACGATTTCAGCGCCGTCGATACGGGCGGAAAGATGCGGATCGGAAAAGCGGAAGTGCTTGGGCGGACAGAACAGCACGCTGCCGGAACCCGCAATTTGCCCGCCGCTTTCCAGCCGGTAAGAGAAGTAAACGCCAAATTCATCTTCGCCGGAAAAATCCAGTTCCTCCAGCCACACCGCCGAAAACGGGGCGACATCCGCGGATAATTCTCCTTCGCGGAGGACGGAGGCGTCGGGACGCCGCAGCGCCCAATACGCCCTGCCATGGAACGCTTCCGCCGTCTCGTTGCTGACGTTCAGCCGTGCGCTCATCTTCAGCGCGAACGGCTCCGCGTTGACGTTGGTGTTCTGGGAGAGCACGCCCTCCTCGCGGCACGAAATCAGCACGGGCGCAAAGAAGCGCTTCATAGAGTAGTGCAGCGCCTTCCACCGCCCGAAGTAGTCGATGCTGGACCAGCTTGCCACGGGCCAGCAGTCGTTCAGCTGCCAGATGACCGCGCCCATGCAGCGCCCGCGATGCCGCCGCCAGTGCTCCACGCCGTACTGCATCGCCTGCGCCTGCAGCAGCTGAGAGGCATAGACGAGCGTATCCAGGTCGCGCGGATACAGGTACATCTGAGAGAGGTACATGAGTATCTTGCCGTTGGCGGAGGCGTTGCGCTGGTGCTTCTCCATCACGTAGGAGAATACGTTTCTGTCCTCGGGCAGCGTAAACGCCTCGATGGTTTTCATCGCGGGGAAGGACTGAAACCCGAACTCCGATACGTAGCGGAAGCAGTGGTTGCGGTAGTCGGTGAAGGGCAGACCGCCATGCCACACCGCCCAGTAGTGCACATCGCCGCGGCTGTCGTCGTTGGGCGCGTCGAAGCTGCCGCCGGAGGATGGGCTCGCGGGCCAGTAGAACGTCTGCGGATCCTCAGCCTGCAGTATCTGCGGAATGATGTATTCGTACATTTTGATGTAGTCTGCCTTTTGGCGCGGGCTGGAAACCCACATGCCTTCAGCCACGAACTGCTCCATCTCGTTGTTGCCGCACCAGAGCCCCAGCGACGCGTGATGCCGTAGCCGCCGTACGTTATCCGTGATTTCTGCACGGATATTCCGTTCGAATTCTTCCGTCAGGTTGTACACCGCGCACGCGAACATGAAGTCCTGCCAGACCACCAGCCCCAGCTCGTCGCAGATGTCGTAGAAGAAGTCGTCGGGGTAATAGCCGCCGCCCCAAACGCGGACGACGTTGCAGTGCGCTTCGGCGGCATCGCTCAGCAGGCGGCGCGTACGCTCCGGCGTCACGCGGGAGAGTATGTTGTCCTCGGGGATGTAGTCCGCGCCCATGGCGAAGAACGCCACGCCGTTCACCTCGTGCGCGAAGCTTTCACCCCACTCGTCCTTCTGTCTGCGCACCGTCATGACGCGCAGACCGATGCGCCGCTCCCAGACGTCCAGCACCTCTCCGCCGCACAGCAGCTCCGCGCGCACCGTGTAGAGCGGCTGGTCTCCCAGCCCATTGGGCCACCAGAGCCGCGGGTTATCGACGACGATATCGCAGTCCACGCCCTCCGCCTGCAGGGCTTGCCCGTCCGGCGCAATCACCGTTACACGCGCGCGGACGTCCGCCTGCGGGTCGGCAATTTCCGCATCGCTGACAACGCGCAGCGTTACGCAGCCGGTTTCATGTGTCTGAGTAACCTGTACGCCGGAGATGCGCGCCGTATCGAAGGCGACGAGGGAGATGCCGCGCCAGATGCCCATATCCGGCAGGCGCGGGCCCCAGTCCCAGCCGAACATGCAGTGCGCCTTGCGCAGCAGCGGAAAGCCGGTCATCGCGTCGGTGGTACCGTCCGCGCGGGACTGTGCGTAGGCTTCGCGGATATAGCGCGTGGGGGAGGCAAACCGGATGGAAATATGGTTTTCGCCGGGGACCAGCAGGCTGCGCACGTCGAATTCCCATATACGGTGCATGTTATCGGCCCGTCCGGCTTCCCGGCCGTTCAGCGTAATGACCGCCAGCGTATCCAAACCCTCGCAAAGCAGCCGAATACAGCGGGAATTCTGCAATGCCGCATTAAACTCAAACGTTTTCGAAAATTCGACATCCTGTGCCGCGATCGCAAGCGCTGACATTTCATTGGAACGCCAGAAAGGGTCATCCATTTTTCCTGCGTCTATCAGCGCGGAATAAACAGAACCGGGCACCATACCCGTGCAGTTATTGTCAGAATGCTCTGAAAATGAAATTTCCCAGGCGCTGTCCAGCGAAAAACGGTCCATGTAATGCCTCCTTTTGGATGTAATGCATCATTATATACATTGCATAATGGAATCGGATATCATATGCCGTATTCGATAGTACCGCAGCGTATCGCAATATACAAGAGGCAAAAATACAAAAACGATTAAGAAAAGACAACAATAATCTGTAAAGCAAGGGTAAAATGGTACAAAAAATAGGCTTGACAGAATAAAAACAGGGGCATATAATAATGCCAGTGAAAACGATTAAGTAAATCCAAAACTAAAATTATGACTTCCTGAAGTGTTGGCATCCAAGATTCAATAAACTGCAAAGATGTAAGCATCGTTGCTTTCTTGTTCCCCGAAATACGGTTTCGGGAACTTTGTTTGGTGTTGCCTGCGCACAAAAACGCAGGAAGCCGGCGAGCGCCGGCAGGGGTTTGACAGGGGTAAATACGCGGATTCGCGTGTCATTATCAGCAGCAACAATTGATGAGGTAGACAGCATATGGTAACTATCAAGCATATCGCGGAACAATGCAGCGTGTCCGTCGCCACGGTGAGCAAGGCGCTGAACAACGCGCCGGATATCGGCGCGGAGACAGGCAACCGTATCAGGGAGACGGCCCGGACGCTGGGATACTTCCCCAACGCGGCGGCGCGGGCGCTGCGCACGAATCATTCCTATAATATCGGCGTGCTGTTTGTAGACGGCACGAGCAGCGGCCTGACGCATGAGTACTTCTCTCAGGTGCTCAACAGCCTGAAAAATGAGACGGAGCGCCAGGGCTACGATATCACGTTCATCAGCCGCAATATCGGCGAAACCAGCATGAGCTATCTGGAACACTGCAAATATCGCAACTGCGACGGCGTGGTGATTGCAAGCGTGGATTTCAACGATCCGTCCATTACGGAGCTGGTGAAGAGCAACATCCCGGTGGTTACCATCGATTATGTGTTTGACAACTGCAGCGCGGTGCTTTCGGACAACGTGCAGAGCATGCGCGATCTCCTGCGCTTCATCTATGGCAAAGGCCATCGCAGAATCGCGATGATACACGGCGAGGACACCGCGGTTACGCGTTTCCGTCTGGCGAGCTTCCATAAAACCTGCGAGGAGCTGAGCCTCGTCATCCCGGACGAATACGTGCGTCAGGGCACATACCACGATCCGAGAAGCAGCGGGCTGGCTACGCGGGAGTTGCTGGCGATGAAGAGCCGCCCCACCTGCATCATGTACCCCGACGATGTTTCCTTCATCGGCGGCATGAACGAAATTGAGCGGCAGGGGCTGTCCATTCCGGAGGACATCAGCGTCACGGGCTACGACGGTGTTTACTTAAGCCAGGTGCTGCGTCCCCGGCTGACAACGCTGAAGCAGGATTCCGACGCGATAGGAGAGCAGGCGGCGCGCATGCTGGTGAGCGCCATCAAATCTCCCAAAACGTACATTCCCAGCCGCGCAGTGGTCCCCGGTACGGTTTGGGAAGGCGAAACCGTACGCCAGATCCCCTGAAAAAGAATTTTCGCTTGACCGGAGAACGGTCTTGAATGTATAAACAAGGAGGAAAAGGTATGAGAAGAAGCTGGAAGACAGTAGCGCTTGCACTGGTACTTGTGTTTGTGCTTGGGACGATGTTTGGCTGCCAGGCGAAGCCGAGTGAGTCCCCAAGTGAGTCCCCCTCTGCCGCGCAGAGTGTGACGCCATCGGAGTCCGCAGAAGTGGTGACGCCCGGTGGTGAGCTGCCGAGAAACGAGACACTGTATATCGGCGGTTTGCAATGGGGCCGTATCGTGGGATGGAACCCGTACAGCGGCGACATGAACAACGCGATAGCCGTTACGGAAGAGCCCGCAAGGCAGCCCGTATGGGAAACGCTGTACATGTACAACCTGCTGGACGGCCAGATGTATCCGCTGCTCGCCGATGGCGCTTATGAGTGGAACGACGACCAGACCGCGATGACTGTCAAGCTGAACCCGGATGCCAAGTGGAGCGACGGAACGCCCGTTACCGCGGAAGACGTAGCCTATACGTATGCCACGCATCTGAAATACCAGACCAACCGTGGTGTGGAGTTCCAGGGCTACATCGACAGCGTCGAAGCGACGGATACCCTGACGGTAGTAATCCATTCCAAGCTCAACGATGCTGGCGTGCCGGTCAATCCGCTCAAGGTTGTGGAGTATCTCGGCAAGTGCTATGTAGTGCAGAAGGCTTACACGCAGATTGTGGAAGAACGCAACAACTATGAAACAGATGCGTTCAAGAACGATCCCTGCACGGACTTTGTTGCCTCCGGTCCGTACAAGAGCTTCTACGAAGATGACCAGAAGGTCGTCTACATCCGTGACGACAACTACTGGGGCCAGGCCGCTTCCATGTGGGGCAAACTGCCGGTTCCCAAGTACATCTGCCATACGATTTACGCGGATAACGCCGCTACCCAGGTAGCCTTCGAGGCGGGCGAAATCGATGTCGATCAGCAGTTCATTCCGGACATCCAGAAGCTTTGGCTGGAGAAGGGGCTGCCCATTTCGACCTACATCGACGAGCCGCCGTACGGCATCTGCACGGCCATCCCGACCGCGTGGTACAACATGAAGTCCTACGGTCTTGACAATGTGGCGGTCCGCAAGGCCATCGCAATTGCGGTGGATTACGACGCCATCAACGCTAACGCCATGACGAAGCAGAGCCCGACGTTCCAGGATGTGCCGCGCTCTATCATGAACCCGACCGAGGGCGAGCAGGCTGCGTTCGACCATGACGCGGTAGCCGATCTGCAGTGGGCCGGCAACGACATCGAGGGCGCGAAGGCGCTGCTGGATGCCGCAGGCATTGTGGATAGCGACGGCGACGGCTTCCGTGAGCTGAACGGACAGAAGCTTGCGTATAAAGCAGTGTGCCCGGATGGCTGGACCGACTGGCAGGCGGCGATGGAAATCGTAGCGGCGGCCGGACAGGCGATTGGCATCGACATTACGACCTATTTCCCGACATGGG
Organism: Bacillota bacterium; assembly: GCA_023460085.1. Lineage (GTDB taxonomy): Bacteria > Bacillota > Clostridia > Christensenellales > SZUA-584 > JAEWCC01. Next base: position 67,669 of record JAEWRI010000001.1, on the reverse strand, counting down.
AAGTGTACCAGACCGTATTCACGAACGGCAACCAGACCGAATATGACATCTTCATGTGGTCCGGCGACGGTGCTTCGGCGACGCAGCCCTGGTCCCGCGTTCGTCAGTACCTCAGCAGCGAGTTCGTAGGCCTGGAGAACAACTGGGTCGGCAACTTCGGCGGATATTCCAACGAGCGCGCCGACGAGCTGATTTCGCTGATACCGACGGAGACCGATCCTGCGAAGCTGAAGGAATACTACACCGAAGCGGTGGAAATTTACCTGACAGAGGTTCCCTCCTTCGCGCTGATGTATCGCCCGCAGCTGTTCCACGCGGTGAACGAGTCCATCTGGACGAGTTACCCCGAGCTGAACGACGGTAACAACATTCCTCCGACGAACCTGCTTTGCGGCTACGGCATTGCCGGACTCTATAATCTGGAGCTTGTCAATCCGTAATTAATGAACCGATGAGAAACAGCCATGTTTTGAGGTTCTTGAAGCATGGCTGTTTTCTCGTCATTCGCAGATGAGGAGGTATAGGGATGAAGGGCTACCGCAAATATTTTGGCAAGAAGATCGTATGGCTGCTGATTACCCTGGTCTGCGCGATCATACTCAACTTCTTTCTGCCCCGGATGATGCCGGGAGATCCTGTGGCGGTAATCACATCGAAAGCCGCAGCGGGGATGACTGACCCGACGGCCATTCAGCTGGTCTACGAGGACTATGCGCGCAAGTTTGGCACGGATCAGCCGTTGCATGTTCAGTTTTCAAAATACATCGGGAACCTGTTAAAAGGAGATTTGGGGGTATCGTTCAGTCAATACCCCAGGACAGTGTCCAATATCATCAGCTCTTCCATATGGTGGACGATTGCGCTGCAGTTTCCCGCCATCATTGTGGGGTGGCTGATAGGCAACTTACTGGGCGCGCTGGCCGCCTATATCCGAAAGGGCTTCGACAAGGTGCTGATGCCGACCTGCCTTTTCGCCAGCAGCATTCCGGCATTCGGCATGGCGACCATACTGCTGGTCATATTCGCCATCAATCTGAAGATCGCACCCACTTCGGGCGGGTACGGATTCGATCTGATACCCACCTTTTCATGGCAATTTGTGAAGTCTGTTATCGCGCATTACCAGCTGCCCTTCTGGTCCATCGTCATCATTTCCATAGGCGGGCAGGCGATTGGCATGCGCTCCATGTCCATCTATGAATTAAACGCAGATTATGTTAAATACAGCCGCTTTCTGGGAATCAAAGACCGAAAGATTGTAGGTTACGTATTCCGCAACGCAATGTTGCCGCAGATTACCGGCCTTGCGCTATCGCTGGGCACGATGGTAGGCGGCGCACTCGTGGCGGAAACAATATTCAGTTACCCCGGGCTCGGCTCCACCATATACAGCGCGGTCATGGGCACGGATTACCCGCTCATTTCGGCGGCAACGCTGATCATTTCCATCATGGTGCTGCTGGCCAACTTTGCGATTGAAGTGCTGTACGGCCTGATTGACCCGCGCGTCAAGGCCGCGCAGATGGATTGAGGGGAGGGATGCGAAAATGAAGAATTCATTCAGACAGGTATTCCGTTCCCCGAAGTTTCTTGTCGGCTTCATCATACTGATGGGTATGCTGCTGACGGTGTTTATTTATCCGTTGTTTGTGCCGGACGACCCGCTGAAGATGATAGGGCTAGGCACCTTCTTCGAGCCAGGGACCTATATATCGGTGCAGGACAGCCTGAACGCTGCGGATACATACACCTTTAAGCTGGAGGACGCGGCAGAGAAGCGCATCGACAGCAAGCTGAGCGCGGACGACCGCGAAGAGATGAAAAACTGGCTGATCGCGTTCGGCATTCCGGAGAGCAGCATTGATACCGCGGATACCGAAAAGCTGCTCAACCAGTGGGAAGCCCATTTCGACGGCACGCTGAAATTCAAGGGGATGACTTCGGCAAAGCGTAAATACTACGTGCGCCTCGACGAGAAGCTCAACACCATACTTTCCGGCGAGGATATGATCATCATGCAGGAGAATCCGGAAACGGGCGAGCTGGAGCAGATCGGCGAGGTGAAGGGCAACGAGTATGTGAAGGTGGGCGATGTCGCGAATGTGGTGAACCTGCCGCTTGGCACGGACAATTTCGGGTGCAATGTGCTCACCAAGCTTGTATCCGCGGTGGGAACATCACTGCTCGTAGGTCTTATCGCCGGTGCCATCGCTACGTTCATCGGCCTCGCGCTGGGGCTGCTGGCGGGCTATATCGGGGGCGTAGTGGACGATGTGATCATGTTTATCACCAACCTGTTTACGGTGATACCGTCGTTCGTGCTGCTCATACTGATCTCGTTTTCCATCGGGCAGGATCAACGGGGCGCGGCAACCGTCGCGGTTGTCATCGGCGTAACATCGTGGGTATGGACGGCGAGGGCGGTGCGCGCGCAGGTGGTTTCACTGCGAAACCGGGATCACGTAAGCCTGAGCAAGCTGTCAGGGCATTCGTTGATGCGGATCATACTCACGGACATACTGCCGTATATCGCGTCCTACGTAGTGATGGCGCTGATACTGCAGATCAGTACGGCGATACTCGCCGAAGCGCAGCTCTCCATACTCGGCCTTGGGCCCAAGACTACCGAGCGGCCGACGCTGGGGCTGATGATGTACTGGTCGATGGCATACTCCGCGCACCTTAACGGCGCGTGGTGGGCGTATTTCCCCGTAATACTGGCGATTGCGCTGATCAGCTTTTCGATGAATCTGATGAACACCGGGCTCGATCAGGTGTTCAATCCGACACTGAGAGATTAGGGGGGCCGAAATGGGAAAGGTGATGCTGGAGGTTAACGGCCTCACGACGAAATACATTACGCGTTTCCGCGAAGACGTATACGCGGTGGACGGCGTGTCGCTGAAGATAGAAGAAGGCAAATCGCTGGGCATCGCGGGGGAAAGCGGCTGCGGAAAATCCACGCTGGCGCTGAGCCTGATGGGGTATTACTCCGCGCCGCTGCACTATATGAGCGGCGAAATTATCGTGGATGGCCAGAACATATCGAAGCTCACGCAGGATGATGTGCGCAAAAAGGTGCTGGGAACGGAGATCGCCTACATTCCGCAGGCGGCGATGAACGCGCTGAATCCGACGCGGAAGATCATCCGCTTTGTGGAGGACGTGATACTGGCGCACGATCCCAAGGCGGAACGCGCGGACATATACGACCGCGTGAAGGCGCGTTTCGAGGCGCTGGGCCTGCCCGCGGATGTGCTGCAAAAGTATCCGGTAGAGCTTTCCGGAGGCATGAAGCAGCGCACGGTCATCGCGGTATCGACCATACTCTCGCCGAAGGTGCTCGTTGCGGACGAACCATCGAGCGCGCTGGACGTAACCAGCCAGAAGATGGTTATCAAGATGCTGCGGGATATGATGGAAAAAGGGTATATCAAATCCATGATATTCATTACACACGAGCTTCCGCTGCTGTATAATGTCACCGATGAAATCCTGGTCATGTACGCGGGGCAGATTGTGGAGCGCGGAACCGCGAAGGGAGTGGTGTTCGATCCGCTCCATCCGTATTCGAAGGGGCTGATGGGATCCATTATCGTACCGGAGGAAGGCACGCGCGATGTCAAAATTACCGCGATACCGGGCACGCCGCCAAACCTGAAAAAGCCGCCGTCGGGATGCCGCTTTGCGGAACGCTGCAAGTATGTGCGCGCCGATTGCAAGGTGTCGTCTATCGCGCTGCACGGCACGGGCGCGGGCCGCGACTACCGGTGCATACTGTCGGAGCAGACGCTGAGGGAGGTGTACGCGCATGAGTGAAGCCAACAACGCGAAGAGAGACGAGAACCTGTGCCTCTCCGGCAAAGGGGTAACCAAGATATTCGGCATGGGCAAGAGCCGGTGCCTCGCGGTAGACCATGTGGACTTCGAATTTCGCAAGCGCGAGATCGTCTCCATCGTGGGGGAATCGGGCAGCGGCAAAACCACGCTGGCCAAAATGCTGTTGGGGCTCATCAGCGTGAGCGAGGGTGAGGTGCTGTTCGAGGGGCAGCCGCGCGACATCAGTTCGCGCAAAAAGCGGCGGGAGTACTGGAAGGGCATACAGGCCATATTTCAGGATCCGTTCTCCTCGTTCAACGTATTCAATAAAATCGACACCGTGCTGCTGGACTGCATCCATATGCGCGGCGGCAGGCATCTGCCGAAAGAGAAGAAAGCGGAGATGATGGCCGAAGCATGCAGCTTCGTGAACCTGAAGTACGAGGAGATGACCAATAAGTATCCGTTCGAGCTTTCGGGCGGGCAGATGCAGCGGCTGATGATTGCGCGCATATTCCTGCTGAAGCCCAGGATACTGCTGGCCGATGAGCCCACGAGCATGATAGATGCGTGCTCTCGTGCGACGATACTCGACATGCTGCTGCAGCTGCGCGACGAGGTGGGGATGACCATCATATTCATCACCCACGACATCGGGCTGGCGTACTACATCTCCGACTCCGTGTACATCATGGAGCACGGGAAGATCGTGGAGAAAGGTACGGCAGACGAGGTGATACTGCACCCGAAGGCGGCGTACACCCGGCGCCTCATCAGCGACGTTCCCAAGATTCACGAGGAGTGGGATCTGTCTACGGTAGGCGGTATACAGTAAGCAACGGCATTATTTCCCAAAAGGAGCATGGTTGAATGGATATCAAAAAAGTGATTGCGCAAATGACGCTGGAAGAAAAGGCAGGGCTTTGCTCCGGGCTGGATTTCTGGCATACAAAGCCGGTGGAGAGGCTGGGCGTATCATCGTGCATGGTCAGCGACGGCCCGCACGGACTTCGCAAGCAGGCTCAGGGCGCGGACAGCCCGGATGAAAGCATCAAGGCAGTTTGCTTTCCCGCGGGCTGCGCGACGGCGGCCTCCTTCGACAGGGCGCTGATCCGCAGGCTGGGGGAGACGCTGGGCGACGAATGCCAGCATGAGGGCGTGGGCGTGCTGCTGGGGCCTGCGGTGAACATTAAACGCTCTCCGCTGTGCGGACGCAATTTTGAGTACTATTCTGAAGACCCGTTTCTGGCGGGAGAGATGGCCGCCACGTATATCAGCGGCTTGCAGAGCCGCGGCGTAGGGGCCAGCATCAAGCATTTCGCGGCCAACAGTCAGGAGCATCGGAGAATGTCCTCCAGCTCCGAAGCGGACGAGCGCACGCTGCGTGAGATCTACCTTGCGGCATTCGAAGCGCCCGTGCGGCGCTCCCGCCCGTGGACGGTAATGTGCTCGTATAACCGCATCAACGGCGTATATTCCTCCGAAAACCCATGGCTGCTGAACGAGGTGCTGCGCGATGAGTGGGGCTTTGACGGATACGTGATGACCGACTGGGGCGCGGTAGTGGATCGCGTAAAAGGACTGAAGGCGGGCGTGGATCTGGAAATGCCCGCGTCGGGCGGCGTCAACGACAAACATATCGTCGACGCGGTGCGCGCCGGTGAGTTGGATGAGGCACTGGTGGATCAGGCCTGCGAGCGCATACTGTCCATCGGCCAGCGATATCTGGAGACCGCGAGCCCTGAGACGCCATGGGATTTGGAGACGGATCACGCGCTGTCTGCGGAGATGGCGGCGGAATGCATGGTACTGCTGAAAAACGAGGGAGATATTCTGCCGCTGCGCAAAAACGAAAAGGTTGCTTTTATCGGTGATTTTGCGGGCAAGCCGCGCTTTCAGGGCGGCGGCAGCTCACACATCAACTGTTATAAAACCACCAGCGCGCTGGACGCCGCGGAAGGACTGGAGGTCATTTACGCAAAGGGATTCGATGCGGACGCGGACCGCACCACCGATGAGTGGCTTGCCGAAGCCGCAAAAGCAGCGCAGGCAGCGCGCGTTGCGGTGGTGTTCGCGGGTCTGCCGGACGCCTACGAGTCCGAAGGATATGACCGAATCCACATGCGGCTTCCCGAATGCCAGAATGCGCTGATTGAAGCGGTTGCGCTGGCGAATCCCAATACGGTGGTGGTGCTGCACAACGGTTCTCCCGTGGAGATGCCGTGGGCAGGCAGGGTGAAGGGGATTCTTGAAGCATATCTCGGCGGGCAGGCGGTGGGCCTCGCGACGGTGCGCGTGCTGTTCGGCGATGTCAACCCGTCCGGGCGGCTGCCGGAGACCTTCCCGCTGCGGATGGAGGATAATCCGTCTTACCCGTTCTATGGCGGAGAAGGCGATATCGCTGAATACCGCGAGGGCGTGTTCGTGGGCTATCGCTGGTACGACAAGAAAAAGATGGAGGTGCTGTACCCGTTCGGTTACGGCCTCTCCTATACGGAGTTTGAGTATTCCAATCTGGAGCTCAACCGGGCGCGGATGAAGGATACCGGTACGCTCACCGTCTCGGCGGACGTTACGAACACCGGCATCGTTTCCGGTAAAGAGGTCGTTCAGCTGTACGTGGCCGCTGCGGAGAGCGCTATCATCCGGCCCGTGCGGGAGCTGAAGGGTTTTGTGAAGGTAGAGCTGGAGCCGGGGGAAACGAAGCGCGTGACGTTCACGCTGGGCAAGCGCGCGTTCGCGTATTGGAACCGCGGCATGCACGACTGGCACGTGGAGACGGGCGAATACGAAATCGGAATCGGCAGGCACTCCCGCGATATCGTGCTGTCTGAGCGGGTGACGGTGGAATCCACACAGGAACTGCCGGTACGCTTCGACATGAACAGCGTCGTGGCTGACATCGTGAAGGATCCGGCGCGGCGGGAGCTGATGCTGCCTTACATACGCGTTATCGCGGCGACCTTTACGCCGGAAGACGATGCGAGCGCGCACGGCGAAGCGATCAGCGGGGATATGGCGGAGGCCATGCTGCGCTATATGCCGCTGAGAGCTGCGCTGAGCTTTGGACGGGGCCAGTTCAGCGCCGAGGATTTGCAGGGGCTTATCGACAGGCTTAACGCCATGGCGTAAGCAAAAATGAGCATATGAAAAAATTGCTCCTTTGGGGGATGCACGGATGAAATTTGGCTACTTCGACGATGCGAAACGCGAATATGTGATCACGACGCCGTATACACCGATGCTCTGGATCAATTATCTGGGCAACGACTCGTTTGTCGGGCTGATCAGCAATACAGGCGGCGGGTATTGTTATTACCGGGATGCAAAGCTGCTGCGCCTGCTGCGTTACCGGTATAATAATGTGCCGTCCGATGTGGGGGGCAGGTTTTACTATATCCGGGAAAAAGGCGGCGGTGCGTGGAGCCCTGCGTTTCACCCGTGCGATACGCCGCTGGATACATACCGCTGCCGCCATGGGCTCGGCTATACCGCGTTTGAAAGCGGGAAGGACGGTTTATCTGCGACGCTGGTATGCTTCGTGCCGCTGGGAGAGCGCTGCGAGGTTCATCTGCTGACGATCGGCAATGATACGGGGGAGACCCGGCACGTACAGCTGTACGGTGCGGTGGAGTGGTGCCTGTGGAATGCCGTGGACGATGCGGTCAACTTTCAGCGCAACCTCAACATCGGCGAGGTGGAGGTGGAAGGAAGCGTCATATACCACAAGACCGAGTACCGGGAACGGCGGAATCATTACGCCTATTATGGCGTGAACGCGCCGGTATCCGGCTTCGATACGAGCCGGGACGCGTTTCTGGGCGCGCTGCGCGGCTGGAACAATCCGTATGCTGTGGAGAACGGCGCGTGCTCGGGCAGCATTGCGCACGGATGGGCACCCATTGGGGCGCTTCAGATGGATATGACGCTGGAGCCGGGAGAACAGCGCACGTTTGTATTTACGCTGGGCTATGCGGAGAACCCGCCGGAAAGCAAGTTTGCCGCGCCGGATGTGATACGCAAGGACGAAGCGTACCGTGTGATGGCGAAGTTTCGCGACGTGCGGGCAGCCGAAGAAGCGCTCTCTGCATTGCATGAATATTGGGATGATCTGCTGGGCGTCTTCCAGGTGGACACGGGCGACAGCAAGCTCGATCGTATGGTGAACATTTGGAACCAGTACCAGTGCATGATGACGTTCAACGTCAGCCGTTCAGCGAGCTTTTTTGAGAGCGGAACGGGCCGCGGTATCGGTTTCCGCGACAGCTGTCAGGACCTGCTCGGCTTCGTGCATATGATGCCGGAGCGCGCGCGGGAGCGCATATTGGATCTCGCCTCTGTGCAATGGGAGGATGGGAGTACGTATCACCAGTTTCAGCCGCTTACCAAGCGGGGGAACAACGACATCGGGGGCGGCTTCAATGACGACCCGCTGTGGCTGGTGGCATGCACATACGCATATATCGCCGAGACAGGCGACGACGCGATACTCGACGAACCGGTCTGTTTCAACAGCGTGCCGGGCAGCGAAAAGCCGCTGCTGGAGCATCTGCGGCGCAGCGTCCGCTTTACCATGGGCCATCTTGGGCCGCATGGACTGCCGCTGATAGGCCGCGCGGACTGGAACGACTGTCTCAATCTCAACTGCTTCAGCATGGAACCGGGCGAAAGCTTCCAGACCTGCGGAAATTCCGAGGGTCCCGTGGCGGAGAGCGTATTCATCGCCGCGATGTTTGTGCTGTACGGCAGCCGGTATGCAGAGCTGCTGGAACGCCGCGGGCTTTCGCAGGAGGCCGGGGAGGTTTCCGCCGCGGTTGAGAAGATGGTTCATACCGTGGAAAGTCACGGATGGGACGGCAAGTGGTTCCTGCGCGCATACGACGCGGAAGGGCATCCTGTGGGCAGCCATTCCTGCGCCGAGGGCAGCATGTTCGTAGAGCCGCAGGGCTTCTGCACGATGGCGGGCATCGGCCTGAAGGACGGCCGGGCCATTGCTGCGCTCGATTCCGTGCAGGAACGCCTGCTGGGTGAATTCGGCGTAGAGCTGGTATCGCCGCCCTATACGGTTTACCACAAGGAGCTGGGAGAAATCACGAGCTATCCGCCCGGGTATAAGGAAAACGGTTCGGTGTTCAGCCACAATAACCCATGGGTGAGCATCGCGGAAACGGTGCTGGGCCGTGCCGATAAGGCGTTCGATCTGTACCGGCGCATCTGCCCGGCATATTTGCACGACAAAAGCGAGGTTCACCGCAGTGAACCGTACGTATACGCGCAGACCATCGCGGGGCGCTTTTCCCAAAGCGAAGGGGAAGCGAAAAACAGCTGGCTTACGGGCACGGCGGCGTGGGCTTTCGTCAACGTCAGCCAGGCTATACTGGGTGTGACACCCGCACTGGAGGGGCTGCGCATTCGGCCCTGCCTCCCCGCGCACATTCAGTCGTGCGACATCACGCGGCGCTACCGCGGGGCGACGTACCGCATCCATGTGAAGCGCACCGGCGCGTATTCTCTGACGCTGGACGGAGTACCGCAGCAGGGCGATACGCTTGCCGCCTGCGCTGGACGGACAGCGTACGAAGTAGAGGTAACCGTATGAATGGTTTTCCGAAAGGATTTGTTTGGGGTGCTGCGTGCGCCTCGTATCAGTGCGAGGGCGCGTGGGACGAGGACGGCAAGGGCCGCAGCATCTGGGATGATTATTGCCATGACGCCGGAAGGGGTCATGTGAGAAACGACGATACCGGCGACGTGGCGTGCGAATCGTACCATCGCTGCGCGGAAGATATCGCGCTGATGAAGCGCATCGGCCTGATGGCGTATCGGTTTTCGATAAGCTGGCCGCGTGTGCTGCCGGAAGGCACGGGCCGCGTCAACCCGGCCGGGCTGGACTATTACGACAGGCTCGTGGACACGCTGCTGGAAAACGGCATAGAGCCGTGGGTGACGCTGTACCACTGGGATCTTCCCTCCGCGCTGCAGGAGAAGGGCGGCTGGATGAACCGCGCCACCATCGACGCCTTCCGCGATTACTCCGCGCTGCTGGCCAACCGGCTGAACGGGCGGGTTAAGCATTTCATGACGGTCAACGAGCCGCAGTGTATCGTGCTGCTGGGCCATGGCAACGGAACGCACGCGCCGGGACTGAAGCTGACAAACGGCGAACTCATCGCCTGCTTTCATCATCTGGCGCTGGCGCACGGCGCGGCGTCGCAGGCGATACGCGAAAACAGCGCAAGCCCTGTAGAGATAGGCACAGTGCCGACCGGACGGCTCTGCTACCCCGAAAAGGATACTCCGGCCGGGCGGGAAGCTGCGCGCAAAGCGTCCTTCAAGCTCAGTGATGAAGATTGGATGTTCACGTTCAACGTGGCGATGGACCCCATTATGTTCCGCCGTTATCCCGACGACGCCCCCGATTTCATCCGTGAGTTCGCGGCGGCCGTACCCTCCTCGGACTGGGCGCTGATGGAGAAGCCGGACTTTCTTGGCGTCAACATCTACAACGGGAAATGTGTGGACGAAAAAGGCAGGCGCGTGCGGCACGCGGGAGAGCCGCTGACGGCGTGCAAGTGGCCGGTGTCGCCCGAAGTGATGCACTTTGGAATGGTGAACCTCTATCAGCGTTACGGGCTGCCCATCGTCATCGCGGAAAACGGGCAGAGCTGCAATGACCGCGTGTTTCTGGACGGACGCGTACACGACCCGGATCGCATCGATTTTCTGCACCGGTATCTGTGTGCGCTGAATAAAGCGATGGACGAAGGAGTACCCGTTCAGGGCTATTTCCACTGGAGTCTGCTCGACAACTTCGAGTGGGCCCAAGGGTATGACGATAGATTCGGCCTCGTTTATGTGGATTACCCGTCGCAGCGGCGCATACTCAAGGACTCCGCGGAATGGTATGCGGAAGTAATACGAACCAATGGCAGAATCCTTTGACCTCAAGACCTCTTCATCTGTTCATGGTCTCCCCCCATTTCGGCAACAGGCCCCGGCAACGCGGAGCCTGTTGCCATCCGTTTTTTGAAAACGCACCTGCCGTGCGATGAATACGTGAAAATTGATTACAGGAGTGAAACGGGATGGAAGATGCTTTTCTGCAATGCTTCGGATGGGTGACGGAACTGCTGGAGAAACGTCCGGCTTCCGATTTTTTTGATTCGTCTTCAGAAGAGTATGCGATCGTCGAAAAGCTGAGGGCAGGCTGGGGAAAGCGCGATACCGCGGAGCTGCTGAGGGAGCTCGACGGCGAATACGGAGTGCGCGCCGGGCAGGCCGTGGAGGCTTATCTGGAACGCAACGTATACATGGATTGGGTTGAGACGGGAAGACGGGAAGCGCACGAGGGTACGGAGGTAGATGATTTCATCCGTCTGCTCTGGGAACCGCTGAAGCCGTTGGGGTTTGAATACAGCATCGCGCAAGAATCCGGGCGGACGACCTTTTGTGTAAGCCGATGCCCCGTGTTCGAGCTGGCGCAGAAGACGGGCATGCACCGCTGGCTCTATCACCTCGCGTGCTCAACCGACTTTTTCAGCAGCAGAGGGTTCAGCCCGCGGCTCGGCTTTGACAGAACGAAAACCTTGATGCAGGGGGACGAATGCTGCAACCACCAGTACTATTACAAAAAGACGGAATGAAAAATGCGGAGGGTGTATCCCGCGCTCACCAGGGAAGGGAGTTTTCCTGCAGAATCATGTGCATCGCGTAGGCCGCCGGGCTGACCAGCGGCGCGGCGCCCATGAATTTGGAGGCCTGAACGGGAACGACGGTATGCTTGGAAAAGAACTTCCGCCGGTTGATGGACTCCGTGAGGCGGGCGGCCAGCAGGTCGTACGCCTGACAATAATCCTCTCCTAGAAAGATGCATTCCGGATCGAAAAGATTCACCAGGGATACCAGCCCTGCGCTGAGATATTCTACCAGCCTGTCCACCGCATTCAGACACAGCGCGTCCCCGTGGCGCGCGCCGTCCAAAAGGTCCTGCCAGTTGTTATAATGGCAGGTTTTGTTGTGATTCCGGAATTCCTGCTGAAGCCATTCGATGATCTTGGGGATGGTTGCGTACAGCTCCAGACAGCCCTTGTTGCCGCAATAGCATTCCGTTCCGTTCGTTTCCACGGTGATATGCCCCAGCTCCGCGCCATATCCGCCGCCGCCGCTGTACAGCTGGTTGTCCACCACGATGCCGCACCCCAGACCGATGCTGCTGCCCACCACGGCGAAGGTTTCGTAATCCTTTGCGTTGCCAAAATACTTTTCTGCCAGCGCCAGCGTATTCAGGTCGTTGTTGACGTAGATGGGATAGCGGTAGCGCTCCTGCAGGCTGTCGCGGATATCAAAGCTCAGCGAATCGGCAAACGAGTAGTCCGCCGTATTGAGCCGGCCTATCTTATTGCTTACCGGGCCCATCGATGAAGCCCCGATGGCCCATATGTCGTCCGCGATGTCGGGCGTAATCAGATTATCCAGCATGCTGTATATCTTGGAAAGTATGGAGCTGGGCGTTTCGTTGGCCTCCAGAAAGGACATGTTGATACGAAGTATCGTGCCCTTCAGATTGACGATACCCACGCTGGTATAATGCCGGGTTACCTGTATGGCGGCGAGCAGGGGCCGGGTTTTCACAACGTCCAGCATGATGGGCTTGCGGCCGCTCTCAGAGGTCATCGTACCGGTTTCCTCAATATCCCCGCTTTCAATCAACATATTGACATAGTTGGTGATGGACATTTTGCTGAGGTTGGTGTATTTACTCAATTCAACGCGGGACAACGGGGAATGCAGAATGATATTTTTAAATACCAGCGTCTTGTTGATTCTGTGAATTTTGGTTCTGTTTTCATTCTCCATATCCGTACACCTGAAACGTTATTTTGCGGTATTTCCCGCAGTTACCCGCTGTTAAACAGTATAATAGATGTACTAATAAAATTCAAGCGGCACTCATAAACGCATTTAATCCGACATTAATAAGTTTAAGTAAAAGACATTTACTAAAAGAATTTATAGAGCAAACCTGCGAAAAATGACAGAAAAGGCCGTAAACAGGCATGTTGGTTCGTTTTATTGTAAACATCAAATATGAAAAATGCCCAAATAGGGGTATTGACAAGATGAAAGTAAAAGAATTATAATAACGCCGTAAGTTGAAGCAATTAAATATTCCGTAAAGAATAATAAATACATATTCAGAGACCTCATTAAAATATGATATTTGGGGAGCGTTGCAGCCCCTGCATATAATTTCCCAATAAACAATTAAGGAGGAAATTAGCATGAAGAAAATGTTGGCCCTGGTATTGGTTATGGTATGCGTACTGTCTATGCTGACAGGTTGCGCCAAACCGGTGGAAACGTCTTCGGGAAGCAGTGCGCCTGCGGATAGCAGCGCGTCTGTGGGAGAATCAAGCGCCGAGGTTTCGGGGGCTATCAACCCTGCGGATCTGAAGGTGGCGGGTGTGGTGTTCCAGGAGGATCAGTTCATGCGTTTGGTACAGCTGGGCTATGAAGCCGCTGCGAAGGACGCGGGTGTGCAGTGCACGCTGAACAACACCAACGGCGATACCACCAAGGAGCTTGAGCTCATCAATACGTATGTGTCTCAGGGCTACAACGGACTGGCGATTTGCCCCATTAACGAAGACACCTCCATCGAAGCGCTCCGCAAGGCGGACGAGCAGGGTATGCGCATCGCTATCTCCAACCTCGGGCTCAACGACTTGAGCTTCATCTACGGCGGCTACACGTCCAATCAGTACGATCTGTGCGTGCCCTCCGGCGAAATGGCGAAGGAATTCATACTGGCGAACTATCCGGAAGGCTCCACCATCAAAGTGGCGCGTTTGGGCGCAATGTCGGTTCTGCCGGATATCACTCGTGACCGCTGGAATGGTTTCCAGGATCAGATTGCCGATCTCCCGGGCTACACGGTAGAAGTGGTTGCCGAGCAGGATGCATGGCTGCAGGACGACGCGGTAGCCGCGGTGGACGGCATACTGGCCGCTCATCCGGACCTCAACATCATCTACGGCTTTAACGAAGGCAGCGCTATCGGCGCCACCATGGCGGTTAAGAACTCCGGCAACGCTGGCAAGGTGTTCGTATTCGGTATCGACGCCAACGAGCAGTTGGTCAACATGCTGAAAGACCCGGACAACATTCTTCAGGGCACAACCTCTCAGGATCCGTTCATGATGGGCTACCTGACGATGGAAGCGCTGATAAAGGGCCTGCTGGGCGAAGACATCTCCGCTACCAAGGGCCAGGTCTTCACGACGGAATACATACCGCTTCAGCGCGGCGACACGGAGAAGCTGGATGCGTTCCTTGCGGATCTGAAGGAAAAAATGGGCTGAGTGCTGAGCGACAACGCTGGAATGACGAAGTACGACGGATGCCGGTTTCCGGCATCCGTCGTGCCAAGTCGGTGCAAATTCCGAAAAAAGGATGATAAGCTGTGAGTATTCTGAGAGTCGAAAATCTGACGAAGAGCTATCCGGGAACGCTGGCGCTCGATAAAGTCAGCATGCAGTTTGAGAGCGGGAAAGTTAACGCGGTCATCGGAAAGAACGGCTCGGGAAAATCCACCCTCATTAAGGCGATTTGCGGGGGCATAAAGCAGACAAGCGGAAAAATCTACATCGATGACAAAGAATTAAGCCTGAGCAGCCCGGTGGAGGGCTACGAGCACGGCATTGCTACGGTCTTTCAGGAGCTGAGCCTTGTGCCCAGCCTGAATATCGCGGAGAACATATTCATGGGTAACCTGCCGATGAAAAGTGGCTTTGTGGACTGGAAGAGGGCCTATGCGCAGGCAAGCGAACTGCTTACCGAGATGGACATCAATATCCCGCCGCAGACGCTGGTCGCTTCACTGAGCATGTGGCAGCGGCAGATGGTGGAGATTGTCAAGGCCATGAGCCACAACCCCAAGGTACTTCTTCTGGACGAGCCGACTTCCGCGCTGGCCCAGGGAGAGGTGGAGCTGTTGTTCAAGCTCATTCGCCGCGTCAAGGAAAAGGACGTGATTGTGCTGTACATTTCGCACCGGCTTCACGAGCTGTGGGAGATTGCGGACAATTGCTCTGTGATCCGGGACGGGAAATACGTCGGTACGGTGTCGATGAAGGAAGCCTCCCACAAGCAGATTGTCAACATGATGTTCGGCGACGTGGAGATACGCAGGCGGCCCGACGATCTGACATGGACCGACGATGTGGTGCTGAGCGTGCGCAACCTGAACCGGGAAGGCAAGTTTAAAAATATCAGTTTCGATCTGCACAAGGGCGAAGTGCTGGGAATCGCAGGTATGCTGGGTTCCGGGAGAACCGAGCTGCTCATGTCCATATTCGGCGCGGATCCGTTTGACAGCGGGCAGATCTTCATGGACGGCAAAGAGGTTAAAAAGCCCACGCTGCGGAAGATGAAGGGCCTTGGGCTTGCGATGACGCAGGAGGACAGGGGACACAAGGGGCTTACACAGATACGGACAGTCGGAGAAAACCTGTGTTTCGCTTCGCTCGACAAACTCTCCAGGAAAGGGTTTGTGGACAGGCGCGCGGAAACAAAGGCCATTCATAAGCAAATTGAAGAACTCGATATCAAGGTTTCAACACCCGGCGTGCGCGTCAGTTCGCTGTCCGGCGGCAATCAGCAGAAGGTGGTCGTGGGGAACTGGCTTAATACGGATCCCCGGATTATCATGTTCGACGAGCCGTCACGCGGCATCGACGTGAACGCAAAACAGCAGATATTCCAAATCATATGGGAGCAGTCCCGCAAGGGAATCGCGTCCATCATGGTTTCCAGCGAGCTTGAAGAGCTGCTGGAGGTATGCAACAGGATACTGATCATGCGCTACGGCGAAATTGTCGGAGAAGTCAATGCCGATGAATTGACCGTGGATGAATTATATGTGACTTGTATGGGAGGCAATTAGAGAGATGAAAGGCCTGAATATCAAAAACCGCAAGAGATTTCATTTCAATGATTATATACTTGAAATCGTACTGATACTGCTGATGGTAGTCATCGCGGTGCTGACTCCCGGCTTTATGACTTCGAAGAACCTGCTGAACATGCTGAAAAACGTGTCGCTGCAGGGCGTTATCGCGCTGGGCCTGACCATGACGATTATCGGCGGGCAAATCGACCTTTCCGTAGGCTCCAGCGTGGCGCTGTACGGCGTGATCGTGGCGAAAGTCGGCGGAGACCTCAGCGACGCGGGCGTTATGCCGCTGGAATATGCGGTGCTCGTGGGCATACTGGTGGCGTTCGCAGTTTCGTTTATCGTGGGTGCTATCATTGCGTGGCTGCATATCCGCTTTAAAATGCCGACGTTCATCATCACGCTGGCTTTCCTGAACATACTATACGGCGCGGCGGCGCTGCTGTCCAACGGCTTCCCGATTACGAGCCTGCCGCTGTGGTACAACGAAATCGGCGCGGGCCGGATAGGCGGCATTGTACCGGTGCCTGCCGTGGTGCTGCTGGTGATATTCGGCATCGTATTTGTCATCATGAAGTACACCCGCGTAGGCCGTGAGATTTACGCGGTGGGCGGCAACGAGGAATCGGCGAGGCTGTGCGGCATCAACGTAACCAAGATAAAGACCATCTACCTCATTGCGCCGCAGCTGATGGCATGCGTCAGCGCCATACTGATTTCGTCGCAGGTGATGTCGGCATCGTCTCAGTTCGGCAAGGGTTACGAGATGACGGCTATTCCCTCGGTTATCATCGGCGGCGCGTCGCTGAACGGCGGCGTCGGCACCGTGTGGGGCACCTTCATCGGCATCATATTCTTGGGCGTGATATCCAACGGCATGACCATACTGAACGTCAACGAATTCACGCAGTATGTGGTCAAGGGCGTACTCATACTGGTGGCGGTGGCGGTTAACACCATCATGGAGAATAAGAAGCTGGGTGCCTGATACAGCGTATCGGGGCCCTGCAAGCAGGCGGCAATGATGCCGGTCTCTGGTTAATGTACCGCTGAAAGCAAAAGGGGAAAGAAATTGCTCGACTTCCGGAAAATCAAAACCTGGTCGGCGAGGGACAGGGTGAACCTCGTCACCATCGATAATCTGCTGCCGCTCCGTACGGACGGAGTCACCTCTGTGACGGATCCGGATTTTGCGGAGCTGGCACAGCGCATCGCGGCGGCGCGAAGAAACAGCCGCCCGGTGATACTCTCCATCGGCGCTCATGTCATCAAAAACGGGCTGTCGCTGTACCTCATCGAGCTGATGAAGCGTGGCATCGTGACGCACATCGCGGGCAACGGCGCCGCCAGCATCCACGATTTCGAGCTGGGGTATCTCGGCGGCACGTCGGAGGATGTTCCCTGCGCGATAGAGGACGGCTCCTTTGGCATGTGGGAAGAGACGGGCGCGTGGATGAATGAAGCGCTGCAGCAGGGCGCGAAGCGGGGACTGGGATACGGCGCGGCACTGGGCAGCTACATCGAAGCGAATCCGGACAGATTCCCGCACCGGGAGCAGTGCGTGCTGTATCAGGCGTGGAAGCTGGGCGTACCGGCAACCTATCACATCGCCATCGGCACGGACATCATTCACCAGCACCCGACGGTGGATTTCGCGGCGATAGGCTACTGCACGGGCGAGGACTTCAAACGCTTCACCGAATCCGTGAGCGGTATGGACGGCGGGGTGTACCTCAATTTCGGCTCCGCGGTGATAGGGCCAGAGGTATTTCTGAAGGCGCTGTCGATATCGCGCAACCTCGGCTTCCCGACGTTTAATATCACTACGGCGAATTTCGATTTGAAGGACCTGCACAACTACCGCTGCAAAATAGGCTACGACGACCCGGATTATTATTACCGGCCGCGAAAGAACATTGTAAACAGACCGACGAGCTGCGGCGGCAGGGGATGGCATTTTGTGATGGATCACAAACAATCCATCCCGGAGCTGCTGGGTGCCGTCATCGCGGAGCAAAGGAGGGACGGACATGAGGATTGACAACTACCGCGCAACGATAGCCCATCAAAAGCCCGAGTCTCTGATACTCGACCTTGGCGGATGCCCGCTGTCCAGCATGGAAGGGCAGAGCCAGAATCGGCTGCTCGAGCTGCTGGGGTTTGAGAAGCCCTTGCCGGAGCGGTTGCGCTTCGGCAAGGTGGCGCGGCTGGAGGAGCGGCTGCTCCGCTATCTCGATATTGACACGCGCTCCGTGGGCGAAATACTGCGCCCGCAGGAATCGGCGTATCAGCTGCTCGCGGAGGACCTGTATGTGGACGAGTGGGGCATCAAGCGCCGCTTCACCGGGTTGTACTGGGACATCGTGGAGAATCCGCTGAAGGACGCGACGCCCGAAGACCTCGACGCGTACCGCTTCCCGGACGGGGACAGCCTCGACAGCGGACAGATACGCCGCATCGCGGAGGACGCGAAGCGGCTGCATGACGCGGGGGAATATGTGATCTGCGCGGAGCACCCGGTATACGGTGTGTTCGAACTGGGGTGCTGGCTGTGCGGCTTCGAGGATTTCCTCACGCGGCTGATGCTGGAGCCGGAGTTCGTGCACAAGCTGTTCGGCAAAATACTGGACTATCAGAAGAAGGTCATCGACGCGTATTACGGCGCGCTGGGCCCGTATATTCATTACACCTCCAGCGGCGACGATTTCGCCATGCAGACGAATTTGTTGATGACGCCCGGCAATTTCCGGGAGCTTATCAAGCCGTACCTCGCGGAGCGCATCGCGTACACCAAGCGGCTTACCAAGGCGCAGTTCCTGCACCACTCGTGCGGCAACGTGTACGGCATCATCCCGGACCTCATCGACGCGGGCGTGGAAATATTGAACCCCATACAGCCGGTGTCGCCGGAGATGTCTCCGCGCAGCTTGAAGGATGCCTTCGGAAACCGCGTGGTACTGCACGGCGGCATCGATACGCAGCACCTGCTGCCGGACGGCACGCGCGAAAGCATCGAGGAAGGCGTGCACGAGGCGGTGGAGGTGCTGAGCGAAAACGGCGGCTACATATTCGCCGCAGCGCACAACATTCAGGAGGATGTTCCGCCCGAGAATGTAGTATACATGTTCCAGGCCGCGCGAAAGTTCGGAGGGAAACGGCCATGACCGGGCGGGAACGCGTGAAGCGTACCATTGCTTTTGAAAGGCCGGACCGGGTGCCGATACTATTCTTCAACGAGGGCAAAGAGCACTCGGACATCGTGCTGGTGGATATACAGGAGCATTTTACGGGCCCGAATCGGGACGTCTCCGAATGGGGCTTCGAATGGGAGCGCGTGGACGGCACCATGGGCCAGCCGCGGGAAGCGCTGATAAAGGATTGGACGCAGCTGGCGGCGCTGAAGGCACCCGCAGTGGACGCGGAGCGGCGCGTCCGCGAAGCGAAGACGGCGATGAGCACGTATCCGCAGGAACGGTATTTTCTCGCCAGTCTGCAGCTCACCGGCTTTACGGTGATGACGTTCCTGCGCGGCTTCGCGGAGACACTGGAAGGCCTTGCGCTGGAGCCGGAGCATACCGCGGCACTGGCGGATATCGTGTTCGGCTTTGAAGAAGAGCTGATCCGTGTGGCGGCGGAAGCGGGTTTCGACGGTATCGCGTTTTACGACGACTGGGGCACCCAAAGCGGCATGATCGTATCCCCGGCGCTGTGGCGGGAATTCTTTAAGCCGCGCTATGCCCGGCAGTTTGCGCTGGCACACGCGCTGGGGCTTCAGGTTTACTTTCACACCTGCGGGAACGTGCTGCCCATACTGCCGGACTTTACGGAAATCGGCGTGGACATGCTGAATCTCGGGCAGCCCAACTGTTATGACATCGGGGCGCTGGGCGCAACCCAAAACGGGCAGTGCTTTGTGATGCCGGTCAGCTATCAGACCACCTCGCTTTCCGGCACGCGCGATGAGATATTCCGTGACGTGGAGGCGCTTGTCCAAAACCTCGGCGACAAGGGCGGCGGGCTGATAGGCTATGTGGAAGAATACTCTTCCATGGGCATGAGCGGCAGCAACTACCAAAGCTGTGTCGACGCGTTTTCAACGCTGGGGGCGTATTGCCGGTAATATGCGCATCAGGACAGACATAAGGGAAAGCAGAGGTATGCAATATGCAGAATAATGGCCGGGACGGGCTGCCGCTATGACGGAACAATATTTTTTCGGCGTTGATATCGGCGGCACGAAGATTGCCACCAGCGCGGGACGGCAGGCGGCGGGTGTCATTGAGGTCATGGACAGAAAGGCGTTTCCCACCATACAAGGCGATCCGACGGCGAATATCGCGCGGATAGTGGAATATCTGCAGCAGCTGAAGACAAAACACGGATGCCCCGCGGGTATCGGAATCTCCTGCGGCGGCCCGCTGGATATTGACGCAGGCGAAATTCTTTCGCCGCCCAATTTGCCGGGGTGGGACCGCGTGCCCATCGTGCGGATATTGCAGGAGCAGCTGGAAGCCCCGGTTTATATGGAGAATGACGCCAATGCGTGCGCCCTTGCGGAGTTTCACTACGGCGCGGGCAAAGGCACCACCAACATGGTATTTCTGACCTTCGGTACAGGGATGGGCGCGGGTATCGTGCTGGGCGGAAAGCTTTACCGCGGCTCTACAGGCGGCGCGGGAGAGGTGGGGCACATCCGGCTGGCGGAGGACGGACCGGTGGGTTACGGAAAAAGAGGCTCTTTTGAGGGCTTTTGCAGCGGCTCCGGGCTTGCGCAGCTGGGGCGCATGATCATTGAACGCCACATCGCGCAAGGCGACGCAAGCGCGTGGGCGCTGGAAAACGCCGGGAATACCGGGCTCACCGCGAAGAGGATAGCGTCCGCGGCAGTCCATGGCGATCCTGCTGCGCTGGAGATCATGGAGGTATGCGGCGCCTACCTGGGACGCGGTCTGTCAGTCCTTGTAGACATACTGAACCCCGACGTCATCGTCATCGGCAGCATATTCGAGCGCTCCGGCGACCTGCTGATTCCTTCCATGGAGAAGGCACTGCGCGAAGAAGCGCTGGAGTGCAACCTGCGGGCATGCCGTGTGATGCCGTCCCGGCTGCGTGACGCGCTGGGCGATTATGCCGCGCTGAGCATCGCCAGCGAGTGGTCGGTGAACGACAAGCTTGAGATGGGGGAGAAACGGTATGGATAAGCGCATTCTCTGCTTCGGAGACTCCAACACGTGGGGCGCGATCCCGCTTTCGGAGGCGCGATACCCTTCGGATGTACGCTGGACGGGCGTGCTGCAAACCCTGCTGGGCAGCGGCTGGGCGGTCATCGAAGAGGGCTACAGCGGACGCACCAGCGTATGGGACGATCCCATCGAAGGCAAGATGAGCGGCCTTCACTATCTTGTGCCATGTCTGGACTCGCAGGCGCCGCTGGATCTGGTGGTGCTGATGCTGGGAACGAACGATACCAAGGAACGCTTCGGCTGCTGTGCCGAAACCATCGCGACGGGCATGAACCGGCTGATTGCCGCGGTGCGCGCCATGAACAGCGCAGCACAGCCTGTACCGCACGTGCTGCTGATATCACCGATACTCATGAGCGCGGAATACGTACATACGCCGCTGCTCGGTTACTTCGGCAGCGGCTGCGTGGAAAAGACTCAAGGCTTCGCGCTGGCCTATGAAGCGGTTGCCGCGCAGAACGGCTGCTTTTTTCTGGACGCGGCGAAGGCGGCGGGTCCGTCGCCGCGCGACGGCTGCCATATGGAGCCGGAGGCGCACGCGGCGCTGGGCATGGCAATATACGAAAAAATACGCGAAATATTCCCCGCAGCGTTTTAAGAGCGGGGCATATCGTTGAATGAAAGCGAGGGCAAAGTGATGACATCACGCGAACTGGTAAAGAGAACGGTGGAGTTTAAGAATAATACCGGAAGGGTGCCGCGCGATCTGTGGACGCTTCCCTGGGCGGAGATATATCACGGGGAAGAGCTGGCACAGATACTCGCCGATTACCCGCCGGATGTGGTGCAGATCCCCGATTCCCACAAGCAATACGCAACAAAGCCTATCGGCTATGGCAGCGTGTACGAGCTGGGCAACTCCATGGACGAGTGGGGTGTCGTGTGGGACAACATACAGCGCGGTCTCGTGGGAGAGGTGAAGGATCCCATCGTCCCGGCTGAGGATGAGGAATGGGAGGATTTGAGCCGCGTCCACTTCCCCGAGGAGCTGCTGACGCTGGACATCGCGAAGGTCAACGAGTTCTGCGCGTCCACCGATCAGTTCGTGCTCTCCAGCGATCTGGCGCGCCCGTTCGAACGCATGCAGTTTCTGCGCGGCACGGAGAACCTCTACTGCGATTTGGCGCTGCGCAGCACGGGCATGCGCGACACGCTGGAGCGCGTGCACGATTTCTACTGCCGCATGCTGAAGGTCTGGTGCCAGACGGACGTAGACGGATTGTTCGCCATGGACGACTGGGGCACGCAGAAGAGCCTGCTTATCGATCCCGCGCACTGGGTGGAGCTCTTCAAGCAGAAATACCGCGACTACGCGGATATCGCACACAGCCACGGAAAGAAGCTGTTTTTCCATTCCGACGGCAACACGCTGGACATCATTCCGCATCTCATCGACGTCGGGGTGGATGCCGCCAACCTTCAAATCTTCTGCATCGGCATCGAGAACATCGCGCAGTTCAAAGGCAAGATCACATTCTGGGGCGAGATGGACCGACAGCACCTGCTGGTGAACGGTACGCCGGAGCAGATAGACGAAGCGGTGCGCAGCGTGCACGGGGCTGTCTGGGCGGACGGCGGCGCGATTGGCCAGTGCGAGTTTGGCGCGGGCGCGAATCCCGCCAACGTGCGCCGCGTGTACAAAGCCTGGTCCGAAACGGTTTAGCGGGAGGAACGCATGACTTCTAAGGAACGGGTGTATGCCGCGGTACGCAGGAAGCCGCTCGACAGGCTGCCGCGCTTCCTGTGGGTGGGCAGCGGCGCGGCGGAGAATCTGCGGCAGGCGCTGGGCGTGCCCGCGGACGCCGTGGACGATTTTGTGAAGAACGACGTGCGCCAGACGTGGCTGTCCATCAACAAGCAGATGATGGTTCACTGCGGGGAAGGCGAGCGTTTTGTGGACGAATGGGGAATCACGTGGCAGCGCGACGGGTATTACAACGCGCCCGTGGTGCACCCGTTTGCGGACATGACGGCGGCGGAGATCGCGGAAGCGCCCTTTCCGAACGCCATGGCTCCGGAACGCTACACGGAACTGAAGCGGCTGATTCGTGATTGCGGCGAAGAATACTTCATCGGCGCGGATGTATCCGGTACGCTGTTTGAACCGGCGTATCACCTGCGCTCCATGGAGAACCTGATGATGGATCTCGTCAGCGACGCGGAAGAAGCGGATGTGCTGCTGGACCGGTTGCTGGACTTCTCGCTGAACGTAGCGCTGGAGGCGGCGCGGCTGGGCGCGGACTGGATATGGCTGGGCGACGACATGGGCACACAGCTGAACATGCTCATATCACCCGACACGTGGCGCAGGTGTTTTAAGCCGCGCATGAAAAAGCTCATCGAATCGGTGCGCGCGCAGTATCCGGACATGATCGTCGCGTATCATTCCTGCGGCAGCGTACATCCCATCATCGGCGATCTCGCGGAAATTGGCATCGACGTGCTGAACCCGCTGCAGGAGAGCGCGGCGGGGATGGAGCATGAGCGCGTCAAGGCACAGTACGGAGACAAGCTGACGCTCATGTGCGGGCTGGATACGCAGTCCCTGCTGATCAGCGCCTCCCCGCGGGAGGTCTACGACGCCACGCTGAAGAAGACGCGGCAGCTTGCGCAGGGCGGCGGTTACATTGCCGCCGTGTCTCACACCATACAGCACGATATCCCGGTGGAGAACATCACCGCGATGCTGAGGGCGCTGGACGACATGGTTATCTGACAACAAGACATCTTTGGAACAGGGGACAGGCGATGGCTCACATAGCGTTTGAGACAATTGAAGAAATACTGCAGCGCATCCGGCGGCTGAAGGTGGCCGTGCTGGGCGATTTGGGTATCGACGTCTATTGGCACGCGGATATGCGGCTGAGCGAGCTTTCCCGGGAGACGCCGCATTTTCCCCTGCCCGTGGTGGGGGAGCGCATTTCGCTGGGCGCGGGCGGCAACGTGGTGGCCAACGTGTGCGCGCTGAAGCCGCAGTATGTCAGCGTCATCGGCGTGACGGGGCAGGACTGGCGCGGCGATCTGGTGCGCGGGCAGCTTTCCGCGCTGGGCGTGGACGCAAGCCGCCTCATCGCCAGTTCGGAAAGGGTAACGTTTGCGTACTGCAAGCCCATCCGAAAGGGCATCTCTCACGTGGCATACGAAGACCCGCGGCTGGATTTCATCAACCGGCATCCGCTGGGCGCGCGGGACGAGCGGCGCATGCTGGAAGCGCTGGAAGAGGTGGGCGAGGACACCGACGTGCTGCTGGTATCCGACCAGTTTGAATACGGCTGTGTGACGGAGGCTGTGCGCGAAGCCGTATGCGCGCTGGGGAAAAAAGGCGTGCGCGTCGTCGCGGACAGCCGCGACCGCATCGGGCTGTTCCACGACATCATACTGAAGCCCAACGAGCGCGAAGGGCTGCTCACGATGGGCATGCCCGTATCCGACATCCGCCTGGAAGCCTGCTTCAAGGCCGCGATGAGGCTGGCGGAAACGCGCAGCAGCGCGGTGCTGATGACACTGGGGGACCGGGGCAGCGTGTACGCGGACGGCAAGGACTATGAATATACCGAGCCCTGGGTCACCGAGGGCGAGATTGATATCGTGGGCGCGGGCGACGCGTTTCTCAGCGGTTTTTCCTGTGCGCTGGCCGCGGGAGCGGGCTTCGCGGCAGCGGCGGATTTCGCGGGGCTGTGTTCGTCGGTGACGATAGCGAAGCTGGGCATGACAGGCACCGCCGCGCCGGAGGAAATATGCGAGGCTTATCACCGCAAGGTTGTCAAGGAGGCTGATGCATCATGACGCCAGAGGACATATTGGCTGGATTGCTGGAACGGTATCCGGCGCTGGACGGAAACCGAGGGGATATCCTCGCGGCGTACGGAGTGCTGGAGAAGTGTTTTTCAGGCGGAGGACGGGTGTACCTCTGCGGAAACGGCGGCAGCGCCGCCGACGCGCTGCATATCGTGGGGGAGCTCATGAAGTCGTTTGTGATGAAGCGGCACGTGGGCGGGCCCTTTGCGGAGCGGCTGCGCGCGATGTATCCCGGCGAAGCCGAGTATATGCTCTCTCATCTGGAAGGGGCTTTGCCCGCGTTCGCGCTGGTGGAAAACAGTTCGCTCAACTACGCGTTCTGCAACGATGTCAGCCCGGACATGGTGTTTGCGCAGCAGGTGTACGGATACGCGCGCCCGGGTGATGTGCTGATAGGCATCAGCACCTCCGGAAATGCGGTAAACGTACTGAATGCCGTGAGGGCGGCAAAGGCCATCGGCGCGGAGGTCATCGGGCTCACGGGCGGCACGGGCGGCGGTCTGGCAAAATTGTGTGACTGTGCCATCGTCGTGCCGGAAACCGAAACGTACAAGGTGCAGGAGCTGCACCTGCCGGTGTACCACGCGCTGTGCATGATGATAGAGCGGAGATTTTTCGGAGAAACCGTAAAGTGTGGCTGCACGCCCGGCTGAAGGGCGCAGGAGGAAAACCATGAGGTTCGAACCGGATTACCGCAACATCGTGGCTGCGGCAAGGAATGAGAAGCCCAAGCGCATTCCGCTGTACGAGCACATCATCTCAGAAGAAGTGATGGAGCGCATACTCGGGCGGGAGTTTGCGCGCATGATAGACGGAACGGCTGCGGACAAGGCGGAGTTCTTCCGCCACTATGCGGGCTTTTTTCTGACGATGGGGTACGACACGGTTTCGTTCGAGCAGGTGATTACCAAGGCGCTGCCGGGAAGCGGCGCGCTGTACCGGCATATCGACCCGGTGATACAGACAAAGGAAGACTTCGAAAGCTACCCATGGAAACAGATGCCGGACCGGTACTTCGAGATGTTCCGCGAGGACTACCGGGCGCTGAGCCGGGCGATGCCCGAGGGCATGAAAGCCATCGGCGGGCCGGGCAACGGCATATTCGAGATGGTACAGGATTTGTGCGGATACGAGCCGCTCTGCTATCTGTCGGTGGACGATCCCGGGCTGTACGAGGCGATATTCGAGGCCGTGGCCGATATGATGGAAGCCATCTGGCGGCGGTTTCTGGAGGAGTTCGCGGATGATTACTGCGTGTGCCGCTTCGGTGACGACCTGGGCTTCCGCTCGCAGACGCTGCTGCCCGCGACGGACATCCGGCGGCTGCTGGTGCCGCACTACAAGCGGCTGATAGAAAGCATCCATTCCTTCGGCAAGCCGTTTTTATTGCACAGCTGCGGGTGCATATTCGACATTATGGATGATCTCATCGATGTGGCAGGAATTGACGCCAAGCATTCCAACGAGGATGCCATCGCGCCTTTTGATACATGGATAGCGCGTTACGGTGCGCGCATCGGCAATTTCGGCGGTGTCGACACGGATGTGCTTTGCAGCCGGAGCAGCGAGGAGATTGCACAATACGTGGGACGGGTGTATAATGTTGCCATGGAAAAACCCGGCGGTGTGGCGCTGGGTTCCGGCAATTCCATACCGGAGTATGTGCCGCATGAAGGGTACGCGGCGATGGTCAGCACGGTAAGACAACTGCGCGGAGACAACATCTAAAGGAGATATAATCATGAAGCGATCCGAAATACAGGCGGCGGTCCGTTGGGCAAGGGAGCTGCTTGCGAAGCACCATTTCTATCTGCCTGAGTTTGCCGAGTGGACGGTGAAGGACTGGGAAAGCAACGCGGACAAACTGGACATCGTTCGCAAGGTGATGCTCGGCTGGGACATCACCGACTACGGCATGGGGGACTTCCGGCGCATCGGGAGCGTGCTGTTCACGCTGCGCAACGGCGCGCTGGATAACTCGGCGGGCACGCCCTACGCGGAGAAGGTGATACCGCTGTACGAGGGGCAGCGCCTGCCCATGCACTTCCACACCTGCAAGACGGAGGACATCATCAACCGCGGCGGCGGCATGATGTACATGCAGCTCTATAACGCGCTGCCGGACGACGAGCCGGATCGAAAGTCGGATGTGACGGTTTACTGCGACGGGCTGAAGCGTACCGTGGGCGCGGGGGAGGAATTCCTCGTTGCGCCGGGGCACAGCGTATCGCTGACGCCGAGAATGTACCATATATTCGGCGCGAAAGAAGGCTATGGCGACGTGGTGGTGGGCGAAGTATCCTCCATCAACGATGACCGGACGGATAACCACTTCTACGAGAAGGTAGCCCGCTTTGCCGAGGTGGAGGAAGACGAAGCGCTGGTTTACGTGCTGTGCAACGAATACGACAGTGTGCTGGGCCGGAAATGAACGAGGTCATAAGCAACGCCGCGCTGACCGTGGAGATAGCGGCCCGTGGCGCGGAAATCCAGTCCATACGCGACGCGGACGGGCTGGAATACATCTGGCAGGGAGACCCCGCGTATTGGTCGGGGCGTGCCATCAACCTCTTTCCGTACGTGGGCAGGCTGACGGAACGACGGTATACGTATCGCGGGCAGTCGTATGGGATGGACATCCACGGATTCCTCAAAGACGGTGAAATGGCCGTGGTGTCCCGCGCTGGGGACTGCATAACGTTTGAGCTGCGGGACAGCGAGGAGACGCGGAAGGCATACCCGTTCGCGTTTGTGCTGCGCGCGGAGTACACGCTGCGCGGGTCAAGGCTCGAAATCGCATTCCGCGTTTTTAACAGCAGCAGGGATACCATGTATTTCGGCATCGGCGGGCATCCGGGTTTCCGCGTACCGCTGGAGGCTGGACGGAAGTTCGAGGACTATTGCATCGAGTTTGGCAGCCCGTGCAACCCCATGCGTGTGGGAATGTCGGATGACTGCTTCGTAACGGACGCGGACAGCGCGCTTTCGCTGGAAGACGGACGCTGCCTGCCGCTGAGTCATGCCCTGTTCGACGACGACGCGGTCATACTGAAGGGAATGGACAGAAGGGTTACGCTGAAATGCCGGGGCGGCGGCAAAGCGGTCGCGGTCGATTTCCCGGACATGCCTTACCTTGGGTTGTGGCACAAACCGCATTCCGACGCGCTGTATGTCTGTATCGAGCCCTGGGTGTCGCTGCCTGCGCGCAAGGGCGTGGTGGAGGATTTGAGCACCGCGCCGGGGCTCGTCGCGCTGCCGCCCGGCGAAGAGTATACCAACGTGTGGGGCATCAAGGTTTTACGGTAATCATCAACGAAAGAGAGCGCAGCTGTGGTAATATTGCATCAGGATGCGACAAGGGGAAAGTTCAAACACGCGCTGTTCGATTTTGACGGAACGCTCAGCCTCGTCCGGGCAGGCTGGCAGGACGTCATGAAGCCATACTTCGTGGAGGTGCTGATGGAAACGCCCGGAGCGGAAGCCCGGGAAGACGTAACAAGGTGTGTGCATGATTTTGTGGATCTGACCACCGGGAAACAGACCATTTACCAGTGCATCGAGCTGGCAAACGAGATACAAAAGCGCGGCGGCATGCCGCTTGCGCCTCTGGAATACAAGCAGGAGTATAACCGGCGGCTGCTGGAAAAGATACATCACCGCATCGACGGGCTGGCGGACGGCAGTCTGCCGGTATTGAACCATGTGGTGCGCGGAACGCACGCACTGCTGGAGGCGCTGCGCAAGAGGGACGTAACGCTGTACCTCGCGAGCGGCACCGACGAACCGTATGTGCTTAACGAAGCAAAGCTCACACGTGTGGACGAATACTTCAACGGCGGCATATACGGCGCACGCGACGACGACAACCGTACTTCCAAGCGCGAGGTCATCCGACGCATCATGTCCTCCAATAGTCTCAGCGGAGACGCTCTGCTGGGGTTCGGCGACGGGTTCGTGGAAATCGAAAACGTAAAGGAAGCGGGCGGCTTCGCGGTGGGCGTGGCGTCCAGCGAAGACGGGCACGTGGGGATGGACGAGTGGAAAGCGCGGCGGCTTACCCAGGCCGGGGCGGATATGCTCATTCCGGATTACGCCGATACAGACGCCCTGATGGCTTTCCTGTTTGAGTAACCTGATTCATACGAAGAAAACATGCCGAAGGCCCTGCATCGCAGGGCTCAGGCTGTCGAAAAAGCCTGTTATGTCATGCTGAGCCAAAGGCGAAGCATCTTTAAATGGCTTAATACGAGAAGATTCTTCGGGTGCTATGCGCCCTCAGAATGACACAAAGGTACTTTATTGACACTCTGGGCCCTGCATCGCAGGGCTTTTCGTTTACCGGCAAATGTCTCAGTAATAGATGGGGCGGTCTCCGGTGATGCTTCGTTGCAGCGTAGCCGTAAGGCAGCGGATAGCGCCGTCAAAGTCGCGCTTTTCAAGGGCTTCGCACAGCGCGTGGGTGTTTTCGTACAGCGCGGAAACGCCGTACAGCGAACAGAAATGCAGCCAAAGCGTGTGCGTCAGGGCCTTAAACGAGCTGAATATCACGGGCAGAAACGCGTTGCCGGAGAAGAAGGCAAGATGGTGCTGAAACGCAAAGGCGTTGCGAACCGCTTCGTCGGGGGTTTGCGCGCGTCCGATGGCCTCGGTGCTTGCGCGCAGCTGGGCCAGCTCGTCGTTCGTGATGCGCTCCGCGCACAGCTCCACGGCGAGGGTGTCCAGCGCGATGCGAAGCTCCAGTATGGAGCGGACTTCCTCGCGGCGCAGCATGCCGCCGTTATACGACACGATGGCGAGGAACGTTTCGATGGTGCCGTCCCGGCGGTAGTCGGCGACGAACGTGCCGATGCGGGGGCGAATCACCAGAAAGCCCTTGCGCGCCAGCTCCACGACGCCCGCGTTGACCACTGCGCGGCTTACCTGCATGGAAGCGGCAAGCTCCCGCTCCGGCGGCAGCTGCGTACCCACAGGCAAACGACCCGACAATATCATGGACTCCATTTCACGCACGAACAATTCTTTCAGCGTCGGCGCGCTCAGCTTCGTAAACTCCATGAGCAAATCCTCCATAACCGCACGATTGATACTGGTAGAACCAATGACCACAAACGTGATTATACTCATTATTGATGTAAAAAGCAATGATGGGAGCATGAAAAACCCAAGATTAAGGGCAAGAACGCGATAATGATTGACACATATAAAACAGAATGTTAATATATTAACAATCTATTTTATGTTGGTATGTCCACAACTCCGTCGCAAAAAGCGCAGCTGCGAATATACTGCGGACAGTCCCTAACTTTATTCATAAGGAGACAAAAGGATGTTTACATTCAATTATGCGGAAGGTGCGACCGTCGTTTCGTCGCTGTTGGTATGGCTCTGCGTTTTTTCAGCGCTGTTCGCGCTCAACGAGATTTCTCGGCGGTTTAAATGGGTGGGGTTCGCCTTTTTTGTGGTGCTGCCCGTTGTGCTGTCCGCGCTGTGGTTTACGGTACTCAAAGACAGCACTTACACCGACTGGTTCCACCTTATGAAGGTTTATTCCTCCACAGCCGGCTGTATCGGCTTCTGGTGCATCCGCCATCTGCACGGCACGCGGAAAGACGGCAGCACATGGCGCTTGTCCGATAACAAAATCGCACTCTGTTTTCCGCCGCTGATACTGGCTATCAACATACTTGAAGCCTGCGCGCGCGATATTGAGGTGGGCATAGAATACGCGGTGGCGGGGCTGGATAAAACCGCCGACTCCGCAGTCATGCTGATGGGCGGCTCATGGAACTACATGAACGCCATCGCAGGCATACTGAACATTATCACCATCACGGGCTGGTTTGGCATCTGCATTCGAAAAGTCACCAAGAAGGACGGCAGCCGCGACATGCTCTGGCCGGATATGCTGTGGTTCTGGATTATCGCGTACGACCTGTGGAACTTCGCGTACACCTACAACTGCCTGCCGAACCATTCTTGGTATTGTGGGCTTGCGCTGCTGCTTGCGCCCACGCTCTGCGCGTTCACGGTGGGCAAGGGCGCGTGGCTGCAGCACCGGGCGCAGACGCTGGCGATGTGGTGCATGTTTGCGCAGACGTTTCCCCTGTTTCAGGACGCGGGCATGTTCCGCGTGGACTCCACGTATAACCCGACTATTTACTTTATCGTCAGCTTTTTGGCGCTCGCGGCGAATGTCGCGGTGCTGGTCTACATGATTTACAAGGCGCGCAAGACGCACCGCAACCCCTATAAGGCAGAGCTTTATACCGACCTGAAGGAATACAGTTCCATCAAGCAGCTGGCGCAATAACCGATGCGGTAGCGCGCCGCATAAAGGAGTGGCATATGAACGAATTTCGTATACTGGAAATTAAACAGAGCGTGTTTGAAAGCAACGACCGCGAGGCGGAGCGCCTGCGCGAAGAGATGAAGGCGCGGGGCGTGTTCCTGCTGAACCTGATGTCGTCGCCCGGCGCGGGCAAGACAACCACACTGCGCGGTACCATTGCGCGGCTGAAGGACGAATTCTCCATCGGCGTGATGGAGGCCGACATCGATTCGGATGTGGACGCGCGCGCGATACAGGAAACCGGCGTGAAGGTAATTCAGCTGCATACGGGCGGCATGTGTCATCTGGACGCGGGCATGACGCGTCAGGGACTTGAGGGCTTGGGAGTAGAGGGTATCAACCTCGCGATTCTCGAGAACGTCGGGAACCTCGTCTGTCCGGCGGAGTTTGATACCGGTTCGGCGAAGAACGCCATGATACTTTCCGTACCCGAGGGCGACGACAAGCCGCTCAAATACCCGCTGATGTTCACCATATGCGATGTCGTGCTGGTCAATAAAATTGACGTGCTGCCTTATTTCGAGTTCAGCCTCGACGCGGTACGGGAACGCGTGAAGAAGCTCAATCCCGGCGCGAAGGTGATACCCATCAGCGCGCGCTCGGGCGAAGGCCTGGATGAATGGGCGGCATGGCTGCGCGGCGAAGTGCTGGCGTGGCGGAACGTATAATACTGCAAGGAGGCGGCAAATATGGCGGAAACAATAACGAACACAGCGGGAGCAACGAAGCGCGAGGGCAACCCTAAGATACTGGCGCTTGCCAACCATATCGGGCGGAAGAAGCCCGGCGCGAAGGACGCTTACGACTACGAAGCGCCGGAATATCTGATACTCGAGCCAGTCGTTACGGACGATATGGCCGAGGCCTGCATGACCATGGCGATACGCGAGAAAGTGACCGCGGAAACCGTGGCCGAGCGCACGGGCAAACCCGCCGAGGAATGCCACCGCCTGCTGCTGGAGCTGGCCGACGCGGGCGTATGCTTCGTCAACACCATTGGCGGCAAGGATACCTTCTGGTACGACACATGGGTGCCCGGCATTATGGAGATGATGACCAACCATCCCACGAACCCGAAGAAATACCCGCAGATTGCCGAGGCGTTTGAAGCCTACGGGCGCGTCCGCGGAGCGAAGACCGCAGGTATGACGCCGGTGGGCATCGGGCTCATGCGCGTCATCCCCATCGAAAAAGCGATTGACGGGGAGAGCCGCCGCGCCTCTTACGAGGAGCTTTCCAAGCATATCGAAGAACACGATATATTTTCCGTGTCCAACTGCTCGTGCCGCACCGCGCGAGAAATCATGGGCGAGGGCTGCGGCCACCTGAAGGAGGACATGTGCATCCAGATGGGCCACGCGGCCGAATACTATATCCGCACCGGGCGCGGCCGTCAGGTTCAAAAGGAAGAGGTATACGAGATACTGCGCCGCGCGGAAGAAAACGGCCTGATGCATGAGATACCGAATCTCGACGGCGACGGCAAAACGCACGCCATCTGCAACTGCTGCGGCTGCGGCTGCTTTTCCATGCGCACGGCGGAGATGTTTATCAACGCCGATATGGTACGCTCCAACTATATTTCGCAGGTGGACCGCGACAAATGCGTGGCCTGCGGGCAGTGTGTGGAGAACTGCCCGGTGAACGCGCTGCAACTGGGCCAAAAGGTTTGCTCCAGCAAGCCGGTGGTAGATAAGATTGTCCGCGAGGACACGCCGCGCGATACCGAGTGGACGCCGGAGCGCTGGAACACCGAATACCGCACGAACCGCAGGAATGTGGTCGATACCGGCACCGCGCCCTGCAAAACCGAATGTCCGGCGCATATCGCGATACAGGGCTACATCAAGCTCGCCGCGCAGGGGCGCTATACCGAAGCGCTGGAGCTGATAAAGAAGGAAAATCCGTTCCCTGCGGTATGCGGGCGCATCTGCAACCGGCGATGTGAGTCGGCCTGTACCCGCGGCGATATTGACGAACCCATT
This sequence comes from Bacillota bacterium, assembly GCA_023460085.1. Taxonomy (GTDB): domain Bacteria; phylum Bacillota; class Clostridia; order Christensenellales; family SZUA-584; genus JAEWCC01. The sequence continues at coordinate 34,522 of JAEWRI010000001.1, read as the reverse complement.
GCGATTGATGAAATTAAGAAGTTTATCGCGGACCAGGACCTTAATGAGGACAGGCGGTTTGTACCCGCGAAGCGCCACGAATACAGAAAGAAAATCGCCGTGGTGGGCGCGGGGCCCGCGGGCCTTTCGTGCGCGTATTACCTCGCGATAGACGGCTACCGTGTCACGGTATTTGAGAAACAGAACAAGCTGGGCGGCATGCTCACTTTCGGCATCCCTTCGTTCCGTCTGCAAAAGGACGTCGTGGAGGCGGAGATTGATGTGCTGCGCGCGCTGGGCGTGGAGTTCAAAACAGGCATCGAGGTCGGACAAGACGTCTCGATTGACGCGCTGCGCGGGCAGGGCTTTGAGGCATTTTATATCGCGGTGGGCGCTCAGGGCGGACGCCGTTTGGACATACCGGGTGAAGACGCTCAGGGCGTGCTCTCCGGCATCGACTTTGTGCGCCGTGTGAATCTGGGTGAGGCGGTCAAGCTGCCCGGTAAGGTGGTCGTCATCGGCGGCGGCAATGTCGCGGTGGACGTGGCACGCACCGCGATTCGCGTAGAGGCGGAAGAGGTATCCATGGTGTGCCTCGAAAGCGCGGCCGAAATGCCGGCTTCGCCGGACGAGGCGGAAGAAGCACGTCAGGAGGGCATCCGCATCAACAACGGTTGGGGCCCTGCCGAAATCATCACGGAGGACGAGCGTGTCACGGGCGTGAAGTTCCGCCGCTGCACTTCGGTGTTCGACGAGAACCACCGCTTCTCTCCCGTCTACGACGACAGTGACACCATTACCATCGAGGCAGACTGGGTGCTGCTTTCCATCGGGCAGTCCATCGAATGGGGCGGCCTGCTGGCCGGAACCAAGGTGGTGTGCAACAAGAACGGCACGGTACAAGCCGACGCGTTTACCTATCAGACTGCGGAATCGGATATATTCGCGGGCGGCGACGCGTACACCGGCCCGAAGTTTGCCATCGACGCCATTGCGGCGGGCAAGCAGGGCGCGGTTTCCATCCACCGGTTTGTGCAGCCGGGGCAGAGCCTTGTGCTGGGACGTGACCGGCGTGATTACAAGGCGCTGGACAAGGAAGCGCTGGAGCTGGACAGCTACGACCGCATGCCGCGCCAGCAGGCGGCACACGAAATGTCGTCATGCGGCTTTAAAGACAACCGATGCGCTTTCACCGAAGAACAGGTGAAGAAGGAAACGGAGCGCTGCCTTGGATGCGGCGCGGTCGTCGTGGACGAATTCCTGTGCGTGGGCTGCGGGCAGTGCACCACCAAGTGCAAGTTCGACGCGATTACGCTGACCCGCCGGTATGACGGCGAGGGCGTTTCGCTGTTCGACATGAAGAAGGTCATCGTGCCGCACGTCCTCAAACGTAAGGTGAAAATCGCCCTGAAGAATATACGCAAAGGGTTTAAAAAGAAAGGCGCGCCGCATGCATGAGCTGGGCATCGTCGCGGAGGTGGTGCGGGTGGTGGAGGACATCGCCCGCAAGCATCAGCTGACAAAGGTGGATACGTTGGTACTGCAAATCGGCGAGCTGTCTTCGGTTGTCCCCTATTATGTGGAGCAGTGCTATCCGGCGGCGGTATATGGCACCATGCTGGAAGATACGCGTCTCAAAATTGAGGTGCTGCCGGGCAACGCGCGGTGTAAAAGCTGCGGCAAAGTGTTCAATCTGCTGAAGGAACAACGCGTCTGCCCCGCCTGCGGGACGGCTGAGTGGGAGCTGCTGGGCGGCCGGGAGTTCGCCATCAAGGAAATCGTGGCCTGCTGAAGGAGACGCATCATTGAACAAAGCGGAGATACAGGCGTATTTTGACCAACACGCTTTTGAATGGGACGCGCGCATGGTGCGCTGCCAAAGCAAAATAGACGCGATACTGGACGCGGCGGGCGTCGGCGCGGGCAAGACGGTGCTGGACGTGGCCTGCGGCACGGGCGTGCTGTTCGAGGATTACCTGTCGCGCGGCGCTTCGCAAATCGTCGGCGTAGACCTCTCTTCTGAGATGGCGCGGATTGCCCGGCGCAAGTTCCCGCAATCCCATATCTCAGTCATCTGTGCGGATATCGAGGAAATGGAATTCGAAGCTCCGTTCGACAGCTGCGTCGTTTACAACGCGCTGCCGCATTTCCCCGACCCCGGCAGGCTGGTGGCGCGGCTGGCGCGGTTCGTTACGCCAGGCGGGCGGCTGTGCGTTGCGCACAGCATGAGCCGGGAAGCGCTGGCGCGGCACCATCTCGGTCGAGCCGATGCCGTATCGCGGCCGCTTCCGGAGACGGAGGCGTTGTGCGCGGTTTTCGAGCCGTACTTCTCGTTGGATGTCGTGTGCAGCGACAGTGAGAAATTGATTGTGGCGGGTGCCCTCCGCCAGAGAAAAAACCAGTGATACATGCGGCACTGCCGCGGGAGAGGAACGACCGGAAGCATCCAAAGGGGTGTTTTTTTATTTGGTTTAGGGTTGATAGCGCTGAAACTCCTTGTGGGCATTGATACAAAAAAAGAAAAAAGGTGGAACATAAATGGAAATTTAATCGTCCTATCTAAAATAGGATAAATATCGTTACATAAAAGTTACATCCTATTGATTGCGAGAGTTACCAAAGTGTGCTACATTAAGCACGGTTGTGGTGATGGTATTTTAGCAGTAAGGGATAGAAATGCAGAAAAATTATTCACACAGCACACAATATGGCATGTCTTACAAATCCGTAAAACGCAAAAAAAAGAGATATGGACTCCGGGTGTTGCTTGCCGTGGGTACCTTGTGTGTGATGGCCGGCATCGTGCTGCTCATTTTGTATTCCGGCGTTCGCATCGTTTATACCTTGGAGCTGGGCGAGCCGCTGCCTGCCGCAGAGGTCTTTTCAAACAGCGCCGGACATTCCATCACATATATCACCGATCCGTCTTCCATCGAGGTTGCGGATACAGGCAATCGCTGGATCCACATCGCAGTCGAAGGCAAGGATCGCGTCGTTCTGCTGAGGATTTGCGATACGGTTGCGCCCCAGGCGCAGCCGGTAGAGACGCATATCTCTGTCGCGCAGCAGCTGACGCCCGATCAGCTCGTCAGCGAACTGAAGGACGCGGATTCCGTGAAGCTGAATTGGGATAAGGCCCCGGATTTCGGAACAGCGGGCGACTATTCGGTGGTGATCCGCATGACGGATATGAGCGGCAATGAATCGCAAGTTACCTCCATGGTGTATATCCGCGCCGTTAAAGAAACGGTGACGTGTGAGGCGGGGGCCTCTCCGCCTGCGCTGGACAGCTTCCTCGTGGACGACAGCCTGAACGCCGCGTTTGTGACAGACCTCTCCGCGCTTCCGCTGGATACGCCCGGGCAATACCCTGTGGATATTGCCATCGACGGCGTTACATACACCTCGCAGCTTATCGTGGCGGATACGGTTGCCCCGGAAGCGGTGATGAAAACGGTGCTCATAAAACCGGGCGGCAGCGTCACACCGCAGGATTTCGTGGCATCGGCAGAAGACAAGAGCACGCTGACCTATGAGTTCGCGGCGGAGCCCAATACGGGCATGGTCGGCACTCAGGACGTGAAGATACGCATCACCGATTTGGGCGGCAATGTGGTGACGGCGGATGCGAAGCTGCTGGTATCCAACGCGGCGCCCATTACGCTGGAGGCGCGGAAGACGCCGCTCACGGCGGATGATTTCGGGCTGTCCGGATATGCTTCGGTATCGCTGTCCACAGAGCTTATACCCGACACATTGGGGGAGCATTTTGTGGAGCTGAATCTCGACGGCGTATCGAACCCATCCATCGTCACGGTGGTCGATACGACGCCGCCTCAGGCCGAAGCGGCCGCGGTATCATGGTATCTTGACCACCCGCTGAACGCTGAAAAAATGGTAAACGGCGCGTATGACTGCACGGGGATAAACTGCACGTACGCCGCGGAACCGGATTGGACATACTCCGGAGAGCAAACCGTCTCCGTCGTGGTGGAGGACGCCGCAGGGAACACCACCACCGTGAACAGTAAGCTGACGCTGCAAACGGACACCGAAGCGCCGGAGCTGTACGGCGTGATGGATCGCTACTGCTACATCGGACAAGCCGTCGCTTATTTCGATGAAGTCTTTGCGGTGGACAACTGCGATGCGGAAGTGACCGTCGATGTTGACAAATCTCAGGTGGATATCTATACCGCCGGTACCTATAAAGTGACTTACACCGCCACGGATTCCTCCGACAACCGTGTGACACTCTCGTGCAGGTTTACGTTTGTGGAGGAGACGGTTACGGACGAAGCGCTTAACGCCGCCGCGGACGCGGTGCTGGCGGAGATTACCACGCCCGATATGTCTATCGGATATAAGGCTTACGCCATATACCATTACGTCTTCGATCACATTAAATACAACGGCATATCCAACAAGACCGACTGGAAGTATGAAGCATACCGGGGCATCACCACGGGCCGGGGCGATTGCTTCACATTCTACGCGACGGCAAAGTGCCTGCTGGAGCGCATCGGCGCGCAGACGATGTGCGTGGAGCGGCATGGCGGCAACCGTACGACGCATCATTACTGGCTCCTCGTGGATCTCGGCACCGGCTGGTACCACCTTGACGCCATCAACGTCGGCCCGCGTAACTACGAATGCTTCATGCGGACGGACGCGGAGCTGCGCGCCAGAGGGGCCAACTTCTGGAGCTTCGATCACAGCCTGTATCCGCCCACACCGACGGAATCGTATCAACTAAAATAGACGGGAGACGGGCTGATGATTAATATTCTGGAGTACCTTGATAATACCGCGGCCCGTTATGCCAATAAACTGGCGTTCGCGGACGAAGAAAATGCGCTCACCTTCGGCGAGGTCTATGACGCGTCCCGAGCCATCGGTTCGTGTCTGCTGAGGCACGGGTTTTCCCGGGAACCCATCGTGGTGTTCATGGCGAAGACGCCACAGACGGTATGCGCGTTTCTGGGCGCGGTGTATGCGGGCTGCTACTATGTGCCGCTGGACGAGGAGATGCCCGCGCAGCGCATCCGGCTGATACTCGATCAACTTCAGCCGCGCGCGCTTGTTTGCGATACGGCTTCCGCACAGGCGGTGGAACGCCACGGATTTGCGGGGCAGGTGCTGCTCTACCATGACATGATACAGACGGAGGCGGATGACGCCGCGCTGCGGGCGGTGCGGGAGCGCGCCATCGATACGGACCCCATCTATGTGGTGTTCACCTCGGGCTCCACGGGGGTGCCGAAGGGCGTGGCAGCCTGTCATCGCAGCGTCATCGATTACGTGGACACGCTGACGGAGCTGCTGCGCACGGACAGCAATTCCGTGTTTGGCATGCAGGTGCCGCTCTACGTGGACGCCTGCCTGAAGGAAGTTTTCTCCACGCTGAAGTGCGGCGCGACCACGTGGATGATCCCTAAGCAGCTGTTCATGTTTCCCATACAGCTGGTGGAGTTTTTAAACCGGCACGAGGTGAACACGGTATGCTGGGTGGTCTCCGCACTGACGCTCATTTCCGGACTGGGCGCGTTTAAAAAGGCGGTTCCGCAAACCCTGAAGACCATCGCGTTCGGCAGCGAGGTGTTCCCGATGCGGCAGTTCAGCCTGTGGAAACAGCACGTGCCGGGCGCGCGCTACATCAACCTGTATGGGCCCACCGAAACCACCGGCATGACATGCTGGTACGAGGTGGATCGCGAATTAGGCCCGGATGAGGCGATACCCATCGGACGCGCCTTCCGCAACCGGGAAATACTGCTGCTGGACGGCGACCGGCTGGCAGCGCCGGGAGAGCCGGGGGAGATCTGCATTCGCGGAACCTGCCTTACGCTGGGTTACTACGGCGCGCCCGAAAAAACCGCCGAGGCATTCGTGCAAAACCCCTTGAACCCGCATTACCCGGAGAGGATATACCGCACGGGCGATATCGGACGTTATAATGAGCATGGCGAACTCGTGTTCGTATCACGCCGGGACAGCCAGATTAAGCACATGGGACAGCGCATCGAACTGGGCGAGGTGGAGATGGCAGCGGGCGCGGTGGAGGGCGTGGGAAGCGCGGGATGTGTTTACGATAGTGATAAAAAGAAAATAATACTTTTTTATGCGGGCGAAACGGACGAAGCCGGGGTAACGCTGGCGTTGAGGGAAAAGCTTCCGCGCTATATGCTGCCCAATATGACGTTCCGGCTGGAACGCATGCCCCTGACCGCGAACGGCAAGCTGGACCGCATTGCGCTCCGGCGCATATATGAAGCCAAGTAATAATAAGGAGTAACGCATCATGGAAACGCTGCTGAACATTCTGAACAATCTGCATCCCGACGTGGATTTTACCTCCGCGGAAAAACTGGTGGATAACAAGATACTCGATTCTTTCGATATCGTCACGATTATCGCGGAGGTGGACAGCGAATTCGACGTGGCGATACCCGCCGAGGAGATCATCCCCGAGAACTTCAATTCTGCCCGGTCGCTTTACGCCCTGATACAGCGGCTGGACGAAGGCGAATGAGGTAAGGCATGCTGTTTACTTCCCCGGGATTTCTGCTCTTTCTGGTTGCGCTCTTTCTGCTGTATTACCTGATACCCAAGCGGTTTCAATGGGTGCTGCTGCTTGCCGCCAACGCGGTGTTCTACGCTTTTGCGGGCTGGAGCGGCTTTATTTATATCTCCGTCACGATTCTTTCCACGTATTTCGCGGGCAGACGAATCGCAGCTATCCACGGTGAAAATGAGGCGTATATTGCAGCGCACCGTGCGGATATGTCCAAGGAAGAGCGCAAGGAGCGCAAGGCCTCCGCCAGGCGGGCTTCCCGCGTGTGGCTTGCGGCGTGCCTCGTGCTGAACTTTGGGATACTCGCCGTGCTCAAGTACGCCAATTTCGCGATATCGCTCGTCGGCCCGCTGTTTACGGCGAGCCCGCAGTCCGGGTATGTTGACCTTGTGCTGCCCATGGGCATTTCGTTCTACATCTTCCAGTCGATGGGCTATCTCATCGATGTGCATCGCGGCAAATATGCGGCCGAGCGCAATGTCTTCCGGTTCGCGCTTTTTGTTTCGTTCTTTCCGCTGCTGGTGCAGGGCCCCATTTCCCGCTTCGATCAGCTTTCCGAAACGCTGTACAAGCCGCACGTTTTCGACGGACGGCAGGCGGTTTTCGGCCTGCAGCGCATGCTATGGGGCTATTTCAAAAAGGTGGTCATCGCGGACAGAATCATGGTGGCGGTAGCCACGCTCGTGGGGGACCCGCAAACGTACAACGGCGGGTTTGTGCTTTGCGGCATGGTGTTCTATGCGCTGCAGCTCTACGCGGATTTCACCGGGGGCATCGACATCACCATCGGCATCGCGCAGGTGCTGGGTATCCGCGTGCAGGAGAACTTCCTGAGGCCCTACTTCTCCAAAGGCATCGCGGAGTACTGGCGGCGCTGGCATATTTCTCTGGCGTCGTGGTTCAGAGATTACCTGTTTTACCCCATATCCGCTTCGCGGCCCATGCTGGAGCTGTCTAAAAAGGCGCGCGCGAAGCTGGGCAACGGCTTTGGCAAGCGCCTGCCCGTGTACGTGTCCACCATCGTGGTGTGGGTTATCACCGGCCTTTGGCATGGCGCGGCGTGGAACTTTGTGGTATGGGGCGCGCTGACGGGCGCAATCATCATCGCGTCGCAGGAGCTGACGCCGCTGTACGTGCGGTTTCACCACCGTTTCCCCGGGGCCGGGCGGAGCTTTGGATACCGGCTGTTTCAAGTGGGGCGCACGTTTCTGCTGATGTCTTCGCTGCGGATACTCGACTGCTACCGGAACGTGCCCGTGTCCTTCCGCATGTTTGGATCGATGTTTACGACCTGGAACTGGAACGAAGTGTTCGGCGGCGCGCTGATGAAGCTGGGCCTTACCGCCGCGGACTATGCCGTGGTGGCAGCGGGCACGGCTGTGCTGATCGCCGTATCGTTGATACAGCGGCGCGGACCTGTTCGGGAAAGGCTGGCGGAAAGGCCTTATGGGCTGCGGTATGCGTTGGTCGCCTCGTTGATTCTCGTGGTCATCATCCTGGGCGCGTATGGCATCGGCTTCGACTCCAGCCAGTTTATCTACAATCAGTTTTAGGCGGACAGCATGGAAACAGCAATGAATACAACGGCAATGAATACAACGGCGATAACGCCGAAATCGAGGAAATGGAAGAAACGGTCTGCTGCGGTGGCGACAGCGGCGATGCTGCTCGCAGCACTTTTTCTGCTGCAGCTGCTGCTCATGCCCAAGTATTCCGGCGTGATGCGCGAAGGCGCGCTGGTTTCGGAGTACTACGACGAAACGACGCCGCACGATGTCATCTTCGTCGGCGACTGCGAGGTGTACGAAAACTTTTCTCCCATAACGCTGTGGGAGGAGTACGGCATTACGAGCTATATTCGCGGAAGCGCCCAGCAGCTTATATGGCAGTCTTACTATCTGCTGGAGGAAACGCTGCGCTACGAGACGCCTAAGGTTGTAGTGTTCAACGTCTTCTCCATGAAATACGGAGAGCCGCAGAACGAGGCGTACAACCGGATGACGCTCGACGGCATGCGCTGGTCGAATATCAAGCTTAAGGCCATCGAAGCGTCCATGACGGATGATGAAACGTTGTTGTCATACTTCTTTCCGCTGCTGCGATTTCACTCGCGCTGGAGCGAGCTCTCCGCGGACGACTTTACAGATATGTTCGGCAAAGAGAACGTATCGCACAATGGGTACTTGATGCGCACCGATGTGCGTGCCGCCACTCAGCTGCCGGTACAGCCGGTGCTGCCCGATTACACGTTCAGCGATACCTGTTACCAGTATCTCGACAAGATGACGCAGCTGTGCAAGGAGCACGGAATCGAGCTGATACTCATCAAATCGCCCAGCATCTATCCGTATTGGTACGATGAATGGGATCAGCAAATCGTGGATTACGCCGAAAAGAACGGGCTGACTTATATCAACTTCATGAAGCTGTCGGAGGAAACCGGCATCGACATGCAGACGGACACGTACGACATGGGGCTGCACCTCAATCTGTCCGGCGCCGAAAAGCTTTCGGCATATTTCGGGGGGATACTCTCGGAGGACTTCGGACTGGAGGACCACCGCGGGGACGCGGAACTCAGCGGTGTCTGGTCGGAAAAGGTGGACAAATACAACGCGGAAAAAGCGGCGCAGGAAGCCGAGATCGCGGCGTATGGATATTTGAAAAGTTTTGCGGTGACCGATAAGGAGGGAACATGAAAAAATTATTGGGTGTTTTGGTGGCGCTGGCCGTCGCGGCTGCGCTTGCGGCATGCGCGGGTTCCGACAACAGCGGTGTCGTTGTAGACCCGAACGCGAGCGCGGGACAGTCGGTACAGTCCTCTCAGGGCGGTACTCAGGCTTCGGACGGCAGCAGTGCGGAGGCAGAGTCAACGCTTTATTTCGAGGCAAACGGTGTGAAAATCCGCCCCTATGATTTGGCCGCCGATGTGCTTGCCAGCCTCGGCGACCCAATCGGTACCTTTGAGTCGGCGAGCTGCGCGTATCAGGGCATGGATTACTTCTACTACTATGACGGCTTCCAGCTCACGGTCAACGACATAGACGGCGCGAAACACGTAACGGTGATTACGATGGTGGACGATACGGTTTCAATACCACAGGGCGTAAAAATAGGCAGCACGGAGGACGAAACGAAAGCCCTGATGGGGGATGATTACACGATGTCGTCGGGGCTGTATCGATTCGTGGAGGGAAACACCACGCTGCAGATACAAATCAAGGAAGGCAAGGTTGCGTCCATGCTCTACATTTATACCCCTCAGGGCACCTGATGGAGTCCCAAGAAAAAGCGCGGAAGACGCTGGGCATCATTGGAGGAATGGGGCCGCTGGCTACAGCGGATCTGTTCAGTAAGATTATTGCGCATACGGATGCCGTCACCGACGCGGGGCATATTCGGATACTGATTGACAACAATCCCAAGATTCCGGACCGTACGCAAGCCGTGATGGAGGGAAGGGATGAGCCCCTTTCCTTTCTGGTGGAAGCCGCCCGCGGACTGATAAGGTTGGGGGCGGATTTGCTGCTGCTGCCATGCAATACGTCGCACGCGTATTATGAGAGGCTGTGTGCTTCCGTAAGCGCTCCGGTAATCAACATGATCACGGAAACCGCAACGCAAACCGCGTCGATGGGGTATAAACGCGCAGGCGTGCTTGCCACGAAAGGTACGCTTTACGCAAAGCTCTACGAGAAGGCGCTGTCAGCGTACGGCATCGAGGCGGTGCTGCCGTCGACAGGCGGGCAGGACAGGATTACATCTTTGATTTACGACGGCATAAAAGCCGGTGTGGACAGCTTTGACACTGCGGCAATTATTGAGGACCTGAACGAGATGGCAGGCCGGGGCGCGGAAACGTTCATACTGGGATGTACCGAGCTTCCGCTGGCCTTCGAAAGGTATCAGATATCCTTCCCGTATATCGACCCGGCGCTGATACTGGCCAAACGGGCAATCGCTTTGGCGGGTTATGGTGTGCGGTAAAGGGTAAAAATTACTATCATAAGAACTCCGAAACTTGTCTGTTCAAAGTGATTTCCGGGAGAGAGACATTTTATTATCGCCGGGCTGTTCATCCGCGCAGGGGCAGCGATGTTTCCCCAGTTGTATCTTGTCCCGTCTCGCTGAAACCGTGCCACCGGCACGGTTTCTTGACGCTCGCGTTCAAATCCCCCCCACATGCCAAAACAAAAGGCACATCTGACGGCGCACCTTATTTTATTTTGGCAAAGGATACGAGTGTGATACAAAACGCACTCGATCGTCTTATTTCCGTTTGCCGAGTGACCACCTTCACTGTTTCCCGTTTGTTCCGTTTGCCGAGTGCGAACAAACTTCCACAATAAAAGTTTGGATTACTTCTTTGCCAATGAGCTATGTCGCCATCGTCAAGGTATAAGATCTGCTCTCTTAAACCCTCATATTAATAACTCCCTTTGCATACTCTGTTGCCTTCTCTAAATCCATAGCGTCCGGATGGCTTACGGCAACAATCAATATTGCGCCTTTGCAAACAAACTCATCGATGACCCTAATGCCATTATCCTCAAGTATTTTTCGCACTGTGATCTGTTTCTGTTTACCAGAGCCGCAATTGGTCACAAGCGCCACAGACTTGACCATGGAAGGGGTGAGTTTTCTGACGTATTCTAAAAGTTCCGGCATGCTTTCGCCCCCATAAATCCCGCCAATGATGAACAACAGATCAATGTCCTTAAAATGAGGTTGTGACGCTATGTTTTCCGCTTTGATGTTTAGTGCCGTGCCAATTGCTTCAGCAAGTTTTTTCGAATGCTTTGTCTTAGTGGCATAAACGATACCAGTATTAATCATTGGATATACCCTCCTGTATAGTAGATTTTTTTGCCTTTCTCTTCTTTATAAAATACTTAGTTCCATATAGTAGAACCGCGATAACACTGATCACCTCAATAGCTGTGGCTATCTTAACGCCAACCGGAGACTTAACGAGCCCGAGACCTACTGTTGGCTTATCCTTGAAAAAGAGAGGCAGATTATCGTACACAATAAAATCCAACAGCCAATGGCTCATGACCATAAGTCCAGCAATGAAGCTTAACCGGAAGCGGCGGTAAAAAAGGAATACAACCGATGCCATGACGATTGAATACACAATACACATAAACAATCCGTGTGACCACGGTATATGTGCAGGCTTTAAATAAGTCCAGCCGTTGACAAAGTCTATTATGGTTTCGGCTTGGTATTCGACCCCTATAAACTGAAAAAAGTAAAACATCAAATCCGGTACTTGCGTCGCAATTAGCAATAGCCATAAAGGATTTTTTTTGCTAATCGATTTCCCCATGATCGCAATCGATGCGTGTGCGATTGGACCGCTCATAAAACTTTTCTCCTTTTAATTCTTATACATTTCAGGCATCTTAAGCAGGTTGATGTCAGTGCGGTAAAAATGATCAATATCAGCAATATCTTTGCAACGATGCAGGAACCAACAAATGTGATCCGATGAAGCAGGCAGATTACGCCTGGTATCATATAAAACAGCGCGGCGCAGATTCTTCCGGGTAAGTCTGATACAAAAATCGATTCTGTGCTGCATTTACGTAATATATAAGAGGTCCCGTAGAATTCCGCAAACTTGAAAAGAACAAGCAATGTCAGCCAGACGGGTGCCATATGCATGATGTTGAGAACTGCCAAAGACGAGACGATATAGAGCAGATCGGCGATGACGTCCATTATTGCGCCGAAGCGAGTACATGCGCCAAGCATCCTTGCGGTCATACCGTCGAAGATATCGGTCAGGCTGATAATGATAAATACTATAAATGCCTGTGAAAAGTCATTGTGTATTAAGAGATACAGCAGCACCGGCGTCAAAGCAATGCGCCCAAGCGTCAGGCAGATTGGTAGGTATCTTGCCGCTCGTATTGTCATGTTCCAGCAGCATCAACGCCTAACTGATAGGCGGCTGCATTATTCGTTTCCTCTTCATTAAATCTGTATTTAACCGTTGCATACGGCTCGATGCCGTACAGTAACGCCGCAAGTTTATCCAGTTCCGGTTTAATACTGCCGTCTAGTCCAAATGTAGAAAAAAGAATGACCTTTTTCCCGGTAAAATCATCGATTTGTTTTACATATTCCGTAAGAGGAACCGCCACCGAACCGCCATAATTCGGGGATCCGAAAACGATAATGGAATATGCCGAGATATCTGTTGACAGATGCTCACCAGGGTAGCTGACCGTCACTTCGTACCCGGAAGCATTTAGGCCGCCAGCAATGGCATATGCGATATCGTGAGAAGCCGAAGTGAGGGAAGGCTGGTAAACGATAAGAGCCTTTTCCGTTTGAGCGGTTGCTGACTTCAATATTTCTGTTTTGTCGCCGTAATAGTGCTTCGGAAGGGCTACTCCTCCTGAAATCATCGCAGCTAAAAGCACAATCAAAATTATGATAACGCTCAATATGACTTTACGTCTCTTTTGCTTACCTTTCATTCTCATCACTCTTTCCTTCTTTCAACATCAAATCAATCATTCTATCCATATCTTGATAGATATCTTCCCTTGTGAGGCCGTTGTTTGACAAGTAAAGCGTGATCATACCGTAAACCGCATACATGATGGTCCGGGCGATGACCGGAATATCAGAACGTTTAATCGTTCCCTTTTCGACAAAAGGCAGGTAAATATCCCAGTACCCTTTTTCAATATCAAGGGATTTTAGCGCCATCTCATTTCGTTCATCCAATTTGAAACAGTAAAAAAATTCAAAGATATTGGGGCTATCCATGTAATAGTCAATGGGAAATCTGGTTTGTGCTTTAATAAGCTGTAACGGATCAGTTGACTGGATGAATTTTTCTTTACCGCACTGAATCATGTCCTGTATCATCACCAGCTTTGTTTCAAGAAAAAGCTCATTGAGGTCGCTGAAATAATGATACATCGTTGCATAAGAGTAACCTGTAATTTCACCTATCTTTCTTGCTGTGACATGTGAAATACCTTCGCGCAAGATGATGGATTTGACTGCATTGATAAATATCGACTTTACATATTGCTTTTTCATGCTTTTTGCATCTGTCTTAGTATTATTCAAAATCGGATTACCTCCAGACAACCAAACTAAGTAAAACAAATTTAACTAAGTTAGAGTATAGGCGCTTATGCCGGAAATGTCAAGGGTATTGTAGGTTACAGTAATAGGGGACAGTACATTGTGTCGTAACAAATTGACTGAGAAGTTAGGAGGCCATGAACAAGATGCATAAGATCCTGATGATAAAGGGGGGTCTAATATGAATTATAGGAAAAATGCTGTCAAAATGCTTTGAAATCAAGATATTTGACGGCCGAGGTGTGCAAAACAAAAACGCCAATCCTGATACTCATTGTATCAAAACTAGCGTTCTTATATGGCGGAGAGAGAGAGATTCGAACTCTCGGTGGGGTATTAGCCCACACACGATTTCCAGTCGTGCGCCTTAGACCAGCTCAGCCATCTCTCCATGGCGCTTGATCCACGCGAAGGGTATTTTAACATATAGCATCTGAAATAACAACTACAAAACTGCATATCAAGCGGTTTTTTTCACATAATCGGAACGGCATGGAGAAATAATAAAGACAACGCATGAAAGAAAGGTGAGACGGATGCAGAGCTTTAAATCAGGACAGAAAGCGCCGCAAAGCGGCGACTACAGGATTGTCAACGAGCGCGGTCAGGTTGTCAGGAGCGGGGTTACGCTGAGCAAGGGTGACTCCTTCCCGCCTACGCCGGGATCGAATCAGCATTTCGAAAAGGAGTAGAACCCGTGAACGCCAGAGGCTGCCGAAAGCATTCGGCGGCCTTTTCAGTTTTGTCGGCATAAACCAGAGTGAGGGAAAGGACGATTGGTATATCAACATTAGCCGCCGGACAACGCGATAAAACACGAACATTATAGATATATGAATGTAAAATGTATGCGATTTGGATTGACATAGTCATAATCGTCCAGTATGCTGTCTTTATCGCGAGAATAAACACGAACTTAACGCTATGCGAGGGAAATATGAAGACAGCCGTAATTATGGGGTCCAAATCCGATTTGCCGGTACTGGAGAAGACGATTAAAACGCTGAAGGGCTTCGGCGTGGAGGTGGAGGCGCATGTGCTCAGCGCGCACCGCACTCCGGACGCCGCGCACGCATTTGCGAAAAATGCCGCAGAAAACGGCATAGAGGTGATTATCGCCGCGGCGGGCAAAGCCGCGCACCTTGCAGGCGTGCTGGCGGCATATACCACGCTGCCGGTGATTGGGCTGCCGATAAAATCGTCCACACTGGACGGGCTGGATTCGCTGCTGTCCACCGTGCAGATGCCGCCGGGCATTCCGGTGGCGACGGTCGCCATCGACGGCGCGGAGAACGCAGCGCTGCTGGCGGTGCAGATACTGGCGGTCAAGTACGAAACGCTGAAGGACAAGCTGGCAGCGCATAAAAAGGACATGGCCGCAATGGTATTGGAAGCCGATCAAACTCTTCAGAAGGAGATTTCTATATGGTAAAGAAGCTGGAGCAGATCTACGAAGGCAAAGCCAAAAAGGTGTACACTACGGACGATGCCAACTATGTGATCGTCGACTACAAGGACGCCGCAACCGCGTTCAACGGCCTTAAAAAGGGTACCATCGTCGGCAAGGGCATCGTCAACAACAAGGTGTCCAACCATTTCTTCCGCCTGCTGGAGAGCAAGGGCATACCCACACACTACGTCGAGCAGCTCTCCGAGCGCGAGACCCTCGTCCGGAAGGTGGAGATCGTTCCCGTCGAGGTGATTGTGCGCAACCGTGCCGCGGGCAGCTTCTCCAAGCGCATGGGAATAGAGGAAGGCACGTCGCTGCTTTGTCCCATCCTTGAGTTCAGCTACAAGAATGACGAACTGGGCGATCCCTTCATCAATTCGTACTACGTGCGCGCGCTGGGCCTTGCCACGGACGAGGAGATGGAAAAAATCCGCGAGGTTTCCTTTAAAGTCAACGATATTCTCAAGACATACCTTGCGGGCATGGGCATTGAGCTCATCGATTTCAAGCTGGAGTTCGGACGCTTCCATGGCGGCATCGTGCTCGCGGACGAAATTTCTCCCGATACCTGCCGTTTCTGGGACGCGGAGACGGGCAAAAAGCTCGACAAGGATCGCTTCCGCCGAGATTTGGGCGACGTAGAGGAAGCGTATCAGGAGATCGTACGAAGGCTGATGGGGGAATAGTATGCCTGCATGTTACAGAGCGCTGAAGCCCTATGAGCGTTTCAAGCCGGACGACGACTGCATGCACGAGGAGTGCGGCATTTTCGGCATATACTGCACAGATTCCAATATTGAGCCCGCTGAGGCCGCATATTACGGCCTTTTTGCGCTGCAGCACCGCGGACAGGAAAGCGCGGGAATTGCGGTGGCGCGCGGCAGCAAAATCGATTATCATAAGGATATGGGGCTGGTGCAGGAGGTCTTTCGGGACAGCCTGGAAAAGCTCAAGGGCGGACACGCCGCCATCGGCCATGTGCGCTATTCCACGATGGGGGACAGTTTGCTGGCGAATGCTCAGCCGCTGGTCATCAGCTCCAAGAAGGGGCCGATTGCGCTGGCGCACAACGGCAACCTGATCAACGCGCCGGAGCTGCGCGACGAGCTGGAGAACGACGGGGCCATATTTCAAACCACCATCGACTCTGAGGTCATCGCGAGCCTGATCGTGCGCCACAGCGGAGGCGGCATCATCGAGGGCATCACCAAAACCATGGAGCAGATCAAGGGCAGCTATGCGCTTGTGATCATGACACCCGATGCCGTCATCGGCGTGCGCGATCCCAAGGGCATTCGTCCCATCGCGCTGGGCCGCATCGACGAGTCCTTTGTGTTCGCGTCCGAGTCGAGCGCGCTCGACACCATCGGCGCCGAATTCATCCGTGATCTGCGCCCCGGCGAGATCGTCGTGGCGGACAGGAACGGCCTCAAATCCTATCAGGGACATCGCGCGATGGATACCGCGCTGTGCATATTCGAATACGTCTACTTCGCCCGGCCCGATTCGGATATCGACGGCATTCAGGTGCACAAGGCGCGGGAGCGTGCGGGCGAACTGCTGGCGATGGCGAGCCCGGTGGACGCGGACGTCGTGGCGGCGGTGCCGGATTCCGCGATGCATGCCGCGATGGGCTATTCGCGTCAGTCGGGTATCCCGTACACCATCGCGCTGTCGAAGAACCGCTATGTGGGGCGCACGTTCATTCAGCCCTCGCAGGGCAAGCGGGAGATGGGCGTATCGGTGAAGCTGAGCGCACTGAAGCGCAACGTGCGCGGCAAGCGCGTGCTGCTGGTGGACGACTCCATCGTGCGCGGCACCACGTCCAAGCGCATCATTGAGATGCTGAAGCTGGCGGGCGCGAAGGAAGTGCACATGCAGATCAGCTCTCCGCCCATCCAGCACCCGTGCTTCTTCGGCATCGATACCTCCTCGCACGACCAGCTCATCGGCGCGTCGCACTCGGTGGAGGAAATCCGCAGGCTTATCGGAGCGGACTCGCTCAATTACCTGCGCATCGAGGACCTGCTGAAGACCGTCGAGGGAGCGGCCTGCAACTTTTGTGCCGGGTGCTTCAACGGATGTTACCCGGAGGACGTGTCTCACCTGCTGACGAACGGGAAAAAGAACATGCTGGACAAATCCTGAAACAGGAGAAATACAATGGCGATTACCTATAAGGACGCGGGCGTGGACGTACACGCCGGGTACGAAGCGGTGCGGCGGATGAAAGCGCACGCGGAGTCGACCTTCGACGGCAATGTGCTGACAGGCCTCGGATCCTTCGGCGCGATGTACGCGCATGGCGACGACGTGCTGGTTTCCGGCACGGACGGCGTGGGCACAAAGCTGAAGTGCGCCTTCGTGATGGACAAGCACGATATGGTGGGCATCGACTGCGTGGCGATGTGCGCCAACGACGTGGTGTGTCAGGGCGCGCGCCCGATGTTTTTTCTCGACTACATTGCGACGGGCAAGCTGGTGCCCGGCATCGCGGCGGACGTGGTTAAGGGCGTCGCGGAGGGCTGCCGGCAGGCGGGCTGTGCGCTCATCGGCGGCGAGACTGCCGAGATGCCGGGCTTCTACGCGGAGGGCGAATATGACCTCGCGGGATTCTGCGTAGGCAGCGTAAAGCGTGACAGGATCGTCAGCGGCGGCAATATCAAACCGGGCGATAAGCTCATAGGGCTTAAATCCTCCGGTGTTCACAGCAACGGTTTCTCACTGGTGCGCAAGCTGATCGCGATGGAGAGGCGTATCCTCGAACAGTATGTGGACGCGTTCGGAAAAGCGCTCGGCGAGGAGCTGCTGACGCCCACGCGCATCTATGTGAAGCCCGTGCTTGCGCTGATGGAAGCGCACGAAATCAAGGGCGCCGCGCACATCACAGGCGGCGGCTTCATCGAGAACATACCGCGCATACTGCCTCAGGGCCTGTGCGCGAAGATAGAGCTGGGCAGCTGGGACATGCCGCCCATATTTGAACTGCTGGTGCGCGAAGCCAAGCTGGAGCCGGAGCAAGCATACAACACGTTCAACATGGGTATCGGCATGGTACTGGCTGTGGACGCAGCGAAGGCAACAGAGGTGGCGCTGGCAGCGCGTGCGCTGGGTGAGGAAGCCTTCGTTATCGGCAGCGTAGAGGAAGGCGAGGGCGTGCGGCTGTGGGGATAGACAGGCTGGCTGTACTCGTATCCGGCGGCGGAACGAATCTGCAGGCTGTACTGGACGCCTGCGCAGACGGACGCATCCCCGCAAAGGTGGTCTGCGTCGTCTCCAGCCGCCCCGGCGTGTACGCGCTGGAGCGCGCGAAGAAGGCGGGCGTACCGGCTGAGGTGATCCGCCCGAAGGAGTACCCCAGCCAGGATGAGCACGACGCGGCGGTAATGCGGACGATGGAACGGTATGGCGCGCAGGGCGTGGTGCTGGCAGGCTACATGTCGATATTGGGATCCATACTGGTGCGCCAATTTCAGCATCGCATCGTCAACGTTCACCCCGCGCTGATACCGTCCTTCTGCGGCAAGGGCTACTACGGGCACCGTGTGCACGAGGCGGTGCTGGCCTACGGCGCGAAGGTTTCCGGCGCGACGGTGCACTTCGTCGACGAAGGCACCGATACCGGCCCCATCATCATGCAGCGCTGCGTGCCTGTGCTGGATGACGACACGCCCGATACGCTGGCCGCGCGCATACTCACCGTGGAGCACGAGCTGCTGCCCAAATCGGTGGCGCTGCTGTGCGAAGGGCGGCTGAAAGTGGAAGGACGCAGGGTTTTGGTGGATTGATCATTGAGGGCTCTGCCCTCGGGCTCCCGCCAAAGGACCGCGGCCCTTTGGGAACCCGTCAGGGAAATGCCTGCGGCATTTCCCGTATTTGAATTATAGTAGGATTAGCGGATTTACATCAAACGTATGTTTTAAAAATAATAGAAAACCAGGATGCCCTGTAAGGGCATCCTATTGAAGGGATTGCAAAGGGATGAATCCCTTTTGCAGGGGTCTGGGGGCGGCGCCCCCAAGGAAGAAACGATTTCAATTTGCGGAGGTTTATCATATGAAGAGAGCTTTCCTCAGCGTGTTTGACAAGACGGGAATCGTTGAGTTCGCGTCCGGCTTGACAGCGCTTGGCTTCGAAGTCCTCTCCACGGGCGGCACGCAGAAGGCGCTGGAGCAGGCGGGCGTGCCCGTCACCAACGTGTCGGACATCACCGGCTTTCCGGAGTGTCTCGAAGGGCGCGTGAAGACGCTGCACCCGGCCATCCACGCGGGCATACTCGCCATGCGGGAAAACAAGGAGCATATGGAGCAGGTTCAGAAGCTCGGTGTGGGCCTCATAGACATCGTTGCGGTCAACCTGTACCCGTTCAAAGCCACCATTCAGAAGCCCGGTGTGACATTGGAGGACGCCATCGAGAACATCGACATTGGCGGGCCGACCATGCTGCGCGCCGCGGCGAAGAACTGGCAGGACGTCGCGTCCATCGTAGACCCGGCGGACTATACCCGTGTGCTGGACGAGCTGAAAACCGGAGGCGTCACGCGCCAGACCAAATTCGATCTGTGCGTCAAGGTATTCGAACACACGGCGGCGTACGATGCGCTGATCTCCGGTTACCTGCGCCAGCAGAACGGCGGGGGATACCCCGAAAAGATGACGCTGACCTATGAAAAGCTGCAGGACATGCGCTACGGCGAGAATCCGCACCAGAGCGCCGCGTTCTATAAAGAACCCATCGGCACCGAAGGTACGCTGGCGGCGGCAGAGCAGCTGTGGGGTAAGGAGCTGTCGTTCAACAACATCAACGATACCAACGGCGCGCTGGACTGCCTGCGCGAATTTACGGAGATCACCGTCGTCGCGTCCAAGCACGCCAACCCATGCGGCGTGGGCAGCGGCGCAACGGTTTGCGAGGCATACCTCAAGGCGTACAACGCCGATCCGGTATCGGTGTACGGCGGCATCGTGGCGGTCAACGCCGAGGTGGACAAGGCTACTGCCGAGGAGATGGTCAAGACCTTCCTCGAGATCGTCATTGCACCGTCCTTCGCGGAGGACGCGCTGGAGGTGCTGAAAACCAAGAAGAACCTGCGAATCATGCGGCTGCCGGGCATTTCGTCTCCCATCAAGCCCACGGCGCTGGAACTCAAGAAGCCACTGGGCGGCCTCATCGTGCAGCAGCCGGACGATAAGCTGCTGGACGGAGAGCTTACAGTGGTGACGAAGCTTGCACCCACGGAGCAGCAGATGAAGGATCTGCTGTTTGCGTGGAAGCTCGTGAAGCATCTGAAGAGCAACGCCATTGCCGTGGCGAAGGACGATCAGTCGCTGGGCCTCGGGCCGGGGCAGGTGTCGCGCATCTGGGCGGCGGAGAACGCACTGCAGCGCTCGGGCGACAAGGCGCGTGGCGCGGCGCTCGCGTCCGACGCGTACTTCCCGTTTGACGACTGCGTGCGGCTGGCGGCGAAGTACGGCATCGCGGCCATCATACAGCCGGGCGGAAGCATACGCGACGAGGACTCCATCAAAGCCTGTGACGAGCTGGGCATCGCGATGGTGACGACGGGCATGCGCCACTTCAAGCACTGAGGGACTGCGATGAAGATACTGGTGGTAGGCGGCGGCGGCCGCGAACATACGATCGTCTGGAAGCTGCGGCAGAGCCCCAGGGTGACGGAGATACACTGCGCGCCGGGCAACGGCGGCATAGCGGATATGGCGAAGTGCGTGCCCATTCAGGCGACGGACATCGCAGGCCTTGTGGAGTACGCAAAGCAGGAGCGCTTCGACCTTGTGGTGGTCGCGCCGGACGACCCGCTCTACATGGGGCTCGTGGACGCGCTGCAGGCGGAGGGCATCCGTGCCTTCGGACCCACGGCGGCGGGCGCAAGGCTGGAAGGCAGCAAGGTATACGCCAAGCGGCTGATGCAAAAATACGGCATTCCCACCGCGCAATGTGAGGTGTTCGAAGACTACGAAGCAGCGTGCGGCTATGTGCGGAACTGCGAGCTGCCCATCGTCGTTAAAGCGGACGGGCTGGCGCTGGGCAAAGGCGTGCTCATCTCCAATACGGTCGGAGAGGCCATATCCGCGCTGGACGACATCATGGTGAAGCGCGTATTCGGCGACGCGGGGAAACGCGTCGTAATGGAAGAATTCATACAGGGGCCGGAGGTTTCGGTACTGGCTTTCTGCGATGGTAAGACGATACTGCCCATGGCAAGCGCGCAGGATCACAAGCGCGCCTTCGACGGAGACAAAGGGCCCAACACCGGCGGCATGGGCACATTCTCGCCCAGCCCCAAATACACGGACACGGTGCGCGCCGTAGTGGAAGAAACCATCATCCGGCGCACGGTGGACGCGCTGCAAAGCGAGGGCGTGGATTATCGCGGCGTGCTGTACTTCGGCCTGATGCTGACGAAGGATGGCCCGAAGCTGCTGGAATACAACGCGCGCTTCGGAGACCCGGAGGCGCAGGTGGTGCTGCCGCGCATGAGCAACGATCTGCTGGACGTGATGGACGCCGTCATCGACGGGCGGCTGCATGAGGTGAAGCTGGAGTGGGACGAACGCTGTGCGGTCTGCGTCGTGCTGGCCTCGGGCGGCTATCCGGGCAGCTATCCCAAGGGACTGCCCATAACGGGCCTTGCGGATGTGCTGGACGCCATCGTGTTCCACGCCGGTACGGCAAAGCAAGAAAGCGTGTACGTGACCGCAGGAGGCCGTGTGCTGGGGGTAACGGCGCTGGGCAAAGACATCGCCGAAGCGCAGGAAAAAGCCTACGCCGAAGTCAGCAAAATATCCTTCGAGGGCGCGCAATATCGCACGGATATCGGAATCAAATAAGCGCTGCCGTAATATAACACAAGTCCGTAGGGCGCGGCCTCCCGGACGCGCCGCATCCGAAGCGGCATTGCCCCGCGGTGCCTTCTGTGCAATACCGCACTGATGCCGGTAACAAAAAAGTGCAGCTGATATTCACCCAATCCGTAGGGCGCGGCCTCCCGGACGCGCCGAGGGGCGAAACGCAGTCAATGATCGCGCAAAATTGCCGTATGTCGGAACTATCGATGATATAAAAGCGGCTCATACATTTTCGTATGAGCCGCTTTGCGTTTGCCGGCTATTCAACCGTATCCGTCGCATTCATCGCAGCCAGCCTGTCCAGCCGGGCGTTGCGGATATAGAGCAGCGTATCTGTCAGCACCATCAACAGGTCGAGTATATAGAAGAAGAACACATACGTAATCGCGCCGGAAACCAGCTTGCTGGTGATGCCGAAGAGATACCCGCACATGACGATCAGCATGAAAACCAGACTTTTGCCTTTGGTGGTTCGGGATTTGATGGATTTTACAATGGAAAACGGCCACGATATTCCAAAGCTCAGCAGCATCAGCATTTCAAAAAATTCTTTCAATAGTCTGTCCTCCTGATGAAACAAATCCAGACAAGAATACCCCTGCTACGGTACATTGTCAAACGGAACGGAAGAAAGATTCGCATAAAAAAGAAGGCACACGGCCTTCTGATGTCCATGAGTTACAGCCCGAACGCTTCCGCCACCGCGAGTATCGCTTCGTCCGCACGGGTCTCGTCTACACAGAAGCTGATCTTGGTTTCGGACGTCGTGATGATGTCGATGCCGATGTTATGCGCGGCCAGCGCGCCGAATAGCTTCGAAGCCACGCCGTACTGACGCTGCATGCCCGCGCCTTCCACCGTCAGCTTGGAGAGCGCGGCGTTGGCGGTAATGCTTGCGCCGTCCGCCTCGTACTGCCGGAGGATACCAAGGCAGCTTTCCAGCACTGTGCGCGGCAGCGAAAACGAGAGGCTGACCAGCCCCTGCTGCGGCGAGGTCTGGCTGATGATGTCCACCTTGATGCCGCCCGCGGCTACCGCCTCGAACACGTCCGCGATGGTAACGGGGGAGGCCGGAAGGTGGGACAGCGTGATCATGGCCTGCCCGTCATCCTTGTAAAGGTTGGTGACGGCGTTCTGGGAAATCATGTCCGCCATGGTGTACAGCCCGGCGGGTTTGCCGGCGATGAACTGCGCGGCGCGCAGTGCGCCGAATGCGAAAATCTGCCGCGACTGCGCGCTGTGACGGATCTCCAGCACTTCGTCCGGGCCGAGGAAGTATACGCTGTGGTCGCCCGGCAGCGTGCCGCCGCGCACCGCGTGGATCCCGATTTCGCGGCTGCGCTTCTCACTGCGTCCGCAGCGTCCGCACAGCAGCTCCTTGGGCGATACAAACGCTTCGTTGATGGCTTCGGCAAGGGCCAGCGCGGTGCCGCTGGGCGCGTCCACCTTCTGGTTATGATGGGCTTCGACAATTTCGATGTCAAACCCTTCGCCAAGGCATTCCGCGGCGCGCCGCGAAAGCTCCATCTGAAGGCTTACGCCCAGAGACATGTTGGCGGAAAAGAACACAGGGATGTGCTCGGATACTTCGCGGATGCGCTTTTTTTCCTCGTCAGAGAAGCCGGTCGTCGCGATGATGAGCGCCATGCCGTGCTCGTGCGCAAAGCGGAGGTTGTCCTCCAGCGCTTCAGGACGCGAAAAATCGACAATGACGTCGGCAGTTTCGGCGCATCGTGAAATCTGGGGGTAAACAGGGAAGGGGTTCTGGCGCGCATCCGCAAACTTGTCAACTCCGGCAACGACCCGCACGTTGTCCGTTTTCGCGGCTGCCTCGGCCAAGGTCTGTCCCATTTTTCCGTTAGCGCCGCAAATCAGTATTCGTACCATACCCAAACTTACCCCTTTTATCTTCTGTATAATCAGTATTATCTGTCCGTCAGGCGATGTCGAACCCCAGCGCCATGAGTTCCTTTTTGAGCAGCACCGCGTTACCCTCGCTCATCTCCGTCAGCGGCAGGCGCGGCAGGCCCGCGTCGATGCCGATAAGGTTCAGCGCCATCTTGATGGGGATGGGATTCACCTCGCAGAAAAGCACCTTGCCGAGCGCGTTGAGCTTCAATTGAAGCGCGCACGCCGCTTCGGTATCGTGCGCGAGGAAGCGCGCTACCATGTCGTGCGTCATGCCGGGCAGCACGTTGGATACCACAGAAATGACGCCGATGCCGCCAAGCGAGAGTATAGGCACCACGTGATCATCGTTGCCGGAGTAGATGTCGAAGCCGGGGCAGAGGCGCGCAATTTCCGCAATCTGCGAGATGTTGGCGCTGGCCTCCTTGACGCCCGCAATCAGCTCATGCGCCGCC
The DNA here is from genome assembly GCA_023460085.1 of Bacillota bacterium. Classification (GTDB taxonomy): domain Bacteria; phylum Bacillota; class Clostridia; order Christensenellales; family SZUA-584; genus JAEWCC01. The sequence goes on along the minus strand of JAEWRI010000001.1, from coordinate 10,176 downwards.
AGCTCCTTCATCACCGCGGGGGAGATGTTGAAGCCCGTGCGCGACGGAATGTTGTACACGAGTACAGGCAGGCCCGCCGCGTCGGCGATGGCGTAGAAGTGGCGGATGAGACCCGCGTCGGTGCACTTGTTGTAGTAGGGCGTCACGGCAAGCAGCGCGTCCGCGCCGAGGTCTGCCGCTTCCATCGAAGCGATGACGGATGCCGCGGTATCGTTGGTGCCTGTACCCGCGATGACGGGTACGCGCCCCGCCGCCTGCTTGACGACGAATTCAATGGCGCTGTTCTTTTCATCGTGCGTCATCGTAGAGGCCTCACCGGTGGTGCCGCAAACGACGAGCGCGTCTATGCCGCCCTCGATCTGGTATTCGATCAGCGCCTCGAAAGCGCCGAAGTTGATGCCCGTGTCGCTGAACGGCGTCACAAGCGCGGTTCCTGCTCCTTTGAAAATGCTCATGCCTGGCTCCTTTCTAGGGGTGGCGACGAAAGTCACCTGTCGAAATAGCCCTTTGCCGCCAGCAGCTCCGCGGCGAGTACGCCGCCGCCCGCCGCACCCCGCAGCGTGTTGTGGCTGAGGCAGACAAACTTATAGTCGAATATGGGGTCCTCGCGCAGACGGCCGATGGAGACGGCCATGCCATTGCCGTTGTCGCGGTCGATGTGCGTCTGCGGACGCGAATCGTCCTCGAAGTATTGCAGGAAGGGCTGCGGCGCGCTGGGCAGCTTCAGTTTCTGCGGCTCACCGGCATACTCCTTCCAGCGCTGCAGTATGGTTTCCTTCGAGGGTTTATTCTTAAACTTCACGAAGGTAGCCGCCATGTGACCGTCGGTGACGGGAACACGGATGCACTGGCTTGTAATCACCGGGCTGCCGACCATACGGATTTCTCCGCCCTCTATTCTGCCCCAAATTTTCAACGGCTCCTGCTCGCTTTTCTGTTCCTCGCCGCCGATGTAGGGAATGACGTTATCCACCATCTCCGGCCAGCGCTCAAACGTCTTGCCGGCGCCCGAGATTGCCTGGTACGTGCATGCCACCACCTGCTCCGGCTCAAAATCCATCAGCGGGTGCAGCGCGGGCACATAGGTCTGTATGGAGCAGTTGGGCTTCACGGCGATGAAGCCGCGCTGGGTACCGAGGCGCTTGCGCTGCGCGATAATGATTTCTGCGTGCTCCGGGTTAACCTCCGGCATCAGCATGGGCACATCGGGCGTCATGCGGTGTGCGCTGTTGTTCGAGATAACGGGGAGCTCGGCTTTGGCATACGCCTCTTCGAGCGCGCGCGTCTGCGCTTTGTCAAGGCTGACCGCGCAGAACACAAAGTCACAGTTTTTCCTGGCGGCTTCGATGTCGGAAGCGTCATATACCGGCATGCCCGCAACGCTTTCGGGCAGGGGCGCGATCATCGCCCAACGGCTTTCCACCGCTTTCGCGTACGTCTTGCCCGCGGAGCCCGCGCTGGCGCTGAGGTGTGTTACTTCAAACCAGGGATGATTGGCCAGCAGCGTCACAAAACGCTGCCCGACCATGCCGGTGGCCCCCACGATTCCCACTTTCCAACGATTCATATACTGACTTCCTCCCGGAAAAAATTGATCCAAGCCGCTTCGCCCTGATAATAAAAATAGCACGCAAACCAGACCACGCGCTACACCACCCCGCAGTGCAATTCAATGCAATACGGTAAATGTCACAGCAGCGCTCCGCCCCTGAAAGGCGACAGTTGTACGGCTGTTTGCCGGACACCCAGACGGGGCCTGCCGGACAGGCGCCGTCTTCGGCGATTTTCCCTTTCCAATATACGATATGCGGCTTCCGGAGCCATCGCAGATTGTACTAATGAAAATCGCGCCTCAGACTGTAACGGTTATTGTGTTTCATTATACCATCTGTCGCGGCGGCAGTCAATGAAAGCTGCGATACTCAAGGCACAAGCTGCGATACTCAAGGCACGAGAACCGCAGCATGTCGATAAAAAACCGTAATAAAAAAGCATGCCAGCGGCGATTTCCTTGAGATCCGCGCTGGCATGCAGTTGAGAATCTTACCCCGAATATGCGATGTTGTCGAAGTAATCACTTTCCGGAAGGCCGCCGATTATCGCTTCATAAGTGTCTCCCCTCGTAAAGAGGATTCTTCCTGTGGAGCCGTCGTTCAGGCTGAAGCTCAAATACGTTTTTCCGTCGGTGTTGGTGGGTTGCAGTGTCGTATCTGTCGGAAGCGTTCCCGGAGTATACGCACCGCCGCTGAGCATTTCCACAGGCAGTTCCCTTATCGTGTGCAATGGTTCCATCCAGTTGTCTAAAATCGTATAATCCGAAGATTTGTTTAGTTTAAACGTGTTTTCCAGCTGAAACTGGCAGGTGTAATCCCAGGTGCCAATTACGTCCATATGGCCGCCGAGTGTTACCTGCGTGCCGCTGACATTGACAAGACCCCCGTGTGCCTGATCCTGCAATACAGGCTTCAGACCATTGAAGGAATAAGAGAATGTGGTATAATCCTCCGAACCTTCATCCACGCTCACCAGCAGACAGAACTTTCCCTTGCTGGTGCGCGCACGGAACGCATTCGCATAGCGGCCGTCATACACGATCAGCTTGTTGTAGTCACCCGCGTACAGCACATAGAGGAATATCGTCTGGCTGTTGGTAACGCTGCCTACCACTATTGCTTCTTTTATGCCGTCGCCGTTCAGGTCCTCGGTAAACCTTGCCTCTTGCTTGATGCCCATGGGCAGCGCTGCCATCTGCGCCAGCGAAGGAGACGCAGATGCCGACGGTGACGCTGTCGGGCTGGGATCCGGCGTCACTGACGGAGACGCGGCGGGTGTTGCGCTGACTTCCGGTGACGGGGTAGCGGAAGGTACGCTGGAAGTCACCGTTTCTGTCGGGGTGATGCCGGCGGTATCCGTTGGTAGGATTTCCTCCGGGACAGGCTGGCAGGCGGTGGTGAAGCATGCAAGCAGCAGCACTGCCGCCAGCAGGAGAGCCGCAGTCCGGGCTCCCGGGGTTGAATGTTTGCGCATGAATATCCCGCGGACGCGCCTTTCCGCTGTTTTCTTTGTAAGGCCAAAAGACATACCCAGCACGAATCTCACCCTTTCTTTCGCGTACATTTCCAGTACGGTTGTAGCATAACGCTTTGTTTCTTCCTGACTCATCGGGCTTACCGCCGCGCTGTCGCAGGCGGTTTCCATATCCATCTTGATTTGCTTCGAAGCCAGCCATGCGATGGGGTTAAACCAGTAGACAATCCGGAGCGCGGCAAGCAGCAGACAAACGAGGTGATCCCGGCGCTTGAGATGCGTAAATTCATGGCGCAGCGCGAACTCAATCTTCTCCTTGCTCTGGCCCGACATTTGCTCGGGCATTACGATCAGCGGAGTCAAGCTCGCGTTCAGCGCGGGGGAGACAAAATTGCGGACCATCAGTACGCGCACGCTGCTGTGAATACCGAGCTCCCTCTTGACATGTTCCGCAATGTCCAGCCATTCTATCGGCACGGGAACAGAGTTCTTCAGCAGGCTGCGGGTTAGCCTTGCCGATGCCGCGATGGTCTGCGCAAGCATCAGCAGCATGCCCAATATCCATATGGCGGCCGCCACCGTCGGCAAGTCCAACGTAAAGGCAGCGGCGCTGGTTGTATCCGACGCGGCGGTTTCTTCCTGCGCCGGGAGAGGGCTGCCATCCTCCGTGAGCACTTCCCCTGGATCATACATGCCCAACGCGCCGCCTGTTTCGTTCACGGGGGGATTGGTAAGGGCTTGCTGAGCTTCCGGAGCGGCGGTCGGTATCCTGATAAGGGAGAACCCGCTGTCTAGGGTTACGGGAATCAGCAGGCGCAAAATCAGAATCACCCAGACCAAATACATCAGCTTTGGGGAGATATGCTTTTTAAAAGCGATCCTGAAAAGCATGATTGCCGCGAAAATTACGGCGGAATATACCGTGACGCTCAGCAATACAGACAGAATAGTCACCGTGTATCACTTCCTTTTGAGAGATCATCCAGCAGGGCTTTCAGATCCTCGTGATCCTCCGGACTCAGCCCGCTTTCTTCTATCATGCATATCAGCAGTTCTTTGGCGCTCTTCTCGCTCACCTTCCGGATAAGGCTGCGGCTCTCTGCTCTCATGCATTCCTCTTTTCCGGCGTTGGCAAAGTAAAATTTGTCGCGGCCCCTTGTCTCGAATCCGACAAGTCCCTTTTCACATAGTTTATTAAGATATGAAGCGTATGTGCGATAGCTCCACTCCATTTTCCCGTTCATAGTGGCGATTACCTCGGAAAGGGACTGAGGCTCCTTATCCCAAAGCGCTGTCATCACCGTCCACTCCGGATACGTCAAAGATTCCATTTGTGCTTGTTCCTCCAATCCAGTGACTACGAATGCAATCATCTGATTACAATTATAATCATATTGACGAATTTGTCAAGTACCCATTGGAAATTTTTTTTGAAAAACGTAAATTTTTTTCTGCGGCCATTTCATTTATTCTGCTATATAGTATAGTAATGAATATTGTCGGATGAACGGAAAAATCCGTGGGAGGATGCTTGTGGAAGCATATCGGTATCTGTCAGGAATATACGATATGATGATGGAGGATGTGGACTACGACGCGTGGACGGCATATCTGGACGGCATGCTGCGCCGCGCGGGAGCGAAGCGGATATTCGAAGCGGCGTGCGGCACCGGTGCCATTTCGAGGCGGCTGTTCACGCTGGGGTACGATGTCGTTGCTTCGGATATTTCCGGGGCGATGCTGCGCATAGCGGCGGAAGAAGCGCGCAGGGAAGGCTGCGGTGCGCGTTTCGTGCGGCAGGACATGCGACACATCGAGGTTGCGCGGCCGATGGATGCCGTCGTATGCGCCTGTGACGGCGTCAACTACGTGGATACGGATGGGGTACGAAGCTTTGCTGCGGGTGCGTTTGCCGCGCTGCGTCCGGGCGGTCTGCTGCTGTTTGATGTAAGCACGAGGCACAAACTTCGGGACATCATGGATGGTCAGGTCTATTTCGACGACGCAGACGATGCGGCGTGTATCTGGCAGAACCGCTATGATGAGGACAGGAGCGCGCTGACGATGGATGTGACGCTCTTCATCCGAAACGGAGAATGGTTTGAACGCAGCAGAGAGCGCCATGTGCAGTACGCGCACGACACAGACGTGCTGCTCGGCATAATGCGTGAAGCGGGGTTTTCCCGCGCGGAAGCATACGAAGCGTTTACGGAGCACGCGCCTTCCGAAGACGCGCAGCGTGTACAATTTCTCTGCGCGCGATAAGCGGGATATGCGGACAATTAAAACTATGCTATAATGCTTCAAAAGGAGTGTCATGAAGGACAACAACGGAAGCAAGAAAACTGAAAACAAAGTGCTGAGCTTTAACCAGCCCGCAGAGTTTTTCGTCCGCAAGGCGGAAAAGCACATCGATGCGGGCAATTTTATCGAAGCATTACAGCTCTACCGCAGGGTGCTTGGGATGGATCCGCACAACGTGGAATATCTGCTGGGCATTGCGCAGATCTATTCGGAGATGGGGCTTTACGACGAATCGAACGACGTGCTGCTGAAAGTCGTACGTTATGGCAACGCGCCGACCGAGTGCCTGTTTGCGTTGGGCTGCAATTACATGGGCCTGAAAAAGTACGACCTCGCGGACGAGGCCTTCGAGCAGTACCTCGCGGTGGATCCCGAGGGAGAGTTCGCCGATGAAATTGACGAGCTTTTCGAGATTCTCGACGAGGAGGATGAGGAGGAGGAAGGCGCGCTGCAGGATATCAGCCGGCGGATGCTGCTGGATCAGGCATCCGAGGGCAAGGAATTCCTCGACCGGGGAGACTATAAAGCGGCGGCAAAGCGGCTGGAAACGGTGATCCGCAAGGAACCGGCGATGCTGCCCGCGATGAATAACCTCGCGCTGTCATATTTCTTCGACGGGCGCAAGGAAAAAGCGGTAGAAACGGCGCTGCGCGTACTGGAGATTCAGCCCGGGAACCTGCACGCTACCTGCAACCTCGCGCTGTTTTATTCGGATATCGGGGATGCCGAGCGCGCGGCGCTGCAGCTTACGCGTCTGGAGGCAATGGACGATGTCGAGCCGGAGGATATGCACAAGGTGGCGCTGACATACTGTGAGCTGGGCGAGCACGAGAAAGCATACCGCTGGTTTTTGAAAATTGTCGCGTTGCAGCCTTACGATACGCGCATACTGCACTTTGCGGGGCTGGCGGCGTATAACTGCGGGCTGTATGCGGAAGCGGCGGCGCATTTTGTACGCGTACTCAAAATTGACCCCAGGAACAGCCTCGCGTTGTACTACAACACCAAGGCGGAGGAAGCGAAGGCGGGCGGCGCTGTACGGGAATTCGAATACGTATATCAGGTGCAGTTCGATGAGATTAAGCGCCGGATCAAGTATTTAAACGACTGCCTGAAGCATAAAGGAGACCGCTTCGAAAAGAAATGGAGCGAGGATGCCTTCTTCAAATCCATCATACTCTGGGGGCTGCACTACGGCGACGAGTATATCAAGAAGATAGCGCTGGAGATCATGTGCATGTTTACCGACGAGGAAGTGGAGGAAGAATTCAGAAACTTCCTGCTGAAAAGCGGCGAGACCGATGAAATCAAAAACGACGTATTTCTGTATCTGAAGCGCATGGGCGCAAAGGAACCGTACGTGGCCTATATCAAGGGCTCCATTGCGGAGGTGCGCGTGGGCAGCGTGTCGGAGGACCTAAAGGCGCTTGCGGAACCGTACGCCGAAGCGCTGGATATCTTCATCCGCAACGCGCGGCGGCGCAAGGAAGACGGTGTGATTACAGGCGGCGTGGAGCTGCTGGTCACCGTGGCGCGGCAGAAAGCCGACCGGGGAGAATGGGTGCGCAAGCCGGAGGCGCTGGCCGCCGCGCTGGAATACGTGGCGATGCACCGCGCGGACGAAGCCCATATGCTTACGCAGCCGCAGATTGCGGAGGTGTATCAAGTGGCGCTCTCAACGCTGCGCCGTTATTGCGCGGTAATATATGAGGTAACAGAGAATGGCGAAACTGATCGATTTTGAAGAGCTCTTCCATTCATACCTTCACGAGTATCAGGACAAGCATGAGATGAATGAGGATGTGCTGGAGGAGATAGCACCGGAGCTTTATCTGCGCTGGCTGGATCTGCCGCTTGGCGAACTGAACGGACAGACACCGAACGGTTACTTCGACAACGTTTCCGGTTCGGATTTACTGGTGCTTCTCGGCCAGTATTTCTTTTCGGAGCTGCAGATACCGGGCGCGCTGATGGCGCGCATTGCGGAAACGAGCGAGGAAACGTTTCCGTACGTGCATTCCATGCTGCAAAACTATGAAGGGGAGCGCGGAGACGAGTTCCGGGCTGTACTGGTGCAGCTCATCGAAGAGATGGAGATGCCCCATCCTTACGCATATTATATCGAGGTGCTGGCGGGCACGGCGGAGGGCAATGATTTTACAGAGGCGTGCGTGGATGCACTGAAGGGCAGCGGAGATAAGGTTCAGGCAGCGTTGATTGCCGCTTACGAAGCCGCGCAGAGCGAATACGCCGCGGAGTGCTTCCTCGACGTGCTTTCGGATCTGGCATACGACGAGCGCGTATACGGCTTTGTGCTGGACAAGTTCATCTACGGTTCGGACAAGCGTGCGTTCTACGCAAGCTGTCTTGGGAAAATGGGCAACGAGAAAGCGGTGCCGTATCTGGAGGACGCGATCCGGCAGGATGGGCTTACCTATTTTGAATACATTTCGATGCGCAACGCGCTGGAGGAGTTGGGCGGCGATGTCGATATCGAGCGTGACTTCACTGGTGACAGGGACTACGACATGCTTTCCGGCAGGGGGGAATAATGGCAATTACACTCGAAGACATCAGGGCAAATGAGAAGATCAATGAGATGGTCAACCAGGCCAACCGGGTGCTGGAGGTTATCGGATATACGGATCACGGCCCGCGCCACGTCGGCTATGTCAGCCGAATCGCGGGGGAAATACTGTCCAAGCTGAACGCGCCCGAGCGGCGGGTAGAACTTGCCAAAATTGCGGGATGGGTACACGATGTGGGCAACCTCGTGAACCGCAAAAACCACGGTCTGAACGGCGCCGTGCTGCTGTTTCCGATACTGTGCGACATCGGACTGCCCATATCGGAGGTATGTGAAATCTGCGCCGCGGTGGGTTCGCACGAGGAGGAGACGGGCAAGCCCGTCGGCGACATATCGGCGGCGCTGATACTTGCGGACAAGGTGGATGCGCACCGCGCGCGCGTGCGCGTCAAGACCTATTCGCCCGACGACATTCATGACCGCGTCAACTACGCGATAAAGACGACGCGGCTGACCGTGCAGGACGGCACCATCACGATTGACTACACGATGGACGACACTTCGTCGCCGATGGACTTCATGTCCATATACCTCACGCGCATGCAGATGTGCGAGCTCAGCGCAAAGTTCCTCAGCTGCAACTTCGGGCTGTACATCAACGGAGTTAAGCTGAACCGCTGGAATGTGAAGAACAGTGAAGTATAACTGCTTTGCGTCCTGCGCGTTCGGGCTGGAGGCGCTGACCGCGCAGGAGCTGAAAAACCTGAAGCTGGACGATGTCAACGCCCGCGATGCGCGGGTGTATTTTTGCGCTGACGAAGCGGGCATCGTGCGCGCAAACCTCTGGCTGCGCACTGCCGACAGGGTGTATATCGAACTGGCCCAAACGGAAGCGCTGAGTTTTGACGCACTGTTCGAAGGCGTCAAAGCGGTGAGGTGGGAGGACTACATCCCGGCCGACGCGCGCATCGACGTCAACGCGGACGCGGTGGGCAGCACGCTTTTCTCCGTTTCCGATGTGCAGTCCATATCGAAGAAGGCCATCGCCGTTCGGCTGGGGCAGAAATACCGGCTGACCACGCTGCCGGAGACAGGCGCGCGCTACGACGTGCACATCAAGCTGCTGCGCAACGTAGCGTCCATTTGCCTCAACGTAAGCGGGCAGGGGCTGAATCGCCGCGGATATCGCAAGGGCAGCGTCGCCGCGCCTATCCGGGAGACGCTGGCCGCGGGCATCGTGCTGCTGTCCGGGTGGCGCGAAGGCGCATTTGCCGATCCGCTCTGCGGATCCGGCACGGTTGCCATAGAGGCCGCGATGATTGGCGCCAATATCGCGCCGGGCCTGTCGCGCAGTTTCGACGGGGAAGGCTGGAGGATATTAGGCGGAGAATGGAAAACGGAGCGCGCAGCCGCACGCGGCGAAAAGCGGCTTCAGCCGGAGGTGTACGCCTCGGACATCGATACCAAAGCGATACGCGCGGCGGACGCCAACGCCAAAGCGGCGGGCGTTACGCTGAAGCTGTATCATGCCGACGTTCGGGAATTTGCGCGCCGTGATTGTCTTGTCGTCACCAACCCGCCCTACGCACAGCGCATCGGCGATAAGGAGGGTGTGCATCAGCTCTACCGCGACATGGGCAGGGCGTTCGAGAAGGTGCAGAAGAAAAGCGTCATCACCGCCGACGAACAGTTTGAACGCTTCTTCGGCGGGCGTGCCGCCAAAAAGCGCAAGCTGTATAACGGCAGTATACGGTGTACACTGTATCAATACTTCTGATTTTGTTTGACTTGACGAAAAAATGTGGTATATTAAATAACGCGCGTGTGCTCGTAGCTCAGCTGGATAGAGCGTTGGACTCCGACTCCAAAGGTCAGAGGTTCGAATCCTCCCGGGCACACCAAAATAAAAGCCGCCTGCAGGGCGGCATTTATTTTGCCCGGGAGGATTCGAAGCGAGCGTGAAGAAAACGCCACAGTGTGGAACCGAATCGAGCGCGCCCAGCGGGCGATAAAGCGAGAATTCGGTTCTGTGAGCATGAGCCGAGCGCTCGCATAGCGAGCGGCAAGGCCATAGCGAACAGAGGGAAATCAGCGAGACGGGGAGGCAGAGGGCAAAGGAAAGCAAAGCAGATGGGGTGCGGCAGAATGCAGCATAAAGTGCCGGGCACACCAAAATAAAAGCCGCCTACAGTGAACTGAACCCTGCCGATTGGACACGAATAAAGAGCCCTGTCGCAGAGAATCAAAAGATTAAGCCAACTGGCGTCGCTTTTCAAGTGGCGTCAGTTTTGTTTTGAGCTGAATCCGCTCGTAGTTGT